>NZ_JBIBIJ010000004.1:438869-527044 GCF_042957465.1 Kitasatospora sp. NPDC008050
CCGGCCTGCCCTCGCCAGCGGGCGAGGTTGTCCCGGGTGCTGAGGGTCTCGGGGTGGTCCGGGCCCTGGATCCGCAGGCGGTCGGGCAGCAACTCCTCGGTGGCGGTGGCGGCGCCGGCCACGTCTCCCGCCTGGCCCCGCCAGAAGGCGAGGTTGTGCCGGGTGGTGAGGGTGGCGGGGTGGTCCGGTCCGAGTACCCGTCGTTGGTCGACGAGCAGTTCCTCGGCGGCGGTGATGGCGCCGGCCACGTCCCCGGCCTGTCCTCGCCACCTGGCGAGGTTCTCCCGGGTGGTGAGGGTGGCGGGGTGGTCCGGTCCGAGGATCCGCAGGCGGTCGGTGAGCAGCTGTTCGGCGGCGGTGGCGGCGCCGGCCGCGTCCCCCGCCTGGCCGCGCCACCAGGCGAGGTTGTGCCGGGTGATCAGGGTGGCGGGGTGTTCGGGCCCCTGGACCCGTAGCCGGTCGGTGAGCAGCTGTTCGGCGGCCGTGGCGGCGCCGGCCACGTCTCCCGCCTGGCCCCGCCAGAAGGCCAGGCTGTCCCGGGCGGTGAGGGTGTCGGGGTGGTCCGCTCCGAGCACCCGCCGCCGGTCGGCCAGGAGCTCCTCCGTCGCGGTGGCGGCGCCTGCCGCATCCCCCGAGTGCCCCCGCCACCAGGCGAGGACGCTCCGGGTGGTGAGGGTGTCGGGGGCGTCCGGTCCGAGCACCCGCCGCCGGTCGGCGAGCAGTTCCTCGGCGGCGGTGGCGGCGCCGGCCGCGTCCCCCGCGTGGCCCCGCCACCAGGCGAGGTGGTGCCGGCTGCTGAGGGTGTCGGGGTGGTCCGGGCCGAGGCGGCGCCCGGTTTCGGCTGCGAGGTGCCGGAAATGCTCGCGTGCGGTGGCGGCCTGGCCGGATTCGCCGAGGCTTCGACCGGCTCGGTAGAGCACGGCATGGGTGTCGGGCCGGTACAGGGCGTCTTCGGCGTGGCCGGTGAGGGCGGCGCCGAGCGCGGCGGTGTTGGCGCGCAGGGCCTGGGCGAGGTCGGTGTCGCGTTCGACCTCGGGCCATGCGGCGGCCAGGGCGTCGGCGCCCGTGCGCGCGAGGTGCTCGCGTCGGTCGGCGGGGAGGGCGTCGCGGGTGGCGCGCTGGATGAGCTGGTGGACGCGCACGGCCTGGTGGGGGACGCCGGGGGTGTGGTCGATCAGGCTGAGCCGGTGGAGAATCCGCAGCGCGCCGGTCGCCTCGTCGATCGTCACCGGGGCCTGATCCCCTGCGCCGGCGGTGCGGTGGGCGGTGAGGAAGGACAGCGCGGGTCCACCGGTCAGGGCGCCGCCGGGGATGCCGTTGGGGTCCAGCAGCGAGGTGAGCTGGAGCATCGGACGGGCCAGGCCCACTGGGCCGAGCCGGTCGGCGCGCTCGATGGACAGCGACCAGGCGGCGGCCACGGTGGCCGCATGGTCGTCGGGCAGTGAGCCGGGCTCGGGCAGCAGCTCGGCCAGCTTCCTGACCTGGTCGGCCAGCAGCCGGCGGTAGTCGGCGCAGCCGAGTCCGGCGTTGACGAGGTGGGCGGCGGCCTGGGCCAGCGCGAGGGGCAGCTGTCCCAGCTCCGCGGCGAGGCCCCTGAGTTGGTCGGCGGGTTCGTGCAGTCCGTGCACGGCCAGCGCGGAGCCGAGGTAGGCGACCGCCTCGTCCGAGCTGAACAGGCCCACGTTCACCAGGCGTCGGCCCGGTCCGACCAGGGCGGCCTCGCGGCTGCGGGTGGTGACCAGGACGCGTCCGTCCGGGCTCTCGGGCGGCCACAGCCCGCGCAGGTCGGCCGGATCGGCCACGTCGTCGAGGACCACCAGCCACCGGCACCGCTCCTGACCGGCTTTGGGTTCCAGCCAGCTCAGGAACGTCTCGGCGGCCCGCTCCGGGTCACCGGGGTCGGCGGCCAGCACCTCCTCGGCGGCCTGGGCGTAGCGGGAGACGATGGCCGGTCGGGTGCTCGCGCCGATCCACACCAGCACGTCCACCGCGCCGCTGCGCGACATGGCGCGGGCGCAGTCGGCGGCCAGCTGGGTCTTGCCCACCCCGCCGGTCCCGGTCAGCACGTGGCCCGGCACCGCGCTGCCGTCCTCCTCGACCGCGGTCAGCAGCTGGTCGACGAGGTCCCGGCGCTGGAAGGACTGGGCGGGGCGCGGGATCCGGCCGACCTGGTGCGGCCACGCGGCCCGGGAGCGGGCAGCAGCCTGGAAATGGACCTGTCCGGCGTGGTTGACGGCGATGCTGCCGTGGTCGGCGACGAGGGTGGTGTGCCCGTCGGCCAAGGTGGTGTGCCCGTCGACGGGCGGCGGGGCCGGGGGTGCGCCGGATCCGCTCAGCCTCGGTGCGGACCCGGCGGCGGAGGGTTTCCCAGGGTCACGTCCCGCAGGTCCACGTTCCAGCCGGCCACGGACCCGCGGTCGGCGCGGATCTCCACATTGCCGCCGACGGCCACACCGGCGTCCCCGGCCGAGGTGCCGCCGGCCTGGCGGGACAGGCCTTGCAGCTCCTTCACCGCGTGGTTCAGGGCCTCGGCGAAGCCGGGATCCTGCTCGGCGGCCTCCTCCAGCGCGTCGTGGACCCGTCGCCGGGTACGGTCACTGGGCTCGTCCGCTCCGGCCTCGGCTTCCTCGGTCAGCCTCCTGAGCGCGGGGTCCTCGCCCAGCCGGGCGCTGACCAGGTCGTGGAGCCGGTCCATCGCGGTGTCGAGCGTGCGGTCAACCTCGCCGTCGGCCCGGCCGGCCACCCGCTTGCTCTTGCGGATCACCCACGCGAACACGTACCCGACCGCGATCTCTATACCGGTCACCGCACCCCCCCGGAAGGACCATATGACTGTGCGTCAGACCGTACCCGCTTTCGCCCCGGAACGTCCGGCGGTTGCCCGAGGATCGCAGCACAGCACAGCACAGCACAGCACGGCACGGCACGGCACGGCGCAGCACGGCGCAGCGCCCGTCCCGGCCGGCCGGAACGGGCGCCGCCTGCCGGAGGGCCGCTACTTGCGCACCGCCGCCGTGATCCGGTCACCGAGCGACTTGTCGATATGACGCCAGTACTGCAACGCCCGCTCCAGCACCGGCTCCGACACCCCCTTCAGCAGGTGCCCGGCCACGTTCGACACCAGCCGCTCACGCGCCGCGTCGTCCAGCACCTGGCGCACCATGGTGCCCGCCTGGCCCCAGTCGTCGTCCTCGGCGTGCGGCGGGTACGCCTCCCGCAACATCTTCCCGGCCACCTCCCAGCCCAGCGGCTCGCCCCAGATCGAGGGGTCCGCGGCCGGCCCGCCGTAGGAGTTCGGTGCGTACGGCGTCTCGGCGCGCGAGGCGTCGAAGCGCATCTGCCCGTCCTTGGCGTAGGAGTGCACCGGCACGTGCGCCCGGTTCGGCGGCAGCTGCGCGTAGTTGGGACCGATCCGGTACCGGTGGGTGTCGGGGTAGGAGAAGATCCGCCCGAGCAGCATCTTGTCCGGCGAGACGCCGATGCCCGGCACCAGGTTGGACGGCTCGAAGGCGGCCTGCTCGATGTGGACGTGGTAGTTCTCCGGGTTGCGGTTGAGCGTCATCCGCCCGACCTCGATCAGCGGGTAGTCGCTGTGCGGCCACACCTTGGTCAGGTCGAAGGGGTTGAAGCGGTAGTTCCACGCCTCGTCGAACGGCATCACCTGCACGTGCAGCGTCCAGGACGGGTGCTCGCCGCGCTCGATCGCGTCGTACAGGTCGCGCAGGTGCGCGTCCGGGTCCCGCCCGGCCAGCAGGTCGGCCTCCTCCTGGGTGAGGAAGTCGATGCCCTGGTCGGTCTTGAAGTGGTACTTGATCCAGAACCTCTCGCCGCCCGCGTTGGCCCACAGGAAGGTGTGCGAGCCGTAGCCGTTCATGTGCCGCCAGGTCTTCGGGATGCCCCGGTCGCCCATCAGCCAGGTGACCATGTGCGCGGACTCGGGGCTGAGCGTCCAGAAGTCCCACTGCATGTCGTTGTCGCGCAGGTGGGTGTCCGGACGGCGCTTCTGCGAGCGGATGAAGTCCTGGAACTTCATCGGGTCGCGGACGAAGAAGATCGGCGTGTTGTTCCCGACCAGGTCGTAGTTCCCCTGTTCGGTGTAGAACTTCACCGCGAAGCCGCGCGGGTCGCGCCAGGAGTCCGGGGTGCCCAGTTCGCCGGCGACCGTCGAGAACCGGATCAGCAGCTCGGTCTTCTTGCCGGGCTGGAACAGGTCGGCCTTGGTGTACCGGCTGACGTCGTTGGTCACCTGGAAGACGCCGTAGGCGCCGCCGCCCTTGGCGTGCACCACTCGCTCGGGGACCCGTTCGCGGTTGAACTGGGCCATCTTCTCGATCAGGTAATGGTCGTGGAGCAGGATCGGGCCCACCGGGCCCGCGGTGAGGGAGTCGGCGTCGCTCTCGACCGGGACGCCCGCGTTGTTCGTGGTGTGTGGGACCGCTGACTCGGACATGGGGAAAGACCTCCTTGCCGTGCGCGGTACCGGTGCTCCGCGGTACCAGCGCGGACCGCGCGCGGCCCGTGGCCCGCGTGCAGGGCCGCCGACTGCGACCGTCTTAGACTCAAACACCGGTGTGCGCGCTCCACAACCGCAGGCCTCACCCGTGTCGCTACGCGGCGTTACCGGACGCCAGCTCCAGCAGTCGGCGGACCTCATCGTCACTGGTCTGGTCGAAGTCCTGGTAGAACTGGCCGACCGCCTGGAACGAGGGCGGCGCGGTCAGGCAGACCAGGTCGTCCACCAGCGGCCCGAGCAGCCGCAAGGCCTCGGGCGCGGTCACCGGCACCGCGAGCAGCAACTCGCTCACCTCCCGGCGGCGCAGCACCGCGAGCGCCGCGCGGACCGTGGCGCCGGTGGCGATCCCGTCGTCCACCACCACGACCGCCCGCCCGGCCGGGTCCAGCGGCGGCAGCGGCCCGCGCAGCGACTCGGTGCGCTCGGCGACCTCGGCGGCGGTCGCCTCGGCCAGGTGCTCCAGGCGGGCGGGGCCGATCCCCAGGGCCGCGATGATGTCGTGGTTGAAGAGCCGGATGCCGCCCTCACCGACCGCGCCCAGGGCCAGCTCCGGCTGTCCGGGCGCGCCGATCTTGCGGACCACCAGGATGTCGAGCGGCGCGCCGAGCGCTGTGGCCACCTGGTAGGCCACCGGCACCCCGCCCCTGGGCAGCCCGACCACGATCGGGTCGTCCGCGCCCCAGGCCCGCACCCGCTCGGCGAGCAGCCGTCCGGCCTCGGCCCGGTCCCGGAAGGTCCGCCCGTGCTGCCTGCCGCCGTAGAAGACCGTCATCTGCGATCACCACCTGCCAGCCCCTTCCAGCCTGCCACCAAGGGCAGCGGCCCGCTGCCGGCCGGACAGCACGGAACCCCGTCCGCCACCGGGGCGCACGGGGTTCCGAGGTTCTTCTGCCGCGGTCAGCCCGCCTGGGCCGGCCGGTTGCCGCGCTTGTCGAGCGAGGCCAGGTAGGCGTTGTAGGCCACCAACTCGGCGTCACCGTCCCGCTCGGCCGCCCGGTCCTTGCGGGTGGCCTGGCGCTGCTCGGACTTGGCCCACTGGAACACCAGCGCGATCAGCACCACGGCGGTCGGGATCTCGCCGAAGGCCCAGGTGATCCCGCCGGCCAGCTTCTGGTCCGCCATCAGGTCGGTGCCGGGCGGCGCCATGGCCGAGTTGAAGGTGGTCACCAGCGGGGTGGTGGCCATCATCACAGCGACACCGAAGAAGGCGTGGAACGGCATGCCCATGAACAGCTCGATGATCCGCATCACATGGCCGGGCCGGTGCGGGCCCGGGTCCACGCCCATGATCGGCCAGAAGAAGAGCAGGCCGACCCCGAGGAAGTGGAGCATCATCCCCAGGTGCCCGATCCGCGACTGCATCAGGGTGTCGAAGAGCGGGGTGAAGTAGAGCCCGTACAGGCTCGCGATGAAGAGCGGGATGGTGAAGGCCGGGTGCGAGATCACCCGGACGTACCGGCTGTGCAGCAGCGCCACCAGCAGCTCACGCGCCCCGCGCGGCCGCCCCTTGCCCGCCGGGCGCAGCGCGCGCAGCGCGAGCGTGATCGGCGCGCCGAGCAGCAGCAGGATCGGCGACAGCATGCTGAGCACCATGTGCTGGATCATGTGCGCGCTGAACAGCGCCATGCCGTAGTCGTTCAGCCCCGAGCAGGTGATCGCGACGATGGTCAGCACACCGAAGGTGAAGGCCACCAGCCGCCCGATCGGCCACTTGTCGCCGCGCCGGACCAGCCGGACCACCCCGGTCAGGTACAGGCCGAACGCCACCAGGCTGCCGAGCAGGAACGGCCAGTCGGGCGACCAGGTGAGCACCGCGTGGAGCGAGAACGGCCCGAGCTCCATGTGGTGGTGCATCCCTGTCATACCGTCCATCGGCGGTCCCGCTTTCCTTCGTGCCCCGCGGCCGGCTGGCGCCGCCTCAGGTCCGGTTCGTCCGTATTTTTGTCGGGATCCAGACTACGGGCGCCCCACCTGCGCCCTGCGGGCACCCCCTGGCCGGTGCACCGGCGGGCGTTCCCGTGTACCCCCGCTACCTCGGTGGCCGCAGGCCCTCCACGAGCAGGGTGGCGATCTGGGCGCCGACTTCCGGGGCGGTCAGCCCGGTACCGGGAGGGTCGGTGCGGGTCAGCCTCAGTGAGGCGGAGAGAGCCCCCAGGACGGAGTGCCGCAGGATCTCCGGGGCGAGGTCGGTGCGCACCGTGCCCTCGCGCTGGCCGCGCAGGATCAGGGCGTTGAACCGCTCGACGACGGCGGTGGTGTCGGTCCGCCGCCGCTCCTCCTGCTCCTCCTGCTCCTCCTGCTCCGCTTGCTCCTCCTGCTCCTCCTGCTCCCCGGGCGTCGCCGTGGCCGCCCGGTGCGCGGTGTCGGTGCCCTGGAACAGGATCGGGTACTTGGCGCCGAGCTCCGCGAGCGAGCGGACCAGCAGGCCGATGGCCTCGGCGGCGCCGCCGATCGCCGAGTTCGCCTGCTCCAGCGAGCGGCTGAACTCGCCGACGGCCTCGCCCCGGATCGCCTCGACCAGCGCCTCGCGGGTCGGATAGCGCCGGTACACCGTGGGGCGGGCCACCTGGGCCTCGTCGGCGATCCGCTGGATGCTCACCGCCGGGTCGTCGGCCAGCAGCCGCGCGGCCGCGAGCAGGATCCGCTGCTGGTTGCGCCGTGCGTCGACCCGCAACTCGGACGGTGGGGCCTCGTGCGGGTGGCCATCGCTCGCCGACAACGGAGATCCTCCTCTCTGAACGCCGGGGGACGAGCCTGTTCTCGTTGGTCCGGCCACCGTAATCGGGGGAAAGCCGCAAAACGTTGATGCCCCGCCGGGGCGGCGGGGCATCAACGGGGGCCTTCCACAAAGCCGATGGATCGTCAGATGACCATCTCGGCCTCGACGTAGCGCTCCGCCGGTACGGTCTTCAGGTCCGCGACCGCCTCGGCCAGCGGCACCAGGTTGATCTGGGTGCCGTGCAGCGCGGTGATGTGGCCGAAGGCGCCCTTGTGCGCGGCCTCCACCGCGTGCCAGCCGAACCGGGTGGCGAGCACCCGGTCGTACGCTGTGGGGGTGCCGCCGCGCTGGGTGTGGCCGAGGATCACCGGGCGGGCCTCCTTGCCCAGCCGGTGCTCCAGCTCGCCGGAGAGCTGGGTGGCGATGCCGGTGAACCGCTCGTGGCCGTAGATGTCCTTGCTGCCCTCTTCCCAGTGCATGGTGCCGGGCTCGGGCTTGGCGCCCTCGGCGCAGACCACGATGGCGAACTTCTTGCCCCGCTCGAAGCGTTCGCGCACGACCTCGGTCAACTTGTCGATGTGGAACGGGCGTTCCGGCACCACGATGGCGTGCGCGCCGGCCGCCATGCCCGCGTTGAGCGCGATCCAGCCGGTGTGCCGGCCCATCACCTCGACCACCATCACGCGCTGGTGCGACTCGGCGGTGGTCTTGAGGCGGTCCAGCGCCTCGGTGGCCACCGAGACGGCGGTGTCGAAGCCGAAGGTGACATCGGTGCAGGCGATGTCGTTGTCGATGGTCTTGGGGACGCCGATCACCGGCAGGCCGGCGTCGCTCATCAGCTTGGCCGCCTTCAGCGTGCCCTCGCCGCCGATCGGGATCACCGCGTCGATCCCGAGGTCCGCGCAGTAGCGCTTGGCCCGCTCCACGCCGTCGCGCAGGTGGCTGGGCTGGACGCGGGAGGAGCCCAGGATCGTGCCGCCCTGGGCGAGGATGCCGCTGACCGAGTCCAGGGTCAGCGGGCGGTGGACGCCTTCGAGGAGGCCACGCCACCCGTCCTGGAAACCGATGATCTCGTCGCCGTGGTCGACCACCCCCCGGTGGACCACGGAGCGGATCACCGCGTTCAGGCCGGGGCAGTCGCCGCCGCTGGTCAGCACACCAATACGCATGTCTCTCGCAACTCCTGGGGGCACCTCCCAGCCGTGAGGCTGGGGGGAAGAACCGGGCGGCCGGACTACCACCTTGTGGGAAGGGCGGGGTCAGAATCGGACATAGTGCCCCGAAACTGATCATAGCGGCCCCCACCTCCGGCCGGGCGGGAGCAGGCACGGGGGCGGCGTCGTCGGCGCGCTCGTGCAGGTGTGCAGCCGGTTGCCGAGGAGGGTTGCATCCGACCATGCTCATTGTCGCAATTTCGCGACGCGGAAGCTCGGTTCGCCGGATGCTGGACACCCGGCGGCCCGGAAACGTTCACCTCGCCCAGCCGACGGGCGGTCGGCGGGGCGAGGGACGGTACAGCGGAGCGGTACTCAGGCCGGCTGGCGGGTGGCGGCGATCCGCTCGGCCCGCAGCGCGTCGTACCAGGTGGTGTCGGCCGGCGGGAGCGCGTTGACGTCCAGTGCCAGCTTGATCAGCAGGTCCGCGACCGCGGGGTTGCGGGCCATCACGGGACCGTGCAGGTAGGTGCCGAAGACGGTGTCCCGCCAGGCGCCCTCGGTGCCGTTCCCGTCGCCGTTGCCACCGCCGGCGGTGACCTGCGCCAGCGGGCTGACGCCCTGGCCCAGGTGCGTGACGCCCTGGTGGTTCTCGAAGCCGGTCAGGGTGGGCAGGCCCAGCCGCTGGTCCGGCTCGGCCAGCACGTCGCCGACGCTGCGGGCGCCCTCGCCCCGGGTGGACCAGACGTCCAGCAGGCCCAGGCCCGCGTCACGCTGGCCCAGGTCGTTGATGAACTCGTGGCCCAGGATCTGGTAGCCCGCGCAGACCGCGAAGACGATCGCGCCGTTGTCCACCGCGCGCGGCAGCCCGGGGTCCTGGCGCAGCCGCTCGGACGCCAGCCGCTGCGGGCGGTCCTCGCCGCCGCCCAGCAGGTAGATGTCCCCGCTGGTCGGGATCGGCTGGTCGGAGCGGACGTCGATGCGCTCGACGTTCAGCCCGCGCTGGCGGGCCCGGCGCTCGACGACCAGCGCGTTGCCGCGGTCGCCGTAGGTGCTGAGCAGGTCCGGGTAGACCCAGACCAGCCGCAGGCTGCTGTCGCTCATCCTCGAAGGCCTTCCATAGTGTTGCTGGGCGGGCTGCGGCTGCCCGGCCTGCGGCGCGGGGTGGCCCGGCTGCTGCTGGGCGGGATACCCGGGCTGCGGCTGGTGGCCGGCCTGCTGCTGCCCACCGGGCTGCGGGTACCCCGGCTGCTGCGGCTGCCCGGGGTGCGGGGGCTGCCCGGCCGGCGGGTAACCGGGCGCGGGCTGCTGCCCCTGCCCCGGGTAGCCCGGCTGCGGTGCCTGCCCGGGGTGCGGCTGCCCCGGCTGACCCGGATATCCCGGGTGCTGGGGCTGCTGCGGCTGCCCGGGGTGCTGCGGCTGGACCGGCGGGTAACCGGGCTGCTGCCCCTGCCCGTGCTGCCCCGGCTGACCCGGATGCTGCCCCGGACCCGGCTGCCCCGGGTATCCGGGGTGCTGCGGCTGCCCGGGGTGCTGCGGGTACCCGGGCTGCTGCTGCGGCTGCTGGCCGGGGTGCTGCGGCTGGTGCCCGGGCTGCTGCTGGCCGGGGTACTGCGGCGGGGTGCTCACGAGCCGGCCACCGCCTTGCGCAGCTGCTGGAACGCCGTGTAGTTGGCGATCGCCTCGATCCGCCCGGGCGGCGCCATCCGGACCGCCTCCTCCAGCGACTCGACCACGTGGAACTGCAGGCCGGCCACCTCCAGGCGGACGGCGAGGTCGAGCCGGCGCTGGCCCATCACGAAGACCGGGTGGCCGTGCAGCCGCTCGTAGTCCACGTCCCACAGCCAGGAGGTGTCGGTGCCGTCCGCGTCCATCGCGTTCACCGAGAGGATCACCGGCGCCGGCGGGCCGTCGATCAGCGAGAAGGTCTCCAGCCAGCCCGCGGGGTTCTTGGCGAGCAGCAGGCGTACGTCGCGGCCCTGGTAGTTGACCACGTCGTAGCGGCCGGCCACGGCGGCCACCGACTGCATCCGCTCCAGCGCGGTCTGCGGCGGCACGCCGAAGACCGCGGCCACGGCCGCCGAACTGGTGGCGTTGGCCAGGTTGGCGCGTCCGGGCAGCTGGAGCTGGATCGGCCAGGCGGCACCGTTCGGGTCGATCACGTGGCTGCCCTGCAGCGCCCAGTGCGGCTGCGGGCGGCGGAAGCCGCACTCCTGGCAGTACCAGTCGTCGCCGGGGCGCTGCATCACGCCACCGCAGGACGGGCAGGACCAGGCGTCCTCCTTCCAGGCCTGCCCGGCGGCCACCCAGACCACCCGCTGGCAGGAGGAGGCGGCCCAGGTCACCAGCGGGTCGTCCGCGTTGGCGATGATCACGGCCTCGGTGCCCTGCAGGCCCTCGCGCCACTTCTCGGCCAGCATCCGGGTCTCCGCGGCGCGGTCCAGCTGGTCGCGCGAGAGGTTCAGCAGCGCTATGGCCTTGGGGCTGGTGTCCCTGGCGACGCCCGCCAGGTACTTCTCGTCGACCTCGATCACGCCGTAGCGGGCGTCCGAGCCGCCGGCCAGGGCGGCGGTGATGCCGGCGGGCATGTTGGCGCCCAGCGCGTTGGAGACGACCGGGCCCGCGGCGCGCAGCGCCTCGGCGATCAGTCGGGTGGTGGTGGTCTTGCCGTTGGTGGCGGAGACCAGTACCACGTCCAGGTGGTCCGCGAGGCGGGCCAGCAGGTCAGGGTCCAGCTTGAGGGCGACCTTGCCGCCGATCACCGAACCGCTGCCGCGGCCGGCCGCGCGGGAGACGGCGCCAGCCATCTTGCCCGCGGTCACGGCGAGCTTGGAGCGGGCGGGCAGTGAGGAGTCGCGCGCGCCGGTGGTCGCGGCCTCCGATCCGGTGCCTGACATGCTCAGGGGTTCCTCCTCTTGGCTGACGACCCCCCTCTGACCTTGTACGGGCCCCAGGGCGGTGGGGACGGAGTCAGCCTAACGGCTCCTCGGGAGCGGACCCAGCCACGGGGCCTATCAAGACCTGCGAGGTCCGGCTCCTGACGGGCCTTCGACCGGCGCAAACGCCGTCCGCCGCCTGCTTTCCAGCCTCCTCGGGCCCGCGCCCGGTCGGTCGGTGCCCGGCTGGTCAGTGCCTGGCTGGTCAGTGCCCGGCCGGTCAGTGCCCGGGCGCCGCGGGCCACGGGCTCGGCAGCTGCTGCGCCGCCCCCGCCAGGTGGGCGGTGATCACCAGGGTGCCGTCCGAGACCTGGTAGTCCAGCGGGAGCGCGAGCCGCTGCATCGCGCCGATCAGCGCGGTGTTGCCGGCCTGGGTGACCGCGTAGACGGTGGCGACCCCCGCCTCGGCGGCCAGCGCCGCCATCCGGCGCAGCAGGTCCAGGCCCAGGCCCTGGCGCTGCCACTGGTCCTCGACCAGCACCGCCAGCTCCGCGCTGTCGTCGTCCCACATCAGGTGGGCCAGCGCCACCAGGCTGCCGTCCGGGGCCTGCACGGTCAGCATCTGGCCGTGCCGCGGGTCGAGCAGGTGGTTCAGGTAGCGGTCGGCGTCGGTGACCGGTCCGTGGTAGCGCCGGCGCAGGGTCGCCGGTGAGCAGCGCCGGTGCATGGCGAGCGCGGCGGCCTTGTCGTCCGGGGTGGCGCGACGCACCGTCAGGTCGGTGCCGGCCGACATGCTGAGGTGGTCCTCGACCTTGGGCACCCGGGCCCCGAGCCGTGCGTCCAGCTCGACCAGCGCCTTGGCCCTGGCGAACTCGGTGGGCGTGAACGGCAGGTGCGGGCGGGAGAGCTCGATCAGCCCGCCGGCCGGCGCGGCCAGCCGCATCAGCGGGCCCGCCACGCTCGGCGCGGCCGGCTGGCCGCCCTTGGCCGGGGTCTGCCGGATGGTGATCTGCCCGAACAGCTGGCGCAGCGCGACCGGCAGCTCGGCGGCGTCCAGCGCCGTCCTGGTCGCCAGGGCCAGCATCTGGGTCGGCAGATCGACGAGATCGTGGGCGTCGGCCGGCTCGGTCCAGATCTCCCGGCCGCCGGCGCGGGCCACCGCCTCGGTGAGGACCGAGCGCGGCAGCGAGCGCGGGGCGCGCAGCAGGAACTCGTCCACGGTCGCGTCCGGCAGCGGGTGGGTCTGCAGCGAGATGATGCTGATCCGCAGCTCGGCCAGCGCCGCGCAGAGGGTGGCCAGGGTGCCGGGCGCCTCCGAGACGGTGGCGCGCAGCCGCCACAGCGTGGTCGCCCCGGCCGCCCGCTCGTCGGGCAGCGAGGCGGTGCCCCCCGGTGAGGCGGTGCCCCGGGCCGAGGCCTCGCCCGGGGACGGATCGGCGGCCAGCGGCTCCGGGCCCGGGGGTCCGTGCGGATGGCGGTGTGCCCACCAGCTGTGGAACACGGCCGTGGCGAGCAGCGCCGCGGCCGAGGCGGCCAGCAGCACCGGGCCGTCGTGGCCGTGCACCACCACGTTGGCGACCAGGTCGGCGGTGGCCACCGCGATGAAGACCGCCGCGAGCTCCACGGTCGAGCGGCGCCAGCGCTCGGCGCCGGCCTGGCGGCGCCTGCGTCGTGAGGGCCGCTCGACCGTGGAGCTCGCGGCGGGTCGGCCGGACTGGACAGGAATCGGCGATTGAGTCATGTTCCCCACCATGACGGGCTGGTGTTTCGCGATCACGAATCTGTTATGACCGCGCGGTAAATGTCTACCGGGTCGCTCTGACAATCGCGCCGTTACCGCTGGGTAGCGGGACGTTTCCGCGCGAGTTTCCGCCATATCCGGATGTCATATCGTCAGCTCGTCGCCGAATCCGACAGCTGTTGATCCGTCAGCTCGACCACTGCCGCGCGGACTTCGTCCAGCAGCACCACCAGGTCCGCCTCCGTCGTCGTGGCGTTCAGCAGGCAGGCGCGCAGCGCCTCCCGGCCGGCCAGCACGGTGCCGGTGACGAAGGCCTGGCCGCGCCGCTGCACCGCGAGCGGCAGCGCCTGGTTGAGCGTGTTCAGCCCGCTCGGCGACAGGCCGGCCGGGCGGGCCCGGAAGGCCACGATCGAGGTCTCCACCGGCGCGAGCAGCTCCAGCTCCGGATCCGCCTCGACCAGCTCGCCCAGCCGGCGGGCCAGCCGGGTGCAGTGCGCGATGTCGGCGGCCAGGCCGTCCCGGCCGCGGTGCGCGATGGTGGCCCAGACCTTGAGCGAGCGGAACGGCCGGGTCTGTTCGGTGCCGTACTCGGAGAACCAGCCGAGCCCGCCGGCCTCCTCGTCGCGCAGATAGGAGGGCACCAGGCTGAAGGTCTCGCGCAGCTGCCCGGCGTCGCGCACCAGCGCGCAGCCGCAGTCCACCGGCACACCCAGCCACTTGTGCGGGTCCAGGGCGAGCGAGTCGGCCCGCTCCAGGCCGGCGAAGCGGTGCGCGATCTGCGGGTCGAGCACCCCGAAGGCCCCGTACGCGCCGTCGATGTGCAGCCACAGGTCCTGCTCCGCGCAGAGGTCGGCGATCGGCTCGAAGCGGTCGACCGCGCCGGTGTTGACCGTCCCGCAGGAGGCCGCCACCAGGAACGGCAGCCGCCCGGCGGCCCGGTCCTCCTCGACGGCCGCGCGCAGCGCCGCCACGTCCAGCCGCCCCTGGGCATCGGCGGCCACCACCCGCAGCTGCCGGCTGCCCAGCCCCAGCAGCTCGGCGGCCTTGCGCACGCAGGAGTGGGTCTCGCCGCTGACGTAGCCGACCAGCGGCGGCAGCCCGGACAGGCCCTCGGCCCGCACGTCGTGGCCGAGCCCGGCGGCGGCCCGGCCGCGCGCGGCGGCCAGGCAGACGATGGTGGCCATCGAGGTCCCGGAGGTGAGCAGACCGGCGCCGGGGGCGTGCGGGAAGCCCACCAGCTCGGCTATCCAGCGCACCACGGCCCGCTCCAGGTGCACGTCCGCATGGTCGCCGCCGGCCGAGCTCGGGTTCATCGCGGCGGCCGCCAGGGTGGCCAGCACCCCGGCCGGGGCCGGTGCGGAGTTGACCCAGCCGAAGAAGCGCGGATGCCCGTTGCCCATCGGCGCCGGCATCACCTCGGTGGCCACGGCCGCCAGCAGTTCGGTCAGCGGACGCCCGGTGCGCGGCAGCGGGGCGTCCAGCAGGCGGGCCCGGGCGGCAGGGTCCATCGGCTGCCAGACCGGGCCCCGCGGCACCGCCGCCAGGTAGTCGGCGACCAGGTCGGCGGTGGCACGGGCGGCTTCGCGAAAGGGCAGCTCGGACATGGTGCCGATGCTACGGCGGCCCCCCGAGCGCTCGGCTCGGGGGGCCGCCAGAGGGAGGGGCCGGCTCAGCGGGTCCGCCAGCAGGGGGCCGGGCTCAGTCCAGCGAGCCGGAGAGCCGGGCCGAGGAGCGGCAGTCCCGGGCGATCTCCTCGGTGGTCAGCTTGGCGCAGAGCCGGCCCGCCGCACCGGAGTCGGTGTAGTTGACCGTGTAGTAGCTGACCATGCCGTCCACGCAGGACTTGCGCTGCCAGGCGTCGGCCGCGCTCGCGCACTGCTGGCCCACCCAGTCCTCGCGGTCCAGGTTGTACTTCATGGTCCGCGAGCCGACGCCCCGGCTGCAGTCGCCGGCCCCGCCGGTGGCCTGGGCGTTCAGGCACCACTTGAGGGCCTGGGCGTAGACCTCGGGGTGGTCGGGGTAGTCGTGCGAGGAGAGGTAGAAGGTCGGCGCGTAGAAGTAGCAGGCGGACTGGAACAGCGCCGGCTGCTCGGGGCAGGGGTAGAGCGGCTCGCTCGCCAGCTTGTCGGCGGGCAGGTTGGCCTTGGCGTTCTCGTCCTCCTCGTCGGGGCCGAAGAGCTGCATGAACAGGCCCTCGGAGCAGGTGATGATCCGGCTCTGCGAGGCGTACTTGCTGCACAGGTCGCGGGCGGCCGCCACGTTCTGCTTGGTCACGAACATCGTGCCGTGGCCGGTGCCGTGCACGCACGGTCCGGTCATCTGCGGCTGGCAGAGCTTGAGCAGGTCGGCCGCCGGATCGGTGGAGGCCGCCAGCATCTCCTCGACCGCGCCGTGCAGGTACCCGGAGGCGCAGGTGTCGTGCGGGAACGAGAGCACCTTGGCGAAGTCGTAGTTGTACCGCTTGACGGCCGTGTGGCCCAGCTCGTGCGCGATCGGATGGCAGAACCGGACGGTGTACGGCTTGGCCTTGGTGATCTTGTCCAGGTCGGCCAGCGCCACGCCGGGGTCGGTGGCGGCCATCTCGGTCATCAGCTTGTTGCGCAGCGTGCTGCGGGTCCACACGGCCGGGTCCCCGGTGGGGGAGGCGGAGGCGGCCACCACCGCGCCGGCCACCGCGGGCGCGACCCGGCCGCCGCCCGGGCCGGCGGTCGGCACCCAGTCGGTCACGGCCAGGGCGCCGAGGCCGAGCGCCCCGAGCAGGAACGCGGTGACGATGGCGAAGACGCGTGGGTGCATACGTTCAGCGCTCCAGGTGACCGGAGGGACACGGACCGTCTCATCCTCACCCCTGGCCGGCCGAACCCGGTGCTCCGATGGCCCGTCCGGGGTGTCGTCATGGCACCATGCCAGGACGCCCCTCTGCCGTTTGGAGTACATGCATGTCCACCGCCGCTGACCTGGTCTTCCGCACCGCGACCGAGCGCGACATAGCCGCCCTGGTCGAGCTGGTGGAGTCCGCCTACCGGGGTGAGGCCAGCCGGGCCGGCTGGACCACCGAGGCGGACCTGCTGGACGGGCGGCGCACCGACGAGGAGGCGATCGCCGAGACGCTGGCCCGCCCGGACACCCGGGTGCTGCTGGCCGAGCGGGACGGCGACGGCGAGCTGCTCGCCTGCTGCACGGTGGAGCGCCGCCCGGCCGGCGCCTACTTCGGCATGTTCTCGGTCCGCCCGGCCCAGCAGGGCGGCGGGGTGGGCCGGGCGGTGCTGGCCGAGGCCGAGCGGTTCGCGCGCGAGGAGTGGGGTGCGGGCGAGCTGGAGATGACGGTGATCGTGCAGCGCGCCGACCTGATCGCCTGGTACGAGCGGCGGGGCTTCATCCGCACCGGCGAGCTCTCGCCGTTCCCCTACGGCGACCAGCGCTTCGGCGTGCCCAAGCGCCCCGACCTCGCCTTCGAGCGGCTGGTCAAGGCGCTCTGAGGCAGGCCGTCAGGAGGCCACGGGCGTGATCTCGGCCGGAGCGGTCGCATCGGCCGGAGCAGTCGGGGCAGTCGGAGCGACCGGCTCGGCCGTGCCGGCCGGCGTGAACGGCCGGCCGTCCAGCGTCCAGTGCGGGTCGGGGACGATCTCCAGCGCCGCGTAGACGTGCGCGGCCACGTCCACGTGGCGCACCGGCAGCACCTCGCCGCCGGGCTCCAGGCCCGGACCGCAGGCGGCCACCCAGGCGGTGCGCTCCAGCGCGCTGCGCCCGCCGTGGCCGCCCTGCTCGACGTGGCCGTGGTCGGTGACCACGATCACGGTCCAGGCCTCCTCGGCGTAGCCGGGCCGGGCCCGCAGTGCGGCCAGCAGCCGGCCGAGCCGGGCGTCGGCGGTCTCGATCGAGCGCCGGTACTCCTGGCCGCAGCCCAGGAAGTGCGCGGTCTCGTCCACCGCGCCCAGGTAGACGAAGCTCGCCTGCGGGTCGTCGTCGCCGGTCAGCACGGTGACCGCCTCGGCGGTGGCCCGCTCGTCGCAGACCTCCCAGTCCTCGGGGGTGTCGGCCAGCGGGGCTATGTAGGCGAGCCGGCCGGGGGCGGCGAACAGCGGACCGCCCTGGCGGGCCAGGAAGAGCGGCTCCCAGCCGCCGACCGCGAAGGTCCGGCGCCGGTGCACGGCGGCCAGCCGGGTGGTGAAGTCCGGGAAGACGTCCAGCCGGTTGCCGCCGAGGTGGTTGCCGAAGACGCCGTGCTTGGCCACCGTGACGCCGGTGGCGATGGTCGCCCAGCACGGTCCGGACATCGTGGGCGTGGCCTCGTCGACCTCGACGGGGGCCAGGAAACCGGCCGCCGCGACCGCGTCCAGATGCGGAGTGTGCAGCTCCGGCAGCAGGTCGAGGCGGACGCCGTCGATGCCGACGACCAGGACGCGGCGCGGGCCGGCGGGCCAGAGGCTGGACACGTGGGGGACTCCGTTCGATCAGCGCGAAGTTCGATCAGCGCGAAACTAGCCCGCACCCTATGCGCCCTCCCCGAGCCCCCCGCACCCGCTCCCGGTGGTCGCCCAGGCGGCCCAAGTGCGGTGTTGTCGGATGTTCGCCGAGAGTTCGCCGACGGGTCACCGTCGGCCCGGGCCGGACCCGGTCGCGGACGTCGTGGCGGCGGCTGCGGCCGCGTCGAACCGTGCCCGGGCCTGCCGGACGGCCGGACCGTGCACCCGGCTCCACCCGCACAGTCCGTGCACTGTGGCCAGCAGCTCCGCCCCGGTCGGGGTGAGGCTGTAGTCGACCCGGGGCGGCACGGTGGGGTGCACCACCCGCCGCACGATGCCGTCGCGCTCCAGCGCCCGCAGCGTCTGGGTGAGCATCTTGTGGCTCACCCCGGCCACCTCGCCGAGCAGCTCGGTGAAGCGCAGGGTGCGGCCGTTCAGCGCCTCCAGCACCAGCGGCGCCCAGCGGGTGGCCAGCGCGACGAAGACCTCCCGGGCGAGCGCCTGCTCCTGCTCGGCCGCCTCGTCCTGCTCGGCCGCCTGCTCCTGCTCGGCTGCCTCGTTCTCCTCGTGGCTCGAACGGTCCGTCGAACCGGGGCTGAGCTGCTCGGTCACCGTCGGGTGCCTCTCTTTCCGGAAAGTGCGATCTTCCGCGGACCGGCCCGCCCGTCCTAGCGTCGGCCGCGTTCACCCGCCCATTCTCCTTCGCACCCCCGGGAGCCCCGATGGCCGTCCTGAAGACCTACGCCCGACTCTGGCCGACCGAGCTGGACCTGGCGCTGCCGCTGTTCACCGAGCTGACCGGCCGCCCGGTCGACCTGCGCTTCGCCTTCGGCGACCTCGAACTCGCCACCGTCGGCGACTTCCTGCTGATCGCCGGCCCGCCGCAGGCGCAGCTCCCGTTCCGCGGCCAGAGCGCGACCGTGGTGGTGGACGACCTGGACGCGGCGCGGGCCACCCTGGCGAGCCACGGCGCCGTCGAACTCACCGAGGAGCTGACCGGCGTCACCGGCCGCTACCTGTTCGCCCGGCACGCGGACGGCAGCGAGGTGGAGTACGTCGAGTGGACGCCCGAGATCACCGCCAAGGTGCTCGGGCCGGCCCACGGCGCGGCTTAGACGGCCTGCCCTGACGGCCGTACTACTCCTCCGCGGCGAGGACCCCGGTGGAGGCGACCTTGTCGGCGAAGGTCTGGCGCCGGCGGTCCCAGAGCGGCCAGAACCAGCCGATGTAGCAGGGGATCGAGTCCAGCAGATGGGCCAGATCGCGCAGGAAGGCGCGCAGCACGCCGACCGGCTCGGTGCCGTCCAGCCGGATCAGCCGCAGGTCCATCAGACGCTTGCCCCAGCTCTGGCCGGTGCGCCCGGCCAGGTACCAGCGGTTGTAGGCGAACAGCAGCAGGGAGAGCACACCGAGCCCGGCCTGGATGCCGGGGTGGCCGGGGTCGAACACCCCGGCGATGATGTTCGGCGCCCCGCAGGCCAGGACGTCGATCAGATAGGCCACCACTCGCATCGACCAGTGGGCATAGCTCACCGCGTTCTCCTCGCCGCCGACCGACCTCCAGCCTGACAGCCACCGCAGGGCCCGCAAGCGCTGCTGCGCCAGCGGGCTGAGGGGGCGTCGCGGCCCGATGACGGCAGGTCAGCGCCGTCCGGCGCCGGTCAGCCGGCCGCCGCGCCGGCCGGTTGGCCGTCCGCCAGGGTCGCCTCGATCTCGGCCGCCTCCGGCACGCCGAGGCGGCGGGCCAGTGCCAGCGCCTGGCAGAGCCGGGCCAGCCCCTCGGTGGTCCGCCCGGCCCGCAGATCGCCGGTGCCCAGACCCATCAGCGCGCGGGTCTCCTCCAGCGGGGAGCCGGCGGTCCGCGCCAGGGGCAGCGCGGTGGCGAACTCGCTCTGTGCCTGCTCGTGCTCGCCGGTCCAGGTGAGCAGGCGGCCGAGCAGGTTGCGCACCTCCGCCAGGCCGGCCTGGTCGCCGCGCTCCCCGCACAGCGCCAGTGCCCGGCGCAGGTGCTGGGCCGCCGCCACCGGGTCGCCGGTGGAGAGCAGCGCATCGCCCAGGTAGGCGAGCACCCGGGACTCGCCCAGCAGGTCGCCCTGCTCCTGGTAGAGCCCGAGCGCCCGGCGCAGGTTCACGGCGGCCGCCTCGTGCCGGCCGGTGGCCTGCTGCAGGACGCCGAGGTAGGCGATGGTGTTCATCCGCCCGCGCGCCTCGTCCAGCTCGTGGTACATCAGGCTGGCCCGCTGGAGGTCCTGCTCGGCCGCCGGGTACTGGCCGGTCACCAGCCGCACCGCGCCCAGCGCCATCAGCGCGTTGGCGTGCCCGATCCGGTTGCCCAGGCCCTGGTAGAGGGTCATCGCCTGCCGGTGGGTGCGCTCGGCCTCCTGGAACCGGCCGGTCAGCTGTTGCAGCGAGCCCAGGCTGGCCAGCGCGTAGGCCTCGCCGGGCCGGTCGTCGCGGGCCCGGCACAGCTCCAGCGCCTCGCGCAGGCTGTCCTCGGCGGCGGGCAGGTCGCCGGTCAGCTGCTGGATCAGGCTGAGCTCGCTGAGCGCGGCGGTCTGCCCGGTGCGGTTGCCCAGCTCGCGGAAGAGTGCCAGCGCCCGGGTCGCCTGCTCGGTGGCCTCGGCGTACTCGCCGGTGATCCGGCCCAGAATGCCCAGCTGGCTGAGCGCCTCGGCCTCGCCCGGCCGGTCGCCCACCCCCTGGGCCAGGGCCAGCGCCTGGGCGAAGTACTCCCGGGCCCTGAGGTTGTCGCCGAAGGTGCGCTCCATCGCGCCCAGCTGGATCAGGGCGGCGGCCTGCCCGCTCGGCGCGCCGAGCGCTTGGTACAGCTCCAGCGCCTGGCGCAGGTGCTCGGCGCCCGCCTCGTGCTCGCCGGTCAGCCGCTGGAAGGTGCCCAGGTGGGTGAGCGCCGCGGCCTCGCCGAGCCGGTCGCCGGTGCGCCGCGCGGCCTCCAGCGCGATCCGGTGCAGCACGCGGGCCTGACTCCACTGGCCCTGCGAGCGCAGGAAGTCGTGCAGCGCGGCCGGCAGCCGCACCGCGTGCTGCGGGTGGCCGTGGGCGGCCGCATACTCGACCGCGGCCCCCAGGTTGCCGCGCTCGTTGCGCAGCCAGGCCCGGGCCTGCTCCTCGGTGGCCGGCTCGACGCCGCCGGAGCCGGCCAGGTGACGGACCGCGGGGTGCCGCGCGGCCGCGGTGGCGATCTCCAGGTAGGAGTCCAGCAGCCGGGTCACCGCGGCGTGCCGCACCGCCGCGTCGTCCTCGGTGCTCAGCGCCCTGGCGTGCTCGCGGATCAGGTCGTGCATCCGGTAGCGGCCGCGCACCGGCTCGTCCACCAGGTGGTGGTCCTCCAGCTCCTCCAGCAGGCGGCGGGTGGCGGGCAGGTCGCTGTCGTCCAGTGCGGCGGCCGCCCGGGCGTCGAAGTCGTCGCCCGGGTAGAGGCCGAGCCGGCGGAAGAGCCGGCGCTGGCAGGGCGTCAGGTCCCGGTAGGAGAGGTCGAAGGCGGCGGCCACCGAGACGTCCTCGGCGCTCAGCGCGCCCAGTCGCCCGGCCGCCGCGGCCAGGTCCGGCACCAGGTCGTCCACCGACCAGGCGGGACGGTGGCGCAGCCGGGCGGCGGTCAGGTGGATGGCCAGCGGCAGGTAGCCGCAGAGCCGGACCAGCTCGATCACCGCCGGCTGGTCGGGGGCCAGATCGGCCCGGCCCGCGGTGGCGGTGAAGAGCGCGGCCGCCTCCCGCGGGGAGAGCACATTGAGGGTGACCGGCACCGCGTCGCCCAGCGCCGGCAGCCGGCGCCGGCTGGTGACCAGCACCAGGCTGCCGGGGGTGCCGGGCATCAGCGGGCGGATCTGCTCGCTGCTGCGGGCGTCGTCCAGCAGCAGGAGCATCCGCCGCCCGGCCAGCCGGCTGCGCCACAGGTTGGCCCGGGCGTCCAGGGCCGGCGGGATCTGCTGGGGCGCGACGCCGATGGTCAGCAGCAGCGCGGTGAGCGCGTCGGCGGGCTCCACGGCGGGGGTGCCGGGGGTGTGGGCGTGCAGCGGCAGGAAGATCTGCCCGTCGGGGAAGTCGGCGGCCAGCCGGTGCGCGGCGTGGATCGCCAGCGCGCTCTTGCCCACTCCCGGCATCCCGTCCACCGCGTGGATGCCGACCACCTGGCCGTCCGCGTTGCCCGCCCGGCAGGCGGTGAGCAGCCGCTCCAGCTCCTCCGCGCGCCCGGTGAAGCCGGCCACGTCGCGCGGCAGGCCCGCGCCGGCGGCCACCGTCGGCGGCGCGTCGGGAGTGCCCGCGGCGGCGTCCTCGCCGGTCGGCGGCGTGCCGGCCGACGTCACCGGGGCCGGCGGCCGCTGGGCGCGGTGCGGCGAGCCGGTCTCGGCCCGCAGCACCTCCTGGTGCGCGGCCCGCACGCTGGGCCCCGGCTCGATGCCCAGCTCCTCGATCAGGGTGCACCGCAGCCGCCGGTACACCGACAGCGCCTCGGCCCGCTGGTCGGTGCGGTGCAGCGCCAGCATCAGCTGGCGGTGGAAGGACTCGCGCAGCGGGTGGCCGGCGGTCAGCCGGTTCAGCTCCGGGATCAGCCCGTGCGGGTGGCCGAGTTCCAACTCGGCGTCCATGAACCACTCCAGGCCCTGGAGCCGTAGCTCCTGGAGCCGCTGGGTATAGGGGAGGACCTCCTCGGCCAGGTTCGGCAGGTCGGTCAGCGGAGTGCCGCGCCACAGCGCGAGCGCGGCCCCGGCGCGGTAGCTGACGCTCTGCCAGTCGCCCTGCCGGTGGGCGGTCCGGGCCGCCTCCAGGTGGGTGGTGAACAGCTCGCTGTCCAGCTCCTCGGGGTCGACCTGGAGCAGGTAGCCGGGGGGCACGGTGCGCAGCCGGCCCTGGCCGCCGGTGCCGAGCAGCCGGCGCAGCTGGACCACGTGGTTGTTGAGCGAGGTGGGCGCGGTGGCCGGCGGGCGCTCGCCCCACAGCGCGGCCGTCAGCCGGTCGCGGGAGACGGCCTGGTTCGGCTCCAGCAGCAGCATCGCCAGCAGCGCCCGGGCCTTGGGGGAGCTGAGCGGCAGCGCGCTGCCCGCCGCGTCCTGGACCATGAGCGGCCCCAGCAGGCCGAACCGCAGGCGGGATCCCGGCTGTGCCGGAACGGGCGCACGGCCGTCAGGGGTCCCTTGTTGATGGTCCATTATCCGGATATTACCCGGCCGTGAGCGGCCTCCGGCAGGCTCAGGACAACCGAGCCCGGCAGGGCTGGTGCCTGACAGGGGAGGGCACCAGCCCAGCCGGTCTGCGCGGGCGTGCGCCCGCCGTACCAGGGAAGGAACCGCCGATGGCCACCCAGCCGTCCTCCGCCACGCTGTCCACCGACCGTCTCACCGCCGCGGGGCTCGCCTCGCACGGTCGCGACACCACCTGGATCCGGTAGCCACGGCCGGGATCGGTGCCGGGGGGACCGGCGCCGCTCCCGGTACTCGGCGCTTCGGCCGGCCACACCGTGGCCGGGTCGAGGCAGTTGCGGGACCGGCTCGGGGGGCTGGTCCCGCAACACGCCGACGCAGGTGGCGGGTGCCGAGTGGGAGGCCGCCGGTCGGGTAAGTGTTGGAGACAACAGGGGCCGCCGGCGCCCCGCAGCAGTAAGGGGTGAGGTCATGACCGACAACGCCGCCGAATTCGCCGTCGAGTCGCTCGACCCGGAGGACCCGGACTCCGACGCCGACGAGGAGCTGCCCTCGCCCGCCGACCTGCCACTGAACGCCGCCGCCGACGAGGGCGACGCCGTCGAGCAGCGCCGCCCCGTCCCGGTCGACGAGGACGAGTACCCGCGCTGACCGGCAGCCGCAGCTCGCACCGTCGTATCGCTCACCGTCGTACCTCGCAGCTGTGTACCGCTCACAGCCGGGTCGCTCACAGCGGTACTGCTCACAGCGGTACCGCTCACAGCCGTAGGGAGATCGGGTAGGCGCGCAGCCACCCGTCCAGGGCCAGCAGTACCTCCGTGCTCGGCCGGGCCTCCTGCGGATCGCGCTCCGGGGAGAGCGCCGCCGCCACCGCCGCCGGGTCGGCCAGCGTCTGTCCCGGCGCCTTGGGGTCCCCGGCCAGCTCGGTCAGCGCCGCCCGCAGCGCCAGCGGGTAGTTCGGGTCCTGGGTGGTCGGGTAGGGGCTCTTCACCCGCTCCACGATCTCCCGCGGCAGCACGTCCCGGGCGGCCGCCCGCAGCAGGCTCTTCTCCCGCCCGTCGAAGGTTTTCATCGCCCATGGCGTGTTGAAGACGTAGCTCACCAGGCGGTGGTCGCAGAACGGCACCCGGACCTCCAGGCCGCTGGCCATGCTCATCCGGTCCTTGCGGTCCAGCAGGATCCGCACGAACCGGGTCAGGTGCAGGTAGCAGACCTCGCGCATCCGCCGCTCGTGCGGATCGGCCGCCGGCAGGTGCGGGACCTCGGCGAGCGCGGTCGCGTAGCTGTCGGCCACATAGCCGGGCAGGTCCAGCCGGGCGATCAGGTCCGGGTCGAGCAGGCTCTCGCGCGGGGCCGTGCCGCGGCCGCCGAGCCGGCGGGCCATCCCGGCCGCGTGCCAGGGGAAGGTTCCGCCGTACACCGCCTCCCGCTCGTGGAACCACGGGTAGCCGCCGAACACCTCGTCCGCCGATTCTCCGGACAGCGCCACCGTGGAGTGCCGGCGGATCGCCCGGAAGAGCAGGTAGAGCGAGGTGTCCATGTCGCCGAAGCCGGTCGGCAGGTCGCTCGCGCGCAGCACCGCGCCCCGGTGCTCCGGGTCGATCAGCGCGGCGGCGTCCAGCACGATGTCACTGTGGTCGGCCTGCACGTGCCGGGCCAGCAGGTGCGCGAAGGGGCTGTCGGGGGTGGCCCGCAGTTCGTCCGGCAGGAAGTTCTCCGCCTGCCCGGTGAAGTCCACCGAGAACGAGCGCACCGGCCCCGCGCCGGTGGCCGCCAGGCCGCGCGCGGCCAGCGCCGTGATGGCGCTGGAGTCCAGGCCGCCGGAGAGCAGCGAGCACAGCGGCACGTCCGAGATCAGCTGGCGGCGCACGATGTCGTCCAGCAGGTCGCGCACGGTGGCGATGGTGGTGGGCAGGTCGTCGGTGTGCTCCTGGGCCTCCAGCGACCAGTACTGACGATCCGTCAGGCCTTCGCGCCGGATCCGCAGGAAGTGGCCGGGGCGTACCTCGGCCATGCCCTGGTAGACCGCGTGGCCCGGCGTCTTGACCATGGCCAGCACCTCGCGCAGCCCGTCCGGGCCGACCACCGGCTCCACCCGCGGGTGGGCCAGGATCGCCTTCGGCTCGGAGCCGAACAGCACGCCGTCGTCGGTGCGGTAGTAGTAGAGCGGCTTGACGCCCATCCGGTCGCGGACCAGCAGCAGTTCCTCGGTGCGGGCGTCCCAGAGCGCGAAGGCGAACATGCCGTTGAGGTGCTCGACGAAGCCGGGACCCCAGCGCAGGTAGGCCTGCAGTACCACCTCGGTGTCGCTGCGGGTGCGGAACCGGTGGCCGTGCGACTCCAACTCGGCGCGCAGTTCCAGGTGGTTGTAGACCTCGCCGCTGTAGGTGAGGGAGGCCAGCAGCCGCCCGTCGCGTTCCACCGTCATCGGCTGGGCGCCGCCCTCGATGTCGATCACCGCGAGCCGGCGGTGACCGAGCGCGGCGTGCGCGGTCAGCTGCACGCCGCCCGCGTCCGGGCCGCGGCAGGCCATCGTCTCGGTCATCGCGGCCAGCACCTCGCGCCGCTCGGTCAGGTCCTGGTCGAATGCCACCCAGCCGGTTATGCCGCACATACGCAGTGCCTCCCAGTCATCGGGCCCGGCGGCCGGGTTGCGGCGGCCGGGGGGAGCCAGCGGCGCTCTGCGGGTACGAGGGCAGGGTGGTGCGCCGCGTCGTTCCGTGTGCAACTGGTGACGCTACGCCTACCTGGCGCCGACGGCGGTGGTGCGGAACGGAATTGGCCGAAGCTTGTCCAGAAGGGCCGGTGCCGCGTCGGGTGTTGGGGCAGGCCGGGCGCCGCCGGCGGACGGGCGCGGGTGGCCCCACTGGGCGTACCGTGGATCGGTAGTGCACAACGGGCACTGTCGTCCGCTCCGCTCTCACGTGGAGGTTGCCATGAGACTGAAGGACGAACTTCCCACCGACCACCGGCTCGCCCAGGTCTACCGGTACGGTGCCGGCCTCTGCGGTCTGCTCCTGTTGATCTGGGGCTGCTTCGGGGTGGCCGGTGATCCCGGTTACCTCTCCACCCACGGCAAGAACGTCGCCGGCATGTCCAGCAACGGCGCGCTCGGGGTGCTCTCCATCGTGTTCGGCGCGATTCTGATGATCGGCGCCGTGATCGGCGGCAACTTCGCCTCCTGGCTCAACATGGTGGTCGGCGCGATCTTCGTGCTGGCCGGCTTCGTCGGGCTGATCGCGCTCGACAGCAGCTGGAACCACCTGGCCTTCCGGATGGCCAACGTGCTGTTCAGCTTCGTCTTCGGCTTCGTGATCGCGACCTTCGGCATGTACGGCAGAGTCAGCGGCCACCTGCCACACGACAACCCCTACTGGCAGCAGCGCCACGGCGGTGAGCGCGGCGCCGAGGAGGAGATCGCCGGCCGCTGGCACGTGCCCGCCTTCAAGCAGGTGCTGCGGCCCACCGTGCACCACTGACCGACCAGAACCCCCTTCGTACGGTGCCGGTGGGCGGATCGCCCGCCGGCACCGTACGAAGGGGGTT
Source organism: Kitasatospora sp. NPDC008050 (assembly GCF_042957465.1). Classification (NCBI taxonomy): domain Bacteria; kingdom Bacillati; phylum Actinomycetota; class Actinomycetes; order Kitasatosporales; family Streptomycetaceae; genus Kitasatospora; species Kitasatospora sp. NPDC008050. The sequence continues at coordinate 465,044 of NZ_JBIBIJ010000004.1, forward strand.
TCGTCATGACCGAGCACGCAGGCTGGGCACGGGCGGAGATCGGGGTGACCGGTGGTTCGGGCCGCTACGCCCTGCTGGACGACGTCACCGAGGTCACCGTCGACACCGCCTACGGCCTGACAATTCCCGCCGGGCGTGCGACGCCGGGCATCCCTCCCGGCCGAAGGCTGGGGGAGCCGCGCGCTGATCCGACGCGAAGGTTCGGACAGGCCCTGGTTCGACGGTGCGCAGCCGCCTCTGCTCGCACGCGCTGGACGGCCGGGCCACCGGCTTGCCCGGCCTGCCCGGCGTCGGAGGCTGAGCAGGCCGATGGCCCGGGCCGCGGGTCAGCGGCCGGGCCATCGGGGCCGGGGTGCTCGGGTCAGGCGGTGGGCTCCTCCAGTCGGAAGCCGATCTTGACGGTGACCTGGTAGTGCTGGATCTGGTTCTCCGCGACGTGACCGCGCACCTGCACCACCTCGAACCAGTCGATGTTGCGCAGGGTCTGTGACGCACGGGTCAGCGCGTTGCGGATCGCCGCGTCGGTCCCCTCGTGCGAGGAGCCGACGATCTCGGTCACGCGGTAGATGTGCTCGGACATCACGGCCTCCAGGGGTGTGGTCGGGCCCGGCGGCGAGCTGGGGCTTGGGCGGGGCTGTCCTTCCACCGTGGCGCATCCGCCGCCGGCGCGCGCGGTGGGCCGCCCACGGGGTGATCGGCGGCGGGATCGGCGGCGGATCTTACAGAAGTCGTACGGCCGCCGCGGGCGTCACCGTCACCGCACCGCGGTCCCTATCCTCGGTGGGGTGACAGTGACGCCCCCGCCCGCGACCGCCGTGCCCGCGACCGCCCCGTCCGCGACCGCCCTGCCCGACACCGCCGTGCCCGCAGGGCCGACCCCGTCGCCGCGGATCCTGGTGGTCGACGACGACCCGACCGTCGCCGAGGTGGTCACCGGCTACCTGCGGCGGGCCGGCTGCACGGTCGTGCGGGCCGCCGACGGGCGCGCCGCGCTGGCCCAGGCCGCGCTGTTCCGTCCCGAGCTGGTGGTGCTCGACCTGATGCTGCCCGAACTGGACGGCCTGGAGGTCTGCCGCCGGCTGCGGGCGGACGGCAGCGGCCACCCGGCAGTGGTGATGCTCACCGCCCGGGGCGAGGAGTCGGAGCGGATCCTGGGCCTGGAGCTGGGGGCGGACGACTACGTCACCAAGCCGTTCAGCCCGCGCGAACTGGTGCTGCGGGTGCAGGCCGTGCTGCGCCGCCAGGCCGCGGCGCCCGCGGGGGCCAGCCCGGAACCGCTGCGGGCCGGGGATCTGCGGCTGGACCAGCTGGCCCGCCGGGCCTTCCGGGGCGAGCGCGAACTGGCACTCACCCAGCGCGAGTTCGACCTGCTGACCTTCTTCGTCCGGCACCCGGGAGCGGCGTTCGGGCGCGAGGAGCTGATGCACCGGGTCTGGGGGTGGGAGTTCGGCGACCTGTCCACCGTCACGGTGCATGTGCGCCGGCTGCGCGAGAAGGTCGAGGACGACCCGGCGGCACCGGCGCTGATCAGCACCGTGTGGGGCGTCGGCTACCGGTTCGACCCGGTGGCCGGGCCCGCCGTGGACGCCGGGCCTGCTGGAACCGCCGGGCCCGCCGGGCCCGCCGCGGTCGCTTCGGCCGAGGGTGGGGCGGCGTGACGAGTCTGCTGCTGATCGCCCTGTTCGCCGCGCTGGGAGCGGGCGTGGCCGGCCTGCTGGGCTGGCCGGCGGTGCGGCTGCTGCGCCGCCGCTCGGTGGCGCTCTCGCTCTTCGCCGTCGCCGTGGTCACCGTGCTGGCGATGACCGCCGGCACCCTGGCGGTGGCCCAGGCGATGTTCCTCTCGCACCACGACCTGGGGGTGGTCATCACCGTGACCTGCATGGCCGCGGTGGTCTCGCTGGGCACCGCCGCGCTGCTGGGACGCCAGGTGGTGGCCGGCAGCCGTGCCCTGACCCTGGCCGCCCGCACGGTGGGCAGTGCCGCCGGATTCACCGCCCCCGCCGAGCCGCTCGGCTCCGAACTGGCCGAGCTGAGCGCCGAACTGGCCGCCACCAGTGCACGGCTGGCCGAGTCCCGGCAGCGTGAGCAGGCGCTGGAGGCCTCCCGCCGCGAGCTGATCGCCTGGATCTCGCACGACCTGCGCACCCCGCTGGCGGGCCTGCGGGCGATGGCCGAGGCGCTGGAGGACGGTGTCGCCGAGGACCCGAGCCGCTACCACCGGCAGATCCGCACCGAGGTGGACCGGCTCACCGGCATGGTGGACGACCTCTTCGAGCTGTCCCGGATCCAGGCCGGTGCGCTGACCCTGACCCTGGCCCGGGTCTCGGTCTACGACCTGGTCGGCGATGCGATAGCGGGCGCCTACCCGCTGGCCCGCGAGCGCGGCGTGCAGCTGCGCGGGGAGCGGATCGAGCCGGCCCCGGTGCAGGTGGACGGGCGGGAGATCACCCGGGTGCTCGGCAACCTGCTGGTCAACGCGATCCGCTCCACCCCCGCCGAGGGCGTGGTGGCGGTGGCCGCCCGGCAGCGGGCGGGCGAGGTGGTGCTCTCGGTGACCGACGGGTGCGGCGGCATCCCGGAGGCCGACCTGGCCCGGGTCTTCGAGACCGGCTGGCGCGGCGGCAGCGCCCGTACCCCGCGCCCGGTGCGTGGAGCTGTGGCCGACGGCGGTGCGGTGCGGCACCACGGGGACACCGGCGCGGGGCTGGGGCTGGCGATCGTGCGCGGCATCGTGGAGGCGCACGCGGGGCGGGCCTCGGTGCGCAACGTGCACGGCGGCTGCTGCTTCGAGATCGCGCTGCCGAGCGCGCCCGCGCCGGCGTCCTGAACGACGCCGGGCGGGTGCCCGGAAAGTTCCCGGGGGCGATGGGTTCACTCGAACTAGTGATTGACCATGCGCGTTCGGATGGGTCCGCTCCGTTTTCTCCTAGGGTCAGCCCTGCTCATCGAACCAACAGGGGAGGGCTCCCATGGCAACCGACGCACCCGATGACCACGTTCCCGACGCGCACCCGGCCGCCGCACGCGGCGGTCTGACCCGGCGCCGGCTGCTGGCCGGCTCCGCCGCGCTGGGCGGCGCCGCCTGGCTGCTGCGCGGCATCATCACCCCCGACGACGCCGAGGCCGCCACCGCGACACCCGCGCCGCCGGTGCCACCCGCGTTCCCCGCCGGTATCGAGCTCTACCGGCAGACCTACGAGAACTGGGCCGGTGAGATCCACGCCGACCAGCTGTGGACCTGCACCCCGCACACCCCCGAGGACGTGGTCACCCTCGCCAACTGGGCGCACGCCCAGGGCTGGCGGCTGCGCGCCCAGGGCCACCGGCACACCTGGGCCCCGCTCACCGTGGCCAACGGCACCCCCGCCGCCACCGCGGTGCTGCTGGTGGACACCACCGGTCACCTCACCGCGATCAGCCCGGCCGGCACCGCCACCGCGCCCGCCGTGCGGGCCCAGGCGGGCACGGACATGGAGACGCTCCTGGCCCACCTGGCCGGGCGCGGCCTCGGGGTCACCCACTGCCCCGCCCCGGGGGACATCACGCTGGGCGGGGTGCTCGCGATCGGCGGCCACGGCACCGCGATCCCGGTCGCGGGCGAGAGCAGCCGACCAGGCCACGGGTTCGGCTCGATCAGCAACCTGGTCACCCAACTCACCGCCGTGGTCTGGGACCAGGGCACCGGCCGGTACGTGCTGCGCACCTTCGACCGCGCCGAGGCCGACACCGCCGCCTTCCTGGTCAACCTCGGCCGCTCCTTCGTCACCGAGGCCGTGCTGCGGGCCGGCGCCGACCAGAACCTGCGCTGCCTCAGCCGGATCGACATCCCCGCGAGCGAACTCTTCGCCGCGCCGGGCGGCGGCAGCGGCCGCAGCCTGGCCGACTTCCTGGAGCAGAGCGGCCGGGTGGAGGCCATCTGGTTCGCCTTCACCGAGTTCCCCTGGCTCAAGTCCTGGAGCGTCGCGCCCGAGCGCCCCTTCTCGGCCCGCGCCGTCAGCGAGCCCTACAACTACCCCTTCTCCGACAACATCCCGGCGCCGGTGGCCGACCTGGTCGGCAAACTGGTCAGCGGCTCCTGGGCGCTGGCCCCGACCTTCGGCCAACTGCAGTACCTGATCGCCGCACTCGGCCTGACCGGCGACCTCACCGACGTGCTGCTCTCCGGCACCCTGCTGGAGGACCTGCTCAGCCTGGACGTGGTCACCCACCTGCTGGCCGGCGGCCTGCGCTCCGACCTGTGGGGCCCCTCCCGGGCGCTGCTCCAGTACGTGCGCCCCACCACCCTGCGGATGGCCGCCAACGGTTACGCGGTACTGGCCCGCCGGTCGGACGTGCAGTGGGTGGTCAACCAGGTCACCAGCGGCTACCAGCGATTGCTGACGGAGTACCAGGGGCGCGGCCAGTTCCCGGTCAACGGCGCCGTGGAGATCCGGGTCACCGGCCTGGAGGACCCCGCGGCCAGCGGTGTCCCCGGCGCCCAGCCGCCGCTGTTCTCCGCGATCCGGGCCCGCCCCGACCGCCCCGAATGGGATGTCGCGGTCTGGTTCGACGTGCTGACCCTGCCTGGCACCCCCGGCATGTTCCAGTTCGGCCGCGACCTCGAACAGCTCCTGCTGGCCACCTTCGACGGCACGCGGGCGGCGCTGCGCGTCGAGTGGTCCAAGGGCTGGGCCTACACCGCCGATGCCGCCTGGGTCGACCCCGACGTGCTGGGCCGGGTGATCCCGGACAGCTACCGGGCCGGCGGCGGCCCGGGCTGGGACGCGGCGGTGGCGGTGCTCGACCGGTACGACCCCAACCGGGTCTTCGGCAATCCGTTCCTGGACCGGCTACTGCGCTGAGCGCCCGCCGCGGCGCACCCAGCAGAATGTCCGCCATGAGCGCAGACCAGCACCCCAGCGACCCGCCGCCGAACGAGGGCGCCCCGCCCGCCGGCCGCCGCCCGGACGCCTCGAAGTCCGATGCCCCGAAGTCCGATGCCCCGAAGGCGGGTGCCGTACCGCATGAGCTGACCGAGCTGCTGCACCGCCGGCTCGACCGGATCGAGCAGTTGCTCACCGCCCCTGCCGCGAGCGGTGGGGGCAGTGGGGGCGGCGAGAGCGCCGAGAGCGCCGAGAGCGGCGGGGGCGCCGCCGCGGCGGGGCCGTCGGCCGGGGCCAAGCCGGTCTGGCGCACCGAGACCGAGGCCGAGCAGCGCTGGACGGTGACCGTGGTGATCCTCGTCGCGGTCGTGCTCCAACTGCTGATGCCCGACCGGCTCAGCATCCACCCGCGGTGGATGTTGCCGGCCCTGGAACTCGGCCTGCTGGTCGCGCTGGTGGTGCTCAACCCGCATCCGCGGCTGGAGCGCAGCAGTCGGGCGCTGCGTTCGCTGAGCCTGGCCCTGGTCGCGGCGATCAGCCTGGCCAACGGGTGGTCGGCGGTGAAGCTGGTGCGCGACCTGGTGCACGGCAGCGGCGCCTCCAGCGCGCTGCCGCTGCTCGGGACCGGCGGGGCGGTCTGGGCGACCAACGTGATCGCCTTCGCCCTCTGGTACTGGGAGTGGGACCGCGGCGGCCCGGCCGCCCGCGCCCAAGGCACCGCCGACTACCCGGACTTCCTCTTCCCGCAGATGCAGCAGCAGGGCCTGGCACCGGAGAACTGGGAGCCGGGCTTCCTGGACTACCTCTACGTGGCCTACACCAACGCCACCGCGTTCAGCCCGACCGACACCATGCCGCTCTCGCTCTGGGCCAAGCTGCTGATGATGCTGCAGTCGGCGGTCTCGCTGCTGACCGTGCTGCTGGTGGTGGCCCGCGCCGTCAACATCCTGCAATGAACCTGATCTGACGAAGCATCAGGCAGCGGAAATCGGCCGTGGCCCCCGGACGCCGAGCGTCCGGGGGCTTTCTGATCAGCTCACTGTCCCGGGGGAGTTCACCACCAGCGCGACCAGGACCAGCCGTGGCCGTTGTGGGTGGGGTGCTGGCCGCTGCCGCCGGAGGACGGCGCGGGGGCCGGCGTCGGCGCGGGGGTCGGGGCGGGGGTGGGCGCGGGAGCCGGGGTGGGCGTGGCGGTGGCGGTTCCCGTGATCTGGTTGTAGCGCAGCGGCGTGTAGTAGCTGGTCGGCCAGCCGGCCAGCGAGCTGGCGTTGAGGTCGCCCTGGTACTCGTTGGTGAGGACCCGCGAGTTCTGCTCCGAGTAGTAGTTGAAGGTCCCCGCGGACTGGTCGATCCAGTTGCCGAAGAGGACGACGTGCTCGTCGGTGTAGTCGAGCGCGTCGCCGGGCTGGAGCTGGGAGGTGCTGATCTGGGTGGACACGCTGGGCAGGGTCTGGGTGACCAGGCTGTCCGACAGGTGCCAGGCCATCGACACGTAACCGGAGCAGTCCTCGCGGTAACTGCCGTTGCTGTCCGTGTAGTTGGAGCCCTGGTCGTAGGGCACGCCCTCACTCACCCAGCTCTGGGCCCGCTGGACGACCTCGTCGCGCGAGATGCTGCCGTCGACCGAGGAGGCGGCGTGCGCGGGGGTGACGAGCAGGAGCGAGGCGGCGCCGGCGCCGAGGAGGCCGGCGGACCAGCGGGAGAGGCGGCGAGAAAGCATGGCTGTCTCCAGGGGGAGGGGGAGGGGGAGGGGGAGAGGACTGGGAAGGGGGGAGAGGACGGGGGCGGATCAGCCGAGCTTGAGGGCGACCGAGGTGAGCAGGTCGCCGTCGGCTCGGGTGCTGTAGGGGGCGGCGTGGGCGCCGGCCCATTCGTCGAAGTGGACGACGGCCAGGGTGCTGCCCTGCTGGACGGCGTAGAGGTGGTCGGTTTGCGGGCCGGCGGCGGAGAGACCCTCCACGCCGGTCCACTGGCGCGACCAGGCGGTGCCCTGGCCGGCGGTGCTCTGGCCGGTCGTGTCCTGGCCGGTCGTGCTCTGGCCGGTGGTGTCCTGGCCGGTGGTGGCGGTCCGGGTCACCAGCGCGTCGCTGGAGCCGAGCTCCTTGGTCTGCAGGGCACGCGACTGGGACTGGCAACTGCCCATCTGGGTCAGCAGGTTCTGATAGGCGGAGCCGGCGGCCGCGCTGTTCTGGAAGCTGAACAGGTCCTGCTCGGCCGGCGTCCGGTAGCTGCTCACATAGGCCTGCTGCTGCCAGGCAAGGGCACCGCTGATCGAGGCGCACTCGTTCAGCTGGATCGCACTGGTCACCCGCTGGGTGCGCGGTGCGGCCAACGGCTGCCAGTGCTCGGCCGCGTCGGCGGGGAGCTGGTCCGCGGAGAGCCGGGTGCTCACCGCGGGGACCACCGCACCGGCGCCGGCCGGTGGTGCGGCGGCCGCCTGCCCGGCCGCCGGGGCGGCGGCGGAGTGCTTCGCGGAGCCGCCGCACCCGCCGACCACGGCCAGTACGGCCAGTGCACCCACCGCGGTGAGGACGGTCGTACGACGGCGCAGAGCGGGCTTGGCGGGCCGCGAGGGGCGTCTGTGGCCGGGCATCAGGGGCTCCCTAGCAAGGTCGGCAGAGCGGGTCGGCAGAGCGGGTCGGCAGGGCAAGGCAGGGCAGAGCAGGGCAGAGCGGGGTAAGGCAGGGCAGGACAGGGCAAGGCAGGGTTGACCACGGTGCGGCGGAGCCGCGGGAGCGGGTCGGCGAGGGCGCTCAACGCATGGCCGCAGCGGCGAGCGGTGAGCAGTGGACGGCACCGGCCGCACAGGCGGTCCTGGCTGTCACTCCCGGGGTCGGCCACTGGGTGGGCGCCGCCGGGTGCCCGGATTCTTGCCCGATCGTTCGAGCACTGTCAATGTCGCGGCGCACCAGCCCGGGTGTGTTCAGGAACACGGCCGAGCCGGGCCCGAATGGCGGTAGTTTGACTCTTCGCCGCCGTGGGAACCCGCGCTCGCGGCGCCGCCGCACGTCTGCGGAGCCGAGTGCCGTGACGACCGTCGCGATGAGGCCTCGGCGTGCCCGCACGCGCGAGAATGGACGGGTGACCAGCGCCACGAACCACGTGTCGGATCCGGTGGACGAGGCCGTCCGAGGCTGCCCGGCACCGGCGCTGCGCCCCTATGTGGCCTGGTACTCGGGCTACCGCCAGTGCGGCGTCGCGCCGATGGTGCACCGCGGCCTGCCCTCGCCGTACCTGACGCTGATCCTCACCCTGGACGACCCGCTCACCCTGGCCGCCCACCCGGACCCGCGCCAGCCGCCCGGCAGCTACCGCACGCTGCTCGGCGGGCTGCACACCCGCCCGGCGCTGATCACCCATGCCGGGTACCAGTCGGGCGTGCAGATCGCGCTCAGCCCGCTGGGCGCGCGGGTGCTGCTCGGGCTGCCGGCGGGCGAGCTGGCGGAGCTGGACTTCGCCGCGGAGGACGTGCTGGGCGGCTGGGCCGTGGAGGGCCAGGAACGCCTGCGGTACGCCACCGACTGGCCGGGCCGGTTCGCCGCCGTCGACCGGTGGCTGGGCGAGCGGCTGGGACAGCGGGCCGCTGAGCCGGCGCCCGAGGTGGTGCGGGCCTGGCAGCTGCTGCTGGCGGGTGGCGGGCAGCCGTCGGCGGGCGAGCTGGCCGACCGGATCGGCTGGAGCGGGCGCCACCTGGCGGACCGGTTCCGTACCGAGATCGGTCTCACCCCCAAGGCGGCCGCCCGGGTGATCCGGTTCGACCGTGCCCGGCGCCTGCTCACCGCCCGTGCGGGGCAACCGCGTTCGAGTTACGGTCCGGCGGAGCCGGACGGGGGTCCGGCCCGGAGCGGGGCTCGGGGCGCCGCTGCGGGCGGCCTGGGCCTGGCCGACCTGGCGGCGCACTGCGGTTACTTCGACCAGGCGCATCTGGCCCGGGAGTTCCGCGCGCTGGCCGGCTGCGCGCCCAGCCGCTGGGTGGCCGACGAAGCGGGGGCGCTGGTGACACCGGCGAAGCGGTCGGCCGAGGAGCGGGCGGCGCGCAGTTCCGAAACGTCCAAGGCGGCGCCGGGGCGGTCGGCGCAGGCTGGAGGTACCCCGGGATGACCGGGGACCCTACCGCCGAGGAGGTCCGGTCACCATGGCCGATCGCACTGACAGCGCAGACATCACCGACACCGCAGACATCACCGACAGCACGGATGTCGCGGGCAGTCCCGCGGGGACCGGCATCGAGCCGCCCGCGCCCGGCGCCCCCGCGCCGCAGGTCTGGCCCACGCTGCGGTCCGAGGACGCACGCGGACTGATCCGCTTCCTGACCGAGGCGTTCGGCTTCGAAGCGGTCGTGGTCTACGGCGAGGGCGAGGTGGTGGAGCACGCCGAGCTCGCCTGGCCGCTGGGCGGCGGTGTGATGCTCGGCTCGGTCCGCGAGGGCGCGCCCTGCCAGGGGGCGCCGGGCTCGTTCAGCGCCTACGTGGTGACCGACGACCCGGACGTCCTGCACGCACGGGCCGTCGCCGCGGGTGCGGACATCGTCGGCCCGCTGCACGTCACCGACTACGGCTCGCGCGACTTCGCGGCCAACGACCCGGACGGCAACCGCTGGTCCTTCGGCACCTACCGGGGCGCGCCGCGCCACTCGCAGGAGTGAATCGTGGCCGAGCGGAAATACCGCGCCGTCCGGGAGAGCTGTGGACCGTGGAACCCGATGGAGGTGGGAGTGCGATGAGCGCACAGCGGATCGGAAGCGGTGTCGCCGAGCCAGGCGGCGAGCCGGCCGAGTACCGGATCGAGCACGACTCGATGGGCGAGGTCAAGGTCCCGGCGCGGGCCAAGTGGCAGGCGCAGACCCAGCGCGCGGTGGAGAACTTCCCGGTCTCCGGCCGGCGTCTGGGCCGGGCCCACATCGCCGCGCTGGCCCGGATCAAGGCCGCGGCCGCCAAGGTCAACGCCGAGCTGGGGATCGTGGCGCAGCCGGTGGCCGAGGCGATCGCGCAGGCCGCCGCCGAGGTGGCCGAGGGCCGGTGGGACGATCAGTTCCCGATTGATGTCTTCCAGACCGGCTCCGGCACCTCCTCCAACATGAACACCAACGAGGTGCTGGCCACCCTGGCCGGCGAGCGCCTGGGCAGCCCGGTGCACCCGAACGACCAGGTGAACGCGAGCCAGTCCTCCAACGACGTGTTCCCGTCCTCGATCCACATCGCCGCCACCGCCGCCGTCAGCGAGGACCTGCTGCCGGCCCTGGGCCACCTGGCCGGCGCACTGGAGGCCAAGGCCACGGAGTTCGAGACGGTGGTCAAGGCCGGGCGCACCCATCTGATGGACGCCACCCCGGTCACCCTGGGCCAGGAGTTCGGCGGTTACGCGGCCCAGGTCCGCTACGGCCAGGAGCGGCTGCGCGCCACCCTGCCCCGGGTCGCCGAGCTGCCGCTGGGCGGCACCGCCGTGGGCACCGGCATCAACACCCCGCCCGGCTTCGCCGCCGCCGTGATCGCCGAGCTGGCCCGGACGACCGGCCTGCCGCTGACCGAGGCCCGCAACCACTTCGAGGCCCAGGGCGCCCGGGACGGTCTGGTGGAGCTCAGCGGCCAGCTGCGCACCATCGCGGTCGGGCTGACCAAGATCGTCAACGATCTGCGCTGGATGTCGTCGGGGCCGCGCACCGGCCTGGCCGAGATCAACCTGCCCGACCTCCAGCCGGGTTCCTCGATCATGCCGGGCAAGGTCAACCCGGTGATCCCCGAGGTGGTGGCGATGGTCGCCGCCCAGGTGGTCGGCAACGACGCCACGGTGGCGATGGCCGGCGCGAGCGGCAACTTCGAGCTCAATGTGATGCTGCCGGTGATCGCCCGCAACCTGCTGGAGTCGATCGCGCTGCTGGCCAACGCCGCCCGGCTGCTGGCCGACCGCACCGTGGCCGGCATCACCGCCAACGTCGAGCGGGCCCGCGAGTACGCCGAGTCCTCGCCCTCGGTGGTCACCCCGCTCAACCGCTACATCGGCTACGAGGAGGCCGCCAAGGTGGCCAAGCAGTCGCTCGCCGAGTCCAAGACGATCCGTCAGGTGGTGCTGGAGCGGGGGTATGTGGAGCGTGGCCTGCTCACCGAGGAGCAGCTCGACCAGGCCTTGGACGTGCTGCGGATGACCCGCCCCTAGGGCCTGGGCCCGGCGGCCCGCCGGGCCGTGCCGCGCGCTGCCGCGCCGCGTCCAAGGTCCGTGCCTGGCGGGCGTGGTGCGGGTACGGTCGGACCCAGACCGGCCGGGCCGGCCCGGTCGGCACAGCGAGGAGGCGCAGCGATGACCGAGCCAGCGGCGACCGGGACGGCGGCAAAGGGGGCCTCGGTGCGCTGTGCGCCCGCGCTGCCGAGCTGGGTGAGCCTGACGGCCACCGACCTGGACGCCGCGCAGGCCTTCTACGGCGAGCTGCTCGGCTGGTCGTTCCGCAGCAGGCCGGACCGCTGGGGCCCGTACGTGACCGCCATGGTGGACGGCGTCGCGGTGGCCGGCCTCGGCACCCTGGGCGCCCTGCAACTGCCCGTCGCCTGGAGCACCTTCTTCGGGACCGAGGACGCCGACGTGGTCGCCGAGCGGATCAGGGCCCGGGGCGGCACGGTCGCGGTGGGCCCGCTCGGCTTCGACGCGGGGCGGATGGCGATCGCGGCCGACCCGGCGGGCGCACCGTTCGGCATCTGGGAGGGCGGCCCGGACGCGGGGCGGGTGCTGAGCATGATCCCCGGTGCGCCGGTCTGGATCGAGCTGCGCACCACCGACGCCTTCGCCTCCGCGCTCTTCTACGGCGAGGTCTTCACCTGGGACGGCCGCGACCCCGAGCAGCTCGCGGTCCGTTGGGAGAACGACCGGGTGGTGCTGCGCACGGCCGGGCGCAGCGTGGCCGCCCTCGCGGTGGCCACCGACCCGGAGGCCAGGCCGAGTTGGAACGTCTACTTCGCGGTCGACGACGCGGACGAGCGGGTGCTGGTGGCCGAGCGGATCGGCGCGGACGTGCTGGGCGAGGTGCTGGACACCCCGTACGGCCGGGTGGGGCACCTGCGCGACCCGCAGGGCGGCCGGTTCTCGCTGATCAGCCCGCCACCGGCCCGCTAGCGCCCCGCCGGCGATCCGCCGGCGATCCGCCGGGGCGCACGCGCCCCGGCCGCCGCGTCACTGCCGTTCGACGAGGGCGCCGCACTCCGCGCAGACCAGCGTCAGCAGGCAGGCACTCTCGCCACCGGCCGGTTCGGGCACGGCGCTGGCGGACCGCGCGGGCACCTGGTCGGACTGCTCGGGCCCCGAGGATGTCGGCCGGTCCACCATGCCCCCATCGTAGGCGCGCGCCGTGGGCCGCCCGTCGCGTCCGTCCGGGTGAACCGGCCCGGCGTGTCGTTTGCTTGCGACCAGTTCGGGTACCGCTCGGCTCAATGTCCCGAAGATCATCGAGCGGAGGACCAGCATGGAACGCGAGCCCACCAACCCGGCCGACCCCAGTGCCCGGGCGGAGCAGCTGACACAGCGGGCGGTCATCGAGGAAGTGGAGGCCACCGACCCGTACGACCGCGGCGATGTCGAGTGGTACGCGGTCCTCGGCGAGGACTGACCACCACCCGGCGCCCTCGGCCGTCGGCTACACCTCGGCGGCGATCCACACCGTGGTCGTGTTGCAGAACTCCCGGATCCCGTGCCCGGAGAGCTCGCGTCCGTAGCCGGAGCGCCGCACACCGCCGAACGGCAGCGCCGGGTGCGAGGCGGTCATGCCGTTGAAGAAGACCCCGCCCGCCTGGATGTCGCGCACGAAGCGCTCCTGCTCGGCGGGGTCGGTGGTCCAGACGTTGGAGCTGAGCCCGAAGGGCGTGTCGTTGGCCAGCCGCACGGCGTCCGCGAGGTCCTCGGCCCGGTAGAGCGTGGCGACCGGGCCGAACGCCTCCTCGTGGTGGATCCGCATCTGCTCGGTGATGCCGCTGAGCACGGTCGGCGGGTAGTACCAGCCCTCGCCCAGCTCGGCCGGAACCTTCGCCTGGGCCTCCACCCGCGCCCCCTGCGCCAGGGCGTCCTCGACCAGCTCGGCCAGCTCGTCGCGGCCCTGCCGGGTGGCCAGTGGACCGACCTCGGTGGCCTCCGCCATCGGGTCGCCGACCCGCAGCGCCGCCATCCGCGCGCTGAAGGCGGCCGTGAACTCCTCGTAGACGGCGGTGTGCACGATGAACCGCTTGGCCGCGATACAGGACTGCCCGTTGTTCTGCACCCGCGCGGTGACCGCCTTGGCGGCCGCGGCCGCGACGTCCGCCGAGGGCAGCACCACGAACGGGTCGCTGCCGCCGAGTTCCAGCACGGTCTTCTTCACCTCGTCGCCCGCCACCGAGGCCACCGAGCGCCCGGCGCCCTCGCTGCCGGTCAGCGTGGCCGCGGCCACCCGGGGGTCGCGCAGCACGCCTTCGACCGCGCGCGAGTCGATCAGCAGCGTCTGGAAGCAGCCCTCGGGGAAACCGGCGCCGCGGAACAGGTCCTCCAGGTAGAGCGCGGTCTGCGGGACGTTGGAGGCGTGCTTGAGCAGGCCGACGTTGCCCGCCATCAGCGCGGGGGCGGCGAACCGGATCACCTGCCAGAGTGGGAAGTTCCAGGGCATCACGGCCAGCACCACCCCGAGCGGGCGGTAGCGCACCCAGGCGCGGGCGGCGCCGGCGTCCGTCACGTCCTCGGGCGCCGGGTGCTCGTCGGCCAGCAGCCCGGGTGCCCGGTCGGCGTACCAGCGCATCGCCTTCGCGCACTTGGCGGCCTCGGCGCGGGCGGCGGCCAGCGGCTTGCCCATCTCGGTGGTCATCAGCTCGGCGATGGTCTCCTGATCCGCGTCGAGCAGCTCGGCGGCGCGGTGCATCAGCCGCGCCCGGTGCGCGAAGTCGGTCAACCGGTACTCGGCGAAGGTCTCTTCGGCCCGTGCCAGGCGCTGCTCGATGGCGGCGGCCGGGTAGGGCTCGAAGGTCCGCAGGGTCTGTCCGCTGGCCGGGTTCACGGTCGCGATCGCCATCGGTGGCCTCCTTGGCTGGGATCTCAGGCTGGATCTGCGGACGCGCCGGCGCACGGGCACGGCCGCCCGCCGATGCGTTGACGCGGGCACGTCTACCCACGTGCGGACGAGCCTAGTCACGCAGGGTGGTGCGGGGGAGGGAGGCGCGGCATGGGGGATGCTGGAGGCATGCCCGAGGGTGACACCATCTTCCGTACCGCCGCCCAGTTGCACCAGGCGTTGGCCGGGCAGCGGCTGACCACCGCCGAGCTGCGGGTCCCCGCGCACGCCACCGCCGAGTTGGCGGGGCTTCAGGTGCTGGAGGTGGCGCCGCGCGGCAAGCACCTGCTGGCCCGGCTGGAGGGCGGCCTCACCCTCCACACCCATCTGCGGATGGACGGCCGCTGGCAGGTCTACCGGGCGGGGGAGCGGTGGACGGGCGGGCCCGGCCACCAGATCCGGGTCGTCCTCGGCACCGCCGCGCACACCGCCGTCGGCTACCGGCTGCCGGTGGTGCACCTGCTGCGGACGGCCGACGAGGCGCAGGCGGTCGGCCACCTCGGCCCCGATCTGCTGGGCCCCGACTGGGCGGCCGGCGGGGCCGAGGAGGCGCTGCGGCGGCTGTCGGCCGCGCCCGGGCGGCCCACCGGTGAGGCGCTGCTCGACCAGCGCAACCTGGCCGGGATCGGCAATGTCTACGCCAATGAGCTGTGTTTCCTGGCCCACGTCACGCCGTGGACCCCGTTCGGCGAGCTGCCCGCGCCCGAGCGGCTGGTCGCGCTGGCCCACCGGCTGCTCTGGGCCAACCGGCTGCGCCCGGGGCACCCGACGACCGGCGAGACGCGGCCCGACCGCAGCCACTGGGTCTACCGCCGGGCGGGCCGGCCCTGCCGCCGCTGCGGCACGCCGCTGCGCGGCGCGACGCAGGGGACGGCCCCGAACGAGCGGGTGGCGTTCTGGTGCCCCGGCTGCCAGCGGGGGCCGGGGCCGCCGGGGTGAGCCGGTCCCGCCACCGGTCCCGCTACCGGCCCCGCCGCGCCGGGGCCGACGGGTGTGCGGCTCAGGTGGCCGAGCCGGCGGCCGCGCCGGTGGCCAGCTCGGTGCCCCAGCGGTCGATGGCGGCCTGCAGGTCGAGCGCCCGCATGCCGTTCTCGTCGCCGGTCGGCCAGTCCGCGCGCGGCACCCGCCACATCACCTCGAACTCGTTGCCATCGGGGTCCTTGGCGTAGAAGGACTTGGAGACCAGGTGGTCGGTGGCGCCGACCAGGGCGCCGCGCTCGCGCAGCAGCTGCCCGACCTCGGCCAGCTCGCCGAGCGTGCCGACCTCCCAGGCCAGGTGGTAGAGCCCGACCCGGCCCGGCTGCGGGCCGGGCGCCTCGGCGCCGATGGCGAACAGACCGAGGTCGTGGTCGTTCAGGGTCTCCCGGGCGCTGAGGAAGGCGGCGCGTCCGGGGATCTCGACGTCCACCTTGAAGCCGAGCACCTCGGTGTAGAAGGCGACGGAGCGGGCCACGTCGCGGATGTAGAGCACCGCGTGGTTGAGACGGCGGACGGGCATGGTGGTTCCTGCCTTTCGAGGGGTGGGGCTGTCGGGTCGGCGGAGGGTGGGGCTCAACTGCCCTGCGGCTGGAGGAGGATGCCGTGGCCGAGGGTCAGCGGGGTGCCCTGCGCCTTGGTGCGCAGGTACCGCAGGTTGCTGGGGGAGGTGTGGACGCCGGTCGGCACCCGGCGGGCGATGGTGATCCCGAGGGCGGCGAGCTGGGCGGCCTTGGCGGGGTTGTTGCTCAACAGTTCGATCCTCGGCGCCCGCAGGGTGTGCAGCATCTGGGCGGCGGCGGTGTAGTCGCGGGCGTCCTCCGGCAGGCCGAGGGCGGCGTTGGCGGCGTAGGTGTCGAGTCCGCCGTTCTGCTGCAGGGCGTAGGCGTCGAGCTTGTTGTAGAGCCCGATGCCGCGGCCCTCCTGGCGCAGATAGAGCAGGTAGCCGCCGTGTTCGGCGATCCGCTCGACCGACTCGCGCAGCTGCGGGCCGCAGTCGCAGCGTGCCGAGCCGAAGACGTCACCGGTCAGGCACTCGGAGTGCAGCCGGACCAGCGGAGTGCCGCCGACGCCCGGGGTACCGAGAGCGAGCGCGAGGTGCTCCTGGCCGTCGGCCAGCTCGTGGAAGGTCGCCACCTCGGCGTCGACCTGGAAACCGTCGCCGAAGTGCAGCGGCACCCGCACCCTGGTTCGCACCCGGGCGGGCGGCAGCTGCGGCGGGATGGGCGGGATGGCGCTGGTCATGGGGTCTCCGGTTGTTCCGCGGGAATCCCGGGAGAGTTGTTCAAATTTGAAGCGAGGTCGACAGTACACCGTTCTTCAAATTTGAACAACAGCGCTAGGCTGATCCCCATGGCAGAGACCCGGTGGCTGGACGAGCAGGAGATGGCGGCGTGGCGAGGCTTCCTCGCGGCGAGCAACCTGGTGGCGCGCCGGCTGGAACAGCAGCTGAAGGACGAGGCCGGGCTGTCGCACACCCAGTACGAGATCCTGGTCCACCTCTCCGCGATGCCCGAGGGGGCGCTGCGGATGACCGAGCTGGCCGAGCGGCTGATCACCTCCAAGAGCGGGCTGACCTACCAGGTCGCCCAGCTGGAGAAGGCGGGGCTGGTCGGGCGGCGGTCCTGTGCGAGTGACGTGCGCGGGGTGGTCGCCTATCTGACGGAGACGGGCCAGGAGGCGCTGCGGGCGGCGGCGCCCGGGCACGTGGCCGCGGTGCGGGCGGCGCTGATCGACGTGCTGGACCGGGAGCAGCTGGTGGCGGTCGCCGAGGCGCTGGGCGAGGTCGCGCGCCGCCTGCGGGAGTGAGCAGGCCCTGGAACCGCGGGAGCGGTCGGCGCTGGGGCTGCGGGAGTGACCTCCGGCCCGGGCGCGGCTTCCAGCCCAGCCATCCGGACCAGGACCACGCCGGCTCCACCATCGCCGCCCACGAGGGCGTGGGCACCGGCGGCGCGCGGCCGCTGGTCACCCGGACCGGCGGACTGGACGTCGCCAGTTACCAGGGCAACGTCGACTGGTCCACGGCCGCCGGCAACGGCGCCGGCGTCGCGTACGTCAAGGCCACCGAGGGCACCGGCTACACCCATCCGTACTTCGCGCAGCAGTACAACGACTTCTGGCAGTACGCGGACTCCGGTACCTTCCCCGGCGACCAGGACACCTTCAACGGCGCCTACAGCCGTCTGCAAGCGCTGGCCACCGGCTGACAGCCGCTGCGCCCCTCGGACCACCCGGCCCGGGCCGCCACTCGAACGGGTGAGTCCGGGGGCGCGGCAGTTGCCCGGCCGCGCCCCACGGAGTTTGACGCTGCGTCAGATCGGTGGAACGGGCTGAGGAGCGGTCGAGTGTCGGACCAACTGCGCACGGAGGCACTGCCGCCGGTGGAGGACGCGGCCTTCGACCTCGCGGACCCGGCCTTCTGGCGGCTGCCCGCCGAGCAGCGGGCCGCCGCCTTCCGCCACCTGCGCTCGCTCGACGCGCCGCGCTACTTCGTCGAGCGCCCGAGCGGCCTGCTGCGCCGCGAGCGCGGCTTCCACGCGCTGGTGCGGCACGCCGACGTGGTCGCGGCCAGCCGTCGGCCGGAGGCGTTCCGCAGCGCGCCCGGCGTCACCACGCCGGAGCCGGCCCGGTGGGTGCGCCTGCTCTTCGGCGACTCGATGGTCAACCTGGACGACCCGCAGCACGCACAGATGCGCCGGATCGTCGCGCGCGCCTTCACGCCGCGCCTGCTCGGCCGGGTCGAGGAGGAGATCGGCGCGATCGCCACCCGGATCGTCGACGAGGTGATCGCCGAGCGGCCCACGGACTTCGTCCCGGCCGTCGCCGCCCAGCTCCCGTTCCAGGTCATCTGCCGCATGATGGGGATCCCGCCGGAGCGCTGGCCACTGATCCTGCGTCAGATCGACCAGGCCACCGAGCACACCGGGGTGCGCCGGCCGCTGCGGGCCCGGATCCGGATCCCGGGGCAGGGGCTGCGGGCGCTGGCCCGGTTGCAGCGGGTGGTGGCCGAGGTGGGCCGGGAGCGGCGTCGGCGCCCCACCGAGGACCTGATCTCCGCCCTGGTCGGCGCCGACCTGGACGGCCGTGGCCTGACGGGCCGTGAACTGGGCGCGTTCTTCTCGCTGTTGCTGGTCGCCGGCGTGGAGACCACCCGCAACGCGCTCGCCCACGGACTGCACCTGCTCAGCACCCACCCCGAGCAGCGGGCCCTGCTGCTGGCCGACCCGGAGCGGCACCTGGACGGCGCGGTGGACGAGATCCTGCGGCACGCCACGCCGATCATCCAGTTCCGCCGGACCGTGGCGAGCGATCAGCTGCTGAACGGCACCAGGCTGGCCCGGGGCGAGAAGGTGGTGCTCTTCTATGGTTCGGCCGGGCGCGACGAGGCGGTCTTCACCGACCCCGACGCCTTCGACATCACCCGCGACCCCAACCCGCATCTCGCCTTCGGGGGCGGCGGGCCGCACTACTGCCTCGGCGCGCATCTGGCCCGGCAGGAGATGAAGGCGCTGTACCGGGAGCTGTTCACCCGGCTGCCGGACGTGCGCTCGGTCGGGGAGCCGGTGCTGATCCCCTCCAACTTCGACCACCGGGTGCGCTCGCTGCGCTTCACCTTCGGCTGAGCCGGGCGCCCACGCAACGGGCCGGGCTCAGCTCCAGGTGACCGCGGGCAGCGGCCAGGCGGGCGGGGCGGGCAGTGGGGCGCCGTCGACGCCGAGCGCTGCGGCGTCAGGGGTGGCGCGGCCGCTGAGCCAGGCGAGAACGGCGTGGCCCGGGCCGGTCACGGTGGGGCCGGCCGGGGTCAGGGTCCAGGAGCGGGGCAGGTCCGGGGCCTCGATCCGGGCGAGCGGGAAGGAGCACGCGGTGAGGGCGGTGGCGGTGTCGTCCAGCGCCCAGGTGACGTAGGCGGCGGGCCAGTCGGCGGGCCGGTAGCCGAGGTCCAGGTCGACGTGGTGGGTTTCGAGCTCCCGCCAGCAGCGGTTGAGGGTGTACCAGGCCGGGTGCCGCCAGCCGGCCAGCGCGCTGACCAGCACCTGCCAGCGGTCGGTCGGCATTGCGGCGGCGTCGGCGGTCAGCCGCGCGAGCTGCTCGCGCAGCTCCGTGGCCAGCTCGACGGCCGGGCGCCCGGCACCCGCCTCGGTGGCGTGGGCGAGTTCGGCGCTGCCGGGCCGCGGGCCGGGCTCGACTCCGGTGCGGGCCAGCGCCAGCAGCCAGCGGTAGGCGTCGATGCTGCGGGCCAGGTGGCTGATCACGTGGCCCCGGCTCCAGCCCGGCAGAGCGGACGATGAGCGCACCTGATCGTCGGTCAGGGCGGCCAGGCTGGTGGCGAGTCGGGCGCCGGAGCGGTCGAGTTCCTCGATGATCCTGATCATTCTTGTACCGTAGTACAGGCTTTCCGGCGGCGTCGATGCCATCTTCTCCGGCACTATCGATGCACTTGTGACGATTATAGTTTTTGCAAAGAACGAGCCGATTTCTGCCGCGGGGGAGTGGCGGGAGTGGAGGCGGTCCGGCTCTCGTCCAGATCCATGAAGACCACCGGTACCCGGTTGTCCTGCAGGACGCGGGTGAGCAGTTCGGCGAGCAGGCCCCGATCGTCCTCGCCGAGGCCGGTCGGCAGCTGGTCGACCCGGCGGCAGGTCTCGGCGTAGAACTCCTCGGCGAGCCTGCTGCCCGCCGGGGTGAGCACGACCCAGACGGCGCGACCGTCGCGCGGGTCGGGCACCCGCTCGACCAGGCCGCGTTGGGCGGTGCGGTCCACCAGGCCGGTGAGGCTCGACTTCGCCAGCCCGAGCACCGAGCCCAGCTCGCTCATGCCGTACGGCTGCGCCATCAGCACGCAGAGCAACTGCCCCTGCTGCGGTGTCAGCCCATGGACCCGGCTCGACTCGGCGTACGCCGCGTTCACCAGGAAGGAGGAACGCACCAGTGCGGTGACGACTCCCAGTCGCTCATTCACGTGCTCGCTCGCGGCCATTCCCACGCGGCCAGCGTACGGCAGGCGGCGCGGTCGCTGCAGCGGTTTCGGTGGTTCGGGGCCGGTCGATCCTGGATGATCGCTGGGACCTGGCTGATAGTTCGCTGAACGAATCAGTTTGCCCTGTGGTCCGGGCCTGATCCGTGACCGGGCTCCGGTCCCGATCCGCGACCGGACTCCGGGCCTGATCCGTGACCGGGCTCCGGCGCAGGTTCCGGCAGCCGGATCGGGCGCCACCGGGCCCAGCCGGCGAAAGCCGCGGCCAGCACCAGCATGCCGATGCCCACCCAGAGATTGACGTTCCACCCGCCCGCCGGCTCCCGGTCCGCGGCGGAGGTGAACGCGGCGCCCAGGATGGTCAGGACCGTGCCGTAGCAGGTGAAGAGCATCGCGAGGATCCAGCGCAGGTCGAGCAGGCCGGCCTTGCCGGTGCCACCGCTGCTGGGGGCCTTCGGAGGGAGGCCGTCGGGCGAGGTCATCGTGTGCTGCCCCTTGGTGGAAGCTCGGTGGAAGCGCGGGTGTCACCAGAAGATGATGTTGAGCGCGGTGGCGAGGAGCAGTGCGCCGACCCCGAGGACGGCCGGGTTGCGGTACCAGCCCGCGTCCTCCCGCGCGGTCCGGTCCTTGAGCCCGTCGCGCGGCGTCAACGCCCAGACCAGTCCGACCAGTTCACTGTCCGGTCTGGGTGCGGTGACCAGCGAGACGGCCACGCTCACCAGGAGGTCCATGACGAAGGCGGCGCTCGCCGCCACGAAGCTCGGCCCCTGACCGGACATGTGCAGCACATGGTGCCGGTTCAGCTGGTCGATCGTCAGCGCCGAGGCGGTGCCCACGATCAGGCCGACCCCGCCGGCCATCGGAGTGGTCCGCTTCCAGAACATGCCGAGCACGAAGGTGGCGAAGAGCGGGGCGTTGAAGAAGGAGAAGAGCGTCTGGAGGTAGTCCATGATGTTGTTGTAGCCACGGGCGATGAAGGCCGTGCCGATCGCGATGGCGCAGCCCAGCACGGTCACGGTGCGCCCCACCCGCAGGTAGTACGCGTCCGGCCGGTCCTTCACTACGTACGCCTGCCAGAGGTCGTACGTGAAGACCGTGTTGAACGAGCTGACGTTCGCCGCCATGCCGGCCATGAACGCGGCCAGCAGCCCGGTGATCGCCACGCCCAGCATCCCGGACGGCAGCAGGTCGCGGATCAGCAGCTCGATCGCGTTGTTGTAGGTGACCCCGTTGTCCAGCGTGCCGCCGCTCGCCTTGTACCGCGCCAGCTCGGGGGAGAGCACCGCCGCCAGCATGCCGGGGATCACGATCACCAGGGCGATCAGCGCCTTCGGGTAGGCGCCGATCAGCGGGGTGCGACGGGCGGCGGACATGTCGCGCGCGGCCAGCGCTCGCTGCACCTCGGCGAAGTTGGTGGTCCAGTAGCCGAAGGAGAGCACGAAGCCGAGACCGAAGACGATGCCGATCACGGAGAGCGTGGCGTTGGAGATCCCGGTCAGGTTGCTGCCCGGCCAGGCGTGCAACTGGGCGGCGGAGTCGCTGTTCGCCGCCTTGATCCGGTCGGTCAGCCCGTGCCAGCCGCCGGCCTTGTGCAGCCCGACCAGGGTGAGCGGCACCAGCATGGCCACGATCACGAAGAACTGCATCACCTCGTTGTAGACCGCGGCGGACAGCCCGCCCAGCGTGGTGTAGGCCAGCACGATCACCGCGGCGATGATGATCGACACCCAGATCGGCCAGCCCAGCAGCAGGTTGACCACGGTGGCCAGCGCGTAGAGGTTGACCCCGGCGATCAGCACCTGCGCGATCGCGAAGCTGAGCCCGTTCACCAGGTGGGCGAAGGGCCCGAACCGGCGCAGCAGGAACTCGGGCACGCTGCGCACCCGCGAGCCGTAGTAGAACGGCATCATCACCAGGCCGAGCGCCACCATGGCCGGCACCGCGCCGATCCAGTAGTAGTGCACGGTGGGGATGCCGAACTGCGCGCCGTTGGCGGTCATTCCGAAGATCTCGACTGCGCCCAGGTTGGCGGAGATGAACGCCAGCCCCGTCACCCAGGCGGGCAGCGAACGCCCGGAGAGGAAGAAGTCGAGGCTGGAGGAGACCGACCGGCGAGCCAGCGCGCCGATGCCGAGCACCACGACGAAGTAGGCGGCGAGCAGCGCGTAGTCGATCGGCTTGGCGTTCAGCCGCAGCACGGCGGTGGCGAGGGCGGTCATGAGGTGCGGCTGATTCTGCTCGTGATCGGCAGCAGCGTGCTCAGGGTCATCGGGATCCTCCCCCTCGGCGCCGGACATGGCCGTCCCGTTCTAGCAACGCCCAGGCCACGCAGGCGCGCCGGTCACCCGTTGGTGGGCGCGTCGCTGGGCCGGGTGGGAGAGGTAGTGGAGCGTTGGGCGGAGGCGTTGCCGTTTTCGAAGGCCAGGGAAGTTGATCGCGCGTAGGTTCGAACCGCTGGACTGTGGACGCTCTGTCGCGTCATGATTACGCGAAGGTGCCGATGGGTGCGTGCGCCTTGACCATCTCGCTCATCTGAGTGAGGGTCATACAAGTCCGCGAAACCGTCTTGACGCGGGAGATTGCCATGGACCTACAGTTCGTCGGAATTGACCCTGAGACCCAGGGCGGAGGGTCGCCCACGGTATGGGTGGACGCCGAGAGGCACGAGATCGTGATCCAGGGCTGGCGGACCGATGAGGCCACAACTGCCAAGATCAGCACCACGGAATGGGTCACCGGCCACGACATCGGCATCCCCGAGCACGAGACGGTCATCCGAGTGCCGGCACGCATGGTGCCGGCGTTGAGGGAGGCATGCGACAGTGTCGCAGGACGTACCGGACTTCAGTGAGCTGCTGAGGGCCGCGAATCGCACAGCGGTGCATCTGGAGATGCGCGATATCTACGGTGTGGGCGA
This sequence comes from Kitasatospora sp. NPDC008050, assembly GCF_042957465.1. Taxonomy (NCBI): domain Bacteria; kingdom Bacillati; phylum Actinomycetota; class Actinomycetes; order Kitasatosporales; family Streptomycetaceae; genus Kitasatospora; species Kitasatospora sp. NPDC008050. The sequence goes on from NZ_JBIBIJ010000004.1 coordinate 487,828, forward strand.
GGAAGCCGAGGACTTCGCACACTTTCGGCGCACCGGAATACACCCCGATGCCGACCCCGCCATGGCGGACTGGGGCGGCTGGGTCTCGCTCGTTCGAGAGACCGTTGGGCGTGGTGTGGTGATGCGTCGGGCCCGCGTTGTCTCGGAGCCGGTTACCGACTACATCCGCTTCGAGCATGCGGGAACCGTCGTGAACTTGGCGGCAGGCGAAGAGGTCCGCTGGTTGCCCCGCCGCCTCGCCTCCGACCTCGCGCTTCCCGGGAACGACCTGTGGCTGATCGATGATCGGCTGGTGATGTTCCACTGGTTCACTGGCGACGGGGATTGGGCTGGTCATGAGTTCCACGAGGATCCGGCAACGGTGAAGATGGTGGCAGACGCCTTCGAAGCCGTGTGGGCGCGTGCCACCCCTCACGACCAGTACCGGGTCTGACCGGCCGCCGCCCGCCATCGGACAGCCACGCGCCCGATGCCTATCTCTCCCTCGTCCAGTGTTCAAGCCGCCAGGGCGGCCGTAGCGGCCCGTCTTCGCGATCTCATGATGGATGCAGGGCTGCGGGGCAACGAGTTGGCTGTCCGATGTGGATGGGCGCCGGCGAAGACAAGCCGACTGATCAATGCCAAAACGCTGCCCTCGGACGCCGACATTCGCGCGTGGTGTTCGGCATGCGGCGCCGGCGACCAGGCAGACGACCTGATCGCGACGGCTCGCACGGTCGAGTCGATGTATCTGGAGTGGCGACAGCTCCAGCGCAACGGCATGAAGAAGGTCCAGGAGAACTTCTACGCCCTGCACGAGCGGGCGGAGTTGAGTCGAGTATACGTCTCAAACGTGGTGCCGGGCTTCTTCCAGACCCCGGCCTACGCGACTGCCCTCCTGAAGACGATCACCCGATTTCAGCGAACACCTGATGATGTGTCCGCCGCGGTAGCCGCCCGGCTCGCCCGGTGCCGCTTCTTGTACGAAGGCGGTCACCGGTTCGCTGTCGTCATGGAGGAGACAGTGCTTCGGCACCGCATCGGCGATGCGGCCACTATGGCTGGTCAATTAGGGCACCTGCTCACCGTGATGCCGTTGGCCTCCGTCTCGCTCGGGATCATCCCGTTCGGCGCTGAACGGACCATGTGGCCGTTGGAAGCGTTCTATCTGTACGACGATCAGCACCTCGTCGTCGAGACGTTGACCGCTGAGATCAATGTGACTCAGCCTCGTGAAGTCGCCGACTACGGGCGAGCGTTCGCCGAACTCTCCTCGATGGCTGTTCACGGTGAGGCTGCGCGGGCGCACATCTTGGCGGCGGTGGACTCACTCGGCTGAGTGGTTGCGCGAAATTTCGTGAAACTTCGTTGAGTGGCTTCTTGGTTACTCCCTACCGTCGTCGGCATGGCAGAACTTGCGGCGCCGCCGCAGCCCGCCGCTGGGCTGTCGTGCGCAGACGAACCCCTGACCTATGACCAGTTGCACGAGCGGGCGTGCATCGTCTGTGGTGGTGCGGAGGGGCCGCCGGCCTCGGCCGGCCATCGCACGGTGGCCGGGCTGACCTGGGCCGTGGTCACGTGCCTCGACCATGCCGGGGAGGTCTGCCAGTGACCATCACCGACCGCAGGCACACCGACCTCTACGTCAGTGCCGCGACCTTCCTCACCCAGTACCGCCTGCACCCGGACCCCGCCGGCTACCTGGCGCACGGGTATGTGGACCTCTGCCTCGCCGCGTGGCCGACCGCGAGTGGTGCGGAGCTGGACCTGGCCACGCGGTGGGCGGTGTGGACCTGGGTCGTGGATGACGTGTTCGACAGCGAGATGGTCGGTCAACCACCCCAGACGGTAGGTGAGTTCGCCCTGTCGCTCCTGCTGGTGGCCGGGGGGAGCGCACGACCCTCGCCGGTCGACCGTCCAACCGTGCACGCGCTGGCCGACCTGGTCCGGGACACCCGGGAGCTGATGCCGACCGGCTGGTGGCAACGCTACGTCGCCCACTTGGAGGGCTGGGTGCACGCGGCCTGCGCCAAGCTGACCGATTTCGCGCAGCCGGCGCGGACCCCGACGCTGCGCGAGTACCTGACGCTCCGGCCTGCGGATGGTGCGATGCTGCTCGCCGCGATGTGGTGCGAGCTGGCCGAGCAGTGCATCACCCCCGACTGGAACGACGCCCTGGTGCAGTCACTCCTCCGCAGTTTCTCCACGGTCGGATTCCTGACCAATGACCTCGCCGCGGACAAGGCGGACACCTTCACCGCGACAAGGGCGCTGGCGGCCGGTCAAGGGCTCTCCGGAAGCGAGGCCCAGGAGCAGGTCCGGGTGCTGTTGGGCGCTGAGGAGTGCCGGTTCTGGTGGCTGTACACGGCCGTTCGGGAGGACGACCTCGACGCCGCGACAAGCCGCTTCGCGCTCGGCCTGGACCGCTTCCGTCGGGCTCTCACGGAGTGGACCGCCGGCAGCGTCCGCTACGTGCCGGCGGATCCGAAGACACCACAACGCGCGGAGGAGCAGGCATGCGCGACGCTTCACCTGTGTCCTTGACCAGGCCGCCCTCTGTCCAGGAGCAGGCGCGTGCCGAGCTGCGGGCTCTCGGTGTGCGCCTCGACGAGGCGGCGGCCCGGGGCGCGTCCGGCACTCTGCTGGACGCGCTGCTCGGGTCGATGAGTCAGGCCCACGAGCGGATCAGCGAGCAACTGGCCCAGGAACTCCGCAGCGGGGTGGCCGGCCCCTAGCGGTCGGCGTCACCGTGATGCGGCTCCGGGTGAGGCAGGTCCAGGGTCACGGGGGCCGGGGTGTGGGCGTGGACCGTGCCGTCGGCGGTGACCTGGACGGTGAGGGGGGAGCCGGCGATCTGGAGGCCTGTGACGGTGAGGGGGAGCAGTGCGGTGTTGGCAGCGGGGCGGATGGTGAGGTGACCGGCGGGGACGTCTGCCTCCAGGCCGAGCAGGGCCTGGAGCAGGGCGACGGCGGCGGCTGCCGACCAGGCCTGGGGGCGGCAGGAGGCGGGGTAGGGGGCGGGGCGGCGGGAGGTGTGGCGGGGGGTGCCGGCGAAGAGTTCGGGCAGCCGGGCCTCGAAGGCGGGCGCGGCGGCGATCAGATGTTCGGCCAGTCGGCGGGCGTGGTCCGGGAATCCGGCCCGGGCCAGGCCGTGCACGGCGATGGCGGTGTCGTGCGGCCAGATGCTGCCGACGTGGTAGCCGAGCGGGTTGTAGCCGCCGTTCTCGGTGGCGTAGGTGCGCAGCCCGTAGCCGTCCGCCAGGCCCGGGCCGAGCAGTCGGTCGGCGACCAGGCGGCTCTCGGCGGCGTCGAGCAGGCCGGTGCCCAGCAGGTGGCCCATCCCCGAAGTGACCGAGTCCACCGGGCGTTTGTCGGCGTCGAGCGCGATGGCGGGGTAGCGGCCCTGCTCGTCGGCCACCCAGAAGCGGCGGCGGAACGCCTCCCGGAGGCGGGCGGCCCAGTCGCGGTAGCGGGCGGCGCCCGGGCGGCCGAAGGCGTCCAGCAGGTCGGCGCCGGCGATCGCCGCCTGGTGGGCGTAGGCCTGCACCTCGCAGAGCGCGATCGGGGCCTTGGCCTGGGAGCCGTCGCGGAACCGGATCGAGTCGCCGGAGTCCTTCCAGCCCTGGTTGGCCAGGCCCGTGCCGGTGCCGTCGATGTACTCCAGCAGGCCGTCGCCATCCGGATCGCCGTACTCCGTCAGCCAGTTGAGGGCCGCTTCGAGGTGCGGCAGCAGTGCGGCGACCTCGGCGTCCGGCAGGCCCCAGCGCCAGGCGTCGTGCAGCAGCGAGATCCACAGCGGGGTGGCGTCGATGGTGCCGAAGTAGCGCGGGGGCAGTCGGGTGCCGCCCGCCAACTCCTGCTGCTCGGCGCGGACTTCGTGCAGGATCTTGCCGGGCTGCTCCTCGGTGGCGGCGACGGTGGCCCGGCCCTGGCGGCGGGCCAGGGTGCGCAGGGTGCCGGCCGCGAGGCCGGTGCCGAGCGGGAGCAGCATCCGCGCCGTCCACAGTGAGTCGCGGCCGAACAGGGTGAGGAACCAGGGTGCGCCGGCCGCCGCGAACAGGTCGCCGGGGGCCTGGGGGTCGGCCAGCAGCAGACGGCTCAGGTCCTGCTCGGACTGGGTCAGCAGGCGGGTGAAGTCCGCGTCGGCGCAGCGGACTTCGAGCGTGTCCCAGGGACGGTCGGTGGCCGCGACGGGGTCGAAGGGGGTGGGTGTGCCGCTCTCGGCGCGGGCGGTGAGGGCCCGGCGCCAGGTCTGGCCGGGGGCCAGCGAGAGGGGGAAGAGCAGGGTGCCCTCGGTGCCCTCCGCAAGGATGGCCGGATCGGTGGCGGCGTCGGTGGCGGCGTCGCTCGCGGTCAGGGTGAGCCGGTCGCCGCCTGCCGTCCAGACCAGCCCCGGTCCCTCGCAGGCCGCCGGGACCGCCGCGAGCACCGCTCCCGCCTTGACCGCGTCCATCGCGGCGAAGTCCGCCCGCGCCGTGACCCGCAGGGTGCACGCCACGTGCTGGGAGCCGTGGTTGGTGACCTCGATCAGCTCGGTGAAGCGGGCCGGCGCCACCGAGCGCTCCCGGCGCAGCGTGACGGCGGGGTCGGCCGTGCTCTGCCCGACCTGGCGCAGCACCGCCTCGAAGACCGCGCGGTCGGCGGCCTCGGTCACCGCGTTGGTCGCCGCGAGCCGCACCCCGTCGACCGTGAGGTGCAGCGAGCGCAGGTAGCGCCGGTCGCCGTGGTAGAAGCCGTCGACGGCCGCCGCGAGATCGCCGTCCGCCCGCGAGGCCACGAACGAGGGTGCCCACAGGATGAGCCGGGCGTCGTGCACGAAGGGCTGACCCTCCGTCTGTGGCCCTGCGGTGGCCGGGGATTGGCCGGTGGCATGGTCAGTGGCCGGCGGGTTGGGGCGAGAGCTGTCGTGCGTCATCTTCTGAGGACCTTCGACCTTCTTGATTTCCCGGGAGCGGCGTGTACAGTCAGCGTCGATCGGAGAGTTGGAACGATCCAATTGATCCGACCGACACCGTACCCGAAACATCGGATGGCGCAGGAGATGGACAAAGACGTTCCCTCGTACGGGGATTCCCAGTCCCCGTCGGCCGCCCAAGCACGGACCGCTCCCCAGCCCCGGTCCCGTCCCGCGACGATGGCCGAGGTCGCGGCCCACGCGCAGGTCGGCCGGCAGACCGTCTCGAACGCGATCAACAGCCCTGAGCTGTTGCGCCCCGAGACCCTCGCCCGGGTCAGGGCCGCGATCGACGAGCTGGGCTACCGGCCGCACGCGGCCGCCCGCTCGCTGCGCCGCCGTGAGTCGCGTACCCTCGGCTACGCGCTGGAGCCCAGCATCGCGGGCCGTTCCAACGCGGTGCACGACCGCTTCCTGCACGCGTTGACCGAGGCGGCCGACGCGGTGGGCCACCGGCTGCTGGTCTTCCCCGCCGCCAGTGCCGAGCAGGAGATCCAGCGCTACGACCAACTCCTGCGCGAGCAGGCCGTGGACGCGTTCGTGCTGGACCGCACCCGCACCGCCGACCCCCGGCACCGCTGGCTGCACGACAGCGGCGTGCCGTTCGTCGCCTTCGGGCGCTCCTGGGGCAAGGAGGGCTTCGGCGACTGGGTGGACGTGGACGGCGCGGCGGGCACCGAAGCCGCCACCGAGCACCTGGCGGCCGCCGGGCACCGCCTGATCGGCCTGCTCGGCTGGCCGCAGGACAGCGACGCCGGCGAGGACCGGGCCGCCGGCTGGCGCCGGGCGCTGGAGCGGCGCGGCCTGCCGCTCACCGGGCTGCGGGCCGCCGCGGTGAACTCCGCCGAGGACGCCCGCCGCGCCGCCCGGGTGCTGCTGGAGCGCGAGGTGACCGCGATCGTGGCGCTCAGCGACACCCTGGCGCTCGGCTGCTACGACGTGCTGCGCGAACGGGGGTTGCGGCCGGGGCCGGACGTGGCGGTCACCGGGTTCGACGACTCGCCGATCGCGGCCCTGCTCGACCCCGCCCTCAGCTCGGTGGAGCAGCCCTTGGAGCAGGTCGCCCTGGACTGCGTGCGCCTGCTGCTGGCCCGGCTCGCCGATCCCCGGAGAGAGGCCGAACAGAAGCTCCTGACGCCCCGGCTGATCGTGCGCCAGAGTTCACGGACGAGCGGCATCCTCCGTTAGGGCTTGTCCGTCCCTGCGGCGTGTCAGGCAAGCCCGGGGAGCTGCCCGGGCTTGCCTGACACGCCCGGGGACCTGTCCGGTCCCGTACCGCCCCCATCCCTCGCATCACCGGATATGACATTCGGAGGACGACCATGCGCCGCATAGCCCTTCTTCCCCTCGCGGCCGGCGGACTGACGCTTGCCATGCTCACCACGGCCTGCTCCTCGGGCTTCGGCAAAACCGCGGCCAGCCAGCAGAGTTCGGGAAAACAGCAGCTCACCGTGCTGATCGCCACCTCCGGCGCCGCGGAGACCGACGCGGTCAAGGCGGCCACCAGCGCCTGGGCGAAGGCCACCGGCAACAGCGTCACGGTGGACGTCGCACAGAACATGGACCAGCAGCTGGGCCAGGCCTTCGCCGGCGACAATCCGCCCGACGTCTTCTACGTCTCCTCCGACCAGTTCTCCACCTACGCCAAGCGCGGTGCCCTGTACGCCTACGGCGACCAGCTCAAGGAGCGCGACTCCTACAGCCCCACCCTGCTCGGCGCGTTCAGCTACGGCGGCAAGCTGTACTGCGCGCCCAAGGACCAGTCGACGCTCGCGCTGGCGATCAACACCGACCTGTGGCACAAGGCCGGGCTGACCGACGCCGACTACCCGAAGACCTGGGACCAGTTGGCGGCGGTGGCCGGGAAGCTCACCGGTGGCGGCGTCACGGGCCTGTCGGTCAACGCCGACTACAACGAGCTCGGCGGCTTCTTCAGGCAGGCGGGCGGCTGGCTGACCGACGCCGACCAGACGAAGATGACGGCGAGCGATCAGAGCAACGTCCAGGCCCTGGGCTACGTCAAGAAGTTGCTGACCGACGGCGTGCTGAAGTTCCCCAAGGACCTGGACGCCGGCTGGGGTGGCGAGGCCTTCGGCAAGGGCCGGGCCGCGATGACCATCGAGGGCAACTGGCTGGCCGGTGCGATGGCCAAGGACTACCCGACCACCCCGTACACCCTCGTCCCGCTGCCCGAGGGGCCGGCCGGCAAGGGCACCATGGACTTCACCGACTGCTGGGGCGTGGCCGCCAAGAGCCGGCACCAGGCGGCCGCGGTCGACCTGATCAACGAACTGACGAGCGACAGCAATCAGTTGACCTTCGCCAGGACGGTCGGCGTGATGCCCTCCAAGCAGACGCTGCTGGCCGCCTACAAGCAGCAGGACCCGAAGTCCAGCGCCTGGGCGGACGGCACCTCCTACGCCCAACTCCCGGTGAACGCCCCCGACATGCGGCAGGTGATGGCCCAGTTCAACACCTCGCTCGCGCAGTTGGCGACCAGCGATCCGGCCAAGCTACTGGCCGACCTGCAGAAGAACGGTGAGAGCGCGCTGAGCGGAAACGCCCGATGAGAACGGCCACCGCGGAGGCCGCCGCCACGGCACCGGGACGCGGCGCCACCACCGCCGCCCGGCGCGGGCCGGCCTCGGCGCGCGGCCAGGGCCTGTGGGGCTGGCTCTTCGTCAGCCCGATGGTGGTGATCCTCGGGCTCTTCCTGGTGCTGCCCGTCGTGATGGCGCTCTGGGTCAGCCTGTTGAACTGGGACGGCCAGTCCAACCCGTTCTCCGGTGCCGCCGACTTCGTGGGCCTGCGCAACTACCAGGACCTCTTCACCCACGACGGCCTGACCCGCACGCTCTTCATGACCTCGCTGCGCAACAACCTCTACTACGTGCTGCTGGTCGTCCCGCTCCAGACCGGCCTCGCGCTCGCCCTGGCACTGGCCGTCAACCAGCGGCGGCTGCGCGGCAAGGGCCTGTTCCGGACCGCGTTCTACTTCCCGTCCGTGACCAGCTCGATCGCGGTCTCCACGGTCTTCCTCTTCCTCTTCCAGAGCAGCGGCGCGGTCAACAGCCTGCTCAAGTGGGTCGGTATCAAGGGGCCGAACTGGTTCACCGACGCGCGCGGCCTGGTCTGGGTGGTGCTCGGCGGCCTCGGCCTGGTCGACCCGGCCGCCCCGCCCGCCGCGCTGGCCGACCACGGCATGCTCGGACTCTCCTGGTGGGACTGGTTCTCCGGGCCGTCGATCGCCATGTGCACCATCATCTTCCTGGTGGTCTGGACCACCTCGGGCACCTTCATGCTGATGTTCCTCGCGGCCCTGCAGGACATCCCCGAGGCGCAGTTGGAGTCGGCCCGGCTGGACGGCGCCAACCGGCGCCAGGTGCTGCGCCATGTCATCGTGCCAGCCCTGCGCCCGGTGCTCTTCCTGGTCATCACCCTTGGCCTGATCGGGACTTGGCAGGTCTTCGACCAGGTGTACGTGATGAGCCAGGGCGCGCCCGACAACACCACGCTGACCCCGGCCTACCTCTCCTACAGCGTGAGCTTCAAGGACGCGCGGTACGGCACCGGCGCGGCGATCTCCTTCGTACTGCTGGCGATCATCCTGCTGATGACCGGGCTGCAGCGTCTGGTGCTGCGCGAACGCGACGGGCGGAGCAGGCGTGGCCGTGGCAACGGACCGACCCGGAAGGCGGGCCGATGAGCGCGCCGACTCCCGTGCGGGACAGGCCGGGAGGCCGGGCCCGGCGCAGCTGGTCCGGCCGGCCAGGGCTGCTCGGTACGCTGCTGCTGTCGGTGCTGGCGCTGGTCTTCCTGCTGCCCTTCCTGCTCCAACTGGCCACCACCTTCAAGACCGACCCGCAGGCCGCCTCCTCGCCGCTGAGCCTGATCCCGCACCCGTTCACGCTGGCCGGCTACCGGCAGCTGTTCGGCGGTGGCGGCTCGGACGGCGTGCCGTTCATGACCTGGCTGGGCAACTCGGTGCTGGTCACCGTGGTGGTCACCATCGGGCGGGTGTTCCTCGACTCGTTGGCCGGCTACGCGCTGTCCCGGCTGCGCTTCCCCGGCCGCGGCCTGCTGACCGTGGCGCTGATCTCGGTGATGGCCGTGCCGGGCGTGGTGCTGATGATCCCCAAGTTCCTGGTGGTCCAGTACCTCGGCATCTACGACAGCTACACCGCGATGATCGTGCCGCTGCTGGTGGACGCGGTCGGCGTCTTCATCATGAAGCAGTTCTTCGAGTCGGTGCCGCGCGAGATCGAGGAGGCCGCACGGGTGGACGGTGCGGGGGTCTGGCGCACCTACTGGTCGGTGATCCTGCCGATGGCCAGGCCCGCGCTGATCACCCTCACCGTCCTGTCGTTCCAGGGTTCCTGGAACGAGTTCACCCACTTCGTGGTCACCACCCAGTCCGCCGACCACGCCACGCTGACCACCGGTCTGGTGCAGTTCGTCTCCGGCGGCCTGGGCTCGGGCACCCAGTACCCGCTGAAGCTGACCGCCGCGCTGCTGGCCACCATCCCGGTGGCGGTCGTCTTCTTCGTCTTCCAGCGCCACTTCGTGCGGGGCGGCAGCGCGGGGGCGGTCAAGGAGTGAGAGGCGCAAGGGCTGGGGCCCTCAAGGAGTGAGGCGGCGCCAAGTGAGGGTGCGCCAGGTGAGCTGCGCCAAGGGTCAGGCCGCCGCGCCGCCGTCGATCACCAGGTCGGTGCCGACGACCGCACCGGCCGCGTCCGAGGCCAGGTAGAGGACGGCCGCCGCCACCTCCGCCACCTGGGCGACCCGGCCCAGCGGCGTCTCGGTCCTCATCCGGTCCGCCCGCTGCGCCTCGGTCTCGCCGGGGCGCAGCGACATGCTGGTGGCGGACGAGCCGGGGCTGACGGCGTTGATCCGCACGCCGTCACCGATGTGGTCCAGCGCCGCGCCCCGGGTCAGTGCCGAGACGGCGGCCTTGCTGGTGGCGTAGGCGACCAGGTTGGGGATCCGCCGGTGGGCGCCGAGGTTGGAGGCGATGTTGACGATCGCGCCGCCCCCGTGCGCCTTCATGTGGGCGATCTCGTGCTTCATGGCCAGCCAGACGCCGGTGACGTTGGTCTCCAGCAGCTCCTGCCAGTCGGCGTGTGCGACCTCGGCCACCGGGCCGACCGCGCGCAGGATCCCCGCGTTGTTGACCGCCACGTCGAGACCGCCGAACGCCTCGACTGTCCGGCGCACCAGCGCCTCGACGTCGGCGGGACGCGTGGTGTCGGCCACCACGGCCAGGCCCCGGCCGCCCGCGGTCTCGATCAGCCCGAGGGTCTCGTCCAGGCTGCGCGCGGTGCGTCCGGCGACGACGACCTTGGCGCCCTCGGCGGCGAAGGCGAGCGCGATGGCCCGGCCGAGACCGGAGCCGCCGCCGGTGACGAGGACGGTCCGGTCGGTGAAGCGGGCGGTGGTGCTCGTGGTCATGGTGGTGGTTTCCGTTCTGTGGTCTGATCTATCTGGAATGATCGTTCCTGAATGAGCCCATCCGCCGGTACGGGTGAACGGCGTCGGGCGGGCACGCCGGGCCGGACGGGCGGGGCTCGCGGGCGCGGTCTGTGCGCAGCCTCAGCCGAGCAGCGACTCCGCCTGTGCGATCGCGTCCCGGACCCGGCCGTCGTCGCCGGTGGCCTTGCCCACCAGCCGCACGCCCTGCAGCAGGACCAGCAGCAGCCTCGCCAGCGCTCGTGGCTCCTTCTGCGGCCCCAGCTCGCCCTGGGCCTGCGCCCGGGTCAGCGCGGCGGCCAGCAAGGTCTCCAGCTGGTCCCAGCTCGCCAGCACCCGGCGCGCCGACTCGCCGTCGTGGGAGGCGAGTTCGGCCGCCACGTTGACCACGAAGCAGCCGCGTCCGCGCTGCTCGCCGACCGCCTCCAGGGCGAAGCGGCGCAGCACCGCGCGCACCGCCGGCAGGGCCGGGCCGGGCTGCGAGAGCTCGGCCAGCAGGCGCGGGCCGACCAGCTCGTCGTACCGGTCGAGCGCCTTGAGGTAGAGGTCGTGCTTGCTGCCGAAGGTGGCGTACAGGCTTGCCCGGCCGACCCCGAGGTGCTCCACCAGGTCGGCCATCGACGTCGCCTCGTAGCCGCGCTCCCAGAACAGCTCCAGGGCCGACTGCAGCGCGGCGGCGGGATCGAACTCCTTGGTCCTGGCCATACCGGGAGCGTAGATCAATCTGGAACGAACGGTCAAGAAAGAGCGAGGATGATCGGCGGCCGCTTCGGCCGCGGCGGACTCAGAGCTTCCCTTGAGGCTTCCCGGCGCCCGGGAGTGCCATGCTGAGGACAAGAGGCCCTATCCAGGGAGGTTCTGATGGACGGTCACAGCGGTGGCGGCGACTTCGGCGGCGGGCACCACGGAGGCCATTTCGGCGGCGGGCACCATCACGGGGGTCACCACCACGGGGGCCGCCACCATCACCACCACGACGGCGGGAACGCCCTGCCGCCCGTGGTGCCGGTGAACCGGTGGAGCGGTGGCGGGCGCGGCGGCCGGGCGCCGAGTGGGGTCGGTACGCTGCTCCTCATGGCCGCCGTCCTGGTCGTGTTCGCGCTCGCGCTCTTCTTCCGCTGACCACCGCTGACCACCGCTGATCACCGCTGATCACCGCGCCCCGGGAGGGGTCGCGCCGCTCGCCTATGCTGAGGCCGTGCGCCTACTGATGGTCGAGGACGAGGAGCGGCTCGCGGAGTCGCTCAGCCGGGGGCTACGAGCCGAAGGCTATGTGGTGGACGTGGTCGGCGACGGCCTCAGCGGGCTCGAACAGGCCCGCGACGGCCAGTACGCGGCGATCGTGCTCGACCTGATGCTGCCCGGGATGAACGGCTTCCGGGTCTGCCAGGAGCTGCGCCGGGACGAGAACCCGGTGCCGATCCTGATGCTCACCGCGAAGAACGGTGAGTACGACGAGGCGGAGGCGCTGGACTGCGGGGCTGACGACTTCCTCAGCAAGCCGTTCTCCTACGTGGTGCTGACCGCCCGGCTGCGGGCCCTGCTGCGCCGCGGCGCCGGTGCCCGGCCGGCCGTGCTGGCGGTGGGGGACCTGCAGGTCGATCCGGCCGCCCGCGCCTGCACGGTGCGCGGGGACACGCTGCGGCTGACCCCCAAGGAGTTCGGCGTCCTGGAGTGCCTGATCCGGCGCCCGAACCAGGCGCTGTCCAAGACCGAGATCCTGGACAGCGTCTGGGACAGCGCTTTTCGCGGCGACGTCAACATCGTCGAGGTCTACATCGCCGCGCTGCGCCGCAAGCTCGACGAGGCGGGCGCGCACTGCCTGATCGAGACCGTCCGGGGGCACGGCTACCGGCTGGTGGCCGTGGCGGGCTGAGCCGGCCGCTCGCGAAGCCGCCCGGCTCGGCCGGGTGGACCAGCCTCCAGCCCCCCAGCCCCCCAGCCCCCCCAGCCCCCCAGCCCCCCAGCCCCCCAGCCCCCAGGCCCTCGCCCTCAGCGCGCGGCGGAGTCCAGCGGCACCGGTGGCTGCGGAGCGGGCGGCGGGGTGGGCCGCTCGCGGTGCGGCGCCGGCGGCTCGGCGGCGGTCAGTGTCGTCAGCACGGCACGGGCCAGCTCGGCGGCCTGACCGCGGATCTCCGGCATCGCGGTGGACTCCAGCAACTCCCCGCGGCGCAGCAGGCCCAGCGTCCACAGCGGTGCCGGGGCCTGTGCGGCGGCGGGGCGCAGCCGGCCGTCGGCGGCGGTGGCCAGCCCCAGGCCGATCGGGCCCGCGGTGGCCAGCCCACGCCGGAACAGGGCGTGGTGCAGCGCGTCGTCACTGCTGGTCAGCTCGGCCGGGGCGCCGGTGCAGTTGACCACGGCGGAGGCCGTGAGCAGCCGGCCGTCGCTCAGTCGCACCCGCACCGCCCGCCCCTCGGCGGGCTCGGCGCCCGTGACCTCGGCCGCGGCGATGGTCAGCCGGCCCTGGTCGAGCAGCTCCGCGAGGGCGGCGGCGGTGGCGGGCGCCAGGCGATGGCGGTGCACCTCCCACTGGCGCAGGTCCTCGCGCAGGAAGTCGGCGCGGTCGGCCTCCGACAGGCACTGCCACAGAGCGCTGGTGTGCGGGCGCAGGCTGTCGATGCCCGGACGCCAGTCGCCGTGGTCGCGGCGGGCGCGGGCCAGGTGCCGGTGGACGACGCGGCGCAGCCCGGTCAGTCCGGCCGCTGCCGTGAGACCGTCCGGTGCGTCCAACGCCGGTGCGGGGGTGGCGCGGTGGCCGTGCGGGGCCAGGCCGTGGCGGGACACGGCGTGCACCACCCGGCCCGGGCGGGCCAGCGAGATGGCGGTGTCGGCCATGGTCAGCCCGGTGCCGACCAGCAGCACCTCGCCCTCCGTGGGCACCGCGGCGAGCGCCCCGGGCGCCCAGGGGTCGGCGACGAAGGCGGGATGCTCGCCCAGCGCCGCCGGCGCCCAGTGCCGGCCCGGCGCGCGCAGGCCGAGCGCCAGCACGGCGGCCTGCACCCTCACCCGCTCCCCGTCGGTCAGGCTCAGCTCGACGCCCTCGGGCAGCGCGGCGGCGTCCACCACCCGTTGGCGCACGTGGTGCAGCCGGCCGTAGCCGTCGGCCGTGGTGACCGCCTGCCGCAGCACGTGGGTGAGATAGCGGCCGTAGGTGTGCCGGGGGACGAAGTCGTACGGCTGGTAGCCGTCGGCCGAAGCCGGACAGGACTCCCAGGCGGCCAGCCAGCGCAGGAAGTGGTCGGGGTCGTCGGGGAAGGCGCTCATCCCGCAGGCGGGGACGTTCAGCAGGTGGCGCAGGTCCTCGGTGCCGTAGGCGACGCCGGGGCCGGCGGTCTCGGCGGGGTCGATCAGCCAGACCTCCAGTGGGAGTCGACGCTCGGCGGCGCCGTGAAGCAGCTGAGCGGCGGTCAGCGTGCCCGCGGCGCCCGCGCCCACCACCGCGACCCGGCGGGCGGCCGGGCCCGGCCGCCCGGGCCGCGGGGCGGAGGGCGGCGCGGGGTCGGGCGCGGGACCGGCCAGGGGATCGGCGGCGTGCTGCGGCGTACTGGCGTTCATGGGAGAGGGAGCCCCTTTCGGCAGCGGACCGTCCGTCAGTTGTCCGGCACCCACCGAACGTTCGGTCCAAGGACGGCAGATGGGTGCCCGCCCTCATCATGCTCGCGTCACCGGGCAAATTCAGCCGAATGTGCCACGACCACCCGGCCGCCCCGCACCGGCCGCCGCCGTCACCGTTCCCGTCACCGCCGCCGTCACCGTCCCCGTTCCCGCCACCGCCCCCGTCCCCGTTCCCGTTCCCGCCCCCGTCCCCGTCCCCGTTCCCGTTCCCGCCCCCGTCCCCGTTCCCGCCACCGCACCCGGCGGCTCTCACCGGCGCAGCGCGTGCTCTGGGTGCGCTGTCGCAAATATGGGGGCCGCCCCCCATGTCGCCCCACCGGCACGATGGCATGCTCAGGGGCATGACCGAGGCGGGGACGGCCGACAGCACGGCGCAACAGGAGACACCCTGGTGGGTGCGGGGCGTGGCACTCACCGAGCGGCTGCGCTGCGGGCCGCCGTCCGGGCAGCACGGCGGGTCGCCCGACCCGGCGGAACGGGCGAACCGGCGGCTGAGCCGGTGGCGCGCGGACTTCGCCCAGCCGGGCCTGTTCGCCGCCCGGCTGGGCGAGGTGGGCCTCGACGAGGAGGGGCTGCGTACCCTGCTCGCCGAGGCCCCCGAGACCCTGGCCGCCCGGCTGGAGCGGCCCGACTGGGCCGAGGCGGTGGAACGGGTGCTCGCCGCGGCCCCGGCCCGGCTGCCGGCCGGCGGCAGCGAGTTCACCTGGGACGAGGGCTTCAGCGCGATCCTCGCCCCCTTCACCGAGGACGCCACCGACCAGCTGATCGGCGCCGCCCGCGCGGCGGGCCTGGCGTCGGTCGCCGATCTGCGGGCCCTGGGGGACTGCTTCCGCGTTCAGCTGAGCAGCCGGCTCGTCCACCTGGCCCGGCGCACCCTGGTGCTGGAACTCAACGTGCTGCGGGTCAGCGACCGCCTGGTCGGCGAGACCCCGGAGCGCCGCTTCGCCGACTTCGTGCACCGCAGCGGCGAGCGCGCGGGGCTGACCGCGCTGCTCACCGAGTACCCCGTGCTGGCCCGCCTGCTGGCGCAGCGCGCCGGACACGCCGTCGCGGCCTGGCGCGAGCTGCTCGACCGGTTCCGGGCCGACCGCGCCGAGCTGGTGGCCACCCTGCTCGGCGGCCGGAACCCCGGGGCGCTGACCGAGATCGACCTGAGCGCCGGCGACAGCCACGACGGGGGCCGGGCGGTGGCGCTGCTGCGCTTCGCCTCGGGCGACCGGCTGGTCTACAAGCCCCGGCCCCAGGCCGTGCACGGGCACTTCAACACCGCGCTGCGCTGGCTCAACGACCGGCTGCCCAACGTCGATCTGCGGGTGCTCCGGCTGCTGGAGCGGCCCGGCTACGGCTGGCTGGAGTACGCCGCCGCCGCGCCCTGCACCTGGGCCGCCCAACTGGACAGCTTCTACTACCGCACCGGCGCGCTGCTCGCGCTGCTGCACGCGCTCGGCGGCACCGACGTCCACTACGAGAACCTGATCGCCTGCGCCGACCAGCCCGTGCTGGTCGACCTGGAGACGCTCTTCCACCCCGCGCTGACCCCGGCGGGTACCGCCGACGGCGACCCGGCGCTGCACGCCCTGCACCGCTCGGTCTACCGGATCGCGCTGCTGCCGCACCTGCGGGTGGGCGAGCGCGGCGCGCTGGACGTCTCCGGGCTCGGTGGCGACAAGGGCCGCCCGTTGCCGGCCGACGCGGTGGGCTGGCAGGCGCCCGGCACCGACGAGATGCTGCTGGTCCGGGGCCCGTCGATGTTCCGCGGCGCCGACAACCGGCCCAGCTGGAACGGCACCGACGCCGACCCCGGTACCTTCACCGAGCCGCTGCTGGCCGGGTTCCGGGCCGGCTACGAGACGATCAGCGCGCACCGCGGCGAACTGACCGGCCCCGGCGGCCTGCTGGCCATCTTCGCCGAGGACCGGACCCGGGTGGTGGTCCGCGACACCCTGCGCTACGCCACCCTGCTCGACGAGTCGACCCACCCCGACGTGCTGCGCGACGCGCTGGACCGGGACCGGCTGCTCGATCTGCTGTGGCGCGAGTCGGCCGGGGACCAGGCCCGCTGGCCGCTGGTCGGCGCCGAGCTGGCCGAGCTGTGGGCGGGCGACATCCCGCTGCTGACCTGCCGCCCCGCCGCGGCGCGGCCCGCGATCGGCGGGGTCACCATGGCCGCCGCGTTCGCCGAGAGCGGCCTGGCCCGGGTGACCGCCCAGCTGCACGCGATGAGCCGCACCGACCGCTACGACCAGGAGTGGATCATCCGCGCCTCGCTGGCCACTCGCTCGGACGGCGACGCCCACCGGCCCGGCACACCGCTGACCGGCCGCCAGGAGGGCACCGTCCCCGACCCCGAACGGCTGCTGGCCGCCGCCTGCGGCATCGCCGACCAGATCCTGACCGGGGCGCACGACGACGGCCGCCGGGTCAACTGGCTGGCACTGGAACCGATCGAGGACCGGCACTGGGCGGTGATGCCGCAGGGCGCCGGCCTGGCCAACGGCTACTGCGGCACGGCGCTCTTCCTGGCCCAGCTCGCCGACCTGACCGGGATCGAGCGGTACGCCGCCGTGGCCCGGCGGGCGCTGCGCCCGGTGCCCGAGGTGCTGGCCGCGCTGGCCGCCGACCCGGAGCACCTGGCGGCGGTCGGCAGCGGCGGCTTCGAGGGGCTGGGCGGCATCTCCTACGCCCTCAGCCAGCTGTCCGGGCTGCTGGACGCCCCCGAGATCGCCGGCTGGACCGAGCAGGCGGTGCTGCTGACGGCCCGTACGGTGGAGTCCGCCCTCTCCGCCGACCTCGGCGACCGGTCCGGGGACTGCCGGGAGCGGACGGGGGAGGGGGCCTGGCCCGGCGAGGAGTACGGCGTGCTGACCGGGCTGGCGGGCTGCCTGGCGGCGATGGTCGCGGTGCACCGCACCAGCGGGGTGCCGCTGGCGCTCGACACCGCGGAGCGCTGCGCCTGGCGGCTGGCCGCGCTGCCGGCCCAGAGCTGCGCCCCGAGCGGTTCCGCCGGCGGTTTCGCGAGCGGTTTCGCCAGCGGCCGGGCCGGCGTGGGCTGGGCGCTGCTGCGGTTCGCGGCGGCGGGCGGCGGCCAGGAGTACGCGGAGCTGGGCCTGCGGCAGTTGGAGCGGGCGATCGCGGCCCACTCGGTGGCCGGCCACGCGGCCGCGGGCCGGGCCGCTCACCCGCCGACCGGTCACCCCGCCGGCCGTCCGACCGGCCGTCCGCGCACCGGTCCGCCGCCGGCGGGCCGCGCGGTGGCGGGCCGCGGCGAGGGCCCGGGCGGCAGCGGGGAGGGGACGGGGGGTCCCTCGGTCACGGGCTGGTGCACCGGCGCGGCGGGCCTGGCCCTGGCCGTGGCCGACAGCCGGGCCGTCGCCCCGCCGCCCGGCCTGGCCGCCTTCGTCGAGCGCACCGTCGCCGCGCTGACGGACCAGGGACCGCTGCCCAACCACAGCCTGTGCCACGGCGAACTGGGCTCGCTCGAACTGCTGCTCACCGCAGGGCCGGACGGCCGCACCATGGCCGGTCCCGCCGTCGCCCGGGCCGGCGCGCTGCTCTCCTCGCTGGACCGGCTCGGCCCGCAGTGCGGCACGCCCAACCGGGTCAGCAGTCCCGGGCTGCTCAACGGCCTGGCGGGAATCGGCCATGGGCTGCTTCGGCTCGGGTTCGGTGCTCGGATACCCTCGGCACTGCTGCTCCAGTCGCCACCGCCGTGAGCCACCACGGTGCACCACTGCCGTGAGCCACCACGGTGAACTACGGTGAACCGCCACCACCGGTGCGGCCGTTGTTCCGTTGTCCGACCATCCACCTACCCGACCGCCACCACCTGACTTGGCCGTGCGTCACCATCACCACGCCGTACGGCCACCAGCGCGGCTCGACCCCGCCGCGCGGCTGCCCACGGGAAGGAAAGCCTTGAACGTCGAAGAACTGGTCCGGTACTGGAAGGACCCGGAGGCCCGGACGGGTGCCGCCCACGCCCACCCGGCCGGCGAGATCACCCTGGAGGAGCACTCCCGCTCCGGCCGGCGGGCGGCCCTGCTGGCGGGCCTGGACGCTTCCGCCACGGGTGGCCGGGGCAACGGCTACACCCTGGTGCCGATCGGGACCAGTGTTTCGAGCCCCTGACGATCGATCACCCTCGGTGGATCGCCCCCTGCTGGGGACCACCCTCGGCTGATCGCGCCCTGCTGACCACCCCATGCTGACCACCCCTGACGATCACCCAGCTGATCATCCGCCACCGGCCGCAGGCCGTTGACGGATCCCCGTCCGGATCCCTGTCCGGGAACCCGGGCGGGGATCGGTCCCCGGACGCTCTCCACCTCAGCTGTCCGATTGGCCGGGACACCCACCATGGCGAATGACAGAGTCGGGCGATAGCCTCCGGCCATGCTGACCACATCGCCCGTGCTGGTCGGGCGGGACGAGGAACTCGCGCTCGTCGAAGCCTCCCTGCGGGCCGCCCGGCAGGGGGCGGGCCGTGCCGTCTTCCTGCTCGGCGACGCGGGGATCGGCAAGTCGCGGCTCGCCTCCGAGAGCGCGTTCCGCGCGGTGGCGAGCGGTCTGGCGGTGCTGCGCGGGCGCAGCAGCGCCGTCGGCGCCGCCATGCCGTTCCGCCCGATCGCCGAGGCCCTGCTCTCGCTGTTCCGGATCGGCGGCCCGCCCCAGGACCCCGAACTGGCCCCCTACCGCTCGGCGCTGAGTGGCCTGGTGCCCGAGTGGCGCGGCGCCAACCCGCCCGATCAGACCACCTCGCTGGTCGAGACGGCCGAGGCGGTGCTGCGGCTGCTGGCCGCGGTCGGCCGCGATCCGAGTTCGGGCCAGGAGCCGGGCTGCCTGCTGGTGATCGAGGACCTGCACGACGCGGACGCCGAGACCCTCTCGGTGATCGAGTACCTGGTCGACAACCTCGCCGGGCTGCCGGTCTTCCTGCTGGTCACGCTGCGCCCGGGGGCCGGGGCGGCCGACGACCTGGCCCGCGCCTCCGGGCGGCGACGCAGCGCCGTGCTGGCCGAGCTGCGGCCGCTGACGCCCGACCAGGTGCGGCTGGTGGCCGAGTCCTGCCTGGGCGCCGGGGCCGGGCAGCTCCCGCAGCCGCTGACCGACAAGCTGGTCCAGGACTCCGAGGGCAACCCCTTCGTGGTCGAGGAACTGCTCAGCGGCATGGTGGCGGCCAACGTGCTGCGCGGCGGCGCGGACGGCTGGCGGGTCAGCGGCGACCTGTCCATCGACGTCCCGGCCACCGTGGTGCACAGCGTCGCCCAGCGCGTGGGCCGGCTCAGCCCGGTCGGCCGCGAACTGCTGCACTCCGCGGCCGTGCTGGGCCGGCGCTTCGCCGTGCCGGTGCTCAAACTGGTGACCGGCCTGGACGACCGCAGCCTGCTGGTCCACCTGCGGGCCGGCATCGACGCCCAACTGATCTCGCCCAGCGGCCCGGTGGCCGACTGGTACGAGTTCCGGCACGCCCTGACCACCGAGGCCCTGCTGGCCGACCTGCTGCCCGGTGAGCGCGCCGCCATCGCGGTCCGGGCCGCGGCCGCGGTGGAGCAGGCCTACCCCGGACTGCCCGGCGACTGGTGCCAGCAGGTCGCCGTGCTGCGGCTGACCGCCGGTGACACCCGCGGCGCCGCGCTGCTCTTCGCCCAGGCCGGCCAGGCCGCGCTCCGGGACGGCGCGGTGACCTCGGCGGTCTCGCTGCTGGAGCACGCCCACACGCTGATGTCCGGGACGGGGCCGGGCGAGGACGCCGGCACGGTGCTGGAGGTCCTGGTCTACACCCTGGTGGAGACCGGTCGGCTGGACCGGGCCCTGCAACTGGCCGATACCCTCCCGCTGACCGGCCCCGGCGCGCTGAACGACGCCCGCGCCGCGGCCCTGCACACCCGGCTCGCCTGGGGCGCGGTCTCGGCGCTGCGCCACGAGGAGGCCGCCGCCCGGGTCGCGCTGGTGCGGCGCCTGCTCGGCCGGTTCGACAGCGCCTCGATCACCCCGGCGCTGGACGTGGTGGAGGCCAACCTGGTCCTCGCCGGCCTCGGTGCGGCGGGCGAGCCGGGCGGGACCGGCGCGGCGAGCGAGGCGGAGGCGGAGGCCGGGCCGGCCCGGACCAACCAGGCCGAACGGCTGGCCCGCCGTGCGGCCGACGACGCCGAACGGGCCGGTCTGCCGGAAGTCGCCTGCCAGGCCCTGCAGTTCCTCGCGCTGTTGGAGCGGCGGCACGGCTTCGACCGTGCGGACGCCTGCCTGGAGCGGCTGCTCGCACTGGCCACCGAGC
Source organism: Kitasatospora sp. NPDC008050 (assembly GCF_042957465.1). NCBI lineage: Bacteria > Bacillati > Actinomycetota > Actinomycetes > Kitasatosporales > Streptomycetaceae > Kitasatospora > Kitasatospora sp. NPDC008050. Next base: position 508,116 of record NZ_JBIBIJ010000004.1, read on the forward strand.
ACGGCCTGACCACCTGGCGGCTGGACGCGCTGCTGCGGCTGGGCGCCAACGAGTTCATGCGCAACGGCACCGGCGAGCAACTGGCCCGCGCCCACCGCGCGGCGGTCGAGCTCGGTGCGATCGTGCTCGTGCACACCGCCGAGGCCACCATGGCCAGCCAGGCCGTCTTCCGCGGCGAGTACGCCACCGCCCGGGCGCTGACCGACCGCTGCGCCGGCGCCACCGCCCGGCTGCGCCACGTCGACAACCACCAGTACGTGCTGCTCACCCGGGCGGCCCTGGCCGCGCACCAGGGCCGCCGCCGCGAGATGGAGCAGCAACTGGCCGAGTTCCACCGCTGGGACGGCGACCGCTCGCTCAAGATGCCGCTGGTCTTCGGCCACTGCCGCGCGATGTGCTCGCTGCTGGAGGAGGACCGCGAGCAGGCGCTGATCGAGATGGACAACGCCCGCGCCTGGGAGGACGAGAACCCGACCGTCTTCTACTTCAACGGACGCTACGGACTGCGCCCGCTGCTGCGGGCGCTGACCGGGCGGGCCACCGAGGCCGAGCACGAGCTGGTGCGGGCCGACCCGGGCGCCGGACTGCTCTGGAACCGGCAGTTCGAACGGCTGGCCTACGCCGTGCACCAGGGCCGGGCGGGCCGGACCGAGGAGGCCGAGCGGGCGGTCGCCCAGGCCCGCGAGGCCGCCGCACCGTTCCTGATGGCCCGCCACCTGGGCCTGCGGCTGGTCGCCGAGGCCGCGCTGGCCGACGGCTGGGGCGACCCGGTGCCCTGGCTGCGCACGGCGGAGGAGTACTTCCACGGCGCGGGCGTCCCCGCCGTCGCCAGCGCCTGCCGCGACCTGCTGCGCCGCGCCGGTGCGACCATCCCGCAGCGCCGCTCGGGGTCCGACCGGGTGCCGCCGGAGCTGCGCCGCCAGGGCCTGACGGCACGTGAGTACGAGGTGCTGCTGCTGCTCGGGCCGCGCCTGGGCAACCAGGAGATCGCCGGGCGGCTGTACATCTCGCCGCGGACGGTGGAGAAGCACGTGGCGAGCCTGCTGACCAAGACCGGTCAGACCCACCGTGCCGCGCTGTGCGACTACGCGGCGCGGTTCGGCCCGATGGATGCCGATCCGTCGGACGAGCCGCTGGCGCGGTAGGACTTCGCAGCACTCCCCGGCCCTGGGTGGTGGCAGCCGTCCCCTCTTTCGCATACAGTGTTCGCGAACGCTGTATGCGAAAGAGGGATGAGCGATGACGCGCTTCACACGGCACGGTGACATCGAGATCGCCTACCAGGACCTCGGCGGCTCAGGCGGTGACCCGCTGCTGCTGGTGATGGGCCTGGCGGCCTCGCGCTTCTGGTGGCCGGACGGGCTGGTGGCCGAGCTGGTGGGCCGCGGTTTCCACGTGGTGGCCTACGACCAGCGCGACGCGGGCGAGTCCACCCACCTGCCCGACCAGCCCGGCGGGCGCCCGATCGCCGCCCTGCTGCGCGGGCAGGCCCCCGCCTACAGCGGCGAGGACCTGGCGGACGACGCGATCGCGGTGCTGGACGCCGTCGGCTGGCCCAGCGCCCACCTGTTCGGCCACTCGATGGGCGGTCTGCTGGCCCAGCGCATCGCGATCCGCCACCCGGACCGGGTCCGCAGCCTGACCTCCTCCTCGGCGGTACCCAGCGACGCCCGCGGCCTCGGCGTGCTGCGCCACCTGCGCCTGAGCACGGTCGCCCGGTTCGCCCGACTGCGCTACCCCGAGGGGCCGGACGCAGACCTCGCCTTCGCCGAGCTGATCGGCCGCACCATGGCCCCGCGCGGTCGCCCCTTCGACAGCCGGGACGCGGCCACCTTCCGCGAGCTGGCCGCCAAGGAGGCGGCCCACGGGGTGGTCAGCTTCCGCGACCCGAAGGCACAGAGCCGCCAGGTCGGCGCCAAGTGGCACGGCGGCCGGCTGGCCGACATCACGGCCCCCACCCTGATCCTGCACGGCGACCAGGACCCCCTGGTCCGGCCCACCGCCGCCCGCGCCCTCGCCGCCGCCGTCCCCGGCGCCCGCCTGGCCACCTTCCCCACCCTCGGCCACTTCCTCCACCCCGACATCTGGCCCACCTACGCCACCAGAATCCACACCCACGCCACCCGCGCGGACCTGGCCCGGTCGGGTACCTGAGGCGGTCGGGCGCCTGAGGCGGTCGGGTACCTGAGGCGGTCGGGTACCTGAGGCGTCGCCGGTCAGGCGGCCTCGGGGCCGGCCCAGCCGCCCGCGGCCGCGGTCAGCAGTTCCGGCAGCTTGCGCATGTCGTCGAAGACCACGGTGCCCGGCCCCGCGAGGCGGTCGGCGCGGCTCAGGCCGCCGCAGTAGCCGAAGGAGGGCATGCCGGCGGCGCGGGCGGCGGTGAGGCCGTAGTGGCTGTCCTCGATCACGGCGCAGGCGCTCGGGTCCACGCCCATCCGGCGGGCCGCGTGCAGGAAGAGGTCGGGGGCGGGCTTGCCGTGGGTCACCTCCTCGGCGCTGAAGATCCGGCCGGCGAAGCGCTCGTGGAGGCCGGTCAGACCCAGGGTGCGGCGCAGGCGGGCGTGGGCACTGCTGGAGGCCACACAGGTGGGGAGGTCGATCGCGTCCAGCGCCTCGACGATGCCGGGCACCGGTGTCAGCTCGCGCTCGAACGCCTCGTCGTAGAGCGGCTTGAACTCCGCGTCCCAGTCCGGCGGCAGGCTCCGGCCCAGGTGCGCCTCGATGTCGGCGGTCATCGAGGCGTGCGACCGTCCGACGAAGCGCTCGACGATCTCCTCCTCGCTCATCGGCCAGCCCAGCGCCGCGAGCACCACCGCGTCCACCTTGACGGCCAGCCGCTCGCTGTCGATGAGGACGCCGTCACAGTCGAAGATCACCAGTTCGATCATGCGGGTACTTTACCGACGGCCGGTCGGCCGACCGACGGGCCGACCGGCCGGCTGTGCGCGGGCGGGAAAACCGCTACGGGCGGCCGAGCTGGTCCCACTAGGCTGCGCCGGTGATCGAAGACGGTGAGTCGGTGCAGGGTGGGTTGTCCCTGGTGCGACGCGAGGGGGAGTCCATCCGGCGGCCGTGGCGCGAGTGGAGCGCCGCGGTGGGCGAGTTGCTGCGGTACCTGGAGCGGGTCGGCTTCGCCGGTGTGCCCCGGGTGCTGGGCGGGGGCCCGGAGGACGGCGAGGAGGTGCTGTCGCTGCTGCACGGCGAGATCGGCTCCTCGCCGTGGCCCTCGGCGCTGCTCGCGGACGAGGGCGTGGTGGCGCTGGGCCGCTGGTTGCGCGACTACCACGAGGCCGTCCGCGACTTCCGGCCCTCGCCGCAGGCGGTGTGGGCCGGCGGCGACGTGCCCTGGCGGCCCGGCCTGATCATGCGTCATGGCGATCTCGGCACCTGGAACTCGGTGTGGACGCCGGACGGGCTGGTCGGCTTCATCGACTGGGACCTCGCCGTCCCGGGCGAGGCCATCGACGACCTGGCCCAACTCGCCTGGTACGGCGTGCCGCTGCGCTCGCCCGAGCGTCAGCGCCGGGCGGGGTACGGCCCGGACGGCGCGCCGCTGGCCCGTCGGCTGCGGCTGCTGTGCGCCGCCTACGGCGCGGACCCGGCCGAGGTGCTGGACGCGCTGGCCCGGCTGCAGCGTTGGGAGACCGACCGGATCACCCGGCTGGGCCCGCTCGGCGTGCAGCCCTGGTCGACCTTCCTGGAGCGGGAGTTCGTGCCGGACATCGAGACCGAGCGCACCTGGGCGCTGGCCCGCCGGACGGAGCTGCTCGGCCAGAGGTGAGGCCGGGTGAGGCCGCTGGAGGGGGCTGGAGGGGGCTGGGAGCCCTACAGCTCCGCGAGCCAGGGGTGGCCCGGGTGCACGCGGGTGAGCAGTCCGGCCAGGCTCTCGCGCTGGGCCGCGGTCAGGTGCGGGATGGTCGCGTCGAAGTCGGCCTGGTCCTTCGGGCGGACGTGCTTGGCCTTGAAGAGCAGGACCAGCTCGGGCGCCAGGTACGGGATGCCGTCCTGGGTGTGGTGGATGATGTCGCGGTACGGGAACCGGATCCGCTCGTCGCGGCGGCAGATCCAGGTGTCGCCGTCGTGCGGTTCGCGGAACACGTCGAGCAGGTAGTTGCCGGTGTCCGGATCGCGCAGCCAGGTCTGATGGACGGCGGCCAGCACCTGTGGTGCGGCGTCCTCCCAGATCCGGCCGCTGCCCGCCGCGTCGAAGACGTATCCGGGGAAGCGGCTGCGGACCTCGGGAAAGTTCGCGGCCGGAATCCCGATCTCGACGTCCCCGTGCGCGCGCGTCTGCCTGCCGCGGAACAGGTCCAGCGCCCAGCCCGCGGTCACGAACCACGGCGTGCCGATCCCGGCCAATCGCTGTGCGACCTCCGCCGGGGTCCAGCAGGACGCCCACCTGGCGTCGAGGGCTTCGATCTCCTCAGGGGACAGCTCGACACCGCCGCTGGGCAGTTGCTCGCTCATGATGAGGAATCTAGCAGCGGACCCGAAGCGCCGTGGCCGGGTTCGGGCGGTGGTCCGTCCGGCCTCAGCGGCTCTGGAGCCGTGCTGAGCGCAGCCGTTCGAAGGCGGTGGGGGTGGGCCGGTGCGGCAGGAAGGCCTTGATCTGCTGGGCGCAGTCGAGCGGGCTGCTGACGCTGGTGTCGCACTCGATGTCGTAGCTGCCGTGGGCGTGGACGGGCCCGATCTGGCGGGCGGCGAGCCCCGGCGGTCGGTCGCCGCGGTCCTGCTCGCGGCGCTCCAGCTCCTCCAGCGGGCAGTGCACGCCGACCAGGACGACGTCCGCGGGGTTGAAGAGGCCGAGGCAGTCGTCCAACCGCCAGGGCTCGCTGAAGAGGTGGTCCACCACGACGTTGTTGCCCCCGGCGGCCATCCCGGCCACCGCGCGGTGGAACCCCGTCCAGGTGTGCTTGAGCACGGTGCGCAGCTCGTCGGGGGTCCACTGCTTGCGGGCTCGCATGGCGTGGAACGCGTCCACCGGGAAGTGGAAGTACGTTTCGTCCAGGACCGTGAGCAGTTCCTTCGCGATACTCGACTTGCCGGAACTCGACGTTCCGTTCAAGAAGATGATCAGTCCGCCGGTCTGCGTGGCCGCCATGTCTTCCCCCGTCGCGGTAACCGTCGCTACGTGATCATGATGCACCAGGCGGCCGTCCGCCCGTTCGGCCGCCCCAGGGAGCACGGAACGTGACGGGTTGCTCCGGCAGTGCGACCGGCATTCCCCGCAACCCGTGGGCCGCGAGGTGATGCGCCGCGGCGGCGGGCAGGCGCATCGTAGGCGTATGGCCACTGTGCACCGAGCGGACGAGTGCTTCTTCACGGGCGCGGCCGACCGCGGGCTGCGCCCGCGCGGGCTGCGCCCGCGCGAGCTGCCCGGCGTCGCCACCGTCGAGCCCGCGCCGCCGCAGCACCTGGTCGACGTCTACTACGACACCGCCGACCTGCGCCTGCTGCGCCAGTGCGGCACGCTGCGGTGCCGCACCAGTGGCGACGAGGCCGGGTGGCGGCTCGTGGTACCGGACCAGGACGGCGACCCCCGGGAGATCACGCTGCCGCTCGACCCGGGCGCACCGGGCGCGGTACCCGCCCGGTTGGCGGCGCTGGTGCGGGCCCGCACCCGTGGGCGGGAGCTGGTCGCGGTGGCCCGACTGCGGACCGTCCGCAGTCGCGCGCTGCTGCTGGACCGCCGGGGCCGCACGCTGGCCGAGCTGCTCGGGTACCGGGTGTCGGCCCGGGCGCTGCCCAAGGGCCGGCCGGCCGGCGGTCGGCGGAGCTGGGCCCGGACCGGCCTCACGCTGGTGGACGGCGGCGCGGAGCTGTCGGCGGCGGTCGAGCGGGCGCTGCGCGGGCAGGGGCTGCGGCCCGTCGCGGACGGTACCGAACGCGCCGAAGGCGTCGAAGGCGTCGAACGTGCCGAACGCGCCGAACTCGCCCGGCTGCTGAGCGACGGCGACGGCGGTAGCGGCGACGGTGGCAGCGGTGGCGGCAAGAGCGCGGGTGGCGGGGCGACCGCCGCGGCGCTGGCGGCGTACCTGCGCCGGCACACCGAGCGGCTGGTCGCCCTCGACCTCGCCGTCCGGCTCGACGAGCCGGACGCCGTGCACCAGATGCGGATCAGCCAGCGGCGCCTGCGCAGCGCCCTGACCGCCCACCGCGGACTGCTGCGCGGGCGGCGCACCGACCGGCTGAGCGAAGAGCTGCGCTGGCTCGGCGGGTTGCTCGGCCGGGCCCGGGACGCCGAGGTCACCGGTGCCCGACTCGCCGCCCAGGCAGCGGAGTTGCCCTTGCCGGCAGGTGACGGGGAGTTGCGCGCCCTGCTGGAACGGTGGTTCGCCCACCGCTACCGCCGGGCTCACGCGGAGGTGCTCGCGGTGCTGGACGGCCCGCGTTACCGCCGCCTGCTGGAGAGCCTGGAACGCTTCGCCGACCGGCCGCCGCTGCGCGAGCACGCCGCGACCGGGCGTTCGGCGGCCCGGCGGACGCTGCGGCGCGAGTGCCGGCGCACCGGACGCCGGCTGCGCGCGGCCTTCGCCCAGCCGCCCGGCGAGCAGCGCGACGAGGTCGTGCACCAGGCCCGCAAGGCGGCCAAGCGGGCCCGGTACGCCGCCGAGTGCCTCTACCCGGCGCTCGGGGCAGGCGGGCGGCGGATGGCGGGCGAGCTGAAGGCGATTCAGCAGCCGTTGGGCAGCTACCAGGACGCGGTGGTCACCGAGCAGGCGATCCTGCTGGTCGCGGCCGAGGCCCGGCGGCTGGGTCAGGACACCTTCGGCTACGGCGTGCTGTACGGCGCCCAGCGCGACCACACCGAGGCGGATCTGGCGGCGGCGCGCCGCGCCTGGGCGAGGGCCGAACACTGCTGACGGTACGTCAGATGCCCTTCCAGCAGGTGGCCTTGTACCTGCCGCGAGGAGATCCGGCCGGGTCGCGCGCGTCTGTTCCGGTGACCGTCGATACCTCGTGCGACGCTGCCCGGTACGAGACACCATGGAGGACACCGTGACATCCACCCCGGACGACTCGACCGCCGCGCTGCCCGGCCGCCCGCCCATCGTCGACCTGACCACCTGGCAGGCCGCACGTGACGAACTCCTGGTCCGCGAGAAGGCCCACACCCACGAAGGCGACGCCCTCGCCGCGGCCCGCCGCCGGCTGCCGATGCTGGAGATCGACGGAACGGTCGAGGTCGTCGGACCCGACGGCCCGGTCCCGTTCCTGGACCTGTTCCAGGGCCGCGAGGAGCTCGTCGTCTACCAGCACATGTGGTACGACGGCGCACCGCACCAGGGGCAGTGCGAGGGCTGCACCATGATGGTCTGGCATCTGAAGGACGCCGTCTACCTCAGCGCCCGGGGCGTCTCGTTCGCCGTCCTGACCTCGGGCCCGTGGCAGGAGGTGGCCGCTTACGTCGAGTTCATGGGTTACACCCAGCCCTGGTACTCGGTGCGGGGCGTGGCGGCGCCGGTCGGCGGAGACATGGGGCACCTCGCCTGTTTCCTGCGCGACGGCGACCGGGTGTTCCTCACCTACTCCACGACGGGCCGTGGCAACGAACCGGCCAACGGGTCCTTCGGCCTGCTCGACCTGACGCCCTACGGCCGCGGCGAGGCGTGGGAGGACAACCCCGAGGGCCGGCACGCGATCGGCCAGGCCTGCTGGTACTGGCGCTCGGACGCGGACGGGAACGCCACCTGGGGCCCGACCAGTCGGCCCGTGCCGCAGTGGACCCGCCCGGGCGCGACCCCGGTGGAGACACTCGGCCGGCACGGTGCCCATAGCTGACGCCGGGTTCACCGACGCCCGCTCAGCTGACCTGGTTCCAGGGGCGGGTGGCTTTGGCTGCGGCACGGCTCCCCGGGCTGAGACCATGGGGGTATGAGCATCACAGAACCACAGACGGAAGCGCTCCGTCGGCGCAACGAGGTACAAGAACGTCACCGGCTCCAGCTCGCCGCCCTGGACGCCTACAACCACTCCCTGGAGCAGATGGCGCTGGCCCAGGCCGGGTTGAGCCGGGCGGTGGCCGGGGCGGTGGAGGCCTTCGGCGGCCTGGACATCACGGCCAATCTGCTGGACCTGACCCTCAAGGAGGTGCGCACGCACGTGGCCGCGTACGAGGCGGCCGGCCAGGAGGCCCCGGCGGCGGGCCCTGAGGCGGTGCCCGCTCCGGCCGTGTCGCCCGAGAACGCCGCGGCGGACGGCACGCCGGCGGACGGCACGCCGGTCGACGGCACGCCGGTCGACGCCGGGCAGGCCGAGGCCGAGCAGGCGGGCGTCGAGCAGGCGGACGGCGGCAAGCCGGTGGCCGAGAAGGCCGTCGCCGACAAGCGGTCGGGCAGCTAGGGCCGGCCCGGATCTGGCGCGCGGAACGGACCGTGCCCACCCCCGTGGGGCAGGGTCCGTTCCACGCGCACGGCCATCCGCTGAGCCATCCACTGAGCGGGTGTCAGCGGAGTACGCCGCGCAGGACGTGGGCGCAGGTCGCGTAGAGCGCGAGCGCGCAGCCGAGGCCGGGCAGCAGGGTCCACAGCAGGTCCGAGCCGGTCAGCGGCGCCAGCAGCAGGGTGGCCAGTGCGATCAGGCACAGCACGATGCCGGTGACGTCGTAGACCGGGACGTTGAACAGGCGGGCCAGCGGGAAGAAGTGGATGCCGACCCCGAGCGCGATCACGGCGGCGATCAAGTGCGGGAGCCCGGTCGCGTCGAGGGCGCGGACGGCGGCGAAGATCCCGATCCACTCGGCGGTGACGATCAGTCCGAATCGGCGCCCGGCGGCCTTCCCCCGGGCCCGGTCCCCGCCCTCGGGGGCGTCGGACGCCGGCCGGCCGGCGCGGACGGCGAACCCGATCACGGCGATTGAGGCGAGGGCCGCGACGGCGAGCAGGACGGTGTTGACGGGGGAGCGCACATCGGAGGTGCCGCAGACCGTCCAGCCGAAGGCGAAGAAGGCGAGGACGCTGCTGCCGATGGCGCGGCCGCGCAGCTCGGCGCGATGGAGACCGCCCGGGCGCGGAGCGGCCGGGACGTGGTCGGTGGGGCGGGGGAGCGGGGATCCGCTGGCGGTGCTGCTCATGGCTGGCGCTCCAGGCGAGGGGAGGGATGTGGGCCGGTGGGCGGCGTGCTGGTGGCCGGTCTGTGCACCGGTGGGTCGCTCAGGGGTCGAGCAGCGAGCGCAGCGTCGCGGTGTAGGTCGCGAAGGCCGTGCGGCCCGCGGCCGTCAGGGCGACCTGGGTGACCGGGGTTCGGCGGGCGTGGGTCTTGGTGATCTCGACGTAGCCGGCGTCTTCGAGCTTGCGCAGGTGGGTGGAGAGGTTGCCCGCGGTCATGGCCAGCAGCTGTTGCAGCCGCGGGAAGGTGATCCGGTCGTCGGGCGCCAGCGCGGCCAGCGCGACGGTGACGCGCAGGCGGGCCTGGGCGTGGATGACCGGATCCAGCTCGGGGATCACGACCGGGCCCGCCGCGCACCGGCCCGCTGGTACCAGTGGTACCCGGCCAGCGCGAGGAAGCCACCACCGCCGGCCAGCGACTGGACCAGGAAGTTGCCCGGGACGCCGGCGAAGACCGCGCCCGCCGCGCAGAGCATGGTCCACGCCCCCACGCTGTAGCGGACCTTGTCCTGGCCGATCATGCCGCCGGCCAGGTAGAGCACCCCGGTCAGCAGCAGCGAGGACGAGGACCAGAGCATCGCGGCGGTGTCGGAGCTCAGACCGCGGTCGATCAGCGCCGTGTTGACCACCGACAGGCAGCCGAACCCCAGGCTCCAGCTCCACCCGTAGAGGGCGGCCACGGTGCGCGAGGGGCCGCTGACCCCGCGGCCGGTGCGCAGCGAGTAGCCGATCGACCAGATCAGCGCGCTGACGATCAGTACGGCGGGCACCGCGGCACCGAGCCAGCCGGGGAGCACCCGGTCCGGGCCGTAGGCCAGGTAGGTGGTGCCGAAGCCGATCAGCCAGGCGCCGCCCCACACCGTGAAGAGCAGGACGGGATCGTGGTGCACCCGGCGCTGGACGTGCGCGTGCTCCGCGGCGATCAGGGCGAGCACCTGGTCGACGTCCAGGCTCTGATCGGTCAGCTGATGACCGGTTGTCTGACCGGCCGTCTGACCGCCTGTCGGACCGGTCGCCTGACCGGTCGCCTGACCGGCTGTCCGATCGTCCTTCGGGACTTCCTGTCGCCCGTTCATCTGGCCCTCCCCGTTGAGCTCGGCAAGAACTTTGTATCGCAAACCTCTTGGCGGGAACAAGTGAGCGGGACGAGCGAGCGGGACAGGTGGCGGGGCAACGGCCAGGGCAAGGACCGGGACGAGGCCCTGCCCCGCCGCGCGGGCCGCCGGTAGCCTGGGCCGATGGTTTCCTCGTGGTTCGACTTCACCCAGGGCGCTCCGGTCGCCGGAGCGCCGGAGCCGGCCTGGATCCACGGTTCGCCGTCCGTTCGTCGCAACACCGACCCGCCGATCCAGATCCACGCCCATGACCGGCACACCTATCTGCTCCGGCAGAACAAGGCCGTGCACTACGAGGCGCCGTTCCTCTACCTCTTCCTGGGCAACGAGCGGGCGCTGCTGCTCGACACCGGGGCGACCGCCGATGCCTCCCGTTTCCCGCTGCGTGCGACGGTGGATGCCCTGCTGGCCGAATGGCTGGCCGAGAACCCGCGCGAGGACTACGAGTTGGTGGTCGCCCACACGCACGCCCACGGCGACCACACGGCCGGTGACCCGCAGTTCGCGGGCCGGCCGCACACCACCGTGGTGGGCGCCGGCGTCGATGCGGTGCGGGCCTTCTTCGGCTTCGCCGCCTGGCCCGAGCAGGTGGTCGAATTCGACCTGGGCGGACGGGTGTTGGAGGTCACCGGCTGTCCGGGTCACCATCCGTCCTCGATCGCCGTCCACGACCCGTGGAGCGGGTTCCTGCTCACCGGCGACACGGTCTATCCGGGGCGACTGTATGTGCGGGACTTCCCCGAATTCCTGGCCAGCCTCGACCGGTTGGTCGAGTTCGGCCGGCAGCGGCCGGTGACCCGGGTGCTCGGCTGCCACATCGAGATGACCCGCAGGCCGGGCCGGGACTACCCGACCGGCTGCTGCTACCAGCCCGACGAGCCGCCGCTGGCGTTCACCATGGACCAGTTGTCGGCCGTCCGCGATGCGGCGCACGAGGTCGCCAACCGCCCGGGCATCCACCGCCGGGACGACTTCGTCATCTGGCACGGCTCGCCGGCGAGTGCGCAGTACGGGCAGTTGGTCAGGTTGGCGGGGGATCGGCTGCGCAATCGGGTGCGGGCACTCCGGAAGACCCGGAACGGCATCGAGTAAGATGCAGAGAGGCAGTTTGCCTCTTACTCTCTGGGAGGGACCATGACGGCCGCCGGCGTCAGCGAGCTCGTGCGGATGTGGATCGACGGCTGGGTGGTCTCGCGCGGCGCCTCGGATCCGGTGGCCGAGCCCTGGGGCTGGACCATCGATGTCGGGAAGGCCGGGCACGTCGCACGGCACGTGCTGCCGGAGCCCACCGGGCTCCAGGTCGGCAGGCTCGTCGCCGCGACCGGTGCCCCGGGCACCTGGCTGAAACTCTTCGCCGACGACGACACCGCCCGCTCCTGGGTCACCCCGGACTGGGAGTTGGCCGATCCGGCCTACCTGATGAGCTGTCCGCTCGGCGCCGAGCAGGTCCGGATACCGGCCGGATACGTCCGTACCAGTTGGACCCGCGGGAACGTCGTCCGAGTGCTGATCCGCACCACCGACGGGCACTTCGCCGCCCGCGGCCAGCTCGCCGTGGCAGGTGGGGTCGGGGTGCCGGACCAGATCGAGACCGCTCCCGCCCACCGGCGCAGGGGGCTGGGCGGCGTGGTGATGCGCACCCTCCAGAACGCCGCCCACCAGGCGGGCGCCGAGACCGGTGTCCTGGTCGCCAGCTCGGCGGGCCGGGCGCTCTACACCACCCTGGGCTGGACCGCCCGCTCCCCGATGGCGAGCCTCTGCTACGCGCCGCCGGTCGCCGCCGGCTGAGCCGAACGCGGACCGTGGTCCCGATCCTCCTGTCCGGCACCGTGCCCGTCCGGCCGCCCGTTCGTTGATCATCACGAGCGCTCAGACCGGCGCCGGACGGCGCTGCCCGATCCGGCCAGGAGGAGAGGAGCGAGAATGACGACCATGGCCATACGGCCCGAGGAGTTCGCCGCCACCCTGCCCCGGCATGTGGTGTCCGCCGGGGTCCTGCTCACCGATCCGGCCGGCCGGATCCTGATGCTCCATCAGGCCCACGCCTATCCGGGGCATCCGGCCTGGTGGCAGATCCCGGGCGGCCTGGCCGACGCGGGTGAGCAGCCGAACGTGACGGCGGTCCGCGAGACGCACGAGGAGACCGGCCTGCTGCTGCCGAGCGCGCTGCCGCTGCTCGCCGTCGACTACCGCGCGCCGGCGGACGGTTGGCCCGCGGTGGTGGACTTCTGCTTCGACGCCGGGACGGTTGGTGGTGAGGCGGTTGGTGCTGAGGCGATTGGTGCTGGGGCAGCCGGCGCGGTGTCGGTGGGCGCTCGGACGGTGGGCGTGGGCGAGGAAGTGTCCGTCCCGGCGTCCGTCCCAGCGTCCGTCCTGGCTGTCGAACTGAGCGCCGAGCACGACGACTTCGCCTGGCGCGACTTCGAGCAGTGGCAGCCCTACCTCCAGCCCGAGCAGCGGCCCTGGTTCGCCGCCGTCTGGCGTGCCCGTACCCGTGGTGCGGTGCTCTTCCTCAACGACGGCCGCCAGCCCACGGCGTAGGGCCGGCCGGCGTCTCGGCCGACGTCTTGGCCCGCGTCTCGGCCCGCGTCTCGGCCCACGGTGCTGGCCCTGGCCGACCGTTCGTGCCGTGCGGGACGAAGGAACAAGGGCGCCGCGGTCGTTGCCGGTCCGAGTCGGCAACGACCGCGGCGCGGAGCCGAGTCGACCTCAGGTGCGCGCCGGGGCGTCCTGCTGGGTCGGCTCGGCGGCCGGGGGCGCGGCGGGGAACGGCGCCGGGCGCAGCAGGTAGGCGACCGTCAGGGTCGCCACCACCAGCCCGGCGGCGCCGCAGCGCAGCGCGAGGTGCAGTGCCTCGATGAATCCGTCGTTGACCACCCGGTGGATTGCCGGCGGCAGCGAGGAGGTGTGGCCCGCACCGGAGTTGGTGATCGCGTTGGCGATGTCGTGCCGGGCGCCCGAGGCCACCCCGAGACGGCCGAGCGGTGCGGCCAGCACCGCGTTGAGGCGGCTGGTGAGGATGGCGCCCAGGACCGCGACGCCTACCACGCCGCCGAGTTCGCGCAGCATGTTGACGGTCGCGGAGGCCATGCCCGCCTTGTTCGGGGGAACCCGCATCATGACCGCGATGGAGACCGGCGTGAAGGACATGCCCAGCCCGAAGCCCAGCACGATCAGCACCCACAGGTAGCTGACGTAGTGCGCGTGGCTGTCGTAGAGCGAGAGGCCGCCGAGCGCCACCGCGCACAGGGCCAGGCCCAGCACGATGGGGATCCGCGGGCCCTTGCTCGCCGTCATCCGGCCCGACAGCGGTGCGGCGGCGATCAGCATCGCGGTCATCGGCAGACCCGCCAGCCCCGCGCTCGACGGGGTCCAGCCCATGATGCCCTGCATGAGCAGTGGCAGGAAGAACGAGGTGCCGAAGACCCCGAAGCTGATCATGAAGCCGCTGACCACCGCGCCGGTGAGCACCCGGTCCTTGAAGAAGTGCAGATCGAACATCGGGTCGGTGGTGCGCAGTTCGACCACGACGAAGGCCGCCAGGGCCACCACCGCGAGCGCCGCGCAGCCGAGTACGACACCGTTGGTCCAGCCGCGGGACGGACCTTCGACCAGCGTGTAGACCAGGGCGCCGAGCCCCACCGCAGACAGGGCCTGGCCGGGCACGTCCACCCGCTTGGCCCAGGTCGAGAGCTCCGGCAGCACCCGGGAGGCCATCACCAGACCCAGGACGCCGATCGGCACGTTGATCCAGAACACGCTGGCCCAGCCGAGGTGTTGCACCATCGGCCCGCCCAGCACCGGGCCCACGGCCAGGCCCAGCGAGGAGAAGGCGGACCACATGCCGATCGCCTTGGCCCGCTCGGTGTCGTCGGTGAAGACCTGTCGCAGGATCGACAGGCTGCCGGGCGCGAGGAGCGCGGCGCCGACGCCCTGGAGCATCCGGGCGGCGATCAGCAGGCCGATCGAGTTGGAGAGCGCCGCCGCGGCCGAGCCGAGGGTGAACAGCGCCAGGCCGATCTTGAAGATCCGGGTGCGGCCGTACCGGTCGCCGAGCGAGCCGCCGGTGAGCAGCAGGCCGGCGTAGATGAGGCTGTAGCCCTCGACCACCCATTGCAGACCGCTGACGCCGGTGTGCAGTTCTTCCCCGATGCGGGGCAACGCGTTGTTGACGATGACGTTGTCGAGCATCGACATGAACATGGTGATGCACAGCGTGCCAAGGGCGAGCTTCTTACGCCGGGCAGCCGGGTCCATCATGGCATCCCTAACAGTGTTAGACGGAGCGTTACTGTGGGCCAGAATGCCCCTAACGGTGTTAGATTGCAAGAACCTTTTCCGACGGAGGCAGCTGGTGGCGGGCGAAAGAACAGACGAACACCCCCCGCAACCGGGGCTGACCCGGGATGCGCTGACCCAGGCAGCCCTGTGCGTCCTGGAGCGCGAGGGCATCAACGGGCTCTCCATGCGCAAGGTCGCCACCGAGCTGGGGGTGAAGGCGGCCTCCCTCTACTGGCACGTCCGCAACAAGGAAGAGCTGCTGGACCTGCTCACCGACGCCCTGATGGCCGACGCCGAGCCGCCGCTGCGCCAGGGTGACTGGCGCGAGCAGCTGCGCGAGTACTGCCTGCGCCACCGCCGGCTGCTGCTCTCCCGGCGCGACGCCGCCAAGGTCGTGGCGGGCCGGTTCGCTCTCGGGCCGCACCTGTTGAGCCTGATGGAGGACCAGCTGGACCGGCTGCGGGACGCCGGCTTCGCCGATGCCGACGCCGCGCTCTGCACCTACCTCCTGGGCGCCTACGTTCAGGGCTTCGTCCTCCAGGAGCAGGTCCCCATCTCGGCCTCCGAGGCCATGGGCACCAGCCGCGCCGAGGTCGCCACCGCCGTCAGCGCACAGCTGCGCAGCCTGCCCGAGGAGACCTTCCCCAACCTGGTCGCCCTCGCCGACGACCTCACCACCCCGAACATGGACGAGCGCTTCGCCTTCGGCCTGGAGCGTCTCATCGACGGACTGGCCGCCCTGCTCGACCAGGGCCGCGCCGGCAGGGCCGTCCCCGGGGTAACCGTTCCCGAAGTGCCGCTCTGAGTGGGACCGATGAGCAGGGCCGCGGCAACCGGTACGCTCTGGCGCGTGGGGGAGTTGGGGACGGACGCGTACGGGGGAGGGCCCGCGGATGTGGCGGGGTTTGCGTGAGTGGTTGCTCGGCGCGGCCGACCAGGAGGTGCGGGCGCTGGACCAGGCGCCCGGGATCGAGCCCGAGCGACTCCAGGAACTTCGGTACACCGAGCCCGCGTTGATGCTCAGCGTCGAGCAGCTCTACGTCGCCGCGCAGCGCGCCTTCGAGCGCCGCACCCGCGAGGCCGTCGCCGAGGACCTGCTGCGGGCGCTGGCCGCCGTCGCCGGGGGAGCGGGCACCGACCGGCTGGACGCGGCGGTGGCCTCGGCCGACGCCCGTCTCGCGGCCGACAGCGCGATCGCCGGGGCGCGGGGCCTGAACACCGGGGTGGCCTGCGGGTTCATGATCAGCCCGGTGGTGCTGCTGGTGGTGCTGATCCTCGGGCGGTGGGCGCCCCGGCTCTTCGGCGCCACTCTCGGCTGCCCGGAGCAGCAGGCGTTGCTGCACGCGCTGGTCTGCTTCGCGGGTGGGGCGATGGGCGCCGTCTTCAGCGTGATCATCCGGCTGCGCGACTCCGCCCACCTGAGCCGGCGCCGACCCGGGCACGGCGACCTGCTGGCCGATCCGGTGCAGTGGTCCCGGACGCTGCGTCAGGAGGGCTGGTACCGGGTGGTGGTGGGCTGGTTCCTGGCCACCTCGCTCTTCCTGCTGATCAACGGCGGCATCCTCAGCATCCTCACCCCGCCCGCGGCCTCGGTCGACCTGTGCGCTCCCGGGCCGCTCTCGGCGGCCGGGCACGATGCCCTGATCAAGGCGTGGTTCTACTGGGGCGGCATCGGTTTCCTGGCCGGGCTCAACGAGCGCTGGGCCCACGGCCTGCTGCGCCAGGCCACCACGCCGCGCTCGCAGCCCGGGCCCCGCGGGGACGGCTGACTCGTCAATCCGTCTCTGAGTACGGCGAGTTGGCGAGAGTGGCGGCCACCGCCCGGGCGAGTGCGACCGGGTCGCCGGTCGGCTCGGTGCCGGTGGGGCCGGTGGTGTCGTCCGAGGTCCGGTGCGCCCAGGCGTCGTCCAGCGCGTACCAGTCGACCGCCGCCGGCTCGCCACCCGTGGCCAACGCGTCGTCCAGGGTGGCGAAGTAGACGCTCCAGCGCTGCGCGTAGAGGTCCGTGAGCAGGCCGGACCACTCGCGGTTGGCGTAGTCGTGCAACTGGCCGTCCTCGCTGGGGCCGCGGCCGCCCCAGGTGGTGAGGAGAGACCGGGCGTCGTACTCCAGTTGGTCGCGCTCCGCGGCATCGGTGCCCCAGGAGCGGGCGGCGGCCAGCCACCGGCCGAGCAGGAAGTGGGCGTCGCTGGCCAGGAGTTGGTCCAGCAGGAGCTCGTCGTCGTGCCACCGGCCGGTCAGCGCCGCCAGGGTGGCCCGGTCCCTGGCCGCGTACGCCGCGGCGATCCGCGGCAGCAGCTCCCTGGCCTGGTTGCCGAGCGCCTGGCGGGCGACGTCCACCAGGTCGAACCGGTAGGCGGCGCAGTCCTGTTGGGCGGGTGCGACCTGGAGCAGCTGATCCAGCGCGGCCCGCACCGAGGCGGCCGGGTAGCGCATCGCGGTGGGGCTCCAGGCGGCGGCGCTGGCGACGGTCAGACTGGGGCGGGCCGCGAACAGGCCGTCCTGCGGCTCGCTCCAGCCGTCCGCGGGCATGCTGTACGGGCCCTGGCGCAGCAGCTCCCATGCAGCCGCGGCATGCGGGTCCGGGGCGCCGTAGCGACGGGCGGCGTAGTCGGCGAACCAGGCTCGCTGGTCGATCGGCCCTTGCTGCCAAGCCAGTTCGGTGAAGAGCTCGAAGGCGGCCGGATCGCCGCCGGTGGCCTCGGGCAGGTAGGCGATGCCCCGCAGGGCGCTGCCGGGCGCGGTGAGCTGCTGTTGGAACCGGCTCACCCAGGCGGCGGTGTTGGCGCCGATGCTGGTGTGGCCGCCGAAGTTGTCGATGCTGCCGAAGGCGTACGGCGTGCCGCGCCACTGCCGGTCGCGGTCGAGCCGGCCCTGCGGATACCGGTCGGCCAGACCGTCCAGGATCAGCAGACCGCTCCGGTCGACGCCGTCCAGCACGGCGGCGCTCGGGTTGTCCTGCCAGCCGAGGATCACCCAGGTCGCGCCCGGGTGCGCCGCCCGCAGGGCGCCCTGCACCGCGCCGGCGGCCCGGCTCGCGTCGACCGGGCCGAGCACGCCGCCCTCGTGCAGCAGGTCCATCTTGTACATCGTGCTGTCGCCGAACCGCTGTCGCTGGGCGCGGTAGTAGGCGGCGGCGAGCCGGTCGAAGACCGGGCCGGTCGGGTCGAGCCAGTCAGGGCGCGCGAAGCCCACCCACGAGCCCTGCGGCACCACCCGCGCCCCCGGGTTGTGCTCGGCGAAGCCCGGCGGCACGGTGCCGAAGAAGCCTGGCAGCACCGGCGTCATCCCCAGCACCCGCAGCTGGTCGGCGATGGCGCGGCCCAGCGCGGCCCGGGCGTCGAGCAGCCGGGCCGACTCCGGGCCGCCGAAGCCCGCCATGTTCTGCAACAGCCACCAGCTCTGGTGCGCGGGCGCCGGGATCCAGGCGCGCAACTCCTCCTCGCCGTAGCCGAACTGCTGCAGCGCCTGGTGGTAGGCCCACTCCGCGCCGGTCTGCACGAACACCTCGTTGACCCCGTGCAGGGCCAGCAGGTCGATCTCGTGCCGATAGGCGGCGAAGTCGCGGTACGGGCCCGAGTAGCCGGCGTCGGTGTCGTTGAGCGCGTACCGGTGGGGCACCGTCGCCGCGCGACTGACGGTGCCGGCCACGGCGGGCAGGGTGGCCGGGAGCCGGTTCAGGCTGTCGCCGGGCCAGCCGAGGTCCACCCTGGCGACCTGCTCCAGATACCAGCCGACACCGCCCAGCAGCGTGGCGCCGGAGGTGCCCCGGACCTCGACGGCCTCCGGCCCACCGCCGCTGAGCGAGAACCGGTCGCCGTCCTCGCCCCGGGCCACCGGCACCAGCCGGAACCGGTCGGCCCGGTCGGGCAGCAGCCGCCGCAGGCTCGCCAGCGCGGGCCCGGCATCAAAGGGAGCGGCAACGCCTGACCCGGCGGCGGGCGGAGCCGCACTGGACCCCGAGGGGAGGCAGCAGCCCAGCAGCGCCGCCGTCAGCAACACGGTGGCCGCAGTGGCCCGACGACGTCCCATCCCGCTCACCTCATGTTTCCGATCGATCACCGAACGTGATATCGATCATGGCACCGCCCGCCCGCCACCTGCCACAGGCGCCCCGCCGGCCCCGGCGCCGTCCCGAGGCGGGCCGGCCTTTGGACTCGGCCGCACAGGGTACGTCCGCACGGTCCCCTCGCGCGTAAGCGCGGAGCGCCGGGCAGGATGGCGGCCGGTGGACCCGCAGTTGCGGGAATGGGCCAGGAGTACGTGCATCCAGGCCACTCGGCCCCGCTTCCGCGGGGATGCCGCCGGCTCGGGCTGCCCCGGTCATCGACTCAGCCGGTCCTACGTTGTTGGTGTGGCAGAGGGGCCAGTCGTATGGTCCTGAGGCCCAGGGACACCGGGTATGGCTTTCAGCCGGTTGCACGCG
>NZ_JBIBIJ010000005.1:0-3598 GCF_042957465.1 Kitasatospora sp. NPDC008050
CTGATCCACCCCGAAGGGCTTCACCGTTCGACTTGCATGTGTTAAGCACGCCGCCAGCGTTCGTCCTGAGCCAGGATCAAACTCTCCGTGAATGTCTGCTCGTAATCGAGCATCACCCGCGTCGAGCGGCACGACAACCACCGGAATAGGGTGGCCCCGTGCACTGCGTCCTCGCTAGTGTTTTACTTCAAAAGGAATCTCCAACCCCGATCCGAAGATCAAGGCCGGGGATGTCAACATATCTGGCGTTGACTTTTGGCACGCTGTTGAGTTCTCAAGGAACGGACGCTTCCTTCAAGCCGCTCTCGCAAGCTCTCCGGGCGCTTCGTTCTTTCGTGTTCTCAGCTTATCAGATCCGATTCGCACCGTTTACCGGTCGATTTCTTCTCCGAAATCCCGCTGAGGGGATTTCCTTTGGCTGACCAGCAAAGCCTAGCAAAGACTTTTTCCTGGTTTTGCCGCGGGATTTCGCTTGCCGGGCCGCATCCGTGGACGCCCTGCCTCGACTTGCCGTGTCGTAGACACTACAGCTCGTTCGGTCCTGTTGTCCAGTCCGAGCCAACCGTTCGAATCTACTAGCCATTCGTTGCTGTGTCAACAGTTCCGACGGCGTGAAGAGAAGACTACCAGGTCAGAAGGGGTCAGGCCGCCACCGGCTGGAGGTCCGCGCGGTCGGCTGCCGCGACGTCGCCGGTCTCGCCGGCCGCCGCGGCCCGGCGGCCCAGGACCAGGGCGTAGAGCAGGAACAGCACCTCGGCCGTGACACCGATGCCGATCCGCGCCCAGGTGGGCAGGCCGGAGGGGGTGACAAAGGCTTCGAGCAGGCCGCTGACGAAGAGCACCGCGGTGAGGCCCATCGCCATGCCGATGGTGGCCCGGCCCTCTTCGGCCAGCGCCACGGTGCGCTTGCGCGGGCCGGGGTCGATCACCGTCCAGCCCAGGCGCAGGCCCATCCCGCCCGCGACGAAGACGGCGGTCAGTTCCAGCAGACCGTGCGGCAGCAGCAGGCCGAGAAAGAGGTCGAGACGCCCGGCCGAGGCCATCAGGCCGATGCCGACCGCGAGGTTGAGCACGTTCTGTGCCAGCACGTACAGCACCGGCAGGCCCAGGAAGACGCCGAAGACCAGGCACTGGGCGGCGATCCAGGCGTTGTTCGTCCAGACCTGGGCGGCGAAGGAGCTGGCGGGGCGGTCGGAGTAGTAGGCCTCGTAGGCGCCGCCCGGCCGGGTCATCTCGCGCAGCTGGCTCGGCGTGGCCATGCTGTCCCGGACCTCGGGGTGGGTGGCTATCCACCAGGAGATCAGCGCGGTGCCGAGCAGCGAGAGCACCGCGATCGACAGCCACCAGCGGCGCGAGCGGTAGAGCGCGGCGGGGAACCCGGCCGCGAAGTAGCGGCCGACCTCGCGCCAACTGCCGGCCCGCCTGCCGGTGACCGCATGGCGGGCCCGGGCGACCAGCGTGGTCAGACGACCGACCAGGGCCGGGTCCGGCGCGCTGGCCTGCACCCGGGCCAGTTGACCGGTCACCCGTTGGTAGAGGGCGACCAGCTCGTCCGCCTCCTCGCCACTGAGCCGGCGCCGCTTGCTGAGGGTCTCCAGGCGCGCCCACTGTGCTTGGTGGGCGGCGATGAAGACGTCCAGATCCATCCGGGTCACTCCAAGGTGGCGATGCGGCGCGGGGTCAACGGCTGGGGTCAGCTTGCCAGAGGTCGCAGCCGGTGAGGCGGCCCTTCCCGGGCTTCGGGCGGCCCCGTATGTTGGGCCCCTGAAGATCCGGGGGCGGGCGGCGGGCCCACGTTCCGGACGCCGGATGGGACGGGCTGGTGCGATGAGTGACCTGGTGACGGGTGAGGCCGTCGTCCTCGGGCTGCGGACGGCGAAGCTGCCGAGCCGGGCACTGGCCGTACTCCTGGACCTGCTGGTCGAGTTCACCGCGTTCTTCCTGACCACGCTGCTACTGATGACCTCGCTCTCGGACCTGGACGGGGCGGCCGCGGCAGCCCTGGTGATCTGCCTGCTGGTCTTCTTCCTGGTGGCCCTGCCGGTCCTGGTGGAGACGCTCTCGCACGGCCGGTCGCTGGGCAAGGCGGCGCTGGGGCTGCGCGTGGTGCGGGTCGACGGCGGGCCGGCGAGCTTCCGGCACGCGCTGGTGCGCGCGCTGGTCGGCGTCTTCGAGATCATCATGCTCACCGGGGTGCCCGCCGTGATCAGCTCGCTGGTCTCGGCCGACGGGCGGCGGCTCGGCGACGTGTTCGCGGGCACCCTGGTGGTGCGCGAGCGGGTGCCGGCGGGCCGCTCCGACGGTCCGCCGACCACGCCGCCGCCCCAGGTGATGCACGCGCTGGGGTCGGAGCTGGTGCGGCTGGACCTGTCGGCCGTACCCGAGGGGCTCTGGCTCGCTGTTCGCCAACTCCTGGGCCGCAGCGATCAGTTGGACGGCCAGGTCGCGTTCGCGATGGCGCAGCGGCTGGCCGGCGACGTGGCCCAGCGGGTCGGCTGGCCGGTGCCGGCCGGCCTGCACCCGGCGATGTACCTGTCGGCGGTGCTCACCGAGCGGCAGCGGCGCGACTGGCTGCGTGCGACCGACGGCCGCACGGCGCCGGGCTACGGCACGGCCCCGGCGTACAGCGCGCCGCCACCCGCGCCACAGGTGTCCCCCGTGTCTCCCGCCTGGCCGACGCCCGCACCGCCCACACCCTCGGCACCCGCGCCGACCACGCCTTCGACGCCCGCAACGCCCCCTGCCTCGAACGACGGCGGCTTCGCGCTGCCCGGCTAGCTGTCCGGCTAGTTGCCCGGCTGACCGGGCGGGGTCGCTCAGTCCCAGCTCGGCCAGGCGTTCGGCGGGCTCTCCAGCTCCTCCAGCTCGATCCCCGGCGCCGCCAGCAGCACGTCCCCCGCCAGGTGGATCTCCCGCTGCTCGCCGGTCTCCAGGTCGGCCACCTGGTAGCGCTCGACCAGCAGCGGCCCGGAGTCGGTCGGATGCTGCTCCGTCTCCCGCAGGGTCCAGCCCTGGTCGAAGGTCCGCGGGGCCAGCGCCGTGCCGTGGAAGGCGACCAGCCGCACCCGGGTACTCGCACCCGGTGCCAGCCGCAGCAGGCGGGCGGTGGCGATCAGGAAGGCGGGCGAGTCACCCGCGAAGCCGTGCGCGCGGTCGTGCCCTTCGGTGGCCGAGGCGCCGGTCGGGTCGGCCGGGTCGGTGCGCACCCAGGCCACCCCGTCCACCGCTCCCCCGCGCACCTGCCAGCCACCGGCGCGCAGTTCCATGCGCAGCGGGCGGCTCCGCGAGTCGAGGGTGAGGTCGACGGTGCCCAGCGTGCCGCCGTCCGGCGCGTAGGTCTTGGAGACGTAGCGCCAGCCCGCCGGGCCGGGAGCGCAGCTGAAGCGTTCCTCGCCCAGCAGGACGTGGTCGTGGGGGTCGTGCAGCGAGTAACGGCCGTTGGGCATGGCAAAAGCCTATGTCGGCCCCGGAAACGGCCGGGGGGGGGGGGGGGGGGGGGGGGGGGGGGGGGGGGGGGGGGGCCGCCCCCGCCGGCCCCCCCCCCCCCGCCGGGGGGGGGGGGCCGGGGGGGGGGGGGGGCCCGGCCCCCGGCGCAGCC
>NZ_JBIBIJ010000005.1:3608-520229 GCF_042957465.1 Kitasatospora sp. NPDC008050
CCCCGCTCCGGGGGGCGGGGGGGCGCCCCCCGTCCTCCCGGCGCGGGGCCTGCGAAAACGGCTGGGGCCCCCCCCCCCCCGGGGGGGGGGGGGGGCCCCCCCCGGGGGGGGGCCCCCCCGGCCGCCCGGTCTGTCGAGCCATCGGCTCAGTAGCGGTACTGCTCCGACTTGTACGGGCCCTCGACCGGGACGCCGATGTAGTCGGCCTGCTCCTTGCTCAGGACGGTGAGCTTGACGCCCAGCGCGTCCAGGTGGAGGCGGGCGACCTTCTCGTCCAGGTGCTTGGGCAGCACGTAGACACCGATCGGGTACTCGTCGGTCTTGGTGAACAGCTCGATCTGCGCGATGGTCTGGTTCGCGAAGGAGTTGGACATCACGAAGGACGGGTGACCGGTCGCGTTGCCGAGGTTCAGCAGGCGGCCCTCGGAGAGGACGATGATGGTGTGGCCGTCCTCGAAGCGCCACTCGTGGACCTGCGGCTTGACCTCGGTCTTCACGATGCCCGGGAGCTTGGCGAGGCCCGCCATGTCGAGCTCGTTGTCGAAGTGACCGATGTTGCCGACGATCGCCTGGTGCTTCATCTTCACCATGTCCGAGGCAAGGATGATGTCCTTGTTGCCCGTGGTGGTGATGAAGATGTCGCCGATCGAGATGACCTCGTCCAGCGTGGTGACCTGGTAGCCGTCCATCGCCGCCTGCAGCGCGCAGATCGGGTCGATCTCGGTGACGATGACCCGGGCGCCCTGGCCGCGCAGCGACTCGGCGCAGCCCTTGCCCACGTCGCCGTAGCCGCAGACGACCGCGACCTTGCCGCCGATCAGCACGTCGGTGGCGCGGTTGATGCCGTCGATCAGCGAGTGGCGGCAGCCGTACTTGTTGTCGAACTTCGACTTGGTGACCGAGTCGTTGACGTTGATCGCCGGGAAGAGCAGCTGGCCGTCCCGGTGCATCTCGTACAGGCGGTGCACGCCGGTGGTGGTCTCCTCGGTGACGCCCTTGATGGTGGCGGCGACCTCGGTCCACTTGCGCGGGGACTCGGCCAGGGTGCGGTTGAGCAGCTCCAGGATGATCCGGAACTCGTCGTTGTCGGCGGTCGACGGGTCCGGCGCGGTGCCGGCCTTCTCGAACTCCACGCCCTTGTGGATCAGCAGCGTGGCGTCACCGCCGTCGTCCAGGATCATGTTGGGGGTCTGGCCGTTCGGCCAGGTCAGCGCCTGCTCGGTGCACCACCAGTACTCCTCCAGGGTCTCGCCCTTCCAGGCGAAGACCGGGACGCCCTGGGGGTTCTCCGGGGTGCCCTCCGGGCCGACCGCGATCGCGGCGGCCGCGTGGTCCTGGGTGGAGAAGATGTTGCAGGAGCACCAGCGGACCTCGGCCCCCAGCGCGGTGAGCGTCTCGATCAGCACAGCGGTCTGCACGGTCATGTGCAGCGAGCCGGTGATCCGGGCGCCGGCCAGCGGCTGGCTGGCGGCGAACTCCTTGCGGATCGACATCAGGCCGGGCATCTCGTGCTCGGCCAGCTGGATCTCCTTGCGGCCGAACGGGGCCAGGGAGAGGTCGGCGACCTTGAAATCACCGGTGGTGTTCGACGACATGCGTGGGTACTCCTCGCTGCGTGGGCCTATGCGTACGGGTGTGCTTGACGGCAGAGCGGCCACCGAGGCGGCGCCCTGCTGCGCGGCACAATCCGTCGGAGGACCTCTCTCCCTCGACCCGGAGTCAGACCGGATCGACCGCCATCTGCAGCGACGTTTGGCACTGGTGACGAATCTACACCGAGGGCGCACGACTGCGGGGCGCACCGGCCGGATTCGGCCGCGCTGCGTCCGGCGGGCCGGCTCGGACGGGCTCCGGCCGGTCAGGCCCTAGTGGCCCGGCCCGCCGGGGGTGGCCTCGGGGTGCGGGCCGGCGGCGGCCTTCTCGGCTGAATAGATGTCAGGCTCCAGGTAGATCGCGCGCGCGATCGGCACGGCCGCGCGCACCCGGACCTCGGCCTCGTCGATGATCCGGGCGATGCGCTCGGCGCTGTCCTCGCGGCGCACCCCGATCTTGGCGGCCACCAGCAGCTCCTCCGGCCCCACGTGCAGGGTGCGCAGGTGGATCACGGCGGTGATCGCCTCGCCCTCCAGCAGCGCGGCGCGGATCCGCTGGACGGAGTGCTTGTCGGCCGACTCGCCGATCAGCAGCGACTTGGTCTCCAGCGCCAGCACCACGGCGATGGTGCCGAGCAGCAGCCCGATCGCCAGGGTGCCCACGCCGTCCCAGATCCCGTCGCCGGTCAGCACGGTGAGCCCGACGCCGAGCAGCGCCAGCACCAGGCCGATCAGCGCACCGGCGTCCTCCAGCAGGACCACCGGGAGCTCGGGGGCCTTGGCCCGCCGGATGTAACCGGCCCAGCCCAGCGCGCCCTTGGCTGCCGAGGCCTCGCGCACCGCGGTGCGGAAGGACCAGCCCTCCATCGCGACGGCGAACAGCAGCACGCCCACCGCCCAGCCCCAGCCGTGCAGTTCGTGCGGGTGGCGGATCTTCTCCACTCCCTCGTAGAGGGCGAAGAGCCCGCCGAGGCTGAAGAGCACGATGGCGACCAGGAAGCCGTAGACGTAGCGCTCCCGGCCGTAGCCGAAGGGGTGCTCCTCGTCGGCGGCGCGGCGGGCGCGCTTGCCGCCGATCAGCAGCAGCACCTGGTTGCCGGAGTCGGCGACCGAGTGCACCCCCTCGGCGAGCATCGAGGAGGAACCGGTGAACGCGAAGGCGGTGAACTTGCTGACCGCGATGGCCAGGTTGGCGCTGAGCGCCGCGACCAGTGCTCGGGTACCGCCTTCGGTGCTCACCGGTGGGGCCTCAGAGGGTGACGGTGGCGCGGAACAGCACGCCCTCGCCGGCCAGGGTGGTGGTGCTGCCGGTGGCCGGCAGGTAGGCGGACCGGCCCTTGGCCAGTTCCAGTCGCTGCCCGGCGGCGTCGGTCAGGGTGACCGCGCCCTCGGTGCAGAGCAGGATCTGGGCGGTGCGCCCGGCCACCTCGCGCTCGGTGCCCGCGGTCAGGGTGAAGCGGGAGAGGCGGAACTCGTCGATCGGGACCGGGAACAGCTCCTCGCCGTCCTCGCTCGCGACCGGGCGCTGCACGCCCGGGTCGCCGGACTCGAAGACGACCACGGCGAGCAGCTCGGGGACGTCGACGTGCTTGGGGGTCAGCCCGCAGCGCAGCACGTTGTCGGAGTTGGCCATGATCTCCACGCCGGTGCCCTTGAGGTAGGCGTGCGGGACGCCCGCGCCGAGGTAGAGCGCGTCACCGGGCTGCAGCTGGACGAAGTTGAGCAGCAGCGCGGCCAGCACCCCGGCGTCGCCCGGGAAGTGCTTGGCGGCGTACGCGTAGCCGGCCCAGGTGGGTGCCCAGGGCGAGGCGGGCTCCTCGGCCAGCGAGCGGTCCAGCGCGTCGGCCAGCTCCTTGACGGCGACCGCGACCACCGACGCGTCGGTGGTGAGCACGGTGGCCAGGGTCTCGCGCAGCGCCTGCCCCTCGGGCTTGGTGCGCAGCAGGTCGATCAGCGGGGCCAGGCCCGGGACGCCCAGACCCTCCATCAGGTCGGCGGTCGCCAGCGGGTCGCGGAAACCGCACAGGCCGTCGAACGGCTCCAGCGCGCAGATCAGCTCGGGCTTGTGGTTGGCGTCCTTGTAGTTGCGGTGGCCGGCCTCGATCGGCACCCCGGCGGCCTCCTCGGCGGCGAAGCCCGCGCGGGCCTGGGCCAGCGAGGGGTGCACCTGGAGCGAGAGCGGGATCTCGGCGGCCAGCACCTTGAGCAGGAACGGCAGGGTCGGGCCGAACTTCGCGACGGCCTCGGCGCCCAGCTCGGCGGCCGGGTCGGCGGCGATCACCTCGTTGAGCGGCTGCGCGCCGGCGCCGCGGTCCACCCGGGAGGGCTCCCCGGGGTGGGCGCCCAGCCACAGCTCGGCCTGCGGCTCACCGGTGGGCTGCTCACCGAGCAGGGCCGGGATCGCGGTGGTCGAGCCCCAGGCGTACGGGCGGACGGTGTTGGCGAGTCGGTCCATGTAGCGGCCCTGCTCCTTATTGGTGTTCTGCACAACGTGGTCGAGGCCATCAGACCCTAGCCGACCAGCCTTCGGTGCTGTTCCGCCAGTCCTCAGTGCTGTTCCGCCAGGCCCAGGTAGACGGCGGCGAAGTCGGTCAGCGCGATCAGCTCGGCCAGCGCGTGCACCGGCTCGGGGCGCAGACCGGCCAGCTCGGTCAGCCGGACCTCGTGGTCGGCGAGCAGTCGGCGCACGCGGCGCACGGTCGGGGTGGCCGGACCCGGCTCCGGGGCGGCCTGCGGATCGAGGGGCTCGGCGCCCGGCACCTCCTCGCGCGGGGTGTGCCGCAGCAGCAGGACCTGCAGCGACAGCGGGTCCGGTTCCTCGATCCGGTCGCGGAAGAAGTCCGCGGGGTCCGCGCCGGTGCCGAACCGGCCGGTGATCATGCCCCGGTGGGTGCTGAGCACCTGCGGCAGCTGACCGGCGACGGCGGGGCGCCCGGCCCGGTCGGCGAGCACCGCGGTGAACCGCTCGGCGGCCACCGCGGCCAGCGGACCCTCGCTCCACAGCAGCGCGACGGTGCCGGAGAGCTGGGCGGCCAGTTCCTTGGCGGGGTTGCGGTAGGCGGCGGCGTCCGGCCGGTGCCGGACCGCCAGCTCGTCCAACAGGTCGGCGGTGGCATCGAGTTGAGCGATGGGGAGATCGATCGCACCGATCCGGTCGGCCAGCGCGAGCAGCGGGGTGAGGTAGGCCCACAGGGCGCCCAGCTCCTCCGCGGGGAGGTCGGGCTCGCGGGCCTCGTACTCCTCCTCCAGGGGGGTGGCGGGCACATACGGCAGCGGCATCCCGCGCACCTGGAGCGCGGCCTCGGCCAGCGGGCGGCCTTCAGGGGCGATCACCGCGATGGCGCAGCCGCTGGCGTATGCCTGCTCGGCCAGGCTGATCAGGCCGGCCTCGGTGCCGTCGGCGGAGCAGAGCACCAGCAGGTCGAGCGGTCCGGCCCAGCCGGGCAGCTGCCAGCTGAGGCCCTCGCTGAAGAGGGCGGCGGGCCGGGCGTCCACCGGGGCCAGCGGCTGGACCAGGGTCCCGTTGCCGGCCAGCGCGGCCAGCGCCTGACCGGCCGTCAGTGCACTCCCGTGCCCGGCGACCAGAATGCCGCGCGGGTGTCCGTCCGGCTGCATCGAGGCCAGGCCCGCGGCCTGGGCCAGGCGCAGCGCGGTGCGGACCCGGGCGCCGGCGGAGGCCAGCGAGAGCAGGGCGTGCTCCCGGTCGGCGCGCTGGAGGGCGGCCGGGTCGTCGAGCAGGCTGTCGTCGAGCATGCGGCTGGACCTCCAGGTCCGCTCTCTGCGGTGACGGGGACTCAGGCGGGGCGACGGGCCTCGTCCACGAGGAGCACCGGGATGCCGTCGCGGACCGGGTAGATCAGACCGCAGTCGGCGCCGGTGCAGATCAGCTCGGGCTGGTCGGCCTCGCCGCTCTCGCGCAGCGCGGCATGGCAGCTCGGGCAGACCAGGATCTCCAGCAGGAACGGTTCGAGCGTCATGGTGTACGGGCTCCGTCGGGTCGTTCGGGTGGCGCGACGAACAACGGATCAGGCGCGGACGATCGCGAGCACCGCGTCGCGCAGCTCGGCCATCTTGGCCGGGTCCTTGGCCTCCACGTTCAGGCGCAGCAGCGGCTCGGTGTTGGAGGCGCGCAGGTTGAACCACCAGTCGGCACCGGCGATGGTCAGGCCGTCCAGCTCGTCGACCTTGACGCCCTCCAGCGAGCCGTAGGCGGCGCGGACCTCGGCGGCCTTGGCGGCCTGGTCGGCGACCTCGCTGTTGATCTCGCCGGAGGCCGCGTAGCGGTCGTACTCGGCGGTCAGCGCGGAGAGCGTGAGCTCCTGGCCGCCGAGCGCGGCGAGCACGTGCAGCGCGGCCAGCATGCCGGTGTCGGCGCGCCAGAAGTCGCGGAAGTAGTAGTGCGCGGAGTGCTCGCCACCGAAGATCGCGTCGGTCTCGGCCATCTCCTGCTTGATGAAGGAGTGGCCGACCCGGGTGCGCACGGCCTTGCCGCCGTGCTCGGCGACGACCTCGGGCACGGTCCAGGAGGTGATCAGGTTGTGGATGATCGTGGCGTTCGGCTCGCCGTTGGCCCGGGCCCGGGCCAGCTCGCGCACCGCGACCAGGGCGGTGATCGCGGACGGGGAGACCGGCTCGCCGCGCTCGTCGATCACGAAGCAGCGGTCGGCGTCGCCGTCGAAGGCCAGGCCGATGTCGGCGCCGACCTCCTTGACCTTGGCCTGCAGGTCGACCAGGTTCTTCGGGTCGAGCGGGTTGGCCTCGTGGTTGGGGAAGGTGCCGTCCAGCTCGAAGTACATCGGCACGACGTCGAGCGGCAGGCCGTCGAAGACGGTCGGGACGGTGTGGCCGCCCATGCCGTTGCCCGCGTCCACCACGACCTTGAGCGGGCGGATCGCGGTGAGGTCGACCAGGCCGAGCAGGTGGTCGGCGTAGCCGCGCAGGCTGTCCTGCTGGGTCAGCACGCCCGGCTTCACGTCCACGGCCGGGACGGCCACGGTTTCGACCCCGTCGGCATCCTCGTGCAGCCACGACTGCACCAGCTCGCGGATGTCCGCCAGACCGGTGTTCTCGCCGACCGGGGCAGCGCCCTTGCGGCAGAGCTTGATCCCGTTGTACTGCGCGGGGTTGTGGCTCGCGGTGAACATCGCGCCGGGCAGGTCCAGCTTGCCGCTCGCGTAGTACAGCTGGTCGGTGGAGCACAGGCCGATCTCGGTGACATCGGCGCCCCGGGCGGCCGCGCCCTCGGCGAAGGCCCTGCTCAGGCTCGGCGAGGAGGGGCGCATG
The DNA here is from genome assembly GCF_042957465.1 of Kitasatospora sp. NPDC008050. Taxonomy (NCBI): domain Bacteria; kingdom Bacillati; phylum Actinomycetota; class Actinomycetes; order Kitasatosporales; family Streptomycetaceae; genus Kitasatospora; species Kitasatospora sp. NPDC008050. The sequence goes on from NZ_JBIBIJ010000005.1 coordinate 10,484, forward strand.
TCATGCCCGACCACGATCGCGGTCGCGCCGGTGACCTGCACGAATGCGGCGCCGAAGGCACGGGACAGGTTCTCGTCCCACTGGTCCGGGACGACGCCTCGCACGTCGTAGGCCTTCACGAGCTGCTTGAGGTCGCGCACTGCGGCTCCACCCTGGTCTGTGTGCTGGATCGGGCTCCGGTCGGCCCACGGTCACGATACGTCGCGCCACGGGTACGGGTGACCACAGGGCCCCGTCCCGGGCAGGGGAGCAGCGTACCGGGTGCTGATGTCCGCTTCGGAACGCTTCCGCGTCCTGGCAGCGCCCGGTTGTGGGAGTGATCGGTTCCGGGAGCGCTCGGCTCCCGGGCGGTGATCAGTTCTCGGGCGAGCGGAGCACCCGCAGGTGGGCCCGGCGGCCGACCTCCGCGGGATCGCTCTCGGTGGGCCGCACCGGGCGCGGGCCGCGGTCCTGCGGGCGGGCCGCCTCGCGCACGGCGTTGGCCAGCGCCTCCAGGTCATCGCTGCTGCGGCGCATCGGGCCGCTCTCGGTGGCCAGGCGGACCACCTCCCAGCCGCGCGGAGCGGTCAGCCGCTCGGCGTGCTCGGCGCACAGGTCGTAGCAGTGCGGTTCGGCGTAGGTGGCGAGCGGGCCGAGTACCGCCGTGGAGTCGGCGTACACGTACGTCAGGGTCGCCACGGCCGGTCGGCCGCACGCGGTCCGCGAACAACGACGTACAGGGCTCACGAGGGTGGACGGTACCGCAACCACGCCCGGCTGGCTAAGACCCGGTGCGTCGCGATGGTTCGTGTCGCGTCGCAGCGGGTTCGCGGGCCGGCTCGGATCGGTGTCCGCATGGTCCATTTCCTGGCCTCCAAGGACTACGCTCGTCACTGATATGGACAGCTCCGCACCGCCACCGCCCGCGTCGCCGCCACCCGCGGGGTCGCCGCCCGGCCCGCCGCCGCCCACCGGGCCGGCGCCTGGTCCGCGGCGCCGCGACCGGCACGGGCGGGGCCTGCGCGGGCCGTTGGCACCGCCGCAGGTTCCGCTCTCGCTGAGCCGTTCCGAGCTCTTCGAGGACTACGTCCGCGAGTCGGTCGAGCGTCTGGAGCGGCGCTGGCCCCAGCTGATCGACGTCGAGTTCGAGGTCGACGAGGTGCCCGAGGCTCTGCCGGGCGAGCCCGACGAGCCGGCCGGCGGCGGGGTGCCGCTCGGCATGGTGGTCGGTGCCCGACAGGGCCGCAAGAGCCGGATCGTGATCTACCGCCGCCCGGTGGAGATCCGCGCCAAGACGCGCGACGACCGGGCGGCGCTGGTGCACGAGATCCTGATCGAGCAGGTCGCCGAGCTGCTCGGGCTCTCGCCGGACGCCATCGATCCGCGCTACGACGAGGACTGACAGCCGCTCAGGCAGTCTCCCGGGCCCGGTCGACGCTAGTGCACCAGCACTCCCGGGTCCGGGTTGGCCTGCGGGATCTGCACATAGCTGTGGTCGTCGCGCAGCGCCTGGACGGTGAACATCGGCACGTTGTTGCTGGGCACCACCAGCACCCGCGCGGCCACCACCGGGCCACCCGAGACCGACTCCACGGTGAGGCCGAACGTGCCGTTGCCGCCTGCGGGTTCGGGCGAGGCGACGGAGATCGTGGCACCCGCCGGGACCTGGACGGTCTGGGTGTTCGGGGTGCCGCCGCCGGTGCTCGCCGAGGCCGTCAGCTTGACGGTGGCGGCATCACCCGTGGCGGTGATCAGCACAGTGGACGTGCCACCACCACGGGTGTCGGCCACGCTGGCCCGCCGGCCCACCGGGTCGGTGCCGGTCAGCCAGGCCGAGTCGCTCTTGCCGTTGGCGGAACGGTCCACCCGCATGGCGGCCACCACCGGGGTGGGGTGCTGCGGGTCGCTGGGGGTGAGCCGCAGCGCGGAGGCCTGCTGGCGGGTGATCTGACCGAGGTCGACCGCGTTCACCATGCCCGCCTTGACGTGGATCGTCTCGTGCCCGGCCGGGGTGAACCAGCCGTTCGGGCCGGAGAGCTGGACCTTCAGGTCGGCGTCGTCGCTGCCGCCGGGGGCGGCCACGATCAGCCGGGCCGCCGACAGGTCGCCGGGCAGGCCGGGGATCGTCACCGAGGGGGCCGGGTCCACCGAGGCGGGGATCCAGTCGGCGCCGGCCGAGCCGTCGGCGGCGTGCAGGAAGGCGCCCACCCGGCCGCTGCGGGCGCTCACCTCCACCGCGAGGTCGCTGACCTGGTCGGTGATCACGCTGGTCAGCAGTACCGCCAGCGAGCTGCCCGGCGGCACCGTGATCCCGGTTGCCGCGTCGCTGTCGATCGGGCCGTTGGCGCCGTACAGCCGCAGGTCCACCACGGCGGCGGTGGCGTCCGGGTTGGTCAGGCTGACGTAGTCCTTGCGGTCGCCCGCGGTGCTGGCGCCGGCGAACCAGAAGTGGGTGCCCGAGGCCGCGCAGTTGACCGCCGACAGGCCCTGGCCGTGCGGGTCGGTGACGGTGGTCGTCTGGGTGACCGTGAAGCCGGGGGCGTAGCTGCCGGTGGCGGTCGCGATGGTGCCCACCGCGCTGTCGCCGTTGTCGGCCTGTGCGCCGACCGGCACGCCGGGCTTGGTCAGGGTGACCAGGGCGTTCGCTTGGCCGGCGTTCTGGGCCTGGCCGGGCGACGGAGCGGGAGCCGGCGAGCCGGACGCGCTGCCGGCGGCGGCCGCCGGCGGAGCCACGTCGCGCAGGGTGGCGCTGCCGCCCTGGGCCGGGCCGCCGTTGCCCGGGGTGAAGGCGGTGATCTGGGTGCTGCCGGTCACGCCCTGGATCGGCTGCGGGCAGATCACCGCGGTCCGCTCGACCTGCGCGCCCACCGGAGCCCCGGCGGGCGGCCCGGCGGGCGAGGCCGGGGGACGCAGCTCGGCGACACCGAAGACCAGACCGAGCACGGCCGCGCAGGCCAGCAGCGACACCCCGGCACGGCTGCCACCGGCGCCGCCGAGCGGGGCGGCCTCAGCGGGCGGGGTGGGCGGGGCGAACTCGGCGGGCTCCACCGGGCCGGACGGCTCGTCGGCCGAGCGGCCTCGGGAGAAGGCGGGCAACTTCATCGCGGGTCAGCTCCGTATCGCGGGTCAGCGCCGTCATGGTGCTGCGGGTGGCCGCCGTAGGAGGGGTCGTCCGGGTCGTACGGCTGACCCTGGCCCGGCAGCCACGGCTGCTGCTCGGCGCCGCCCTGGTAGCCGTTCTGGTCGTAGCCCTCGTAGCCGTACTGCGGCGGGTAGGGCTGCTGGGTGTACGGGTCGCCCTGGTAGCCGGGGTCGGCGTAGGGCTGCTCCCCCGGCTGGGCCACCGCCGCGCCCTGGCCGGGGTACGGCTCGGCGGCGTACGGCTGCTCGCCCGGGTAGCCCTGCGGCTGGGTGGCGTAGTTCGGCTGGTACGTCTGCTGGGCCGCGTACGGGTCGTAGCCGTAGGGGTCGGCCTGGCGGAAGTCCTCCTCGCCGTAGCCGCCCGCCTGGTACTGGCCCTGGGCGTAGGGGTCGGCCGGCTGGGCCGGGTCGGCGCCCGGGTACGGCTCGCCGGTGGGCTGGGCCGGGATGCCGCCCGGGCCGCCGTACACGCCGAGGTCCGCCTCGCCCGGCTCCTCGCCGGCCTCGCCCTCACCGCGTTCGGCCAGCCGGCGCGCCCGGCGGCTGCCGGGTGCCGGGGCCTGCGCTGCGGCGGCCAGCGCGGCGGCGGCCAGCACCTCGTCGGGCAGGTCGTCGTCCTTGGTGCTGCGCCGCCCGGGCAGCGCGAGCACCAGCAGGGTCAGACCCAGCAGCAGCTGCAGGGCGATCCAGCCGGTGTGCAGCAGCGGGGTGTCGCGGTCGACGGTGAGCTTGCCGCCGCCGGCCGGCAGCTGGAAGCCCTGCGCCCAGCCGTCCACGGTGACCGGGGTGAGCTTGCTGCCGTTCAGGCTGGCCTGCCAGCCCGGATCGGCCTGCTCGGCCAGTCGCAGCACCCGCCCGGCCGGGCCGGCCGGGATGGTGGTCGTGATCGTCTCGGTGCCGGACGGCACCGGCACCGGCACGGTGTTCGGAGCGTTGATCACCGCACGGGTCGCCGGGACGCCGCTGACCTGCCAGAGCGCGGTGTTGTTGTCCTGGTTGCCGCCGATCAGACCGGGCGTGGTGTCCAGCACGTTCTGGGCCTTGGCGATCATCGGACCCTCGACCAGCACGTAGGCCACGCCGTAGCCGGCCAGTGCGCTGGCCTGGTCGGCGCCGGAGCCGGCCAGCAGGTTGCCGACCAGCTTGGTCAGCCGGTCCTTGGTGTCACCGCTGGTGTCCACCGTGCCCTCGGCCTGGCCGAGCGTCAGACCGGCGCCGCGGACCAGGCTGAAGTGGACCGAGCCGGCCTGCGGGTCGCCACTGAGCACCAGGGTGCGGGAGCGGTCGGTGGTACCGGCCTCCTCCGCGATGAAGGCGGGCACCTGGCCCGCCCCGGAGCGGTGCAGCGGGCCGTCGGCGCCGCTGACGGCCCACCAGCAGGCGGTGCCCAGCGGGGCCAGCACGGCGGTGGCCACCACCAGGGCGGCCACCGGCTGGCGCCAGCCGAAGGCGATCCCGGCGACCCGGGCGTTCGCGCCGTCGGCGCCGATCGCGGCGGCCGCCAGCAGGGCGATGCCGCTGAGCAGGGTGGCCGGGCCCGACCAGGCGGCCACCGGCAGGCCGCCGGAGGCCGGGGTGACGCTGGTACCGGCCACCGCCACCGCGAAGAGCAGTCCGACGGCGGCCGCGCCCCAGGCCGCCAGCACCGCACGGCGGCGGTCGGCGCGCAGCAGCGCGGCCAGCGCGGCGAGCAGCACGCCCGCCGAGAGCCAGACCGGCGGCACGCCCGAGCCGCCCGGGTTGACGAGCAGCAGGCCCGCCGCCGAGGCCCGGTGCCCGCTGAAGCCGGGCAGACCGGCCTCCAGCAGCAGCCGGGTCGGATGCGCGAGCACCTGGGGGAACCAGGGCGCGAGCACCAGCACGGGCACGCCCAGGATCGCCACGACCCGGGGGCCGAGCAGCCGCAGCGCCGATCCGCCGCTGCCGTAGGCGCCGCCGCGCAGCACCGCGGCCACCAGCGCGGCCAGCGCGAGCGGCACCGCGATCGCCCAGATCAGCGGCACGAAGGCGGTGCACAGGGTGAGCAGCAGGATGGTCATCCAGGTGGACCGCCAACCCGGGCGGGCGCCGCGGGCCGCGGTCTCGGTGCGGATGCCGAGGCCGGCCGAGACGGCGGCGGCCCGGGCCAGCGGGGGCAGCAGCACGGCGAGCACCGCGGTGCCGAGCCGGCCCTGGGCGATGGCCCCGGTGGCGGCGGGCAGCAGCGCGTAGGCGGCGCTGGCCCAGCAGCGGACCACCTTGGAGCCGAGCAGCGGCCGGGAGACCAGGTAGGCACTGACCGCGGAGAGCGGCACCGCGAGCACCAGCACCAGGGTGACGGCCAGCGCGGCGTGGTCGAACAGCAGCCAGGAGAGCACCGAGAGGACCGCGAGGTAGGGCGGGGCGGTGGCGGTACTGCCGGTGCCGATCGGGTGCCAGGCGGCGGCGTACATGTTCCACAGGCCCGACGCACCGTCAGCCGCGGGCAGCAGCGAGCCGCCGAGCAGCGAGCCGGAGCCGAGCAGGTTGCGGCCGGCGACCAGCGTGACGAGCAGCAGGGCGGCGAAGAGCACCGGCGCCGGGCGCCGGGCCAGGCGCTTGATCAGCGCGAACTGCTCGACCTCCAGCACGTCCTGGTCGTCGTCGCCACCGGTGGCCTCGACCGAGCCGTGCCGGCCGATCGCGTTGTCGTCCGTGCCGCCGATGCCCAGCGAGCCGATCGCGGTCTCCGCCGCCAGGCGGGCGGTGGCGCCGGGCGGCGGGAACAGGCCGCGGTCGTCCAGCGCGTCGAAGGAGCGGGTGCGGGCGCGGCGTTTGCGGGCGGCCAGCAGGCGCGGCAACCGGACCAGTTCGTGGCCGAGGCCGGCCACCTCGTCCAGCGCCTGGCGCGGGTCCTTGCCGATCAGGTTGGCCAGCACCCGCAGCACGGTGCCGAGCACCAGTCGCAGCAGGACGTACGGCAGCACCAGGCCGCGGGAGTTGGCGAGCAGCGTGTAGACGGCGCCGGCCTTGTCGACCCGGTGCGGGTGGGCGGCGCCGCAGTCGATCGCGCGGCGCTCGCGACTGGCGGCCTCGGCGTGGCGCAGCACCGCGTCGGGGGCCACCACCACCCGGTGGCCGGCGGCGTTGACCCGCCAGCAGAAGTCCGTGTCGTCGCGCATCAGCGGCAGCGCCTTGTCGAAGCCGCCGAGCTGTTCGAAGACGTCGCGGCGCACCAGCATGCCGGCGGTGGAGACGGCGAGTACCGGGCGGACCTGGTCGTGCTGGCCCTGGTCCTGCTCGCGCCGGTCCAGGCCGGTCCAGCGGCGCCCGGAGCGGGCGATGGTGACACCGACTTCGAGCAACTGGCGCCGGTCGTACCAGCTGCGCAGCTTGGGGCCGATCACGGCGGCGGACGGGGTGCTGTCGGCGACCTGGAGCAGCCGGCGCAGCGCGTCGGTCTGCGGTTCGCAGTCGTCGTGCAGCAGCCAGAGCCACTCGACGGGCTGGGTCTCGCGCGAGCTGCCGGCGTTGAAGTCGTCCGCCGAGGCGAGCGGGTCGCCGAAGTCGTCCCAGCCACCGGTGACCGGGTCGTAGCCGGACGGGTCGAGGCTGTAGGGGAGGTCTTCCGGACGCAACGGCGGGCTGTTGAAGACGGCCTCGGCCACCGCGGTGCCGAAGCCGGCCCGGCGGCCGAGCACGGTGGGGCCCGACTCGGGCAGCCAGTCGCCGAGGGTTTCCTGCAGCAGTTGCGGGGAAGTGTCGGTGCTGCCGGTGTCCACCGCGAGGATGCGCTGCACCTGGCGGTCCTGGCCGAGCAGGCCGGCCAGCGCCTGCGGCAGCCAACGGGCGCCGTCGTGGCTCACGATGACGGCGGTCACCAGGTGGCGCGGGTACGCGGGCGGCCGGGCGCCGCCCGGCCAGCCGCGGTTCAGCTGGGGGGATGACGGCTGGTCTGGGTAGCCGTGCTGCTGGCTGTAGGCAGTCATCGAGTGCGCGAGCCCCGGTTCCGGTGGACGGCAGGTGGCGCACCACACTAACGGCTTCGGCTAAGAGGGTCCGCCAGTAGGGGGCCGCGGGGGCCGGGGCGGGGCCGGGGAGCGGCCCGGGGTTGCCTTGGGGCCGTTGTGGGGCCGCTGTGGGGCTCGCGTTGACCTCAAGGGGCGCACGGAAATGCAAAAGCGCCCCGCCGTTTCGGCGAGGCGCTTGCACAATCGCGGTGGATACTGCACAGATTCTGCAAAGAAGGGGAAATCCCCGCCGGATGCCGCCTCAGACCGCACTCTTCTTGAGCCGCCGACGTTCGCGTTCGGACAGACCGCCCCAGATTCCGAATCGCTCGTCGTTGGCGAGGGCGTACTCCAGGCATTCGGACCGCACCTCGCAGGCCAGGCAGACCTTCTTGGCCTCGCGGGTGGAACCGCCCTTCTCGGGGAAGAACGACTCAGGGTCGGTCTGGGCGCACAGCGCACGCTCCTGCCAACCGAGTTCCTCTTCCTCTTCGATGTCCTCACCGATCAACAGCTCAAAGAGCTCGCTCATTGGCGCGCCTCCTCTGCCCCTCTTGGCGTCCCCGTGCGTGTGTGCCGCAAGCACCGACTCCTGCACTGGGTTCGGCCGAACGACACGACTGAAATTACATGTGCGTCACTCTGGCTCAGTCAAGCCGAGCTCTGGTATTGGGTCGCGAATTCACTCCCCGGAACCAAGCGGCTACAAATAGTGTACATATTCGGACAGAACGGACTTTCCGCAGCTCGCGGCCGAGGCCCGTCATCCGGACCCCTCGTCTCCGCCCGTTGGCGGAGACGAGTACCGGGCCGATCCGGTTGCCGACGCCGCCTGCGATGACCTGGAGGCGCCGAGGCCGACCTGGTGGCGCGAAGCCGCCAGGCACCGCTCGCAGCCGCCCCCGAGTCGCCAAGGGCCTGCTCAGAGGACCGAGACAGCCACCGGCACACCGGGCCTGACCAGGGATCAACCAGGTCAACCGGCTGCCTTCCCGGCAATCTGGACATCGAAACATTGAGTCGGACTTATCACCTGATTCGGTGCTTGGTCCGTGATGTCCCTCTCATGGCCCTACGGGCGGACTTGACACGAAGCCCGGCGAGCCTGTCTCCTGTAACGCATGTCAGAGTCCTACGCCCCGCGGAGCCGCCACGTGCTGCTCCGGCGTGCCGCGAGCGCTCTGTGTTGCCGTCGCTGCTCCTGTTGTCGCTAGGCGCGTCGGCTCTTCTCTGTCCTCCGGGCTCTCCATCCCTGACCCGGACGGTTTCCAGCCTCGGCGCGCCGCACCAGGACCACCGAGGCCGCCCGCGTGTCTGACCCTGTTCCGCGGACCCGGCTCCCCCGCCCCAGCTCCGCCGACCAGCCGCCGAGGACCGCATGATGCGTGGCCGAATCCGCCCCCGTAAGCGCAACCGCGACCGCAACAAGCCCGCCCGCCAGGCCGCCGCCCGCCGCCTGACCGCCGCCGCGCCGCTGCCCGCCGCTGCGCCACTGTCCACCGCCGCCAGCTGGGCCGACGGGCTCAGCGATGTGAGCATCGCCGGCGACCCGCTGGCCTTCCCGCACCTGGCCCGCACCGACCTGCCCGCCCACCCCACCACGGTGGCCGACTACGTCCGGCTGGTCCGCGAGATCGCCGCCGACCGTGACCGCTGGGCACCGCTGGTCCGCTACGACGCGCTGACCCGCTGGTACGCCCGGCTGGAGACCGGCCAGGGCTACGAGGTCTGGCTGCTCAGCTGGCTGCCGGGCCAGAGCAGCGGCTTCCACGACCACGGCTCCGCCACCGGCGTCATGACGGTGGTTCAGGGTGAGCTGGTGGAGCGCTCGCTGACCGTGCCCCCGCAGACGGTCCCCCGCTCCGGCGCGTCCGGCGACGAGCGCACCCGCACGCTGCGGCCCGGCGGCCATCGCGTCTTCTCCGGCGGCTACCGGCACGAGGTGGTCAACGCCGCGCTGGAGCCGGCCGTGAGCATCCACCTGTACTCGCCCGGCCTGACCGAGATGAACCAGTACGACTCGGTCGCGATCGAGCGCGAGCTGGAGGCGGAACTGCCGTAGCCGACCGCCGTAACTGCGGGACCGCCGTGGGCGCCTGGCAGGATGGGCGCATGCGTATCGTGGCATTGGCAGGCGGGATCGGGGGTGCCCGCTTCCTTCGCGGGCTCAAGGACGTCGTGGCCCCCGGCGACGAGATCACCGTCATCGGCAACACCGGGGACGACATCCACCTCTTCGGGCTCAAGGTCTGCCCCGACCTGGACACCGTGATGTACACGCTCGGCGGCGGGATCCACGAGGAACAGGGCTGGGGCCGGGCCGAGGAGAGCTTCGCGGTCAAGGAGGAGCTGACCGCCTACGGCGTCGGCCCGTCCTGGTTCGGGCTCGGCGACAAGGACTTCGCCACCCACATCGTGCGCACCCAGATGCTCGGCGCCGGCTACCCGCTGAGCGCCGTCACCGAGGCGCTCTGCGACCGCTGGCAGCCCGGCGTGCGGCTGCTGCCGATGAGCGACGACCGGGTGGAGACCCACGTCAAGATCACCGACGGCGAGGGCACCCGCGCGATCCACTTCCAGGAGTACTGGGTCAAGCTGCACGCGGCCGTGGACGCCGAGGCGATCATCGCGGTCGGCGCCGACACCGCGAAGCCCGCCCCGGGCGTGCTGGAGGCGATCGCCGCGGCCGACGTGATCCTCTTCCCGCCGTCCAACCCGGTGGTCAGCATCGGCACCATCCTGGCCGTGCCCGGCATCCGGGAGGCGGTGGCCAGGGCTGCCGCGCCGGTGGTCGGACTGTCGCCGATCATCGGCGGCGCACCGGTGCGCGGGATGGCGGACAAGGTGCTGGCGGCCGTCGGTGTGGCGGCCTCCGCCTCGGCGGTGGCGCTGCACTACGGCGCCGACCTGATCGACGGCTGGCTGGTGGACGAGGCCGACGCCGAGGCGGTGAGCGAGGTCGAGGCGGCCGGCATCCCCTGCCGGGCCGTCCCGCTGCTGATGTCCGACCCGGCGGCCACCGCCGCGATGGCCCGCGCCGCGCTGGAGCTGGCCGAGCAGGTGCGCGGATGAGCCGGTCCCTCTCGATCCTGCCGGTCCTCGGGATGCCCGAGATCGAGCAGGGCGCCGACCTCGGCGAGCTGATCGTCAAGGGCCTGGAGCTGCGCTCCGGCGACGTCGTGGTGGTCACCTCGAAGATCGTCAGCAAGGCCGAGGGCCGGCTGATGCGGGCCGACGACCGTGAGGCGGCGATCGACGCCGAGGCGGTGCGGGTGGTCGCCCGGCGCGGCCGCACCCGGATCGTGCAGAACCGGCAGGGCCTGGTGATGGCCGCGGCCGGTGTGGACGCCTCCAACACCGCGCCCGGCACCATCCTGCTGCTGCCGCTGGACCCGGACGGCTCGGCCCGCCGGATCCGGGCCCGGATCCAGGAACTGACCGGCCATCAGGTCGGCGTGCTGATCACCGACACCTTCGGCCGCCCCTGGCGCAACGGGCTGACCGACGTGGCGATCGGCGCCGCCGGCGTGAGCGTCGTGGAGGACCACCGCGGCCGCACCGACAGCCACGGCAACGAGCTGGCCCTGACCGTCACCGCCACCGCCGACGAACTCGCCGCGGCGGCCGACCTGGTGAAGGGCAAGGCCACCGGCACCCCGGTCGCGGTGGTGCGCGGCCTGCCCGAGGCGCTCACCGAGGCGGACGGCGCGGGCGTCAGCCCGCTGATCCGGTCGCTGGAGGACGACATGTTCCGCTACGGCACCTCGGAGGCGATGCGGGCGGCGGTGACGATGCGCCGCACCGTGCGGGAGTTCAGCACCGAGCCGGTGCACCCGCAGGCGATCCGCCGCGCCGTCGCGGCTGCCGTCACCGCGCCCGCCCCGCACCACACGATGCCGTGGCGCTTCGTGCTGCTGGAGACGGCGCAGGCGCGCACCGCGCTGCTGGACGCGATGCTCGCCGCCTGGCAGCGCGACCTGCGGGAGCTGGACGGCTGGGACGAGGCCCGGATCGCGCGCCGCACCGCGCGGGGGGACGTGCTGCGCAACGCGCCGTACCTGGTCGTGCCCTGCCTGGTGATGGCCGGCTCGCACGACTACCCCGACGCCCGGCGGGCCGGGGCCGAGCGCGAGATGTTCACCGTGGCGATCGGCGCGGCAGTGCAGAACCTGCTGGTCACGCTGGCCGGCGAGGGCTACGGAACGGCCTGGGTGTCGTCCACGATGTTCTGCCGGGACACCGTGCGCGAGGTGCTGGAGCTGCCGGCCGGGTGGGACCCGATGGGCGCGGTGGCGGTGGGACGGCCGGCGGCTGTGCCGCAGGACCGGCCGGAGCGGGCGGCGGACCCGTTCATCACGGTGCGGTGAGTTCGACCCGGCGGCTCGAGCTCGTCGTCTACCCGCCGGCCTGGGCCTTTCGGAACAGCAGGCGGGCCTGCGGTGCCCCGCCCGGGCGATCCGACTCGCTGATCAACCGGGCCTGCGCCACCAGGCCGGCCCGGGCGGCCAGTTCGGCGATCCGCTCGGGAGGCAGCAGGTAGAGGTCCATGGCGATCCGGTGACCGTAGCCCTCCTCCTTGCGCCGCCGCTCGTCGCCGACGTGGAAGCCGAGCAGCAGGTGGCCGCCCGGGGCCAGCACCCGGTGGAATTCGGCGAGGACCGTCGGCAGCACCTCGGGCGGGGTGTGGAGGATGGAGTACCAGGCCAGCACGCCGCCGAGCTCGCCGTCCGGCAGGTCGAGCGCGGTCATCGAGCCGACCTCGTACCGCAGGCCCGGGTGGTCCCGGCGGGCCACCTCGACCATGCCCGGCGACAGTTCGATGCCGAACGCGTCCAGGCCGAGGCCGTGCAGATACGCCGTCACGTGGCCGGGCCCGCAGCCGATATCGGCGACCGGCCCGCCGCCCTCGGCGCGCACGAGGTCGGCGAAGGCGGCGAGCATCGCCCGGCCCAAGTGGTCGCTCCGGAGGGCGGTGCGCACGAAGTCGGCGTAGTCGACGGCGACGGTGTCGTAGGAGGCCCGGATCTCGCGCAGGTAGGTCGGCTCGGTCACGCCGCCGAGGCTACCGCTGCGAAGGTCAGGTCAGGCCGGGCTCCGTCGACACAACCCGCACTGCCCGCGCTGCCGCACGGCTGTCCCCCAGCATGGTCCGTTGATCGTCACAGCTGACCGCGGACTCCAACGGAACGGAGGGAGCACCCCGCGCCGGGCACCCTGGCGCCGTACCCCGCACGGGCGCGAGAGAATGTGCGGATGAACGAGAACATCCCCGACGACGCCCCCACCTCCGCCATCGAGCGCCGCGCCCAGCTTCTGGAGGCGATGCGCCAGGGCGGTGGCGGCTGGGACTGGACCCGCGCCCGCGAGACCTACAAGGTGTACCCCGACCCGCGGACCGTGCGCCGCGACCTCGAACAGCTCCGCAAGGCGGGCTCCGTCTACCGCGACCGCGAGACGGGGCTCTACTCGCTCTCGTGACTCGCGACTCGCGACTGGCCGGCCTCACCGCCGCCGGTGGTCGTTCGGCGCCAGGCGCGGGCCGTAACGGGGCGGGCGCAGGCCGGTGAGCGCGATCAGGCGGCAGACGCGGTGCCGGTGCGGCGCGTACGGGGCGAGCAGGGCCAGCAGGTCGGCGTCGTCGGAGCGGGGACGGCCGGCCAGCGCCCAGCCGACGATGTTGGGCAGGTGGAAGTCGCCGACCGAGACCGCGTCGGCATCGCCGTTGCTGCGCTGCAGGGTCTCGGCGGCCGTCCACTCGCCGATGCCGGGGACGGCGGTGAGGCGCGCGAAGGCCTCGGCGTGCGGCATCCCGGCGGCCTGCTCCAGCCGCGGGGCCAGCCGGACGGCGCGCTGGATGGTGGCCGAGCGCTTCGGGTCGACGCCCGCGCGGTGCCACTCCCAGGACGGGATCAGCGCCCACTCGCGGGCCGAGGGGGCCACCCGCATCCCCTCGGCCGCGCCGCCGGCCTGCGGGCCGGGGGCCGGGGTGCCGAAGTCGCGCAGCAGCAGGCGCCAGGCACGGTAGGCCTCGTCGGAGGTGACCTTCTGCTCCAGGACCGCCGGGATCAGCGACTCCAGCACCAGGCCGGTGCGGCACAGCCGCAGCCCCGGGTGGGTGCGCCGGGCCTCGCGCACCGGCCCCGGCGGCAGCGGCGCGAGGCCCGCCGGATCGTCCTCGGCGCCGAGCAGCACCGGCAGCCGCTCCAGCAGCCAGCCCGCCCCCGGACCCCACGCCCGCGCCCGCACCTCGCCGTACCGCTCGACCATGCGCAGCGTGCCCGGCCCGGCCGGGGTGCGCGAGGCACGCCAGAGGGCGCCGTCGTCGCCGAGGCGGCAGGCCGGGTCGCCCGGGCCCCGGCCCAGCGGGGCGAGGGTGCGGTGCAGGTCGAGCGGGTGGCCGGGGAGCCAGACCCGTTCGAGCGGGAGGTCGTTCACCCTGCCAGTCTGCCGCCCGCGGGTGACAGCGCGGGCGGTGGCGCAATTGACGGGGCGTGAGCCTGCCGCCCCCGACGACGGCAGGAGCGGCAGGATCCGCCACGTGGCGCGGACCGGGGCAGGCCCTAGCGGCCTTGCAGGTGGGCGGCGCGGCTGCGGATGTCGCCGAGGCGGGCGTAGAGGGTGTCGCCGGGGCAGTCGGTGGCGAAGGCGTCCCGGTGGCCGGAGATCGCGTAGAAGGTGTGGCTGGTGCCCTGCGGGTAGCGGCTGCCGTCGCTGGCGGAGGTGAGGGTGGCGGTGCCGGCCGCGTCGCGGCTGCCCAGGCCGAGCTTCCAGGCGGCGATCTTGGTGATGCCGTCGACCTGGGCCTGCGGCGGCGAGTCGGAGGTGTAGGTGCCGAGCGCGGCGACGCCGGAGGAGTCGGTGTTGAAGCCCAGCGTGTGGGCACCGAGCACCGAGCGGGCCACGCCCCCGGCCCGGCCCTCGTAGATCGTGCCGCAGCGGTCGACCAGGAAGTTGTAGCCGATGTCGCGCCAGCCGTTGGTGACCACGTGGTACTGGTAGATCGAGCGGATCACCGAGGGCGAGTCGGCGCAGCCGTAGTCGTTGCCGGTGTCGGTGTGGTGGACGAAGACCACCTTGACCGTGCCGGTGTAGACGTAGCCCGACTCCCGCAGGCTCTCGTCCGCGCCCCAGCCGGACCGGGTGACGATGCCGGGCCTGGGCGCCGTGTGAGCGGCGGCGTGCAGCCGGTGCGAGTCCGCCGGCTGCGGCGACGCCGCCTCGGCCGGCAGCTCGGCCCTGGGGACGGCGGTCCGCGTGCCCGGGTCGACCAGGTCGACCCGCAGGCCCTGCGGCAGTTCGGCGGCGCCGTGGACCCGCACCTGCACGCCGTCGCTGGGCCCGACCCACAGCGGCGCGGTGGCGCCGCGGGCGTGCGGGCCGCGGCGGGCCTCCAGGCCCTGGCCGGTGCTGTCCTCGGTGTCGGCCGAGAGCGGGCGCCAGGCGCTCCAGGCGGCCTGGCGCCCGCCGCCGGACGCCGGACGGGTGCGGACCTCGACGGTCCCGCGCAGCGTGGCGGTGGGGTCGTCCCAGCTGACTCCGAGCAGCGCGAAGCCCGCGGTGCTGGGGGCGTCCAGGCCGCGCGTCAGCGCACCCCGGGTACGGTCCGCGCCGCCCTGATCGTCCCCGCCGTCCGGCTCGCCCGCGCGGTCGGCGTCCGCCGCGGCGGCGGACAGCGGGGTGAGGGCGAGCGTGGTGGTCCGGGGGGCGCTGGTCCGCTGGGCGGTGGGCTGGTGGGGCCGGGCCGGCGCCGCACCCGCGGCCGACGCGGGCATGAGCAGGGCGGCGGTGCAGCCGAGGCCGAGAAGGGGGATCAGTGAAATGCGCATAAAAGGGATGATGCGTTCATATCGGACGACTCGCCACCCGCCCGGCCGTTCCCGGGCGCGCCTCGGCCTCCCCTGTGACCCGGACGCAGCACGACATCTGACGAACCATCGACTGATCCACCGCCCGCCGGACCCCGGCCCGCCCCGGGCGCACGCACCGGGACACGCACCGGGACACGCACCGGGACACGCGACCGGCGAGCCTCCCCGGACCCCCTCCCATCCGAACGAGCTCAGGCCGTAGGCTGGGACGCACCATGACTGCGCCATTCGCTGCCGACGCCCGTACCCCCGCCGAGCTGCTGCGAGCCGCCCTCGGTGAGGACTCCGCCCGTCCCCTGGTCACCTTCTACGACGATCTGTCGGGTGAGCGGGTGGAACTCTCGGTCAAGACCTTCGACAACTGGGTCGCCAAGACCGCCAACCTGCTCCAGGACGAGCTGAACGCGGGCCCCGAGGACCGCGCGGCGCTGCTGCTGCCGGCGCACTGGCAGAGCGCGGTCTGGCTGCTGGCCTGCTGGTCGGTGGGCGTCACCGCGCTGCCGGACGGCGACCCGGCCACGGCCGAGCTGGTGATCAGCGGACCGGACGGACTGGAAGCAGCGCAGGCCTGTACCGGCGAACGGGTGGCGCTGGCGCTGCGACCGCTCGGCGGCCGGTTCCCGCAGCGGCCCGACGGGTTCCTCGACTACGCGGCCGAGGTGCCGGGTCAGGGCGACCGGTTCGCACCGTACTCGCCGGTGGACCCGCAGGCGCCCGCGCTGGAGACGGCGGTGGACGGCCTCGCGCTCAAGCTGACGGGTGAGCAGACCGTGGACCTGGCCCGGGAGGGCGCCGCGCGGCTGGGCCTGGAGCGCGGCTCGCGGGTACTCAGCACGCTGCCCTACGACAGCTGGGCCGGCCTGGAGGCGGGGCTGCTGGCGCCGCTCGCGGCCGGCGCCTCGGTGGTGCTCTGCCGCAACTCCGCGGGGCTGACCGAGGATCAGTGGGCGGCCCGGATCGAGGCCGAACGAGTGACCCTGCGCCTGAGCTGAGCCCCGCCGCCGGACCGGCCCTGGCCGCCCGCAGGAGCGTCAGACCATCAGCGCCAGCCGCCCGTTCGCCTCGGCGTAGATCTCGCCGGTGCACGGGCAGCGCCAGCGGCCCACGCCCTGGCGGCGCAGCGGCTGGCCGGCCCGGCCGACCCAGGCGGTCTTGCGCGCCGGGACGCCCGCCACCAGGGCGAAGTCGGGGACGTCCCGGTGCACCACGGCACCCGCCGCCACCAGCGCCCAGCGGCCGACCGTGACCCCGGCCACCAGCACCGCGCGGGCGCCGATCGAGCAGCCCTGGCGCAGCGTGACGCCCCGGGCCAGCCAGTCCTCGGCCCCCTTGAGCCGGCCGTCGACGCCGACCGAGCGCGGGTAGAGGTCGTTGGTCAGCACGGCCGCGGGGCCGATGAACACCCCGTCCTCGATCACGGCCGGCTCGTAGAGCAGCGCGTGGTTCTGCACCTTCACCCGGTCGCCCAGCCGCACCCCGGGCCCGAGGTAGGCGCCGCGCCCGATCACGCACTCGGCGCCCACCACGGCGTCCTCGCGGATCTGGGCGAGGTGCCACACGGCGCTCCCCGCGCCGATCCGTGCCCGCGGATCGACGTCCGCACTGGCTTCGATACGCACCGCCTCCGTCATACGACCGACGGTAGCGGCTCCGTCGCTCAGCCGGTACGTTCCGGTACGGGCCGGGTGCCGGGCGCTGCGCTGGCGATCACCCTGGCGGCCAGCCTGCGCGGGGAGGTGAGGAAGCCGAAGCCCCAGCTGAAGTGCATGGTGGCCAGCGCCAGCGGGAGTTGCAGCCGGGCCCGGACGGACAGGCCGCGGCCCTCCAGCACCGAGCCGCCGATGATCCCGAGCGCGTAGCCGCCCGGCAGGATGAAGAAGGCGGGGTGCACGGCGGCCCCCAGCACCAGCCCGAGCAGCACCGCGATCAGCGCGCTCGGCGGGGCCAGGTAGCGCAGGTTCACCGAGCCGCGGTGGTAGCGGGTGACCACCCGGCGCCAGCGGCCGTAGTCCTTGTACTGCTTGGCCAGCGCGCGCACGCTGGGGCGCGGGCGGTAGGTGACCCGCAGCTGCGGGGTGAACCAGATCAGGCCGCCGTCCTGGCGGATGCGGTAGTTCAGCTCCCAGTCCTGGGCGCGGATGAACTCCTCGTTGTAGCCGCCGAGCCTCTCCAGCACCTCGCGCCGGAAGACACCGAGGTAGACGGTCTCGGCGGGGCCGGCCAGGCCGCCGGTGTGGAAGGCGGCGTTGCCCACGCCGATCTTGGCGGTCATCGCGGCGGCGACGGCCTTCTCCCACTCGCTCTCGCCCTCGGCGTGCATGATGCCGCCGACGTTGGCCGCCTCCATCTCGCCGAGCAGGCGCACCGCGGTGGCGATGTAGCCGGGCGTGAGCAGGCCGTGGCCGTCCACCCGTACCACTATCGGGTGGGAGGAGGCTCTGATCGCGGCGTTCAGCCCGGCGGGGGTGCGCCCGGTGGGGTTCGGCACGGTCCGCACCCGGGAGTCCTCGGCGGCCAGTTCGGCGGCGATCTGGTCGGTCCGGTCGGTGGACGGGCCGAGCGCGATCACCACCTCCATGTCCCCGGCGTACTCCTGCTCCAGGATGCGCCGCACGGCGGTGCGAAGGTGTCGTTCCTCGTTGAGCACCGGCATGATCACGGAGACCGCCGGCAGCTCCTCAGCAGCCATGGTGTTCATCGCAGGCAACGGTACCGGACCTGGATGAACGGCCGGAATGCGCGACCGGGCCGGGTGCTCCTCCCCTGTGGGAGCGCCCGGCCCGGTCGGCTGACGGCAGGTCAGTCGGTGGCGATGGCCGCCAGCACGTTCATCCGCCCGGCCCGGAAGGCCGGCAGCAGCGCGGCCAGCAGGCCGACCACGGCGGAGAGCAGCAGGACCACCACGATGGTGCCCACCGGGACCGACAGCTCGTTCAGTCCGGAGTTGCGCAGCACCCGCTGGGCGGTGACGCCCCAGGCCAGGCCGAGGCCGGTGCCCAGGACCGCGCCGAAGACGGCGATCACCACCGACTCCAGGCGGATCATCCGGCGCAGCTGACGGCGCGACAGGCCGATCGCGCGCAGCAGGCCGATCTCCCTGGTCCGCTCGACCACCGAGAGCGCCAGCGTGTTGACCACGCCGAGCACCGCGACGGTGATCGCCAGCCCGAGCAGGCCGTAGACCAGGTAGAGCAGGGTGTCCACGCTCTTCTGGACGATCTTCTTGTAGCCGGCCTGGTCCTGCACCGTGACCTGCGGGTAGGCGGTCAGCGAGTTCTGCAGGGCGGTCAGGGTCTTCTCGACGTCCGCCCCGGCGGCGGCCTTGCCGAAGACGGCCACGTCGCTGGGCTGCTGGTCCAGCGGCACCGCCTGGGCGACGGTGTCGATGGTGGCGAAGAAGTGGTGGTCGAAGATGTTGTTGCCGGTACTGGTGACCACCGCGATCGGCAGGGTCTGGGTGCGGCCCTTGCCGTAGTCGATCGCCAGCTTGTCGCCGGCCTTCACGTTGTTGTCCTTGGCGAAGTTCGCGTCGACCGAGATCCCGCCGCCGGCCAGGCCATCAGGGCTGCCGGAGCTGACCGGCAGCGAGAAGTCCTGGGTGAAGGTGGGCGAGACGGCCGAGACGAACTCGTCCAGCTGCTTGCCGCCGGGGGTGGTGACGGTGGCGGCGAGCTCGCGCTGCTCGGTGAGGTGGGACAGGCCCTGTGTGCCCTTGGCCGCGTTGACCATGGCGGTGGTCAGACCGCCGTGGTTGACCGTGACGATGTAGTCCGCGCCCACCGACTTGTCGATCTGCGAGCTGGTGGAGCTGACCATCGAGTTGGTGACCACCGAGGCACCGGTGACCAGCGCCAGGCCGATCATCAGCGCGGCGGCGGTGGCGCCGGTGCGGCGCGGGTTGCGCAGCGCGTTGCGCTGGGCCAGCCGCCCGGCCGGACCGAACAGGGCCGGCAGCACGGCACCGAGCACCCGGATCACCACGCCGGCCAGCAGCGGACCGAGCACCACGAAGCCGACCAGGGTCAGCACCAGGCCCAGTCCCAGGTCGCTGCCGCCGGTGCCGAGCGCCGAGGCGTTGGCCCCGGCGGCCAGCAGCGCACCGCCGCCGGCGGTGATCAGCAGGCCGAGCGCCATCCGGATCTTGTTGGCGGCGCCCTCGCTGGGCGTCCCGTGGTCGCGCAGCGCGGCCATCGGGGAGACCTTGCCGGCCCGGCGGGCCGGGATCCAGGCGGCCAGCACGGTGATCACGATGCCGACCAGGTAGGAGGCGATCGGCACGTTGGCGCCGATCACCAGCGAGGAGGACAGGTTCATCCCCACCGCCTTCATCAGCTGGATCAGCAGCAGCGCCAGGCCCAGGCCCGCCAGCATGCCCAGCGTGGAGCCGATCACGCCGAGCAGCAGCGCCTCGATCAGCACCGAGCGGTTGACCTGGCGGCGGCTGCCACCGAGCGCGCGCAGCAGGCCGATCTCACGGGTGCGCTGGGCGACCAGCATCGAGAAGGTGTTGATGATCAGGAAGGCGCCTACCAGCAGCGAGACGCCGGCGAAGCCGAGCATCACGTACTTCATGAAGTCGAGGAAGGAGCCGACGCCCTTCTTGTTGTCGGCCTTCTGCTCGGCGGCGGTCTTGAACTGGTAGCCGTTGCCGAGGGTGGCGGCTGCCTGCGCCTTCAGCTGGTCGTCGCTCCTGCTGCCGTCGCCGTAGACGTCGATCGAGGTGTAGCCGGTGGTGGTGCCCAGCAGGTCCTGCTGCGCGGTGGGAACGTCCAGGAAGGCCAGCGCGGCACCGGGGTTGGTGCCGTTGAAGGTGGCGATGCCGGAGATGGTGAAGTCGAAGGTGCCCAGGTCGCCGATCACCCGGATCGGGTCGCCCAGGTGCAGGCCCGCGTGCTTGGCGGTGTCCGCGTCGATCATCAGCTGACCGGACCCGGCCGGGGCACCGCCGGAGGTGATGGTCATCGCCGGGTGCGGACCGGGGGCCCAGCCGCCGACGATGGTCGGGGCGCCGCCGGTGGGGCCGACGGCCTTGTTGGTCTTCGGGTTGACCAGGGTGCCGGTCTGCACCGAGACCTGGCCGCCGGCGGTCTTGACGCCGGGCTGGCCGGCGAGCTGTGCCACGGCGGCGGCCGGGACGGTCAGCGTCTTGCCGCCGTTCTCCTGGGCCGCGTCACCGCCCTTGGGCGGCGCCTGGCTGACCGAGAGGTCGGAGGCGGTGGCGTCGAAGAGCTTGTCGAAGGTGCTGGTGGCCGTGTTGGAGAAGACCAGGGTGCCGGAGACGAAGGCGACCGAGAGCACGACGGCGATCAGCGAGAGCACCATCCGGCCCTTGTGGGCCAGGAAGCTCCGCAGTGAGGTCTTGAGCAGCATCTGTGTCGGCCCCGGCTCAGCTGGTGCGCTTGCCGTCGAAACGGCGCATGCGTTCGAGGACGGAGTCGGCCGTCGGGGCGTGCATCTCGTCGACGAGCCGGCCGTCGGCCAGGAAGAGCACCCGGTCCGCGTAGCTCGCGGCCACCGGGTCGTGGGTGACCATGACGATGGTCTGGGCGAGCTCGTCCACCGAGCGCCGCAGGAAGGTCAGGACCTCGGAGCCGGAGCGGGAGTCGAGGTTTCCGGTGGGCTCGTCACCGAAGATGATCTCCGGGCGGGCGGCCAGGGCGCGGGCCACCGCGACGCGCTGCTGCTGGCCGCCGGAGAGCTGGGTCGGACGGTGCTTGAGGCGCTCGCCCAGACCGACGGTGGCGACGACCTGGTCCAGCCAGGCCTGGTCGGGCTTGCGCCCGGCTATGTCCATCGGGAGCGTGATGTTCTCCAGCGCGTTGAGCGTCGGGAGCAGGTTGAAGGCCTGGAAGATGAAACCGATCTTGTCTCGCCGCAGCCGGGTGAGCTGCTTGTCCTTCAGCCCGGTGACCTCGGTGTCACCGATCCAGATCCGGCCCTGGCTGACCGTGTCGAGCCCGGCCAGGCAGTGCATCAGCGTGGACTTGCCCGAGCCGGAGGGGCCCATGATCGCTGTGAACCGGCCGCGCTCGATGTCCACGTCCACCGCGTCCAGGGCGGTGACCCGGGTCTCGCCCGCGCCGTACGCCTTGGTCACCTGCCGCGCGCTGGCGGCACTGGCGGCCCCGCCGCCGGGGTTCTCGGAAGTCTGCACGGCTGCCGATGCAGTCGTCACGTCTGGCTCCTAGGTCGTTGTTCCCCCGAGCCCGGCCCCCTTGACAGCAGGGGCCGAGCCGATGTCCTCAACCTAGGGCATGAGGTCAGAGCCCTCGTCATCCGGCGGGAGGACGCTGGATGACCAGAGTTGTACGGGTCGTCCAGCCGGTCCCCCTAGGGGTCCGGGGGCGGGTTCTCAGGGGCGTGCGAGCAGCGCCGGCTCGCCCTGCGGACGCAGCGCGAGCGCGGCGGCGAACGCGTCGACCACCGGGCGCAGCAGCACGTCGGTTTCGCGCTCGACCACCGTGACACCGTCCTCGCGCACCGAGATGTGCCGGTCCAGGACGAACCAGCCCTGGGTGATGTGGCTCGCGCCCATCGAGGAGAGCACCGGGCGCAGCGCGTAGTCCACGGCCAGCACGTGGGCCGTCGACCCGCCGGTGGCCAGCGGCAGCACGGTCTTGCCCGCCAGCGCGTACTGCGGCAGCACGTCCAGCAGGGCCTTGAGCAGGCCGGAGTAGGCGGCCTTGTAGACGGGGGTGCCGATCACCAGGCCGTCCGCCTGGTCGACCAGCTCCAGGGCGCGGGCTATCCGGGGGTGCCGGGTGTCACCGGACAGCAGGGACTCGGCGGGCAGCTCACGGACGTCGAGCGGGAGCACCCGGTGCCCCTGGTCGGCGAGCCGGGCACCGACGTGGCGCAGCAGGCGGGTGGTGCGGGAGGTCGGGGACGGGGAGCCGGAGACGGCGAGCACGGTGGCCATGGGTTCACAACCTCGGGGTAGACGCGGGCCGACGGTGGGGGCGGGCACGCGGGAGCTGGGCAGCCGGGACGGGTCCGGGACGCGACGGCGCGACCGGGCGGGATGGCGCTGCTGCAACGGGAGCACCCCGGGACGGCACGCGAGATCCGGCCGAGGGGGCCTGGTGAGTGACGGGAGAGGCGGCGGATGGTCAACCGCGAGTACGGGGACGACAGAGCGACCCGGAGACACGCTGCAGGTCGACGTGCCGCCGACGCGTGAGACTCGGGCTCTGGTCCATGGTTCTCATGCAAACACGTGCTCTTCCAGGCGGTCAAGGATCGTTCTGTCCGCCGGGTGTGCTCCCGGGCGCCCGTGCGCCCGGACCGTCCCACCCCTGCATCAACTCTGCTACAAGCAACCCGCACAGTGGCCCGAGGCGGCTTCGGAGCGGATCGATCGGGCATTCTCGACAGCATGAACACGTGGCAGCAGGGCCGCCCGAGCGGCGGTGGCAGTGGATACGGCGACCAAGACGGTGCGGCCGGTGGCGGCGCCGAGCCGCCGCTGCCGCCCGGTCTCTCGCCGCGCTCTGCGGGCGCACCCGCCGGGCGGCGCCCGCCGGCGCCGCGGCCCGCCCAGCAAGCGGGGCAGCGCCCGCACCAGGTGCCGGGGCAGCCGCTGCGGCAGCCCACCGGACCGGCCGGTCCCGGGCAGCCCGGCGGCCCGGTTGGCCCTGGCGGCCCGGTTGGCCCTGGCGGCCCTGGTGGTCCCGGTGGCCCGGTGCCGCCCGGCGCGCGTCCGCAGGCCCGCAAGCGCTGGCCGCGCCGCCGCAAGATCAAGTACGCGGTGCTCGGGGTGATCCTGGCGGTGCTGGTCACCAGCGTGGGCACCTACTTCTGGGCCGACTCCAAGCTGAACCACCAGAACGTGCTCGCCGACTACCCGGGGCGCCCGGCGGCGGGCAAGGGCACCAACTGGCTGATCGTCGGCTCGGACAGCCGCGACGGCCTGACCTCGACCCAGAAGCAGGACATGCACACCGGGTCGGACGACGGCAAGCGCAGCGACTCGATGATGATCCTGCACATCGGCGACCACGGGAACACGCTGATGAGCATCCCGCGTGACTCCTGGGTGCCGATCCCGGCCCATCAGGACACCTCGGGCAGCGGCCGGACCATCGCCGCCACCACCTCCAAGATCAACTCGGCCTTCAACAACGGCGGCGGCGAACTGCTGGTGCGCACCGTGGAGTTGAACACCGGCATCCACATCGACCACTACGCCGAGGTCGGCTTCGCCGGGTTCGTCGGCATCGTGGACGCGGTGGGCGGCGTGCACATGTGCATCGACAAGGACATCCAGGACACCGACTCCGGGCTGAACCTGAAGGCCGGCTGCCAGACCCTGAACGGGACGCAGTCGCTGGCCTTCGTGCGCCAGCGCCACCAGATGGCCGACCAGGACCTGGGCCGGATGCGCAACCAGCAGAAGTTCCTCTCCGCACTGGCCCACCAGGCGGCCTCGCCGACCACGCTGCTCAACCCCTTCGAGCTCTACCCGCTGATCGGCTCGGGCCTGGACACCCTGATCGTCGACAACAACACCGGCCTGACCGACCTGGCCACCCTCTTCGAGGCGATGCGCACGGTCAGCAGCGGCGACGGGAAGAGCATCACCATCCCGATCGGCAACGCGGACTACCACACCAGCACCGGCGAGTCCGCGGTCAAGTGGGACCCGGCCAAGTCCAAGCAGGTCTTCGACGCGATCAAGAACGACACCGCGGTGCCCACCTTCTGACCGGAGGTCGGGCAGGTACCGAACGCCGCACGGCCCGGGAGGCGAACTCCCGGGCCGTGCGGCGTTCGGCGTCGTCACGGGCCGGCTCGGACCAGCACCTGGCCGCCGTCGATGGTGAGCACGGTGCCGGTGGTGCGGGCCGGCGGTGACCACCTGGGAGGTGGCGACAGCCGGCCACCTCGAAGGAGGCATGACGAAGCCCTCCCGCCCCGGTCAGGGGCAGGAGGGCTGCGAAGGGGTGCGGCGGCCCTGCCGCGTCGTCAGGAGGTGAAGTCCACGCCCTCGTGGCTCGGCTGCAGCGAGCCGACGGTGAACCCGGCGGCGGAGACCAGCAGCTGGTCCACCGGCTTGCCGTCGTCGCCCAGCACGCTGGCGGTCACCTGGGTGGTCTCGTCCGGCGGGGTGACGGTGAGGCCGGCCAGCACGTTGCAGTTCGGGTCGGCCTTGTCGCAGGAGGCCCACTTCAGACCGGCGAAGGCGCTGTTGCCTGGCTTCAGGGTGCTGGCCATCGGCGCACCCGGGTAGGCGACCCGGCTGGTCTTCAGCACCATCGCGCTGTTGTCGGCCCGCAGGCCGCCGTAACCGAGGTAGCCGTAGACGGTGCAGGTACGCGAGCTCTTGTTGGTCACCATCACCATCGCCGAGTTGGGCAGGATCGAGGTCGGCTGGAGCTGGACCTCCACCGTCACGTCCCCGGTGTGGCAGCGGGAGGAGGCGTCGGCGGTCGGCTTGGCGGTGCCGGCCGGGGCGCCGGGCTTGGCGCTCGTCTTGGCGCCGGCGCCGGCGCTCGACGCACCACCGGGTACGGGCGTGTGCGAGGCGCCGGGCACGGCGGAGGCGGGCGTGACGGAGGCGGCCGGATTGGCCGCGGAGGTCGCCGGCACCTCGTCGTTGCACGCGACCGCGCCCAGCCCCAGTGCGATCGTGGTGACCGCGATGGCCATCGCCTTGCGCAACCTCATGACTCCCCCAGCGGGTGGTGTGATCATTACTCCTCTCATCACGCCCTCATCCGCCGTTTCAGTTCGCGCCCTGCTGTCGCGGCTGCGTAACAAGCGGTCGTCCGGCACGCAACAGCCCCCCGCGCCGGACGGGGCGCGGGGGGCTGGAGGCCGGGGCAGAGCGCGTGGTGCTCAGGCGCTCGGCAGGTTGCGGGCCATCACGATGCGCTGCACCTGGTTCGTTCCTTCATAAATCTGGGTGATCTTGGCGTCGCGCATCATCCGCTCCACCGGGTAGTCGCGGGTGTAGCCGTAGCCGCCGAGCAGCTGGACGGCGTCGGTGGTGACCTCCATCGCGACGTCCGAGGCGAAGCACTTGGCAGCCGCGCCGAAGAAGGTCAGATCCTCCTTGTCCCCCCCGACGGCAACGCGCTGCGACTTGGCGGCAGCCGCGTAGGTGAGCTGCCTGGCGGCCTCCAGCTTCATCGCCATGTCGGCGAGCATGAACTGGATGCCCTGGAAGTCGCCGATCGGCTTGCCGAACTGCTTGCGCTCCTTGACGTAGCCGGCGGCGTAGTCGAGCGCCCCCTGGGCGATGCCCAGCGCCTGGGCGGCGATGGTGATCCGGGTGTGGTCCAGGGTCTTCATCGCGGTGGCGAAGCCGGTGCCCTCGGCGCCGATCATGCGGTCGGCGGGGATCCGGACGTTGTCCAGGTAGACCTCGCGGGTCGGCGAGCCCTTGATGCCCAGCTTCTTCTCCGGGGCGCCGAAGGAGACGCCCTCGTCGCCCTTCTCGACGACGAACGCCGAGATGCCCTTGGAGCGCTTCTCGGGGTCGGTGACCGCCATGACGGTGTAGAACTCCGAGACGCCCGCGTTGGTGATCCACCGCTTGACGCCGTTGAGCACCCAGAAGTCGCCGTCGCGCACCGCGCGGGTCTTCATGCCCGCCGCGTCCGAACCGGCGTCCGGCTCGGAGAGGCAGTAGGAGAACATGCCCTCGCCGCGCGCGAGCGCACCCAGGTACTTCTGCTTCAGCTCCTCGGAGCCGGACAGCTGCACCGGCAGCGAGCCGAGCTTGTTGACGGCCGGGATCAGCGAGGAGGACGCGCAGACCCGGGCGACCTCCTCGATCACGATCACGGTGGCCAGCGCGTCGGCACCGGCGCCGCCGTACTCCTCGGGGATGTGCACCGCGTGCAGGTCGTTCGCCTCAAGAGCGTCGCGCGCCTCCTGCGGGAACCGGCCGTGCTCGTCCACATCGGCCGCGAACGGGGCGATTTTGGCCTCGGCGAGCGCTCGAACCGTCTCGCGGAGCATCTCGTGCTCCTCCGAGATGCGGAAGAGGTCGAAGTCGGCATTGCCAGCCATGGTCTGCTGCCCCTCTGCGAAACGACGTTAGTTACTGTTCAGTAGATCCCCATTCTAGGCCTCGCGGGCGTGATGACCAGACGTGACGTCGATGACATGCCGAGCGCCCGATACCATCGGTGGCTGCACCTCACTCCTGTCCTTCGCCGGTCGTACGCCGGCGGCCCGTGAAGGGGAAGCCCTGTGGCCCTGCGCATCTCGGTGATCGGTACCGGCTATCTCGGTGCCACGCACGCGGCCTGCCTCGCCGAGTTGGGCTTCGAGGTCCTCGGCATGGACATCGACCCCGACAAGCTCGCCTCGCTGGCGGCCGGCCAGGTGCCGATGTACGAGCCCGGGCTCTCCGAGCTGCTGCTCAAGCACGTCGCCGGGCACCCGGGCTCGACCGGCCGGCTGCGCTTCACCTCCTCGCCCCAGGAGGTCGCCGAGTTCGCCGACGTCCACTTCATCTGCGTCAACACCCCGCAGAAGAAGGGCGAGTTCGCCGCCGACATGTCCTATGTCGAGCTGGCGGTGGACGCGCTCGCCCCGCACCTGACCCGCCCCGCGCTGGTGGTCGGCAAGTCCACCGTCCCGGTCGGCAGCGCGGGGCGGCTCGCCGAGCGGCTGCGGGCGCTGGCCCCGGCCGGCGAGGGGATCGAACTGGCCTGGAACCCGGAGTTCCTGCGCGAGGGCTTCGCGGTCGGCGACACCCTGCACCCCGACCGGATCGTGGTCGGGGTGTGCGAGGGCGGCCGCGCCGAGGAGCTGCTGCGCGAGGTGTACGCGACCCCGCTGGCCGACGGCGTGCCGCTGGTGATCACCGACTACCCCACCGCCGAGCTGGTCAAGGCCGCCGCCAACTCCTTCCTGGCCACCAAGATCTCCTTCATCAACGCGATGGCCGAGGTCTGCGAGAGCGCGGGCGCCGATGTCACGCTGCTCGCCAAGGCGCTCTCCTACGACGAGCGGATCGGCGGCCGGTTCCTCAACGCCGGGCTCGGCTTCGGCGGCGGCTGCCTGCCCAAGGACATCCGGGCCTTCATGGCCCGGGCCGGCGAGCTCGGCGCCGACCAGGCGCTGACCTTCCTGCGCGAGGTCGACTCGATCAACATGCGCCGCCGCTCGCGGATGGTGGAGCTGGCCCGCGAGCAGTGCGGCGGCGGCTTCCTGGACCGCCGGGTGGCCGTGCTCGGCGCCGCCTTCAAGCCGAACTCGGACGACATCCGCGACTCCCCCGCGCTCAACGTGGCCGCCCAGATCCAGCTCCAGGGCGCGCAGGTGACCGTCTACGACCCCAAGGCGATGGACAACGCCCGCAAGATGTTCCCCTCGCTCTCCTACGCCGTCTCGGCGAGCGAAGCGGCCGTCGGGGCGCACGTGGTGCTGCACCTGACGGAGTGGCAGGAGTTCCGCGAGCTGGACCCGGTGGCACTGGGCGAGGTGGTCGCCGAGCGCCGGCTGCTGGACGGCCGCAACGTGCTGGACGGCCCGCGCTGGCGCGCGGCGGGCTGGACCTACCGGGCGATGGGCCGGCCGAGCTAGACCGCCCACCATGGGCCGGCCGGTCTTGGAATCGCCGGCCCGGTGGCGGTGTTGCAGCGGTCATGACCGACTTCCGCGACAAGGCGACCGTCCGCGAGATCCTCACCGCCACCGGGGAGACCTGGGCCGTGGTGGGCCTGTCCAGCAACACCCGCCGCGCCGCCTACGGCGTGGCCCAGGTCCTGCAGCGCTACGGCAAGCGGATCGTGCCGGTGCACCCCAAGGCCGAGACGGTGCTCGGCGAGCAGGGGTACGCCTCGCTGGCCGAGATCCCGTTCGAGGTCGACGTGGTCGACGTCTTCGTGAACAGCTCGCTGGCCGGCGAGGTGGCCGACCAGGCGGTCGCCAAGGGCGCCAAGGCGGTCTGGTTCCAGCTCGACGTGATCGACGAGCAGGCGTACGAGCGGACCACGAAGGCCGGGCTGCTGATGGTCATGGACCGCTGCCCGGCGATCGAGATCCCCTTGCTCTGACCGCCCGCTCCGACCGCCTGCTCCGACCGCTCTCAGCCGTCCAGCTGGGCGAGGGTGGCGATCGACGGCCGGCGGGTGGTGCGCAGCTCGGCGGCGACCGCCTCGGCGTCGCCCAGCACCCGCACCGCGTTGCCCCAGGTGAGCTTGGACAGGTCGGCCTCGGACCAGTTGCGGCCGAGCAGTTCGGCGACCAGGTTGGGGTAGCCCGCCACGTCGTCCAGCCCGGCCGGGGTGAAGGCGACGCCGTCGAAGTCGCCGCCCACCCCGAGGTGGTCGATCCCGGCCACCTCGCGCATGTGGTCCAGGTGGTCGGCGACGGTGGCCGCGGTGGTGATCGGGCGCGGGTCCCGGGCCTCCAGCTCGCGCAGCACCTTCATCGCTTCGGGCGTGTGCGCCAGGTGGTGGAAGCCGTGCTTCGCCAGCTCCTCGGAGGCCCGGTCGGTCCAGGCGCGGGCCTCGGGCGAGATGAACTGCGGGACGAAGGTGACCATCGCCACGCCCCCGTTGGCGGGCAGTTGGGTGAGCACGTCGTCGGGGATGTTGCGCGGGTGGTCGTGCACCGCGCGCGAGGAGGAGTGCGAGAAGATCACCGGCGCCTGGCCGACCCGCAGCGCCGCGCGCATGGTGTCGGGCGAGGTGTGCGAGAGGTCGACCAGCATGCCGAGCCGGTTCATCTCCCGCACGACCTCCTCGCCGAACCGGGTCAGACCGCCGGCCGCCGGCTCGTCGGTGGCCGAGTCCGCCCAGGGCACGTTGCTGTTGTGAGTGAGCGTCATGTACCGCACGCCCAGCTGGTGCAGGGCGCGCAGGGTGGCCAGCGAGCAGTTGATGCTGTGTCCGCCCTCGGCGCCCATCAGCGAGGCGACCTTGCCCTCGGCCCGGGCCGCCTCCATGTCGGCGGCGGTCAGGGCCAGGCGCAGCCGGTCGGGGAACCGGTCGACCAGCGCCCGCACGAAGTCGATCTGCTCCAGCGTGGCGCTGACCGCGTCGTCGCCCGCGTGGTCGGCGGAGACGTACACCGACCAGAACTGCCCGCCGACCCCGCCGGCGCGCAGCCGGTCGAGGTCGGTGTGCAGTCGGCTGCGCTGGTCGGCGGCCAGGTCGATGGCGTCCAGGTCGTAGCCGGCCTGCTTGCGCATCGCCCACGGCAGGTCGTTGTGACCGTCCACCACGGGGGCGGCGGCGAGCAGCGTACGGGCGCGGTCGAGCAGTTCAGGGGTCGTCATGACCCCTATCCTCTACCGGCTGAAGCCGAAGGAGGTCGAACCGGCCACCTTGGCGCGCAGCTTCTTGCCCTTCTCGGTGGCCTGGGCGTTCAGCTCGGCCTGGAAGTCGACCATCTTCTCGGTGAGTTCCGGGTCGAAGGCGGCGACCATGCGCACCGCCAGCAAGCCCGCGTTGCGCGCCCCGGCCACCGAGACGGTGGCCACCGGCACGCCGGCCGGCATCTGGACGATGGAGAGCAGGCTGTCCATGCCGTCCAGGTAGCGCAGCGGCACCGGGACCCCGATGACCGGCAGCGGGGTCACCGAGGCGAGCATGCCCGGCAGGTGGGCGGCGCCGCCGGCCCCGGCGATGATCGCCTTCAGGCCGCGCCGGTGGGCCTGCTCGCCGTAGCCGATCATCTCGCGCGGCATCCGGTGCGCGGAGAGCACGTTGACCTCGTAGGGCACCTCGAACTCGTCGAGCGCCTGGGCGGCGGCCTCCATCACCGACCAGTCGGAGTCGGAGCCCATGGCGATGCCGACGACAGGAGTTGAGCTGCTCATTCGGTGATGGTCCCTCTCAGGTACGCGGCCGCGTGACGCGCCCGCTCGCGCACGTCGTCGAGGTCGTCCCCGAAGACGGTGACGTGGCCGACCTTGCGGCCGGGCTTCACGTCCTTGCCGTACATGTGGATCCGCAGGCCCGGGTCACGGGCCATGCAGTGCAGGAAAGCGTGGTACATGTCGGGGTAGTCGCCGCCGAGCACGTTGACCATCACGGTCCACCGGGCCCGCGGGCGCGGGTCGCCGAGCGGCAGGTCGAGCACCGCCCGCAGGTGGTTCTCGAACTGCGAGGTGACCGCGCCGTCGATCGACCAGTGGCCCGAGTTGTGCGGACGCATGGCGAGTTCGTTGACCAGGATCCGGCCGTCGCGGGTCTGGAACAGCTCGACCGCCAGGTGGCCGGTGATGTCCAGCTCGCCGGCGATCCGCAGGGCCAGCTCCTGGGCCTCGTTCGCGAGCGCGGGGTCCAGGTCGGGGGCGGGCGCGGTGACCTCGGCGCAGACGCCGTTCTCCTGCAGGCTCTCCACCACCGGGTAGGCGACCGCCTGGCCGCTGGGCGAGCGCACCACGTTCGCGGCCAGCTCGCGGACGAAGTCGACCTTCTCCTCGGCCAGCACCGGGACGCCGGCCAGGAACGGCGCGCGCGCCTGCTCCTCGTCGGCGACCACCCAGACGCCCTTGCCGTCATAGCCGCCGCGCACGGTCTTGAGGACGACGGGGTACCCCTCGCCCTCGCCCGCGAAGGCGGTGACGTCGGCCGGGTCCGCGACCAGGCGGTGGCGCGGGCAGGGCACGCCGATGGAGTCCAGCGTGGCCCGCATCACGCCCTTGTCCTGGGCGTTGACCAGCGCCTGGGGGCCCGGCCGCACGGCGATGCCGTCGGCCTGCAGCGCCCGCAGGTGCTCGGTGGGGACGTGCTCGTGGTCGAAGGTCACCACGTCGCAGTCGGCGGCGAACCGGCGCAGCGTCTCCAGGTCCCGGTAGTCGCCGAACACGGTGTCGGCCACCACCTGGGAGGCGGAGTCCTGCGGGGTATCGGCGAGGAGCTTGAAACGGACCCCCAGAGGGATGCCCGCCTGGTGCGCCATGCGGGCCAACTGCCCGCCGCCGACCATGCCTACCGTTGGAAATTTTGCGCTGCCCGGGAAAGTCACGCTGCCAGGATATCCGGGCCGCTCAAACCGGGTGCGCGGCCACTGCGGGCGGGGCCCCGCGGGGCGGTGCGGGGCCCCGCGGAAGGCTCGCGCGCGAGTGGGGCCGTCGGGAGCCGGTAGCCTGGATGGCCTGACCCAGACGGGGCACTGTTGTGATCATGTGCCCGCGCGGCCGTTCGCACCGGCACGGCCCTCGGCGAACAGCCGCTCAGACCAGGCACACAGGAGACCTGACGGATGACGAAGCACAGCGCTCCGCGCCCCTCCCTGACCCAGCGACTGCGGGGCGTCTCCGGCGAGGTGCTGAAGTTCGCGGTCGTCGGCCTGGTCGGCATCGTGGTCAACTTCGGTGTCTCCAACGCCGTGATCCACGCCACCCACTGGGCGCCGGTGCGCTGCTCGGTGATCGGCACGGTGGTCGCGATCCTGGCCAACTACCTCGGCTACCGCTACTGGGTCTACCGGGACAGCGACGCGGCCTCGCGCCGCCGGGAGATCACGCTCTTCCTGGTCTTCAGCGCGATCGGCCTGCTGATCGAGAACGGCGCGGTCTGGTTCACCACCTACACCCTGGCCATGACCGGCACGGTGGCCTACAACGCCTCCAAGGTGGCCGGCACCGGGGTGGCCACGCTGTTCCGCTTCTTCTCCTACCGCACCTGGGTCTTCAAGGCGATGCCGGAGCTGGCCGAGCACGAGCAGCTCGCGGCCCAGCCGGTGGTCGCCCAGGCCGAGCGGATCCTGGCGGCCGAGGACGCGGCCTACATCAAGTAGGCCCCACCGCGTAGGCCCCACCACATAGGCCCCACCGCGTTGGACACGCAGGCCCCCGCCCGATGGTCAGCCGACCGTCGGGCGGTTGAGGAACAGGGCGAAGACCGGCGGCCGCAGCGAGAGCAGCTCCAGCCGCCCGCCGTCCGCCTCCGCGAGGTCGCGGGCCACCGCCAGGCCGATGCCGGTGGAGTTGCGCCCGCTGACCGTCCGTTCGAAGACCCGGTTGCCCAGCTCGGCCGGCACCCCGGGGCCCTCGTCCTGCACCTCGACCACCACCGAGCTGCTGGACGGCCGCACCCGCAGCGTGACCGTGCCGGCGCCGTGCATCAGCGAGTTCTCGATCAGGGTGGCCAGCACCTGGGAGACGGTGCCCGGGGTGCCGAGCGCGATCACCCCGGCCAGGCCCTCGGTCACCAGCCGCCGCCCGGCGCCGCGCATGGTGGCCGCCCACTCCTCGCGCTGCTGGCGGATCACCTCGTCCAGTTCGAACCCGCCGGCCGACGGCCCGTGCGTGTCGCGCTGGTTGGTGAGCAGCCGCTGGACCACGTCGGTGAGCCGCTCGACCTGCTGCAGCGCGATGCTGGCCTCCTCCCGCACCGTCTCCGGCTGGTGGGACAGCGCGGTGATCTCCTCCAGCCGCATGGACAGCGCGGTGAGCGGGGTGCGCAGCTGGTGCGAGGCGTCGGCGGCCAGCCGGCGCTCGGCGGTGAGCATCCGGCCGATCCGCTCGGCGCTGGCGTCCAGCACCTCGGCCACCCGGTCCAGCTCGGCCACCCCGTAGCGCCGGTCGCGCGGGCGCGGATCGCCGGAGCCGAGCCGCTCGGCGGTCTCCACCAGGTCGGTGAGCGGACGGGCCAGCCGGCGCGCCTGCCAGACCGCGAGCGCCACCGCGGCCTGCACGGCCAGCAGCGCCACCAGGCCGAGCAGCAGCAGCATGTGGCCGATCTCCCGGTCGACCTCGGAGCGGGACTGCTCCACGGTCACCGTCTCGCCGCTGGCCCCGGACTCGGTGGCCCGGACCGGGTCGCCGCCCGCGGGCTTGCTCCCGATGGTGATCAGTGGCTGGTCCGGCACCTGGATCTCGGCGTAGTAGCCGTCGACGACCTGGCTGCCGATCCGCTCCCCGGTCACCGGCTCGTGGGCGGCCAGCCTGGTCTCCACCAGGCCGAGCAGCCGCACGGCGGCGGCGTCCGCCCGCTCGTTGGCGGTGTCGATGATGCTCTGTTTCTCCACCAGTGCGAGCGGCACGCAGAACACCGCGACCACCACCAGGACCACACCCAGCAGCGAGTTGATCATCCTGCGTTTCACGCGATGGTGCTCCGGACCTAGTTCTTCTCGAAGCGGAAGCCCACGCCGCGCACGGTGGCGATGTAGCGCGGGTTGGTCGCGTCGTCACCGAGCTTCTTGCGCAGCCAGGAGATGTGCATGTCCAGCGTCTTGGTCGAGGTCCACCAGGTGGTGTCCCAGACCTGGCGCATGATGTCCTCGCGGGTGACCACCCGGCCCGCGTCCCGCACCAGCACCCGGAGCAGCTCGAACTCCTTCGCCGAGAGGGTCAGTTCCTCCTCGCCGACCCAGGCGCGGTGCGACTCGATGTCGATCCGCACGCCGTGCGCGCCGGTGGACAGCGAGTCCACGTTGCCGCGCCGCAGCAGCGCCCGGACCCGGGCGAGCAGTTCGGCCAGCCGGAACGGCTTGGTGACGTAGTCGTCGGCGCCGGCGTCCAGGCCGACCACGGTGTCCACCTCGTCGGCGCGGGCGGTGAGCACCAGCACCGGGCAGCTCTTGCCGTCGGCGCGCAGCCGGCGGCAGACCTCCAGGCCGTCCATCTGCGGCAGGCCCAGATCGAGGACGACCAGGTCGACCTCCTCCTCCAGGCCGGCTTCGAGCGCCGACGGGCCGTCCTCACGGACGAGCACCTCGTAGCCCTCGCGGCGCAGGGCACGGGCCAGCGGTTCCGAGATAGCCGGGTCGTCCTCGGCGAGCAGCACACAGGTCATGGTGCGAATCGTAGTCCGCCCGGGACTCGGCGATCAGTCCCGTCGGGCGCGGCGGTGGCGCACGACCGCTTGCGGGGTTGTGAACTAGTTCACAGTGGGTAGTCGGCGCGCCGGACCGGGTAACTGCCGTACCTACGCTCCCACGCCTGGAGCCACCGCAGAATCTCCACTTCGACCATGGCTTCGAAGGAACGAATCCTGCCTTACCATCGATTCTCACATCCAGGGCGAACGAGCCTTCGAAGGCCCGTTATTGAATTGAATGCTTTTGTCCGCCCATGTCGTGGAATTTCGCGACGTACAGTGGTCCGGTCCCCATGTCGTGCACTGCGGTCCGCCCCTGTTCGAGCAGCGAGCAGGGGCGCCGCGGCACTCGGACCCGTTCGCCTCACCCCCACGGCGCGGCGGTGTCCCAGACAGTCAGGCAAGGAACAACGACTCATGGCGTCACCCACCACCCTGGACGCCGGCCTCAAGCCGGTCACTCCTTCCGGCGGCAAGACCTTCTTCGGGCACCCCCGCGGACTCGCCACCCTCTTCATGACCGAGACCTGGGAGCGGTTCAGCTTCTACGGGATGCGGGCCCTGCTGGTCCTCTACATGACGGCCTCCACGGCCCATGGCGGACTCGGCATGAAGGTGGCCCTGGCCACCGCGATCTACAGCGTCTACAACGCCATGGTCTACCTGCTCGCCCTGCCCGGCGGCTGGATCGCGGACCGCTTCCTCGGCGCCCGCAAGACCGTCGCGGTCGGCGGCGCGATCATCATGATCGGCCACTTCCTGCTGGCCGTGCCCTTCGAGGGCTCCTTCTTCGTCGGCCTGGTCTTCATCGCGGTGGGCTCCGGCCTGCTGAAGGCCAACATCTCGACGATGGTCGGCCACCTGTACGACGGCCCGAACGACCCGCGTCGCGATGGTGGCTTCACCATCTTCTACATGGGCATCAACCTCGGCGCCTTCGCGGCTCCGCTGGTGATCGGCACCGTCGGCCAGAGCGTCGACTGGCACCTCGGCTTCGCGCTGGCCGGTATCGGCATGGCGCTGGGTCTGGGCCAGTACCTGCTGGGCTCGCGTCACCTCAGCCCGCAGAGCAGCGTGGTGGCCTCGCCGATCTCGGACTCCGAGCGGACCGCGCTGCTGCGCAAGGCCGGCCTGTGGCTGGCGCTGGCCGTGGTCTTCTACGGCGTCGTGGTGCTCTCCGGCCACTTCACCATCAACTGGGCGGTCTGGCCGCTGTCCATCGCGGGTATCGCGATCCCGGTGGTCGTCTTCACCCGGATCAAGCGGGACAAGGACCTCAGCCCCACCGACCACTCCAAGATCCGCGGCTACATCTGGTTCTTCGTGGTCGCCGCCGTGTTCTGGATGATCTACGACCAGTCCGGCTCCACGCTGAGCGTCTTCGCCGACCAGAACACCAAGCTGTCGATCCTCGGGGCGAGCTTCCCCTCCAGCTGGTTCCAGTCGCTGAACCCGCTCTACATCATGGCGCTGGCCCCGGTCTTCGCCTGGCTCTGGGTCTGGCTCTCCCGCCGGGCCAAGAACCCGAGCACCACGATGAAGTTCGCCGTCGGCCTGCTGCTGATCGGCGCCTCGTTCCTGGTGATGATGCTGGCGATGGCCGCGGCCGCCGGCGGCCACAAGGTCACCCCGCTCTGGCTGGCGCTGGTCTACCTGGTCCAGACCGTCGGCGAGCTGGCCCTGTCCCCGGTGGGTCTGTCCGTCACCACCAAGCTGGCGCCGGCCAAGTACGCCAGCCAGATGATGGGTATCTGGTTCCTCGCCGTCACCGCCGGTGACTGCGTGGCGGCCATCATCCAGCTGGGTCTGGGCAACGCCACCGGCAGTACCTGGTACTTCGCCTCCCAGGGCGTGGCGGCGATCATCGCCGGTATCGCACTGGTGATGTACCGCAAGAACGTGATCAGGCTGATGGGCGACGTCCACTGACCTGATCGCCCGCACACACCGCAAGGGCCGGTACCCGTCACTCACGGGTACCGGCCCTTGCGGTGTTCAGGCGCGTCTCACAGCTCCCGCACCCCGGCCCGCCAGACCGCCGCGGTGAGCGGGACGCCCGGGCGGTAGGCGAGGTGGACCGGGGAGGGCGCGTCCAGCAGCAGCAGGTCGGCGCGCACGCCCGGGGCGATCCGGCCGACGTCGGTGCGGCGCAGGGCGCGCGCGCCGCCGGCGGTGGCGGCGTGCACCGCCTCGTCCGGGGTCATGCCCATCTCGCGCACGGCCACCGCGATGCAGAAGGCCATCGAGCTGGTGAAGCTGGAGCCCGGATTGCAGTCGGTGGACAGCGCCACGGTGGCGCCCGCGTCCAGCAGCCGGCGGGCGTCGGGATAGGGGGCGCGGGTGGAGAACTCCGCGCCGGGCAGCAGGGTGGCCACCGTGCCGGAGCCGGCCAGCGCCGCCACGTCCGCGTCCGTGAGGTGGGTGCAGTGGTCGGCCGAGGCGGCGCCCAGCTCGACCGCGAGCTGCACGCCGGGGCCGTAGGAGAGCTGGTTGGCGTGCACCCTGGGGGTCAGGCCGCGCTCGACGCCCGCGGTCAGGATCGCCCGGGCCTGGTCGCCGTCGAAGGCGCCGTTCTCGCAGAAGACGTCCACCCAGCGGGCGTGCGGGGCGCAGGCGTCCAGCATCTCGCCGGTGACCAGGTCGACGTAGCCCGCCGGGTCGTCGGCGTACTCCGGGGCGACCACGTGGGCCCCCAGGTAAGTGGTCTCCGGGGTGTGGTCGGCGGCGATCCGCAGCGCCCGGGCCTCGTCCTCGACGGTCAGGCCGTAGCCGGACTTGCACTCGATGGTCGTGGTGCCCTGGCGCAGCGCCTCGCGCACGAAGCGGGCCAGGTTGGCGTCCAGCTCGGCGTCCGAGGCGGCCCGGGTGGCGGCCACCGTGGTGCGGATGCCGCCCGCGGTGTAGGCCTGGCCGGACATCCGGGCGTTGAACTCGGCGGTCCGGTCACCTGCGAAGACCAGGTGGGCGTGCGAGTCGACGAAGCCGGGCAGCAGGGCCCGCCCGGCCGCGTCCACCTGCTGGTCGGCCGCGGGGGCGTCGGCGGTCCGTCCGGTCCAGGTGACCACCGAGCCGTCGATCACCACGGCGGCCTGCTCGATCAGGCCGAGCAGACCGGGGTGTGACGGGTCGTTGGTGACCAGGGTGCCGATGTTGCTGATCAGGGTGCTGGTCATGAGCCTTTCCGGGGTTCAGGCTTTTCGGCGTTCAGGGCTTTTCGGCATTCAGGCCTCGGCATTCAGGCCTCGGCGTTCAGGGCAGCAGCGCGGTGATCGCGCGGTGCAGCGCGCCGGGGACGTCGGCGATGCTCTGGTGCACGCCGTCGGTGACGACCCGCCGGCCGCCGACCACCACGTGCCGCACGTCCGCCGCCGAGGCGGCGAAGACGGCGGTCTCGGCCCCCAGGTGCGCACCGGGGCCCGCGGTGCGCACCGAGTCCAGCGCCAGCACGGTGAAGTCGGCCAGCGCCCCCACCTCGATCCGGCCGGCCTCCGGCCAGCCGAGCGAGGCGTGCCCGTCCTCGGTGCCCGCCCGCAGCAGCGCGCCCGCCGTCCAGTGGCCGCGGGTGCGGGTGCGCAGCCGCTCGTTGAGCTCCAGCGCGCGGGCCTCCTCGAACGGGTCGATCACCGCGTGGCTGTCGCTGCCCAGGGTCACCGGGCAGCCTCCGCTGGCCAGTTGGCGGGCCGGGCCGATGCCGTCGGCCAGGTCCCGCTCGGTGGTCGGGCACATGCAGATCACCGTGGAGGAGTCGGTGAGCAGCTTGACGTCCTCCTCGGTCAGGTGGGTGGCGTGCACCGCGCTGGTCCGGGGTCCGAGCACGCCGTGGTCGGCGAGCAGCCGGGTGGGGGTGACGCCGTGCGCGGTCAGGCAGGCGTCGTTCTCCGCGGTCTGCTCGGAGAGGTGGACGTGCAGCGGCGCCTTGCGCATCGCCGACCAGTGCGCGATCGTGCTCAGCTGCTCGGCCGGGACGGCGCGCACCGAGTGGATCGCGGCGCCGATCCGGGCGTGCTCGCGTGGCTTCAGTGCCTCGGCGCGCTCCGCCCAGGTGAGCGCGTCGCCGTCGCCGAAGCGCAGCTGGGGCTTGGTCAGCTCGGCGCCGAAGCCGGAGGAGAGGTAGCAGGTGTCGAGCAGCGTGATCCGGATGCCGGCCCGCGCGGCGGCCTCGATGAGCGCCTCCCCCATCGCGTTCGGGTCGGCGTAGCGGGCGCCGCCCGGCGCGTGGTGCAGGTAGTGGAACTCGCCGACCGCCGTGATCCCGGCCAGCGCCATCTCGGCGTAGACGGCGGTGGCCAGCTCCAGGTAGCTGTCCGGGTCGAGTGCGCCGGCGAACCGGTACATGGTGTCGCGCCAGGTCCAGAAGGTGCCGGAGCCGACCTGCACCCGGCCGCGCAGCGCGCGGTGGAAGGCGTGCGAGTGGGCGTTGGCCTGCCCGGGCACCAGCAGCCCGGCCAGCCGGACGGCCTGCGGCGGGCAGGGGCCGCTGTCCGGGGTGACCTTGGTGATCCGCCCGTTCGCGGCCACCTCGATCAGCACGGACCGCTCCACCACCGGGCCGTTCACGTGCGGCAGCCAGGCCTGTTCGGCCCAGTACCGCTGCGCCACCGCCGGCGCTGCCGCCGGTTCTTGCGTCACTGACATGCCAGGTCCTCCAGGACGTCCGCGAGTGCCGCCACTCCCGCCAGGCAGTCGGGCACCTCGGCGTGCTCGGCCGGGGAGTGCGAGACGCCGCTCGGGTTCCGTACGAACAGCATGGCGGTCGGCACCGCCGATGCCAGGATCCCCGCGTCGTGTCCCGCGCCGGTGGGCAGCACCGGGACGCCGCCGAGTGCGCCGACCAGCCGGTCGCGCAGCGGGACGTCGAAGTCCACCACCGGGGTGTACGACTCGCGCACCAGCTCGACCTTGACGCCGTCGCGCTCGCCGCGCTCGGCGGCCGCCTGCGCGATCGCCACCACCAGCTCGTCGAGGGTGGCCTCGTCGGCCGCCCGGGAGTCCAGCCAGCCGCGGACCAGCGAGGCGATCGCGTTGGTCCCGTTCGGCTCCACGGCGATCTTGCCGAAGGTGGCCAGCGCACCGGCCTGCCGGGCCTTCTTGCGGGCGGCCAGCACCGTGGTGGCGTAGGTGAGCATCGGGTCGTGCCGGTCGTCCAGGCGGGTGGTGCCCGCGTGGTTGGCCTCACCGTGGAAGTCGAAGCGCCAGCGGCCGTGCGGCCAGATCGCCCCGGCCACCCCGACCGGCTGATCCTCCGCCAGGTACCGGCCCTGCTCGACGTGCAGCTCCACGAAGGCACCGATCCGGGCCAGCCGCTCGGTGTCGGCGCCGATCGCGCTCGGGTCCTGCCCGGCCCGCTCCATCGCGTCGGGCAGCCGCGTGCCGCTCGCGTCGCGCAGCTCGCAGGCCTGCTCCGGGGTCAGCAGCCCGGCACTGAGCCGGGACCCCACGCAGGCCACGCCGAACCGGGCGCCCTCCTCGTCACCGAAGTTGACGATCGCCAGCGGCTTGCCGAACTCGGCCTTTCGGTCCCGCAGTTCGTCCAGCGCGGCGAAGGAGGAGACCACCCCGAGCGGGCCGTCGAAGGCACCGCCGTCCGGCACCGAGTCCAGGTGCGAGCCGGTGACGATCGCCCCCTCGCCCTGCGGATCGCCCAGCCAGGCCCACTGGTTGCCGTTGCGGTCCAGCTCATAGGTCAGGCCGCGGGAGCGGGCCTGCTCCTCGAACCAGGCCCGGCACTCGGCGTCGGCGGCGTTCCAGGCGTGCCGGCGGTAGCCGCCGGAGGCGGCGGAGCGGCCCACCGGGAGCAGCTCCGCCCACATCTCCTGGAAACCGAGGGTCACAGCTCACCCATCGGGATGCGCACCCCGCGCTCGTTCGCGACCTCGTCGGCGCGGTCGTAACCGGCGTCCACGTGCCGGATCACGCCCATGCCCGGGTCGTTGGTGAGCACCCGGCGGATCTTCTCGCCGGCCAGCTCGGTGCCGTCGGCGACCGTCACCTGGCCGGCGTGGATCGAGCGGCCGATGCCGACGCCGCCGCCGTGGTGGATGGAGACCCAGGAGGCGCCCGAAGCCACGTTGACCATGGCGTTGAGCAGCGGCCAGTCGGCGATCGCGTCGGAGCCGTCCAGCATCGCCTCGGTCTCGCGGTAGGGCGAGGCCACCGAGCCGCAGTCCAGGTGGTCGCGGCCGATCACGATCGGGGCGGACAGCTCGCCGGACGCGACCATGTCGTTGAACCGCTCGCCGGCCTTGTCGCG
Organism: Kitasatospora sp. NPDC008050; assembly: GCF_042957465.1. Lineage (NCBI taxonomy): Bacteria > Bacillati > Actinomycetota > Actinomycetes > Kitasatosporales > Streptomycetaceae > Kitasatospora > Kitasatospora sp. NPDC008050. Next base: position 50,427 of record NZ_JBIBIJ010000005.1, read on the forward strand.
CTCGCCGTAGCCGAGCCAGCAGATCCGCGCCGGCAGGCCCTGGAAGTGCACCTTCTCCTGGGCCATCTTGATCCAGCGGTGCAGCGACTCGTTCTCCGGGAACAGGTCGAGCACGGCCCGGTCGGTCTTGGCGATGTCCTGCGGGTCGCCGGAGAGGGCGGCCCAGCGGAACGGGCCCTTGCCCTCGCAGAAGAGCGGGCGGATGTAGGCCGGCACGAAGCCGGGGAACTCGAACGCCCGCTTGTAGCCGGCCAGCTGGGCCTCGCCGCGGATCGAGTTGCCGTAGTCGAAGACCTCGGCGCCCTTGTCCTGGAAGCCGACCATGGCCTCCACGTGCTTGGCCATCGATTCGCGCGAGCGCGTGGTGAACTCGGCGGGCTCGCGCGCCGCGTAGTCGGCCATGTCGTCGAAGGCGACGCCGATCGGCAGGTAGCTCAGCGGGTCGTGCGCGCTGGTCTGGTCGGTGACGATGTCGATCGGCGCGTCCATCGCGAGCAGCTGCGGGAACAGCTCGGCGGCGTTGCCCAGCAGGCCGATCGAGAGCGGCTGCCTCTTGTCGCGGGCGGCGGTGGCCAGCTCCAGCGCGTGGCTGAGGTTCTTGGCCTCGACGTCCAGGTAACGGTGCTCGATCCGGCGCGCGATCCGGGAGGGGTCGCAGTCGATACAGATCGCCACGCCGTCGTTCATGGTGACGGCCAGCGGCTGGGCACCGCCCATGCCGCCCAGGCCCGCGGTCAGCGTGATGGTGCCGGCCAGCGTGCCGTTGAACTTCTTGGCCGCGACGGCGCCGAAGGTCTCGTAGGTGCCCTGCAGGATGCCCTGGGTGCCGATGTAGATCCAGGAGCCCGCGGTCATCTGGCCGTACATGGTGAGCCCCAGGCTCTCCAGCCGGCGGAACTCCTCCCAGTTGGCCCAGTCGCCGACCAGGTTGGAGTTGGCGATCAGCACCCGCGGTGCCCACTCGTGGGTCTGCATCACGCCGACCGGGCGGCCGGACTGGACCAGCATGGTCTCGTCCTGCTTGAGCGTCTGCAGCGTGCGGACCATCGCGTCGTAGGAGCGCCAGTCACGCGCGGCCTTGCCGGTGCCGCCGTAGACGACCAGCTTGGAGGGGTGCTCGGCCACCTCGGGGTCGAGGTTGTTCATCAGCATCCGCAGGGCGGCCTCCTGCTGCCACCCCTGGGTGCTGAGCTTCGTCCCACGCGCCGCACGCACCTCGCGCGGGCCACTCGTCTGCTGCTCCGCCATGCTGCCGGTCTCCTTGCGGATGGATTCATTCAGGATCTAGCACACTGAATATATCCAATCATTCAAGCCACGACCAGACCCCGCACACATCTGATCAGCCCCGAACCTCCCAACCGCCGGGCGCTACTCTGGAGCCGGCGAACACCAGCCACTCGGCCCATCCCCTCAATGGCGGAGGACACCGTGACGCCAGCGATCGGCATGCGTCCCGGCCGGCTTCGCGAGGCGGCTGAGCAGATCGAGGAGAGCACCGGCCTCCGGGTACAGATCATCGGAGGGGTCCTGATCATGTCCCCGCCGTCACGAGGCAAACACGCGGGCACGGTCCGCCTGCTGCGCGACCGGCTCGACGCGCTGCTGCCCTCCGGCCTGGGCGCTTACCAGATGTCCTCCGTTGGCATGCCCGACGACGAGGCCGACTACGCCACCCCGGACCTGCTCGTTCTCCCGATCGACTGGGGCGACGACGATGGCTGGCTCGCCGATCCGCACGATGTGGCGTTCTCGGTCGAAGTCGTCCCAGGCCCCGAGCGAGCCCGAGGCATCGCGGACAAGACCCGCTGGTACGCCCTCGCCGGTGTCGTCCTCCTGCTCGCCGTCGACCCGCGCAACGGCACGTGGACGCTCCACAGTCACCCCCGCGACGGCGTCTACCAGGGCGTGCTGCACGGCACTTACGGCGAGTCCGTCCCGCTGACCGGGCCGCTGACCGGCGAGCTGAGCACCACCGCCCTCCCCCGCTACGGGAGTTGACGCTCCGTCACGCCGCCGCGTCGTCGCCCCAGTCGATGCCGATCTCGGCCAGCCACTGGCGGTCGCGTTCGGCCGTCTCGGGGGATTCGGCCGGCGCTTCGAGGGGGAGCATGGGCAGCGACAGCGGGCGGGGGATCTCCTGGATCGGGCCCAGGCCGTAGCGTTCGGCGGTGGAGCCGCCGGGCGGGGCGGGGTCGGTCAGGCCGATGTGGACGGCGGACTCGTCGCCCGGCTCCAGCACCCGCAGCCCGGGCCCGGGCGGGCCGAGCGCCACCCGGCGGCCGCAGCTGGGACAGGCCCACTCCTCGGCCCCCGAAGCGAGTCTGCCGACCGGTCTCATCTCGTGGATCACGCGCATGGCGGACACCCCCGTTCGTCCCGCCTATGGGATGCCCGGTCCAGGGGTTACTACTCCCGTGCGGGCTCGATCCGCCGACGCTATTCCAGGAACAGTCCCCGGGCCGCCGCCGACTGTTCGATCGACTCCAATCGGGCCTCGGCGCCCGGTAGTTCGTCGCACATGCTCTGCAGTAGCACCCGCCCCAGCACCATCGGCGCGCACGCGGTGTCGAAGACCAGCCCGGTGCCGACCTCGGCGGGCAGCAGCAGGTCGGAGAGCGCCGCCACCGGCGCGAACGCGCTGTCGGCGACGGTCAGTACGGTCAGCCCGCAGCTCCGCGCCACGGTGAGCGCGTCCATCAGCTCGCGCGGGTAGCGCGGCAGTGCGAAGCACAGGAGCGCCGAGGCGCCGGCCGCCGCGGCCTGCTCGATCCGGTCGGCAAGCATGCTGCCGCCCTCGTCCAGCAGGCGGATGTCCGGGTGCACCTTGGCGGCGAAGTAGGCGAAGCCGCGCGCCTGGGCGGAGGCCGCCCGCAGGCCGAGCACCGGCAGCGGGCGGGAGGCGGCCAGCAGCCGGGCGGCGCGGACGATCGGCTCGGGGTCGGCCAGCAGCTCCGCGAGGTGGCGCAGGTGAGCGATCTCGGCGAGCACCGCCTGCTGGTGCTCGTTGCGCACCACCTCGGCCGGGGTCTCGGGCGCGGCCGTCTCGCCCACGCCGAGGTCACGCAGCCGCTTGCGCAGCGCCGGGTAGCCGTCGTAGCCGAGCGCGACCGCGAACCGGGTGACCGAGGGCTGGCTGACCCCGGCCAGCTCGGCCACCTCGACGCTGGACAGGAACGGCGCCTCGGCGGCGTGCCGCACCAGGGCGTGCGCGATCCGGCGCTGCGTGGGGGTGAGCCGGTGACCGTCGAAGAGGTCCAGCAGCCGGGCGGACGGCGGGGGGGACGACTCGGCGTTGGTCCTCATGGTGCGTCCCTTTCGGCTGGCTACGGCAGGTGCGGCGGTCGACGTACTGTGCAGCAGGTGCGGCGCCAGGGCAATGGTGTCTCGTTGGCCGGGACTCCCGCTCTCAGGGTCACCCTGATTTCCCCCTGAGAGGCCCCCGCCCGGCTGGACCCGGGGTGGCCACGGCGCGCAGGCTGGTCCCCATGGATCCTCGCCACGACAGTCGCCCCTCGGAGTTCCGGGCCGATCTGGACGCCGCTCTGCAGACCCGCAAGGAGCTGGGCCCCGACTACGAGTCGGCGCTCATCGACTCGTTCCTCTCCCGGGTCGACGCGCGGCTGGACGCCCGGGTCGAGCAGCGGGTGGCCGAGCGGCTGGCCGACCTGGGCCCGGTCCCCCGGGCGGAGCAGCGCTTCGAGCGCCGCGAGGGCCGGCGCGGCTGGAGCGGTGGCAGCGGCACCAAGCTGTCGGTCATGTCGCTGATCTTCGCGATCCCGCTGACCGGGATCGGCTCCGCCGCGGGCCTGCCCGGCATGCTCGCCACCTGGGCCGGCATCGTGGGCGTCAACTTCGCCGCGGCGTTCGCCAGCCGGCACGAGCAGGAGCGCGAGGAGCGACGGCGCCCGAACGCCACCCGCGGTGAGTGGGCCTGAGGCCCACTCACCGCGTCCGCCGGCTCAGGCCAGCGGCCCGGTGACCTGCTCGACGGCCTTGACCAGCGCGCCGGAGGCGACCAGCGCCTCGGCCGCGGCCAGGTCGGGCGCCAGGAACCGGTCCCGGCCCGCGCCACCGACGCCGGCCGCGCGGGCGGCGGCGAGCGCGGCCGCCGTGGCCGGTGCCGGCGCGACGTTGCCGTCGGCGGTGCGGATCTCCAGCGCGCGACCGGCGGCGGTCAGCTCGACGGCCAGGATCCGGCCGAGGTTGTCCACGGCCTGACGCAGCTTGCGGGCGGCCGACCAGCCCATCGAGACGTGGTCCTCCTGCATGGCCGAGGAGGGGATCGAGTCCACCGAGGCGGGGACGGCCAGCCGCTTGTTCTCGCTGACCAGCGCGGCCTGGGTGTACTGAGCGATCATCAGACCGGAGTCCACGCCCGGGTCGTCGGCCAGGAAGGCCGGCAGGCCGTGCGAGCGGCTCTTGTCGAGCAGCCGGTCGGTGCGGCGCTCGGCGATCGAGCCCAGGTCGGCGGCGGCGATGGCCAGGAAGTCCAGCACGTAGGCGACCGGGGCGCCGTGGAAGTTGCCGTTGGACTCCACCCGGCCGTCCGGCAGCACCACCGGGTTGTCGACCGAGGCGGCCAGCTCGCGCTCGGCGACGGTACGGGCGTGCGCCAGGGTGTCGCGGCCCGCGCCGGCCACCTGCGGGGCGCAGCGGATCGAGTAGGCGTCCTGGACCCGCGGCGCGTCGTCCTGGTGGTGGCCGGTCAGGCCGGAGCCCTGGAGCACGGCGAGCATGTTGGCGGCGCTCAGCGCCTGGCCCGGGTGCGGGCGGATCGGGCCGTGCAGCTCGGGGGCCAGCACCTTCTCGGTGCCGAGCAGCGCCTCCAGGCTCATCGCGGCGGTGATGTCGGCGGTGGTGAAGAGCCGGGAGAGGTCGGCGATCGCCATCACCAGCATGCCGAGCATGCCGTCGGTGCCGTTGATGAGGGCCAGGCCCTCCTTCTCCAGCAGCTCGACCGGGGTGATGCCGGCGGCGGCGAGCAGCTCGCCGGCCGGGTGCTCGGCGCCGTCCGGGCCGTAGGCCAGGCCCTCGCCCATCAGCACCAGCGCGCAGTGCGAGAGCGGGGCGAGGTCACCGGAACAGCCGAGCGAGCCGTACTCGCGCACCACGGGGGTGATGCCGGCGTTGAGGATCGCGGCCATCGTCTCGGCGACCAGCGGGCGCACGCCGGTGCGGCCGGAGGCCAGGGTCTTCATCCGCAAGAACATCAGTGCGCGGGTGACCTCGCGCTCGACGACCGGGCCCATGCCGGCCGCGTGCGAGCGGACCAGCGAACGCTGCAGCTGGGCGCGGAGCTCGGGGCTGATGTGGCGCACGGCGAGCGCGCCGAAACCGGTGGAGACGCCGTAGACCGGGCGCGGCTCGGCGGCCAGCGCGTCGATCCGGGCCCGGGAGACGGCCATCTCGGCCAGCGCGTCGGGGCCGATCTCGACCCGGGCGTTGCCGCGTGCCACGGCAAGCACGTCCTCGGCGGTGACGTCGGCCTTGCCGACCTGAACAAGCGGCGCGTCGGCGGCCGGAGCACTGTGCATATCCATATGCACTATCAGATCAGCTGAATGAAGATATGACAACCGTTGTACGCCCGAAAGCCCGCATGCCTCATGCTGGAGGGTGACAGCCGGCGGGCGAACCCCGGGGTCGGGTCGGCGGGGCATCTCCCGCGGGGCAGGGCGGGCAGGAGAGGCGGGGCCGGATGACACGGGCGACGGCACGACGGCGCGTGGTGCGACTGCGCGGGACCGAGCGCACACCCCGTCCCGACGCGCTGGCGGCGGAGGAGCCGCTGGAGATCCGGGTCGGCGGCCAGGCGCTGACCATCACCATGCGCACCCCGGGCCACGACTTCGACCTGGTGGCCGGCTTCCTGGTCGGCGAGGGACTGCTGCACCGCCGCGACCAACTGCCCGCCCTGCGCTACTGCGCGGGGACCGACGAGGCGGGGGCCAATACCTATAACGTCGTGGACGCGACCGTGCGCGAGCCGGACGCACCGCCGCTCTCCGCCCAGCGGAACCTGCTGACCACCAGCGCCTGCGGCCTGTGCGGGCGCGACACGGTGGAGGCGGTGCGCACCCAGGTGCGCTTCAAGCCCGGCGACGACCCGCTGACCGTGCGCCCCGAACTGCTCTACGGGCTGCCCGACACCCTGCGCGCCGCCCAGCGCGCCTTCGACTCCACCGGCGGTCTGCACGCCGCCGGGCTCTTCACGGCGGCGGGCGAACTGCTCTGCGCGCGCGAGGACGTGGGGCGGCACAACGCGGTCGACAAGGTGATCGGCTGGGCGCTGCGCGAGGACCGGCTGCCGCTCACCGGCCACCTGCTGCTGGTCAGCGGCCGGGCCTCGTTCGAGCTCACCCAGAAGGCGGCGCTGGCCGGACTGCCGCTGCTCGCGGCCGTCTCGGCGCCGTCCTCGCTGGCGGCCGACCTGGCCGAGGAGCTGGGACTCACCCTGATCGGGTTCCTGCGCGGCGAGGGCGCGAACATCTACACCCGGGCGGACCGGGTACTCACCGACTGAACACAGCTCACCCACCGACGCTGTCCACCACCTGACGCAGCCCGACGGGGGAACGCTCCGTCAGCCGGGCGGCGGCGAGGCCGGCCCCGCCAGCGCCACCGCGACCAGCGCGCGCAGCGCCGGGGCGATCTGGCCCAGCGGCAGGGTGGCGTCGTCGGCGAAGAGCTCGACCAGCCAGCCGCCGGCCGGGTTGCCGCCGCCGGCCGCCACCATGCCCCGGTAGCCGCCGACCACCAGCACCGCCTCCTCGGCCGGGTCGTTGCCCGCCGCGCCGGTGCGCAGCGCGAAGCTGCCGCCGCGCACCGCGCGGGCGGTGAGCGGGTAGTGCACCAGGTCGAAGACCGCGTCCGGGGCCTCCACCCGGGCCCGCAGGTCCGCCGCCCGGCGGGCGGCGCCCGGGGTCAGCGCTCCCATGGCGCGCGGGCTCGGGCCGCTGGTCAGCCGGTAGACCGCGTGCCGGGTGGTGTGCATCAGCCGGGAGCCGGGCGGCACGTAGGAGATCCACCAGGCCACCGCGTCCAGCAGCCGGGCCGCCGCCTCGGCGACGGTGGCCAACCGCCCCAGCGTGTCGGCCGGGTGGTGCGCGCGCGGCCCGCCCTCCTGGTCGAGGGCGGCCAGCACCACGCTGATCAGCTGCCCGGGGTCGGCGCTGTGCGCGGCGCCGCGGAAGCGGCGGCGGTCGCCGTGCGGGCCGCGCCCACCGCCGGTCCGCCCGCGGGCGTCGGAGCTGCGGTGGTGCGGATCGGCGGCGTCGGCCAGCAGCACCGTGGGGTCGGGGGCCAGGCCGGGGCCGTGGCTGCGGCCGGCCACCACCGGGCGCGCGGCCCGGGCCGCCTTGGCCCGGTACTGGGCGGCGTCGGCCAGCCTGAAGAGCCGGTCCGAGGTGGAGACCGGGCCGATCGAGTCGCCGGTGGAGGCGATCCCGCAGGCCACCCCCTCGCCGTCGGCCAGTTGCAGTGCCCTGGTGCACAGCTCCTCGGCCACCGCGACCACCTCGTCCGCCTTCTGGCCCTCCACCAGCAGGCAGAACTCGTCCCCGCCGAGCCGGGCGGCCAGCGAGCCCGGCAGCTTGGCACCGGCCAGCGACAGCTGCCCGGCAAAACGTTCCAGCAGCCGGTCGCCGACCTCGTGGCCGTGCTGGTCGTTGATCCGCTTGAGACCGTTGACGTCGCAGACCATCAGGGTGACCACGGTGTTGTCGCGGTTGTGGTTGTCCAGCGCGCTCTCCAGCCGGGCGTCCACCGCGCGCCGGTTGGCCAGTCCGGTCAGCGGGTCGGTGAAGGCCAGCCGGCGCAGGTCGGCGAGCCGCTCGGTCTGCGCCAGGCCCGCCGAGATCTGTGCGGCCAGCAGGGTGGCGTACTGGGCGTCCGCCTCGGTGAAGACCGCCGTCCCCAGGCCGCGGGCCAGGTAGAGCTCGCCCCAGACCTGGCCGTGCAGCACGATCGGGGCGACCAGGCAGCAGGACCGCCCGCGCCGGCGCAGTCCGGCCGCGCGCTGCTGGCAGAAAGCGCCGGCCTCCGGATGCGCGCCGGCCCCGTACCCGGCGGGCCCGGTGGGGGTCGGCTCCTCCGCCGTCTGCACCCAGGCCCTGGGCAGCCGGCCGGCGCCGCCGCGCTCCTCCAGGAAGCTGACGATTTCCGGGTAGTCGGCCACCGGGTAGGACTCGTCCTCCGGGATCTCCTCCTCGCCCGCGGCCAGCTCGCCGTGGTTGACCAGCACCCGCAGCCGGCCCGACTCGCGGTCCCAGACCGAGACGGCGGCCATGGTGGCGCCGAGCGCGGTGGTGGCCCGGGCGGCGGCGGCCCGCACCGCCTCCAGCGCGCTCTGCGCACCGGCCATGTCCTGGGCGAGCTCGACCACGGCCTGCAGCCGCCGGTCCAGACCGGGGGTCTGGAGGTCGGGGGCCGCAAGGCCGGCGACTGCCGCCCGCTCGGGCTCGGTGCCGAGCCCGCCGGTGTCTCCGAGCTCCGCCATCACCTGCGCACCGCCCACGTTCACCCCTGCCGCTTCGGTCCGGTACTCCCGCGTTCGGGACCAGACTAGGGGCGATTGCCGAGGTTATGCCCGGTTTGCCAGAAAAGGCGGAAATCTCCGCATCGGGCACACGCGGCGGCCCGAAAACGGGTATAGGCGCGGGCCGGCGCTTGTCCGGACAAGCCCTAGCGGACCGGCCGGGTCCGCCGGGTGAGCAGCCACGGCTCGACCAGTCCGAGCCCGCGCACCGGCCGCCGCCACATCGCCTGCAGCTGGAACCGCGGCGCGGCCCCCTGGCCCGCCCCGCGCCCCAGCGAGGCCAGCGGGGCCCCGGAGTGCGCGGCGAGCGCGTCCGCCAGCTGCGCCTGGGCGCTGCCCGTCCCGTCCGCGGCACCGCGCAGCGCCGCCCCCGCCTGCTCCAGCGCGGTGGCGAACTCACCGTCGAGCAGCACCGCGTCGCGCTGCGCGATCGAGGTGAGCCGGCTGGCCAGGTTGACCGTGGTGCCGAAGACGTCGCCCATCCGCGAGGTGACCGTGCCGAAGGCCATCCCGACCCGCAGCGCGGGCATGTTCTCCTCGCCGGTCAGCGTCTCCACCAGGCTCAGCGCGATCTCGGCCGCGGTCACCGGGTCCTCGGAGACGAAGAGGATCTCGTCGCCCAGGGTCTTGATCAGCCGCCCGCCCTGACCGGCGATCAGGTCGGCGCAGGTGGACTCGAAGGTCTCCACCAGCGAGCCCAGCTCCTCCTCCTCCAGCCGCCGGGAGAGCCGGGTGAAGCCGACCAGGTCGGCGAAGCCCACTGCGAGCCGGCCGCTGGTCATCTCGGTGTCCTCGGCGGCCTGCACCACCCGCCCGGTGACGGCGGCCAGTTGCCGCCGCCAGACGTAGATCAGGAACTGCTCCAGCTCCGGCAGCAGCAGCTCGACCAGCGGGTACGCCACCTCGGCCCGGGTCAGCCCGGGCTCGGCGGCCTGGGTCAGGTTCTCCAGGAAGGTGTCCATCTGCCAGCCCGCCAGCCGGGCGGTGGTCTGGCCGGTGGACCGGGCCACCTGGATCGCCATCGCCTCGTTGATCAGGCCGGACTCCACCAGGCCCGCCAGCCGGCGCAGCGCGATCACGTCGCCGTCGTTGAGCGCCCGCTGCTGGCCGATGTCGGGGAACCCCATGGCCCGCCAGAACCGGGTGGCCAGCTCCATCGGCACCTCGGCGGTGCGGGCCGCCTGGTAGGGCGTGTAGCGGCGCGGCGCCCCCAGGATCAGCTCCTCCAGATCGAGCGCGACGGTGTGGTCGTCGGCCTCCTCGGGCCCACCGCCATCGCGTGCGCTGTCCTTCGGCGCGAGCCCGCCGTCGTCGTCTGCCACCGGTCCGTCCCCGTGCGGTCGCCGCACTTGCCGTCGAAGTGTCCTACCCAGCCCGCGGCGCCCCGCGATCCCTCGGACGTGGCGCGCCTCACACTGATGCCAGGTGGAATGGTCGCACGGAATCGCCGGATCCGGGGCATCCACAGCCGACGAACCGGCCCCTACCGGGCGGCGCACGGGTGGCGCGTCGGTGGTCGGCGGGGTGTCAGGAGGTGCGCGGCTCGGGGCGCACGTGCACCACGTCCCCCGCGGCGACCGCTTGGCGAGCGCCGTCCGGGGTACGCACCACCAGGCGTCCGTCGGTGTCCAGCGCCACCGCCTCGCCGCGCAGTTCGCGCTCGCCGGGCAGCTGCACCAGCACCTGGCGGCCCAGCGTGGTGCAGCGCGCGGTGTAGGCCGGCAGCAGTCCGCTGGCCTGCGGATCGCCGGCCGCCGCCTGCCACTCGCCGTACAGCTCGGCGAACTCCCGCAGCAGCGAGCGCAGCAGCGTGGCGCGGTCGGTGACCTCGGCGCCGGCCAGCGCGAGCGAGGCGGCAGTGGGCACCGGCAGCTCCTCCTGGCGCAGCGTGACGTTCAGCCCCAGGCCCACGACCACCGCCTCGCCGGTCAGCTCGGTGAGGATGCCGCCGGTCTTGCGCTCCTCGCCCGCCACCTCGACCTGCAGGTCGTTGGGCCACTTCAGACCGACCTGGATCCCGGCCACCCGACCGACCGTGGTCGCCGCCGAGACGCCGACCAGGATCGGCAGCCAGCCCAGCCGCTCGCGCGGCACGGTGGGGCGCAGCAGCAGCGACAGGAAGAGCCCGGAGCGGGCCGGCGCGCTCCACTGCCGGTCCAGCCGGCCGCGCCCGGCGCTCTGCCGCTCGGCGATCAGCACCGCGCCCTCGGCGGCGCCGTCCCTGGCCCGGGCGGTGAGGTCGTTGTTGGTGGAGCCGGTCTCCTCGACCACGTCGAGCGCCGTCCACAGGCCGCCGGGCAGCAGCAGGTCGTGCCGGAGTACGGCGGCGTCCAGCGGCGGGCGGTCGAGGTCGGTCCAGGGGGAGGGGCCGGCGTGGCCGAAACCACGCAGTCCGCTGCGACGGGGACGATCTGGCTCGGTCATGGGCCTAGCGTAGGGGCGAGCCCGCGCCGAGCCGTAGGCCGACCCATCGTCCACCAGAAACGCTGATTAACACACTGTGTCGCTGGCCATAACGCGAAGAGCGGGCGGCTGGCTACGCTACCCGACGGTAGTGCGGCGCCCTGTCGCCCGAACTGCCCCCCAACCTCCAACGCGCCTTTCACGTGAGGAACTCCACGGGATGACCGACGTGCCCACCGACCCCTCGCTGGACCCCCACAGCACCGCCGGCAAGCTCGCCGACCTGCGCCGCAGGATCGACGAGGCGGTGCACTCCGGTTCCGCCGCCGCGGTCGAGAAGCAGCACGCCAAGGGCAAGCTGACGGCCCGTGAGCGCGTCCTCGAACTGCTCGACGAGGACTCCTTCGTGGAGTTCGACGAGTTCGCCCGGCACCGCTCGACCAATTTCGGCCAACAGAAGACCCGGCCGTACGGCGACGGCGTGGTGACCGGCTACGGCACCGTGGACGGCCGTCAGGTGGCCGTCTTCGCCCAGGACTTCACCGTCTTCGGCGGCTCGCTCGGCGAGGTGTTCGGCGAGAAGATCGTCAAGGTGATGGACTTCGCGCTGAAGACCGGCTGCCCGATGATCGGCATCAACGACTCCGGCGGTGCGCGGATCCAGGAGGGCGTGGTCTCGCTCGGCCTGTACGGCGAGATCTTCCGCCGCAATGTGCACGCCTCCGGGGTGATCCCGCAGATCTCGCTGATCCTGGGCCCCTGCGCGGGCGGCGCGGTCTACTCCCCCGCGATCACCGACTTCGTGGTGATGGCCGACCAGACCTCGCACATGTTCATCACCGGGCCGGACGTGATCAAGACCGTCACCGGCGAGGACGTCGGCATGGAGGAGCTGGGCGGCGCCCGCTCGCACAACACCAAGTCCGGCAACGCGCACTACCTGGCCGCGGACGAGAAGGAGGCGATCGAGTACGTCAAGAACCTGCTGTCGTACCTGCCCTCCAACAACCTCTCCGACCCGCCCGGGTTCCCCGAGGAGGCCGACCTCACCGTCTCCGAGCAGGACCTCGAACTCGACGCGATCGTGCCGGACTCGGCGAACCAGCCGTACGACATGCGCACCGTGATCGAGCACGTGCTGGACGACGGCGAGTTCCTGGAGACCCAGCCGCTGTACGCGCGCAACATCATCACCGGCTTCGGCCGCGTCGAGGGCCAGCCGGTGGGCGTGGTCGGCAACCAGCCGCTGGACCTGGCCGGCTGCCTGGACATCGCCGCCAGCGAGAAGGCCGCGCGCTTCGTGCGGACCTGCGACAGCTTCAACATCCCGGTGCTCACCTTCGTGGACGTGCCCGGCTTCCTGCCCGGCACCGGCCAGGAGTGGGACGGCATCATCCGGCGCGGCGCCAAGCTGATCTACGCCTACGCCGAGGCCACCGTCCCGCTGATCACCGTGATCACCCGCAAGGCCTTCGGCGGCGCCTACGACGTGATGGGCTCCAAGCACCTGGGCGCCGACCTCAACCTGGCCTGGCCCACGGCCCAGATCGCCGTGATGGGCGCGCAGGGCGCGGCCAACATCGTCTACCGGCGCGAGCTGTCCGAGGCCGCGGCCGCCGGGCAGGACGTGGACGCCCGGCGGGCCGAGCTGGTCGCCGAGTACGAGGAGACGCTGCTCAACCCGTACCTGGCCGCCGAGCGCGGCTACGTGGACGCGGTGATCGCCCCCAGCGACACCCGCAAGCACATCGTGCGCGGTCTGCGGGCCCTGCGCGGCAAGCGCGAGGTGCTGCCGCCCAAGAAGCACGGCAACATCCCCCTGTAGACCCACGTCCCTGTCCACGCTCGCTCAAAGGACCCGATGATGCCCCCCATCCAGGTGCTGCACGGGCAGCCGACCCCCGAGGAGCTGGCCACCGTCCTGGCGGTGGTCCAAGCCCGGGCCGCCGCGCAGGCCGCCGCCGAGGCGACCCGCCGCGCGAGCGGCCCGGGCTCCCCGTGGACCGACCCCGCCCGCCGCATCCGCGTAGCCCCGCGCCCGGGCAGCCACGCCTGGCGCACCTCGGGCTGGGCCGGCGGCTGAGGCAGCCGCACGCAGGCGATCGCCCGTGGATCCGGGCAGGCCGGGCGCCTGCCCTGGCCGGATCCACGGGACTGGGGCAGGCCGCCGGCCAGGCCCTAGGCTGGCCCGCATGACCGATCGCCGCACCCTCGTGCTCGCCTCCGCCTCCCCCGCCCGGCTCGGACTGCTCCGCCGAGCCGGGCTCGACCCGCGCGTGATCGTCAGCGGCGTGGACGAGGACGCCCTGCACGCCGCCACGCCCGGCGAGCTGGCGCTGGTGCTCGCCCGGGCCAAGGCGGCCGCGGTGGCCGGCGAGCTGACCGGGGGCGAGCTGGTGATCGGCTGCGACTCGGTGCTCGAACTGGACGGGCAGGCGCTCGGCAAGCCCGCCGACGCCACCGAGGCGCTCGCCCGCTGGCACGCGATGCGCGGGCGCAGCGGGGTGCTGCAGACCGGGCACTGCGTGATCGACACCGCGAACGGGCGCCAGGTCTCCGCTACCGCCTCGACCACCGTGCACTTCGCCGAGCCCGACGACGCCGAGATCGAGGCCTACGTGGCCAGCGGCGAGCCGCTGCACGTGGCCGGGGCGTTCACCCTGGACGGCCGCTCGGCACCGTTCGTGGCGGGCATCGAGGGCGACCCCGGCAACGTGATCGGGCTGTCGCTGCCGCTGCTGCGCACCCTGCTCGCCGACCTCGACGTGCGGATCACCGACCTCTGGGCCTGAGCCTGCCCCTCCCGCTAGGCTGGCGCCGCTCCGGAGGGGGAGCGCCGGACGGGGAAGGCCGGGCCAGGAGCGCCGGACGGGGAGGGGGTGGCGCGATGCGGGACATGGTGCTGAACATCGTGCTCGGCCTGCTCACCAGCGCCATCGGCGCGGGCGCGGGCTGGCTGGCCCAGTCACTGCGCCGCCGTCGCCGGCTGGAGCGGACCCGGGCGTTCTTCGGGATGCCGGTCGGCACCGAGTGTCTGCTGGTGGTCAACCGCCACTCCGGCAGCCCCAAGGCGACCAGCGTGCACCGGGACGACGTCAGCGCGTTGATGGAGCTGGCCGTGCTGGTCAACGCCTGCGGAGCGCGGCCCGAGGTGGTGGCGCACGACGAGGTCCGCCAGGGGCTGGGCAACAAGGCGGAGTTCTGCCTCGGCGGGCCGAGCAGCAACGAGCGCACGGTCGCCCACCTCAACTGGCGGCTGCCAGGCGTGCGGTTCAGCTATCTCTCCGGGACCCCGGGCGCGATCCTGGTGGGCGACCGGGAGTTCGTGCTGGAGCGGAGCACCGAGGACGTCCCGGGCCACAGTTACGTCCTGCTGGCCCGGCTCGACACGGGCAGCGGCGGCCGGCCGGTCTTCCTGATCGCCGGTCAGGTGGCGATCGCCAATCACGCGGCGGTGCGCCACCTGCTGGCGAACCAGCGCGAACTGATGGGGCGTTACGGCACGCACGGGACGTTCGCGCTGATGCTGCGGGTCGTCAACCCGGTCAAGTACGGCCCGGACGTGGTCGAGCTGGTCGCCGACGTCACCACCGCCGCGACCGCGCCCCCGGCCGCCGCTCCTGTCCCGGCGCCGACGCCGGCACCCGCAAGCACACCCGTACCGGGTTCCGGAAGTACCGCGTGAGATCCGCACTGTGGCGAATACCACGGCCGTCGGTCGGCGGTTCAGGCCCGGTCAAGCCCGTCTATAGCCGCCGGGCGTACCGTTGCCACCTGCGGCTCTCCCGCTGCGTGCGCACATGATCACGATGTGCGTCACGCTCCGTGTGGGCAAGCTCACCACCAGGGGCTACTCGCCGGTACCACCTCATCATCCCTAAACTCCATCGAGGTTCAAGAAGGGAGCCACAGTGCGCAAGGTGCTCATCGCCAACCGCGGGGAAATCGCCGTCCGCGTCGCCAGGGCCTGCTCGGACGCCGGTATCGCCAGCGTCGCCGTCTACGCCGAGCCCGACCGGGACGCGCTGCACGTCCGCGCGGCCGACGAGGCCTACGCTCTCGGCGGCGACACCCCCGCGACCAGTTACCTGGATATCGCCAAGGTCCTCAAGGCGGCCGCCGACTCGGGTGCGGACGCCGTCCACCCCGGCTACGGCTTCCTGTCGGAGAACGCCGACTTCGCCCAGGCCGTGCTCGACGCGGGACTGATCTGGATCGGCCCGCCGCCGCAGGCCATCCGCGACCTCGGTGACAAGGTCACCGCCCGGCACGTGGCCCAGCGGGCCGGTGCGCCGCTGGTCGCCGGCACCCCGGACCCGGTCTCCGGGCCGGACGAGGTGGTCGCCTTCGCGACCGAACACGGCCTGCCGGTCGCCATCAAGGCGGCCTTCGGCGGTGGCGGGCGCGGCCTGAAGGTGGCCCGCACGCTGGAGGAGATCCCGGAGCTGTACGAGTCCGCGGTGCGCGAGGCGGTCGCCGCCTTCGGGCGCGGCGAGTGCTTCGTGGAGCGCTACCTGGACAACCCGCGGCACGTCGAGACCCAGTGCCTGGCCGACCGGCACGGCAACGTGGTGGTCGTCTCCACCCGTGACTGCTCGCTGCAGCGCCGGCACCAGAAGCTGGTCGAGGAGGCGCCCGCGCCGTTCCTCACCGAGGAGCAGAACGCCGAGCTCTACCGGGCGTCCAAGGCGATCCTGCGCGAGGCCGGCTACGTCGGCGCCGGAACCTGCGAGTTCCTGGTCTCGCAGGACGGGCTGATCTCCTTCCTGGAGGTCAACACCCGTCTGCAGGTCGAGCACCCGGTGACCGAGGAGGTCACCGGCATCGACCTGGTCCGCGAGATGTTCCGGATCGCGGACGGCGAGGAGCTCGGCTACGACGACCCCGAGGTCCGCGCGCACTCCTTCGAGTTCCGGATCAACGGCGAGGACCCGGGCCGCAACTTCCTGCCCGCGCCCGGCACGGTGACGCTCTTCGCGCCGCCCTCCGGCCCCGGTGTGCGTCTCGACGCCGGTGTCGAGACCGGCTCGGTGATCGGCCCGGCCTGGGACTCGCTGCTGGCCAAGCTGATCGTCACCGGCCGGGACCGCAAGCAGGCCCTGGAGCGGGCCAAGCGGGCGCTGGCCGAGTTCAACGTCGAGGGCATGGCCACCGCCATCCCGTTCCACCGGGCCGTGGTGGCCGACCCGGCGTTCGCGCCGGAGACGCACGGGTCCGAGGGCCCGTTCACCATCTTCACCCGCTGGATCGAGACCGAGTTCAACAACACCATCCCGCCGTTCGCGGGCGGCGCGGCCGACGGCGAGGAGCCGGACGGCCGGGAGACCGTGGTGGTCGAGGTCGGCGGCAAGCGGATCGAGGTCTCGCTGCCCGCCTCGCTGGGGGTCGGCTCCGCGCCGGCCGCCGGTGCGGGCGCCGCGGGCAAGGCCAAGCGCCGGGTGGGCGTCAAGAAGGCGGGCGCCGCGGTCAGCGGTGACACCCTCGCCTCGCCGATGCAGGGCACCATCGTGAAGGTTGCCGTCACGGAGGGTCAGCAGGTCGCGGAGGGCGAGCTGATCGTCGTGCTGGAGGCGATGAAGATGGAGCAGCCGCTCAACGCGCACAAGGCCGGCACCATCGTGGGCCTGAAGGCCGAGGTGGGCGCGAGCGTGAGCAGTGGCGCGGCGCTCTGCGAGATCAAGGACTGAGGTCCGCTCGGGGGCACGGCGGGGCTCCACCCCGCCCCCGCTCCCACGGTGGCCCGCTGGTTGTCCGTCAACCGGCGGGCCACACGGCTATCTGGCCCCCGCGAGACGGGGTGGCAGATGGCCGGGCGGCGGACCGCCGTGGGTGCCGGGGCGACGCTGACCGGGCAACGGGGCGGCGGCGCTCGGAGCACCGGCCGCCCGCCGCGCGGCGCCCGGCGGCGGCTGCTGCGGATGGCGCTCCGGCGCCGGATGGCCCGGCGGCTCGGCGGCCAGCCCCAGCGGGGCGATGGCGATCTGCACCCCGCAGTCGGCGAGCGCGTCCAGCTCCCGGGCGGTGGGGTCGTGACCGGCGGCGTGCTCGTCGGTCACCAGGCGGGTGATCGCGTCGGTCGGCACGGTCTGGAACATCGTGTCGGTGCCGAGCTTGGTGTGGTCGGCCAGCACGATCACCTCCGCGGCCGACTGCACCAGCGCCCGGTCCACGCTCGCGGAGAGCATGTTGGTGGTGGACAGGCCGCGCTCGGCGGTGAGGCCGCTGCCGGAGATGAAGGCCTTGGAGACCCGCAACCCGTGCAGCGACTGCTCGGCACCGCTGCCGACCAGTGCGTAGTTGGAGCCCCGCAGTGTCCCCCCGGTCATCACCACCTCCACCCGGTTGGCGTGCGCGAGCGCCTGGGCGACCAGCAAGGAGTTGGTGACCACCGTCAGGCCCGGGACTCGGGCGAGACGACGGGCCAGCTCCTGGGTGGTGGTCCCGGCGCCGATCACCACCGCGTCCCCCTCCTCGACGAGCGTGGCCGCGAGGTCCGCGATCGCGCTCTTCTCGGCGGCGGCTAGGTGGGTTTTCTGGGGGTAGCCCGGCTCACGGCTGAAGCCTCCGGGGAGCACCGCACCGCCGTGTCGGCGGTCGAGCAGCCCTTCGGCCTCCAGCGCCCGGACGTCTCGGCGGACGGTGACTTCGGAGGTCTGGACGACGCGGGCCAACTCGCGGAGCGACACGGCTCCGTTGGCCCGCACCATTTCGAGGATCAACTGGCGACGTTCTGCTGCAAACACAGAACCGACGGTAACTCTCCTGACCGTCTGCTTTCAGGCGTTTGCCACTAGTAACAGGAACTGCTCACCTTCCAGCGGCGCACGACCGTACAATTCGCGCCGCCGCACCCCCGCGAACTCTCCGCCGTCAGGGCGAAGAGCTCGCGCGTACGGGTGAAGGGGTCAGGATTCGCTCTCGGCCCGCTTGCGAATGTGCAGCTGACGGGCGGCCTCGGCGGTGGATCCGGAGAGCGAGGGGTAGACGGTGAAAGCACTCGCCACCTGCTCGACCGTCAAGTTGTTGTCCACCGCCAACGAGATCGAGTGAATCAGCTCGCTGGCGCGCGGTGCCACCACCACACCGCCCACCACGATGCCGGTGCCGGGGCGGCAGAAGAGCTTCACGAAGCCGTCCCTAATGCCCTGCATCTTGGCCCGCGGGTTGCCCCGCAGCGGCAGCTTGACCTCGACGGCGTCCATCTTTCCGCACTTGACGTCCGCGGCGGTGTAGCCGACGGTGGCGATCTCCGGGTCGGTGAAGACGTTGGAGGCGACCGTCTTGAGGTTCAGCGGCTGCACCGCGTCGCCGAGCGCGTGGTACATCGCGATCCGGCCCTGCATGGCGGCGACCGAGGCGAGCATGAAGACGCCGGTGCAGTCGCCGGCCGCGTAGACACCGGGGGCGGAGGTGCGCGAGACCCGGTCGACCACGACCTGGCCCCACTCGTTGAGCTTGACCCCCGCCTCCTCCAGGCCCATGTCCGCGGTGTTGGGGATCGAGCCGATCGCCATCAGGCAGTGCGTGCCGCTGATCACCTCGCCGCTGGAGAGGGTGACCTCCACCCGGTCGCCGACCCGCTTGGCGCCCTCGGCGCGCTGGCGGCTCATCACGTTCATGCCGCGGCGGCGGAAGACGTCCTCCAGCACCTCGGCGGCGTCCGGGTCCTCGCCGGGCAGCACCCGGTCGCGGCTGGAGACCAGGGTGACCCGGGAGCCGAGCGCCTGGTAGGCGCCGGCGAACTCGGCGCCGGTCACACCGGAGCCGACCACGATCAGCTCGCGGGGCAGCTCCTCCAGGTCGTAGACCTGGGTCCAGTTGAGGATCCGCTCGCCGTCCGGCTTGGCGTCGGGCGCCTGGCGCGGGTGCACGCCGGTGGAGATCAGCACGGCGTCGGCCCGCACGGTCTGGGTGCTGCCGTCGACGGCCTCCACCACGACCTCGCGGGAGCCGTCGGCGGCCTGCCCGCCGGAGCCGAGCCGGCCCTTGCCGCGCAGCACGGTCACGCCGGCCCGGGTGACGGCCTGGGTGATGTCGTGCGACTGGGCGATCGCCAGCCGCTTGACCCGTCGGTTGACCTTGCCGAGGTCGACGCTGATGGCGCGCCGGTCCCCCTCGCCGTCGCGGTCGTCGCAGGCGAGGTTGATGCCGAGCTCCTGGTAGGAGGCGTCGAAGCCGGTCATCACCTCGGCCGTCGCGATCAGGGTCTTGGACGGGACGCAGTCGGTGAGGACCGCCGATCCGCCCAGACCGTCGCGGTCGACGACGGTCACCTCCGCCCCGAGCTGGGCCGCCACCAGGGCCGCCTCGTATCCGCCAGGTCCGCCACCGATGATCACGATCCGAGTCACGTGCACCATT
The DNA here is from genome assembly GCF_042957465.1 of Kitasatospora sp. NPDC008050. NCBI lineage: Bacteria > Bacillati > Actinomycetota > Actinomycetes > Kitasatosporales > Streptomycetaceae > Kitasatospora > Kitasatospora sp. NPDC008050. The sequence continues at coordinate 69,730 of NZ_JBIBIJ010000005.1, forward strand.
GTCCCGCACGCCGCGTCCGGCGCGAGCAGGGGGCCGTTGATTTGTGCGCATCACGGAGACGGTGTGACCAGCGGCACACGGCGAACGGTGCGGGTACGGCGGTTCCGCACCCGGGCGGCCGGCCTGCGGCCGGGCCTTGATCCACCCGTCAACTCCCGTAGGCTGACGCCCATGTCGCTCTACGCCGCGTACGCCACGAACCTCGACGCCCGGCAGATGAGCCGGCGCGCCCCGCACTCCCCGCTGCGCGGGACCGGCTGGCTGGACGGGTGGCGGCTGACCTTCGGCGGCGAGCAGTTGGGCTGGGAGGGCTCACTGGCCACCGTGGTGGAGGACGAGAAGGACCAGGTCTTCGTCTCGCTCTACGACGTGGCCCCGATGGACGAGGACGGCCTGGACCGCTGGGAGGGCCTCCAGCTCGGCATCTACCGCAAGATCCGGCTGCGCGCCCACACCCTGGACGGCGAGGTTGCGGTGTGGACGTACGTGCTCAACGACTACGAGGGCGGCCTGCCGGCCGCCCGCTACCTGGGGCTGATCGCGGACGCCGCGGAGAGCGCCGGGGCGCCGGACGACTACGTACTGTCGCTGCGCCACCGTCCCTGCTGACCGCCCCGCCCCGCGCACCGTCGCACCCGGTCGTTCGACCACTGGCGGATCCTCCGAAACCCGGACTGCCAAACCCGTCCCAACTGGTGTTTTCCCGTGATCCCGGTAACGATCCGGCAAGGCATGGCGGCTGGTTCTACGCGCGTAGGCATTTCTTGTCTATCCTCGGGCATGTGAACGCTTCTCCTCAGACCGCCGTGTCCGCCGACCCCTATGCCGCCGCCCAGGCCGCCGCTGCCCGCCTGCGCGAGCTGACCGGTGCCGAGCGCCACGACGTCGCCCTGGTGATGGGCTCCGGCTGGGTGCCGGCGGCCGACGCCCTGGGTGAGCCGGTGGCCGAATTCCCGGTCACCGACCTCCCGGGCTTCCCCGCCCCCGCCGTCGCCGGCCACGCCGGCACGATCCGCTCGGTGAAGATCGGCGACAAGCGCGCCCTGATCTTCCTCGGTCGCAACCACTACTACGAGGGTCACGGCGTGGCCACCGTGGTGCACGGCGTGCGCACCGCCGCCGCCGCCGGCTGCCGGACCATCGTGCTGACCAACGGCTGTGGCGGCCTGCGCCAGGGCTGGGTCCCCGGTCAGCCCGTGCTGATCAGCGACCACATCAACCTGACCGCGGACTCCCCGATCGTCGGCGCCAACTTCGTCGACCTCACCGACCTGTACTCCAAGCGCCTGCGCGAGCTGTGCCGCGAGGTCGACCCGAGCCTGGACGAGGCCGTCTACGTCCAGTTCCGCGGCCCGCACTACGAGACCCCGGCCGAGGTCAACATGGCCCGGGTGATCGGCGGCGAGCTGGTCGGCATGTCCACCACGCTGGAGGCGATCGCCGCCCGCGAGGCCGGCGCCGAGGTGCTCGGCATCTCGCTGGTCACCAACCTGGCCGCGGGCATGACCGGCGAGCCGCTGAACCACGCCGAGGTGCTGGAGGCCGGCAAGGCCTCCGCCGAGCGCATGGGCAGCCTGCTGGCGAAGGTCCTGGAGCGCATCTGACCCGCGCTCCGCTAGACCCGGCCCGGGCGCTCCCCTCCCGCTTCTGAGCGCCCGGGCCGATCCTTGTCCCAGCGGGTCCTCCCAGGCCGGCCTCGGACCCTCTTGCCCCCTCTTGACTGTCACAGCGACCCCTACCGGATACCGGAGTAGGCGACCCATGGCCCAGGAAAGCACCACCGAACTCCTCGCCCGCGCCCACCAGTGGCTGGCCGAGGACCCCGACGCCGAGACCCGCGAGGAGCTGGCCGCGCTGCTGGCCGCCGCGGCGCAGGCCGAGGAGCCCGCCCTGGCCGAGCTGGCCGAGCGGTTCGCCGACCGGCTCCAGTTCGGCACCGCCGGGCTGCGCGGCGAGCTGGGCGCCGGCCCGATGCGGATGAACCGCGCCGTGGTGATGCGCGCCGCCGCCGGGCTGGCCGGCTACCTGCGCACGGCCGACGCGGGCGACCTCGTGGTGATCGGCTACGACGCCCGCCACAAGTCCTACGACTTCGCCCGGGACACCGCCGCCGTGATGGTCGGCGCGGGCCTGCGCGCCGCGGTGCTGCCGCGCCCGCTGCCCACCCCGGTGCTCGCCTTCGCGATCCGCCACCTGGGCGCCGCGGCCGGTGTGATGGTCACCGCCAGCCACAACCCGCCGCGCGACAACGGCTACAAGGTCTACCTGGGCGACGGCTCGCAGATCGTGCCGCCGGCCGACGCCGAGATCGCCGCCCGGATCGACGCGGTGGCCTCGCTGGCCGACGTGCCGCTCGCCACCGACAGCGCCGCCGACTGGCAGGTGCTCGGCGAGGACGTGCTGGAGGCCTACCTGGCCCGCGCCGTCACCGTTCTCGACCCCCAGGGCCCGCGCGACCTGTCGGTCGTCTACACCCCGATGCACGGCGTCGGCCGGGACACCCTGCTGGCCGCCTTCGAGCGGGCCGGCTTCCCCGCCCCGACCGTGGTGGCCGAGCAGGGCGAGCCGGACCCGGACTTCCCGACCGTGGCCTTCCCCAACCCGGAGGAGCCCGGTGCGATGGACCTGGCCTTCAAGGCCGCCGCCGCCACCGACCCCGACCTGGTGATCGCCAACGACCCGGACGCCGACCGCTGCGCGGTGGCCGTGCCGGACGCCGCCGAAGCATCCGGCTGGCGGATGCTGCGCGGCGACGAGGTCGGCGCGCTGCTGGGTGCCGCGCTGGTCGCCAAGGGCGTCCAGGGCACCTTCGCCACCACGATCGTCTCCGCCACCCTGCTCGGCGAGATCGCCGCGGCGGCCGGGCTGGACTACCAGGAGACGCTGACCGGCTTCAAGTGGATCGCCCGCGCCGAGGGTCTGCGCTACGGCTACGAGGAGGCGCTCGGCTACTGCGTCGACCCCCAGGGCGTGCGTGACAAGGACGGCGTCACCGCCGCCCTGCTCATCGCCGAGCTGGCCGCCTCGCTCAAGACCGCCGGTCGCACCCTGTCCGACCTGCTGGACGAGCTGGCGCTGACCCACGGCCTGCACGCCACCGACCAGCTCTCGGCCCGGGTCGAGGACCTCTCGCTGATCGCCGACGCGATGCGCCGGCTGCGCGAGCAGCCGCCGACCGAGCTGGCGGGCCTGGCCGTCACCCGGGCCGACGACCTGTCGACCGGCTCGGCCGAGCTGCCGCCGACCGACGGCCTGCGGTACTACCTGGCCGGCGAGGCGGTGCGCAGCGCCCGGATCGTGGTGCGCCCCTCCGGCACCGAGCCGAAGCTCAAGTGCTACCTGGAGGTCGTGCTGCCGGTCGGCTCGGCCGATGGGCTGGCCGCCGCGCGCGAGCGGGCCGCCGAGCTGCTCACCGCGCTGAAGCGGGACATGGCTGTGGCCGCCGGCATCTGAACCGCCGCCGCCTGAACGCGCACCCGAAGGGGGCCTGCGACCGACTCGGTCGCAGGCCCCCTTGTGCGTTCCCGGCTCGGGCCGCCGGTGCGTTCCCAGCTCAGGCCGCCGGTGCGTCGGCTCAGGCCGCGATCAGCGCCACCAGCGCGACCAGGCCCGCCAGCGTCGGCGCGATGACCCACCAGCACCAGCTGACCTCGACCTCGCCCTTGGCGCTCGGCCGCACCGCGTTCATCCGCGCCTGCTCGCTCAGCAGGTCCACCACCTGGTCGGACCAGGCCCGGTTCTGGTCGGGAGCGCCGGGGACCGCGGCGTTGGGCGGCCGGAAGCCGCCCTGGCCGGTGCCGCCCAGCTGGAACGGCCGCGGCCGCAGGTCACCGGCCATGACCCGCCGGCTCGCCTTCTTGCGCTGGCGCAGCGAGACCGGCACCGCCCAGAGCTGGTAGGTCTTGTCCTCGGCCGTCAGCTCGGCCGAGTAGGCGGCCCGCAGGCCCTGCACCGAGGCCCAGGGCACCACGATGGTGCGCAGCGGGTTGCGGACCACCAACCGGTCGAGCCCGGCCGTGACCATGGGGCGGATGGTGTAGGCGATCACCGGTGCGGCGAACAGCGGGGCGCAGGCCAGCGCGACCCAGGGCGTCTTGCCGCTGCCACTGACGATGGCGTCCACGATGAGCCAGGCGGCCACCGCGAGCAGCAGCACGCCGGAGATGATGCCGGGAGTCGAGCGGAAGACGTGATCGGCGTTCTTCGGCCCGTCGGCGGAGGCGGCAGAGCCCGGGTCGGGCGTGCCGGCGGATTCGGTCATGGGGACGATTCTGCCGCATGGACCCCTGCGTATCAGTGGTCGCAAACGTCACTATTCGGCCGCGACCTGGGCGGACCCGCGCGCAGGCCGATCCAGAAACTACTTGCCGCAACTTTCAGAAATTCCTTGCCACACTCTTGACGCCGCCGGTTTCCGGGCGGGATGGTCTAGCCGCGGTGCACCGGAGCCTCGCGGGCCGAACAGGTGTACCCATCGCCCATCGGTACCCCGCCACCGCCGAGCCCCACCCCCGGCGCGCAGCCCCGCGAACCTGCGCCTCGGTCCCTCGGCGGGACGGCCCACCCCCCACGGGAGTCCTCCCATGACGCTGCTCCGACGACACCGGACCAGTAGACCAGCCGCGCTGACCGCCACCGCCCTGCTGGCCGGTGCCCTGCTGCCGCTCGGCCTGCAGAGCACCGCGCACGCCGCGCCGACCGCCGCGGCCTCGCCCGCGGCCGTCCCCGCCACCTCGGGGGCCGCCCCGGACGGCGGCGACGCGATCGCCAACCTCTTCGAGTGGAACTGGCCCTCGGTGGCCAACGAGTGCACCACGGTGCTCGGCCCCAAGGGCTACGGCGCGGTCCAGGTGGCCCCGCCCGAGGACTCGATCCGCCTGTCGGGCAGCACCCACGCCTGGTGGGACGTCTACCAGCCGGTGGCCTACGACCTGAACAGCCGGATGGGCACCGAGGCGCAGTTCGCCCAGATGGTGACCGCCTGCCACAACGCGGGCGTCAAGGTCTACGCCGACGCCGTGCTCAACCACACCGCGGGTGCCAACCAGACCAGCACCGACTCCTACGGCGGCGCGAGCTTCAACCCGGCGACGTTCAGCTACAACAACGTCCCGTACACCAGCTCGGACTTCCACTTCTCGCCGCCCTGTCCCAACGCGGACATGAGCATCACCGACTGGAACAACGTCCAGCAGGTGCAGGACTGCGACCTCTCCTCGCTCTCCGACCTCGCCACCGAGCAGGACGACGTCCGGGCCAAGCTGGCCGGCTACCTCAACAAGCTGGTCGGCTACGGCGTGGACGGCTTCCGGATGGACGCCGCCAAGCACATCGCGCAGGCCGACATGGCCAACATCCTGAGCCGGGTGAACAACACCACCTGGACCGGCTCGCGGCCCTACGTCTACCAGGAGGTGATCCCGGGCAGCAGCGGCCAGTTGGCCCCCTCGGCCTTCGAGGGCAACGGCAGCGTGATCGAGTTCACCTACGCCTACGACCTGAAGAGCCAGTTCAACGGCAACATAGCCAACCTCAAGACCCTCGGGCAGAGTTGGGGCATCGAGCCGAGCAACCTGTCCTCGGTGATGGTGGCCAACCACGACACCGAGCGCAGCGGCCAGACCCTCAGCTACAAGGACGGCAGCAAGTACACGCTGGCCACCGTCTTCGAACTGGCCTGGGGCTACGGCACTCCGCAGGTGTACTCCGGCTTCGACTTCAGCACCAGCGACCAGTCCCCGCCGGCCGACGCCAACGGCTTCGTGACCGCCACCGACTGCTCGTCCGGCGCGTGGATCTGCACCGACCGCAACCAGGGCATCGCCAACATGGTCGGCTGGCACAACGCCGCCCAGGGCAAGCCGGTGGCCAACTGGTGGGACAACGGCACCAGTGCCATCGCGTTCAGCCGCGGCACCACCGCCTGGGTCGCGATCAACAACGGCAGCAGCGCGGTCACCCAGACCTTCAGCACCGGCCTCGCGCCCGGCAGTTACTGCGACGTCATCCACGGCACCCCCGCCGCGGGCGGCGGCTGCAGCGGCCCGACGGTGACCGTCAACGCCACCGGCCAGGCCACCGTGACGGTCAACCCCGGTGACTCGGTGGCGATCTACGCCACCGGCTCGAACGGCACGGTGGCCGAGAACTTCAACGAGGCCAAGACCACCAGCTGGGGCCAGAGCGTCTACCTGGTCGGCTCGATCCCCGCGCTCGGCAGCTGGGACCCGAACGCGGCGATCCCGCTCTCCTCGGCCAACTACCCGACCTGGGGCGGCACGCTGAGCCTGCCCGCGAACACCGCCTTCCAGTACAAGTACCTGATCAAGGACGGCTCCGGGAACGTCACCTGGGAGGGCGGCGGCAACCACAGCGCCAACTCCGGCTCCTCGGGCGGGACACTGAACGACAGCTGGCAGAGCTAGCGCCTGCCGCAGGACCAGGGCCCGCCCCGGCCCGGTGGCCGCGCGCTCAACCGCGCAGCCGCCGGGCCAGCACCACGCCGCCGTACAGCAGCAGCCCCAGCACCCCGGCGCAGGCCAGCACGGCCAGGTCGTCGGCGGCCGCCAGCACCGCCGGGCCCGCGCACAGGATCCGCGGGCCGGCGCCGATGACCAGGACCAGTCCGCCCAGCCCGGGCAGCCACTCCAGATGGCTGGGCCGAGGCGCGCTCCGCACCCGCCGGTGGCGGTGGGTGCGCACGGTCACCGCCAGGCGCACGCTCATCGCCATCAACAGGAATCCGGTCCACACCAGCGGCCAGCGCGCCGATTCGAACACCGCGTCACCCCCTGCTCTCGCCTCCCCCTGCCAGGACGCTACCCGCGTAACCCTGCGCTCTACCGGGCCGGACGCAGGTTCTACCGGGGAGCCGATCCGGCCCGGGCGACCGCGCGAGGCGGCTGCCGCCCTTCCGTCATGCACACCTCAGCACGCAGCCGCCGCGGCACCCGCCGCAGATCTCGGTCCGGCATCGAAGGGGCACCCCTCCTAGCCATTGACTACGCGCGTAGATATGCTCATCTGGTGACTATGTCCACTGTTGCAGCCAACGCCCCCGGCGCCGCGGGCGGCGGCCTGAGCGACGTCGCCGCCTCGGAGGCCTCGCTCCGCCGCTTCCTGCACGGCCTGCCCGGCGTCGACGCCGTCGGCCTCGAAGCCCGCGCCGCCTCCCTCGGTACGCGTTCGATCAAGACGACGGCCAAGGCCTTCGCGATCGACCTCGCCATCTCGATGATCGACCTGACCACGCTGGAAGGCGCGGACACGGTCGGCAAGGTGCGCGCCCTGTGCACCAAGGGGAAGCACCCCGACCCGAGTGATCAGTCCGCCCCGCAGGTCGCCGCGATCTGCGTCTATCCGGACATGGTCGCCACCGCGAAGGCCGCGCTGGCCGGCACCGGGATCCAGGTGGCCTCGGTGGCCACCGCCTTCCCCGCCGGGCGCGCCGCGCTCCCGGTCAAGCTCGCCGACACCGCCGACGCGGTGGCCGCCGGCGCCGACGAGATCGACATGGTGATCGATCGCGGTGCCTTCCTCTCCGGGCACTACCTGGACGTCTTCAACGAGATCACCGCCGTCAAGCAGGCCTGCCGTCGCCCCGACGGCACGGCGGCCCACCTCAAGGTGATCTTCGAGACCGGCGAACTGCAGACCTACGACAACGTGCGCCGCGCCTCCTGGCTGGCCATGCTGGCCGGGGCCGACTTCATCAAGACCTCCACCGGCAAGGTCACCGTCAACGCCACTCCCCCGGTCACCCTGCTGATGCTGGAGGCCGTGCGCGACTTCAAGGCGGCCACCGGTGTGCAGGTCGGCGTCAAGCCGGCCGGCGGCATCAAGACCACCAAGGACGCGATGAAGTACCTGGTGATGGTCAACGAGACGCTCGGCGACGACTGGCTGAGCCCGCACTGGTTCCGCTTCGGCGCCTCCAGCCTGCTCAACGATCTGCTGATGCAGCGTCAGAAGCTGCGCACCGGCCGGTACTCCGGTCCCGACTACGTGACGGTGGACTGATCACGATGGCCAAGAACAAGAAGACCGAGGCCGACCTGCCCAAGAGCGGGCCGCTGTTCGCCTACGCCCCGGCCCCCGAGTCGCCGGCGGCGGCGGGCGGGATCGCCACCTCCTACGGCCACTTCATCGGCGGCGAGTTCGTCGACTCCAGCGGCAGCGAGGCGCTGAAGACGGTCAACCCGGCCACCGAGCAGGTGCTGGCCGAGATCGCCCAGGGCACCGAGGAGGACGTCGAGCGCGCCGTCAAGGCCGCCCGCAAGGCCTTCGGCGACTGGTCGGCGCTGCCCGGCAGCGAGCGCGCCAAGTACCTCTACCGGATCGCCCGGATCATCCAGGAGCGCTCGCGCGAGCTGGCCGTGCTGGAGTCGATCGACAACGGCAAGCCGATCAAGGAGACCCGCGACTTCGACCTGCCGATGGTCGCCGCGTGGTTCTTCTACTACGCGGGCTGGGCCGACAAGCTGGACTACGCGGGCTTCGGCCCGAACCCGCGCCCGGTGGGCGTGGCGGCGCAGGTCATCCCGTGGAACTTCCCGCTGATGATGCTGGCCTGGAAGATCGCCCCGGCGCTGGCCACCGGCAACACGGTCGTCCTCAAGCCGGCCGAGACCACCCCGCTGACCGCGCTGCGGTTCGCCGAGATCTGCCGCCAGGCGGGTCTGCCCAAGGGCGTCGTCAACATCATCACCGGTGACGGCCGCACCGGCGCCGCGCTCACCGCGCACCCGGACGTCAACAAGGTCGCCTTCACCGGCTCGACCAACGTCGGCCGTTCGATCGCCCGGCAGCTGGCCGGCAGCCGCAAGAAGCTGTCGCTGGAACTGGGCGGCAAGGCCGCCAACATCGTCTTCGACGACGCGCCGATCGACCAGGCGGTCGAGGGCATCGTCAACGGGATCTTCTTCAACCAGGGCCACGTCTGCTGCGCCGGCTCCCGGCTGCTGGTCCAGGAGTCGATCCAGGACGAGCTGCTGGAGGCGCTCAAGCGCCGGATGGCCACCCTGCGGGTGGGCGACCCGCTGGACAAGAACACCGACATCGGCGCGATCAACTCGGCCGCCCAGCTGGCCCGGATCACCGAGCTGACCGCGGCCGGCGAGGCCGAGGGCGCCGAGCGCTGGGCGCCGGAGTGCGAACTGCCGTCGGCCGGCTACTGGTTCCGCCCGACCATCTTCACCGGCGTGAGCCAGGCGCACCGGATCGCCCAGGAGGAGATCTTCGGCCCGGTGCTCTCGGTGCTGTCCTTCCGCACCCCGGACGAGGCCGTCGCCAAGGCCAACAACACCCCCTTCGGCCTCTCCGCCGGCGTCTGGACGGAGAAGGGCTCGCGCATCCTCTGGATGGCCGACAAGCTCAAGGCCGGCGTGGTGTGGGCCAACACCTTCAACAAGTTCGACCCGACCTCGCCGTTCGGCGGCTACAAGGAGTCGGGCTACGGCCGCGAGGGTGGCCGGCACGGTCTGGAGGCATACCTCGATGTCTGATATCGCCACGCGTCTTGACGTCTTCAAGACCTACAAGCTGTTCGTCGGCGGGAAGTTCCCGCGCTCCGAGAGCGGACGGGTGTACGAGGTGACTGACGGTAAGGGCCAGTGGCTGGCCAACGCCCCGCTCGGGACCCGCAAGGACACCCGGGACGCCGTCCTGGCCGCCCGCGCGGCGGTCAAGGGCTGGTCCGGCACCACCGCCTACAACCGCGGCCAGGTGCTCTACCGGGTGGCCGAGATGCTGCAGGGGCGGCGCGAGCAGTTCGCCGCCGAGGTGGCCGCGGCCGAGGGGCTGGGCGCCAAGAAGTCCGCCGCGCTGGTGGACCAGGCGATCGACCGCTGGGTCTGGTACGCGGGCTGGACCGACAAGGTCGCGCAGATCGCGGGCGCCGCCAACCCGGTCGCCGGTCCGTACTTCAACCTCTCGGTGCCGGAGCCGACCGGCGTGGTCGGCATCGTCGCCCCGCAGACCGGCTACGGGCACTCCTTCCTCGGCCTGGTCTCGGTGATCGCCCCGGCGATCGCCACCGGCAACACCGTGGTGGTCGCGGCCGCCGAGGACGCCCCGCTGCCGGCCCTGTCGCTGGGCGAGGTGCTGGCCACCTCGGACGTGCCCGGCGGCGTGGTGAACATCATCTCGGGCCGCACCGCGGACCTCGCGCCGACCCTGGCCTCGCACCAGGACGTCAACGCGCTCGACCTCGCCGGCGCGATCGCCGCCGATGGTGCTGGCGCGGCGGCTGTCCTGGAGGCGGCCGCGGCGGATACATTGAAGCGGGTGCTGCGCCCGGCGGTCGATCCGTCGGCGCAGGACTGGACCAACGCCCCCGGTGTCGAGCGACTGCTCTCCTTCCTGGAGACCAAGACGGTCTGGCACCCCATGGGTCAGTAGTCCGGCACCACCCTCCTGAACTGGCCGTCCCCAGTGCCCCTCTCCCCCCCAGGGGTCCGGACGCGCCACTGACGGGTCCGCGCCTCTCCCCCCCTGGCGCGGGCCCGTCGCCCTTTTCCGCCGCCCCGCGGATTCTTTCCGCCGTCCCACGGGTTCCGAGCACGGCACCCGATGCGTCAGACTGGTGTCTCGTGAGTGACACGCCGCTGAACCCCGCCCCGACCACCCGTGCCCGCGTGGTGCTGCTCTGCGGGCCCTCGGGTTCGGGGAAGTCCTCGCTGGCCGAGCGCATGGCCCTGCCGGTGCTCCAGCTCGACGACTTCTACAAGGACGGCGACGACCCCAGCCTGCCGGTGCTGGCCGACGGCTCCGGCACCGACTGGGACTCGCCGCTGTCCTGGCACCGCGCCCAGGCGCTGGTCGCGATCCGCCAACTGGTGGAGACCGGGCGGGCCGAGGTGCCGATCTACTCGATCCCCGCCAACGGCCGGGCCGGCACCCACACCCTGGACCTGGCCGGCTCCCCCGCCTTCATCGCCGAGGGCATCTTCGCCGCCGAACTGGTCGACGCCTGCGCCGGCGAGGACCTGCTCGGCGCCGCGCTGTGCCTGCGCAACCGCCCGCTGACCACCGCCTGGCGCCGGTTCCGCCGCGACGTCCGCGAGGGCCGCAAGTCCGTCCCCTACCTGCTGCGCCGCGGCTGGCGCCTGATGCGCGCCGAGCGCGGGATCGTGGCCCGCCAGGTCGACCTCGGCGCCCACGCCTGCGCGGGCGACGAGGCCGCGGCCCGGGTCCGCGCCGTGGTGCGGCAGGGCGAGCGGATCACGGCCGGCGTCTGAGTCCGTCGCTTCCTCAGCCTCCCGAACCGGTGCGCAGGGCCTCGGCCTCGGCCAGCGCCGCAGGGGAGAGCGGTCGGCGGTCCTTGCCGCCCTGACAGGCCGGTGCTTCGGCGCGCGGCAGACGCGCGGGACGCTCCAGGGCGTCCCGGGCGATGGCGTGGTCGCGGCCGACCACCGTCAGGCCTGCTCCCGGCGGGGCCAGGGTGTGGCGGGCGATGACCGCTCCGTTCAGCGTCGCGATCGACAGGTACGGCTTGTCCAGGCGCTGGCGGACCTCCACCACAGCGCCCGCCAGGTCGACGTGGACCGCGTAGAAGCTGCCCCGGAAGGACACCAACCCCTGGGGGCTGACGATGCGGCTGACGCACACGCGGGCGGGGAAGGGCAGGGCCGGCAGCTCCAGCAGTCCCCGCGCCGGTGGGGCGGGTTCGCCGAGCGTGGCGGGTGTGCCGTCGACGGCCCGGTGACGAGGGTCCATCCGCGCCGCGAGCCGGTCCAGATCGTCCTGGGCGGCCTGGAGTCCGGCGCCGTGCGAGGCGGAGCTCCACCAGGCCCGGAGGGCGACAGCACGGTCCGCACCGCTCCCGTCGCCCGCGCCGGCCCGGCCGCCCTCGCTGCCGTCCGCGCCGGCCTCCTCCGCGGGGGAGAGATCGACCCCCGCGCCGTAGTACCTCGCCACCTCCGCGAAGGCCGGTGTCACCCGCCCGTTCAGCACGCAGCAGGCGGCCATCGACCGGTCGAGCCGCCAGCGCGGCGCGGTGCCGCCCAGACGCCGCATCACCTGGTCCACGGCTGCGACGAGTTGCGGGAGGTCCTGGCCCTCGGCCACCACCGCGCGCCAGCGGCCCGAGCTCGCGAGCGAGCCCGTCAGCAGGTGGAGACGGCTGCCGCAACCCCACTGCGCGGAGGGATCGGCAAGCTCCAGCCAGGCGAACCGGATCTCGTCGTCCGCCCGGTCCGATGATCGTCTCCCGTCGAGGGACATGCCCGGGCCGCACCACCGGCAGGGCGGCCGCATCCGGTGTTTGCGGATGGCGCGGGTGAGGGTCGAATAGCCACCCGGATAGCCCAGTTCGACGACTTCCGCCAGCAGCGCGGTCGCCGGGAGGTGCGGATCATCGGCCAGGCGCCGGCGGCAGTAGGGCAGGAAGCGCAGACTCACGTCCTGGGTCGGGCTGCGGACCCCCGCGACCCGCGTGCCCGCGAGGTACGACCTCAGCGTTTTGCGGTCACGCCCCAGGCGCCGGGCGATCGCGGAGATCGACCATCCCACGCGATGCAGTTCCCGCGCTTCCGCGTATTCCTCCCTGGTGAGCATTCCAGACCCCCTTCAAGTCGGACCCGAGAATCGTGCCGAGTGCAAGTTGATGGCGGACGCCCTGACGAGGCGAAAACGTTACACGATGAAGCAGTAGCTGAGTAGCCGGGGATTTGTTCTCTCGTTGTACCGGGTGGGGAATTTGGGAGAGCACCGCTGGTTGTGAACGCGCCACCCCCCTGCACCACTTGGGGAAGTTCGCCGAGCACCGGCCGGCGGTAATGAATGTATGATGGCCGCCCCGGTCGGCGCTGGGGAATTTTGGCGAGCATCCGGAGCATACAATGCCGTATGACATCCGGCGCACCGCCGGGGGAATTTCATGGAGCGCACCGGGAATTGGATATCAAAAGACGCCCGAATTCCGTAGACGCGGCCGCGGCACTCGGTCGTTAACCGAGGCATGAGTTCAATGTGCTACCCGAATACCTTGCCTCCGCCGGATCGTGATCCTGTCTGCAACGCCGGAAAGTGGCTCTTCGTCCCCGACCGCAGGAACGCCGCGGGCGACGTGCGGACCGGCTACCTGTCGTGCAACGGCGAACGCGTCGTCCTGCGGCACTGCTCCCGGCTGCTGGCCGAGTTCCTGCGGACGCTCCGCCAGATCGAGGAGAACTTCGCCGCTCGCATCGGCACCGAGCCGACAGCCCTCGAAGGATGACCCCCGCGGCGCGACCGGCGCGAACACTGACTGGTCGAACAACAACATTAAAAACCTGGGGAGTTGACCATGTATGACCCAGCGGGTGACTTCTCCCTCCGGTACGGGGGCGCCCCGTACGGCATCCTGGACGACCTCGTCGGGACAGCCTGGGGCACCGAGGAGATCCCGCTGCCCCGTCCGCGCAGCCCGCTCGACGACGCCGCACTGCACTCCGCGGGCCTGCACTCCACGGGCCTGCACTCCGCGGATCCGGACTCCACCGGCCTGGGCGCCCCGATCACGTCGCACCGGCGACGCAGATCCCAACCCGCAGTCGTGTCATGGCCACTGGCCATCGGGGAGGCGTTCGGAGTACTGACCGCCGTGATGGTCACAGCCGTGTGCGTCCTGGGCGGAATGCTCTCCTACGACCCGCTGCGGGACCTGGCGCAGTCCCGCGTGCCGCACGGGTTGTCGCACCTGTGGCCGGTCATCGTTTACGGCCCGTGGCTCGTGGGCTGCCTCTCGGTCCTGCGCGCCGCCCTCGAAGGGCGCCGGCCGACCCACTCGTGGGCCGTGGTGGTCATCTCCTCCAGCCTCGCGACCGGGCTCTGCATCTCCGATGCGTGCCAGACATATTTCGGGGTCCTCGACATCGTCGTCGCGGGCCTGCCTCCCATCACCGCAGCCGTCTCCCTGCACCAGCTCGTGCGTCAACTCACCACCGCTCATACCGCGCGCCGTGCCCCGCGCCACACCGCTCGCCCGACATCTCGCTGAGTGGAACTGAATATGCCAATACGGAGAGGAGATTCATTTGATGTTGAAGCCACCGCCCACCCCGATTCCCCGAACGCCCGGGCCGACGGTGGATGTTCACGGCAACCGACCGAAGACCGTTTCCCTCGAACGGATGACATGGGACCGCAAGGATGGCCAGTCGTGCTCTCGTGTGCGAACGCCCTACGGCGGCCCACCGACCCGAGCACCACCGCCCCCTTCGCCAGATCCCGGACGCAGCCTCCCGGATCCTGCGACCACGCGGCTCGCCGGGGCCGCGTGGTCGACCACGACGTGGCTACTGCAGGTGGCCGGCCTTGAGCTCCCCGACGAACGCGGCGAACGAGGAGGCGGGAAAGACGAGCGCCGGCCCGGAGGGATCCTTGGAGTCCCGCACGGGGGTGACACCGGCGAAGCCGTCCGCGACCTCCACGCAGTCGTTCGACGACTGACCGCTATAACTAGCCTTGCGCCAGGCCGCGTTGCTCAGGTCAGGGGCGGCGGTTCCCACGTGTACCGTTCCTCCATCACGTTCCGGATGAAGGCGGCCGACATCTCCGGGTCGAGCGCGGCTGCCTGCACCCGATCGTAGATGACCGCCAGTCGGGTCACGTCCTCCGGTTCCTCGAAGTACCGCCCAATCGTGAGCCCCTCGCTGTAGCCGGATCGCGAGCCGTCCGCCATCGTCAGCACGGAAAACGATCCGTTCAGCGCGGTCAGCGGCAACGAGCGGAGAGGGACCACCTGGATCTCAACGTGCCGTCGCCGCCCGGTCTCCAACAGATGCGCCAGCTGGCCACGCATCACCTTGAGGCCGCCCACCGAGACGTAGAGCGCCGACTCCGGCAGGGTCAGCCGGTACCACGGCGGCTTCTCGGCCTGCAGGATCTTCTGCCGTTCGACGCGAATGCCGACCTTCTCCGCCGTCGTGCGGTCGTCGATCAGGCCATCGCCGTCGTCGAACAGCGCCCGCATGTACGCCTCGGTCTGCACCAGCCCCGGAATGACCAACGAGTACTGCTGGATCACCGTGGCTTCGGCCTGACGGTACAGAAAGGTCTTGGCGTAGTGGTCGTACTTCGGATCGTTAACGTGCTGCCACAGATCGATAAGCTCGCCGTTCGCCCGGAGCGCCGCATCCACCAGCGTGATCAGGGCCCGCCCCGGCGGGTCGGTGGCCAGCTCGATCTGCGCGATCCGGTTGTGTGAGACGAACACCAGCTGCCCGAGCTGCTTCTGCGTCAGCCCCAGCGCCTCCCGCCGTCGGCGGATCTGCGCGCCGAGGTACGCGGCAAGGGAGACGGTGGGATCGAGTTCCTTTGGCGCCGGCACGGCCCCTCCTCGTCTGTGCGAGCCGAATGAAGACCCCCTGGGGATGCTAACTGCGCACTGTCACTGCTTATTCGCAGATCGTGAGAATTCATCCCTTGCCCGCACGGGAAGTCGGCCACAGCTGCCGTCAGGCGACCGATGACCACGACACGATGACGGAGGGCAGATGACAGATTTTGAAATCTGTCATCTGCCCTCCGTCATCGCCTCTCCGTCATCGCCTCTCCGTCATCGCCTCTCCGTCAGCCGCCCTCCGTCAGTGCGACACCGTCACCACAACCTTCCCCACCTGCCCGTTCGCCTCCAGGTACCGGTGCGCCTCGACGATCTCGCTCAGGTCGAAGGTCCGGTCCACCACCGGCGCCAGCGTCCCCGCCCGCAGCCCGGCGTCGACGAAGTGCCACGCCCGCCGCCGCGCGGCCGGATCGCCGGTGATGTCCAGGTTGCTGTAACCGAGCACCCGCAGACCCCAGTTCAGCGGCAGCGGGGTCGGGCGCGGGTCCAGCCAGCCGTAGACGATCAGCAGCCCGCCCGGCGCCACCGCCTGTGCGACGGTGGCCAACCCGGGCCCGGCCACCGGGTCGAAGACCAGCTCCGCCCCCCGCCCGCCGGTGATCTCACCGACCCGGACCAGCAGGTCCTCCTCGTCCGTCACGATCACGTGCGCGGCACCGAGCTTCAGCAGCTGCTCGCGCTTCGCCGCCGTCCGGGTCGCCGCCACCGGGATCGCCCCCAGGTGCCGGGCGATCTGGATCGCGGCCACCCCCACGCTGCTGGAGGCCGCGGTGATCAGCACCGTGTCCCCGGGCCGCATCCCGCCCTTGTCCACCAGCGCGCCGTACGCGGTGGTGTAGGAGAGCCAGACGGCCGCGCCGGTCACCGCGTCCACGTCGCCCGGGCGGTGGATCAGGTTGGCCTCGGGCACCAGCACCCGGTCCCCGTAGACGCCGTGGGTGCTCAAGTGCCCCAGCGCCGCGGTGCTCACCAGGTCGCCGACGGCGAACCCGGTGACCGCCGCACCGACCGCCTCCACCACACCCGTGGCCTCGTAACCGAGCCGGGAGGCCGGCAGCTCGGGCTGGTAGAAGTACGTACCGCCGCGGAACATCGCCTCCGCACGGTTCAGCCCGAGCGCCTCGACCCGCACCAGCACCTCGTCCGGCCCCGGCTCGCCGAGCTCCACCTCCACGATCTTCAGGACCTCGGGTCCACCGATCTCGTCGAACACCACTGCCTTGGCCATGGCGGAATCCCCCATCACACACATCAGATGATCTGCCGTCAGTTCGCTGACGTGCTTCCACCGTAGGAGCCGTCGCAGAGACGGACCATGCCGCAAGCGCTCACTTTCCTGTCCGATCGTCTCGCCCCATCGAGCCTCCGTGAGCGCTACGCTCCCGCCATGGACGTGCTCAGCGACGCGATCACCGTGATGCGCACCGGCCGGCCGCACTCCGGCCGCACCGACAAGCTCGCGCCCTGGGGCGTGCGCTACCCGCCCTCCCCTGGTGCCGGCTTCCACATCGTGCTGCGCGGCTCCTGCTGGATGATGCCCGAGGGCGCTCCGCCGATCAGGCTCGGCGTCGGCGACGTGGTGCTGCTGCCGAGCGGCCAGGGTTACGGGATCGCGGACTCCCTGGAGACCGAGCTGACCGAGGCGGTCTTCACCGATCTCGGTCTGCCGCCCCACCAGCGGTACGAGCCGACCGCCGGGTCACCCGGTGCCGAGGTCACCAGCCTGCTCTGCGGCGCCTACAGGCTCAACCAGGCCCGCCCGCACCCCCTGTTGGCCGCACTGCCCGACGTGGTCCACCTGCCGGCCCGGGTCGGCCGCCACCCGGGCCTGCGCTCGCTGGTCGACCTGCTCGGCGCCGAGCTGACCGAGCACCGGCTCGGCTCGGACGCGGCGCTGCCCGCGCTGCTGGACACGCTGCTGCTCTACATCCTGCGCGCCTTCTTCGAGGAGACCGCCTGCGCGGCCACCAGCGGCTGGGCCGCCGCGCTGGGCGACCCGGTGGTCACCACGGCCCTGAGCGAGATCCACGCCGACCCGGCGCACCCCTGGACCGTCGAGGAACTCGGCGCCCGGGCCGGCCTGTCGCGCGCCGCCTTCGCCCGCCGCTTCACCACCCTGGTCGGCCAGCCCCCGCTCGGCTACCTCACCTGGTGGCGGATGACCACTGCGGGCCGCCTGCTGCGCGAATCCGACGCTCCGCTCCGCACCATCGCCCACCAGGCCGGATACATCAGCGAGTTCGCCTTCGCCAAGGCCTTCAAGCGCGAGTACGGCCTCTCCCCCGGCCGCTACCGCGACCAGCGCCGCGCCGGCCGGCACGACGGGCAGCAGGACGCGCGGCGCAGCGGTTCGGCACTGGCGGCCGACGGTTAGGGCCTGTCCGGCCGATCCCTGCCACCCGGCGGTGTCCGATTGGCCGTCCGCCGTGCGGGAAGACGCAGTGTGCCGGGGCCCCTCCCCGCCTGAACCCGCCGGCAGGGCCGCCCGTAGGAACACAGGGAAACACAGAGGTGGAGAACATGCTCGGTCTGGTACTGCTCGGCATCCTGGTGCTCACCATCGGCGGCTGCGCCTGCGTGGTGTGGGCGGAGCGCGGCGGGCCCCGCTGGGTCCGCGGTGTGGCGACCGTGACGCTCGCCGCGGGCGAGCTGGCGCGTCTCACCCAGCGGCGCCGGCGCCGGAGCCTGAACCAGAACAGCGGCGACAGCGGCGGCGGCGACGCGGGCTGACACTGCGACCGCACGCAGCTGGGCCCGGCGTCCTCTCCCAAGACACCGGGCCCAGCTTCTTTGCGAGTTCGCGGCTTCCCAGCCGGCGGGCTCCCCCGAGCCGCCTGCCTCCGCGCCCTCACCCGTCCCCCGACGGGAGTCCTGTGGTGAACCGTTACGCCACCAGCTCGCCGAAGGCGTGCGCGGTGTCGCCGTTGCGGTTGAGCTGCTCGTCGTCGCGCAGCCGGCGCAGGGCGCGCCAGATGCTGCTCTTGACGGTGCCGACGCTGATGTTCAGGATGTCGGCGATCTCCGGGTCGGTACGGCCCTCGTAGTAGCGCAGGACCAGCATGGTGCGCTGGTTCTCCGGGAGCTTGGTGAGCGCCTGCCAGAGCACGGCACGCAACTCGGTGCCGCCCATGGCGTCGGTGTCACCGACCGTCTCCGGCAGCTCCTCGGTCGGGTACTCGTTGAGCTTGCGCCGCCGCCAGGCGGAGATGTGCAGGTTGGTCATGGTGCGGCGCAGGTAGCCCCCGACCGCCGCCTTGTCGCTGATCCGGCCCCAGGCGCGGTAGGTGCTGAAGAGCGCGCTCTGCAGCAGGTCCTCGGCCTCGTAGCGGTCACCGGTCAGGTGGTAGGCAGTGGCGTAGAGGGAGGCGCGACGCTCGCGCACATACGCGGTGAACTCCGTCAGGTGGTCCACCTCGGCGGCCGAGTGCTCCCCCTGCGCGCCTCCCTGCTCGCCCTGCTGAGCGCTCTCCTCCACCGGCGCGAGCCGGTAGAGGGTGGCGCCCACCGTCTGGCCCTCCGTCGACTCCCCCGAGTCGCCAGCGGTCCGGCCGATCCCCGCCCCCACGGGAACACTGCCCGGCCGGACGAACGCGCGGTGCTCGCCCGCCCGGCTCCCACCGCTCACCCGGCGGGTCCCCGTGCAGTGTTCGGTCCTGCTGTGCTCGACCACGCGGTGCGCCGCCGGACGCACGCCGCGGACGGCCGGGTTGTGCGCATCCAGGATGCCCCGGGTCTCAAGCGTTGCGGTCATGTGGCGCCCCCATGGTCGGTACGAGCGGGTTCTTTCCGGTGTCTGCGCCCCGTCCCGGTGGTGCCGGTTCGTCGCGGTGACATGGAAAAGCTTGCCCGCCGCCCGTCATGACGGTGTCCGGCGACTGTCACAGCGGTGTCACAAGGGACGGGACCTTCGTCCCGAGCCGCCGTCCGACACCCACGACGCATGCTGTGACCCAGGCGGTTCCCGACGGCACATCCGGTGAGCCAGAATGAACGCGTGCCTTTCCTCCTACTGATCGAGGACGACGACGCCATCCGGACCGGCCTCGAACTCGCCCTCACCCGCCAGGGCCACCGCGTGGCCGCCGCAGCGTCCGGTGAGGACGGCCTTCGGCTCTTCAAAGAACAGCGTCCGGATCTGATCGTTCTTGATGTGATGCTCCCCGGAATCGACGGCTTCGAGGTGTGCCGCCGGATCCGGCGCACCGACCAGCTGCCGATCATCCTTCTCACCGCGCGTTCCGACGACATCGACGTGGTCGTGGGCCTGGAGTCCGGGGCCGACGACTACGTGGTCAAGCCGGTCCAGCCACGGGTGCTGGACGCCCGGATCCGGGCCGTGCTGCGCCGCGGCGAGCGGGAGAACTCCGACTCCTCCGCCTTCGGCTCGGTGGTGATCGACCGCTCGGCGATGACCGTCACCAAGGACGGCGAGGACCTCCAGCTCACCCCGACCGAACTGCGGCTGCTGCTGGAGCTGAGCCGCCGTCCCGGCCAGGCGCTCTCCCGCCAGCAACTGCTGCGGCTGGTCTGGGAGCACGACTACCTCGGTGACTCCCGGCTGGTGGACGCCTGCGTCCAGCGGCTGCGGGCCAAGGTGGAGGACGTGCCCTCGGCGCCGACCCTGATCCGCACGGTGCGCGGTGTGGGCTATCGTCTGGACCCGCCCGCCTGACCGCCGCCACCGAGCACCCGCCGACCGTCCCGCCCTCCCGCCCTCCCGTCACCCGCGAAACCGTCCACCGCGCCGCGCACCGCTGCCAGCTGCCCTGACACCGAATGGCTGACCTGACACGTGACTGATCATCAGAACGGCCACCGCCTGTCCCGGACACTGCGCCGGCTCCGACTCAGTTCGCTGCGGGTCCGGCTGGCCGCGGTCTTCGCCGTGGTGGCGCTGACCGCCGCCGTCTCCGCCTCCGGAATCGCCTACTGGCTCAACCGCGACGCGGTGCTCAAGCGCGCCCAGAACAGCGCGCTGGACGACTTCCGCTCCTCGCTCGGCCGCAACGTCTCCGCGCTGCCCCAGGGCGCCAGCTGCCCGGAGCTGACCCAGCTCGCCAACGACGTGGCCAGCTCCGGCCTGAACTACAACGTCGTGGTGGTGGACGACAGCCAGCCCGGCTGCGCGGCCTTCTCCGACCCGCAGTTCACCCTGCCCCAGGTGCCGCACGCGCTGGTGACCACCGTCGCCACCCCGCGCAGCGCGACCACCGCCATCCCGTTCAGCTACCACCTCTACTGGCAGCGGGTGAACCTGGACGGCAAGCCCTACCTGGTGGGCGGCACCAAGGTGGTGCCGACCGGCCTGACCGCCTACATGTTCAAGTCGCTGGACAACGAGCGGGACGACCTCAACACGCTGGCCTGGTCGCTGGCGGTGGCGACCCTGCTCGCGCTGGTCGCCGCCACCCTGCTGGCCCAGGCGGCATCCAGCGCCGTGCTCCGTCCGGTGCGCCAGCTCGGCGACGCGGCAAGGCGATTGGGCGAGGGCGAGCTGGACGTCCGGCTGGAGGTCACCGGCGCCGACGAACTCGCCGACCTGAGCCGGACGTTCAACCAGGCGGTCGAGCAGCTCTCGCACCAGGTCGACGAGTTGAGTGCGCGCGAGGCGCAGAGCCGGCGGTTCGTCGCCGACATGTCGCACGAGCTGCGCACCCCGCTGACCGCGATGACCGCGGTCACCGACATCCTCGAGGACGAGGCCGAGTCGCTGGACCCGATGATCGAGCCGGCCGTGCGGCTGGTGGTCAGCGAGACCCGCCGCCTCTCCGACCTGGTGGAGAACCTGATGGAGGTGACCCGGTTCGACGCGGGCACCGCCAAACTGGTCGCCGACGAGATGGACATCGCCGACCTGATCATGTCCTGCATCGACGGCCGGGCCTGGTACGACGCCGTGGAGGTGGACGCGCCGCGCGGGGTGCTGGCGGTGGTCGACCCGCGCCGGCTCGACGTGGTCTTCGCCAACCTGATCGGCAACGCGCTCAAGCACGGCGGCTCCCCGGTGCGGGTCAAGGTCGGCCAGGGAGTCGGACCGACCGGCGCCGGCGAGGTGGTGGTGGAGGTCTCGGACAGCGGCCCCGGCATCCCGCAGGACGTGCTGCCGCATGTCTTCGACCGGTTCTACAAGGCCGACAAGGGGCGGGCCCGCTCGGAGGGCAGCGGGCTCGGCCTGTCCATCGCGATGGCCAACGCCCAGATCCACGGCGGCACCATCACCGCCGCCAACGGGCCGCACGGCGGCGCGGTCTTCACGCTGCGGCTGCCGCTGGTCCCGCCCGAGCGGCCCGCGGCCGGCGGCCCGGTCAGCAGCGGGCTGGGCGGCCGCGGACCGCACGGCGGGGCCACCGGTGAGCGGGGCACCGGCCGCGGAGGTACGAGCGGCACCGGGGATGCGGGAGACTCGGGAGACGGTACCGAGCGGAGGACGCCCCAGTGAACGAGGCCACCAACAGCAGTGGAGCCGGACGGTGGGTGCTCGCCCTGGGGGTCGGCGCGGTCACGGTCGCACTGGCCTCCGGCTGCGGGATCCGCCCGACGGCCATCCCGGTCGACGCGGGGCGTCCCGCCGTCCGCACCGCCTGCCCGAGCCCGGTGCACCCGCCGTCCGTGCCGACCAGCCAGCCCAGCGCCACGCCGAAGAGCCCCGTACACCCGTCCCTGCTGCCCTCGCCGGTGGTCTCCCCGGCGACCGGCAGCCTGTTCAGCGCACTGCCCTCGGCGCCCCCCAGCCCGAACGGGCCGGTGCGGTGCCCCTGACGCCAACGTGTCCTGGGGCGTGCCCGAGGGCGTGTCCTGGGGCGTGCCCGAGGGCGTGCCCTGGGGCCTGTCCGAGCGCCGGGCGGGCGCCGGGCTCCTGTGACCAGCGCCATGCGCGAGCGGTCGGGGTGTGATGGGAACCGTGCGCGCCCGGTGCCGCGTCCACTCTGGCGTGCAGCGAGATGGCACCGGCGTGCGGCAAGCACGCGACAGCGTGCGGATCGAAGACCGACGGCCGGCCGCGACGGCCCGGCCGCTCGACGATGCGCCGGCCCCCGCCCCGACCGCCGAAGTACCCGGCGGCCCAGCGGCCGAGGCCGGGCCCGACCTGCTGCCGCCGCTGCTGCGCTCGGCCGGCCTGACCGTGATGGTGCTCTACTTCCTGCTGATCGGCTGGCTGGCGCTGCGCCAGGCGCCGGCCGGCTGGTCCTACGACTCCAACCTGACGCCGTTCGCCTCCGTGCACCGCGCGCTCACCACCGGTGGCGCGGCCGGGCTGCGGCAGGTGGCGAGTGAGCTGGTCGTGCTGGCCCCGCTCGGCGTGCTGATGCCGCTGGCCGGGGGCCGGCTGCGGCAGGCCTGGCTGCCGTCCTTTCTGCACACCCTGGGCATCAACGCGCTGATCGCGACGGCGATGGAGGTCGTGCGCACCGGCCTGACCAGCCACCTGCTGAACGTCGACGACATAGTGCTCGGCACCATCGGCGCCGCGGCCGCCCACCTGCTGGCGGTCCCGGTCGGACGGGTGCGGCTGCGGGCCTGGCTGGCCCGCCACCCGTGGCCGGACGGGGCGGCGGTGGAGGACGCGGGCGCGGTGGGCCGACCGGAGACCGGTCGGTCCGGCGCTGACGACGCCCCGGCGGCGAGTCCCCGCCCGGCCTTCGAGACGCCCCACGCCGAGACCTCCCGCACCGAGACCCCCCGCACCGGGGCTCCCCGCGCCGAGACCACCCGCGCCGAGGCTCCGGCCGCCCGGCCCGGGCTCCCCGGCCCGGGCGACAGCGGGCGCGCCCTGCGGCTGCTGTCCCCCTGCCCGGGCACGCTGCCCGCCTCCGTGTCCCACGCGCGCCACCTCTGAACAGCGCTCCCTCACTGGGCCCTTCGTACCCGTGCGTCCGCTCCGGCGGCTCGGGGGCGACCCTGAGTCCAACCCCGAGACCCGGCTACCCCGCCCCGGTAAGAGGCCGGGGTCCGGGATCGGCAGTCAGGCGGACGTCCGGGCGGGTCGTCGCGGCGCAGCATGGATACCGAGCCCCGGGACCACCGGAGCAGCACCCCGCCACCGCTCGGAGATCCCCATGCGCACGCTCGCCCGCCCTCGCCACAACCGCCTCATCGCCGGCGTCTGCGCCGGGGTCGCCGAGCGCTTCGGCCTCACCCCGTGGACGGTCCGGCTGATCTTCCTCGCGTTCTGCCTGCTGCCGGGCCCGCAGTTCCTGCTCTACCCGGCGCTCTGGTTCCTGCTGCCGCAGGAGCCGTGAGCCGTGAGGCCCGAGCCCGGGGCGGGCAGCAATGCGTCGGGCCGTCCACCCCGCCTGAGCGGAGTGGACGGCCCGACGTGTGGGCGGCTGGGCTCAGCCGCCGAGACCCGGCGCGGTCGCACCCAGCGGCACCGCGCTGCCGAGCACCCCGCCCAGCGGGACCTGCTTGGCCGCGCCGGACACCGCGCCGACCGGCAGGCCGCGGGTGGCGCCGCTCGCCGACACCGGAGCCGCCTCGGGCGCGGCGGCAGCCGGCGCCTGCGCGGCAGGGGCGGGGGCGGCCTGAGTCCCGGACTTCTGGTCGAGCAGGCCGGTGGTCTGCTTCACCGGACCGTCGACCGCGCTGGTCTTGGTGAGGCTCCCGGTCACGCCACTGGTGTCCGGCAGCGCGGGGAGACCGCCCGTGGCAGCCGCGGAGGCTGCGCCCGCCGCGGCCGTCGCGATGGCGACGCCGAGCGCCGCGGTACCGGCAACCTTGATGGCCTGCTTCATGAGTCCGTCCTCGTGTCCTCGTCGGGCCGGCGCGCGCACTGATCGCCCGGGACGGGGCCCGAGGCTGTGCCGCTGCACCGTGTCAGCAGTGACTGCCCACCGTAGACAGTCCCCCGGGCCCGGGCCAAAGGCTCACCACTCGCCCGAGTGAACTGTCAGACAGTCCTACTTGACCTGACCCATCGGAGAGTTGACGAGACGTCAGATTCTCCGGACCGATCAGCGACTCAGACCGACGAGCCGAACAGCCACTCGGCCTTGAGCTCGGCGTAGCCCGGCTTGATCACCTCGTTGATCATCGCGAGGCGCTCGTCGAAGGGCACGAAGGCCGACTTCATCGCGTTGACGGTGAACCACTGCATGTCGTCCAGCGAGTAGTCGAACGCCTCCACCAGGTGCGCGAACTCCTGGCTCATGCTGGTGCCGCTCATCAGCCGGTTGTCGGTGTTCACGGTGACCCGGAACTTCAGCCGGCTGAGCAGACCGATCGGGTGCTCGGCGTACGAACTCGCGGCGGCCGTCTGCAGGTTGGAGGTGGGGCACATCTCCAGCGGGACGCGCTTGTCACGCACGTACGCGGCCAGGCGGCCGAGCGCGACCGTCCCGTCCTCGTTCACCGTGATGTCGTCGATGATCCGCACCCCGTGGCCGAGCCGGTCGGCACCGCAGCACTGCAGGGCCTCCCAGATCGAGGGCAGACCGAAGGCCTCGCCGGCGTGGATGGTGAAGTGGTTGTTCTCGCCCTTGAGGTAGTCGAAGGCGCCCTGGTGGCGGGTCGGCGGGTGACCCGCCTCGGCGCCCGCGATGTCGAAGCCGACCACGCCGGCGTCGCGGTAGCGGTTGGCCAGCTCGGCGATCTCCTGCGAGCGGGCGGCGTGCCGCATCGCGGTGAGCAGGGTGCCGACCTTGATCCGGTGGCCGTTGGCGCGGGCCTTCGCCTCGCCCTCGCGGAAGCCCTCGTTGACCGCCTCGACGACCTCGTCCAGGGTCAGGCCCGCCTCCAGGTGCTGCTCGGGGGCGTAGCGCACCTCGGCGTAGACCACGCCGTCGGCGGCCAGGTCCTCGGCGCAGTCGGCGGCGACCCGGATCAGCGCCTCGCGGGTCTGCATCACCGCGCAGGTGTGGGCGAAGGTCTCCAGGTAGCGGACCAGCGAACCGGAGTCGGCGGCCTCGCGGAACCAGACACCGAGCGCGGCCGGGTCGGTGGTGGGGAGCCCCTCGTAACCGCAGGCGGCGGCCAGTTCGACGATGGTCTCGGGGCGCAGGCCGCCGTCCAGGTGGTCGTGCAACAGCACCTTGGGCGCGCGGCGGATCTGGTCGGCGGTGGGCGTACGCGGGGCCGTGGTGCCCGCGGGAACGGGGATCTGGTTCTGCATTGCGGGAGTGTAGCCCCTACGCGCGTAGATTCCTACTCGCCACGTCACAGGGCTCGTTCACCCCACACCGTCGCCGCTCGCCCCGGACCGATAGCCCTGGACTGATCGATCCGGACCGATCACCCCGGACCGATCACCCCTGGCTGAGCAGCTGCCCGCGCCGCGACAGCACGAACTCCCGGAACGCCTCGGCCGGCGCCGCCAGCGGCCGCCCCGTCACCCAGGCCAGCCCGATCGCCCGCCTGGTGCGCGGCGCGGTGACCGTCAGGTCCACCACTCCCGGGCGCGGTGCGGTACCCGGCGGCAGCAGGGCCACCCCGAGACCGGCCGCCACCAGCCCGCGCAGCGTCTCCGCCTCCTCCCCCTCGAAGGCGATCCGCGGCGTGAACCCGGCCTCGGCGCAGAAGTCGTCGGTGATCTGGCGCAGCCCGTAGCCGTGCTCCAGTGCCACGAACGGCTCCCGGGCCACCTCCGCCAGCCTGATCCGGCGCCGCCCGGCGAGCCGGTGGTCGGCGGGCACCACCAGGTGGAGCACCTGCTCGTCCAGTGGCCGTGCGGTCAGCCGCGGGTCGTCCGGCAGCGGCGAGACCAGGCACAGGTCCAGCTCGCCCGCGCGCAGCCGCTCCAGCATCGCCGCCACGTAGTCCTGCACCAGCTGGAACCGCACCCGCGGGTGGTCCTCGCGGAAGCCGCGCAGCAGCCCAGGCACCGCGTCCGTCCCCATGGTGTGGAGAAAGCCGAACGCCACCCGCCCCGCCGCCGGATCCGCCTCGGCCGCCACCGCCCGCACCCCGCGCTCCAGCTCGCCCAGCGCCCGCTCCACCGAGCCGAGCAGCAGGTGCCCGGCCCGGGTGAGCCGCACCGTGCGTCCCTCCCGGGCCAGCAGCGCCACCCCCAACTCGCCCTCCAGCCGGGCGATCGCGCGCGACAGGGTGGGCTGCGGCATGCCGAGCAGCTCGGCCGCCCGGGTCACGTGCTCCAGCCGGGCCACCGCCGCGAACTGGGCCAGCCGGGGCGCGAACCGCACCACCGGGGCCTGCGGATCGAGTTCGGCGAGCTGGGCGGCGGGGACATCCTCATGCGGCACGGCATCGATTATGGCTGATTCATGCATTGGACGCATGGAAAGCAGCGGGTCTACCGTCGTACCCATGCCTCCCGTCCCCGCCGAGGCATCCGCCGCCACCGCCCCGGGTGCCGTTCCCCCTGCCGCAGCGGCCGCCTCGGCCGCCGCAACCAACGCCGCCGCCGCCACCGCCACCGCAACCGCCTCCGCCTCCGCCTCCGCCGACCTGCGACTGCGCCCCGGGCAGCGCGAGTTCCGCCGTTCCAACCTCGCGCTCTTCGCCGCCGGGGTCGCCACCTTCGTCCTGCTCTACGCCACCCAGGGCCTGCTCCCGCTGCTCGCCACCGACCTGCGCATCACGCCGGGGCAGGCGAGTTGGACCACCTCGGCGGCCACCCTCGGCCTGGCCCTGGCGCTGCTGCCGGCCAGCGCGCTCTCCGACCGCTACGGGCGCACGGCCGTGATGACCGGCTCGATGCTGGCCGCCACGCTGATCGCCGTGGCGCTGCCGTTCGCGCCCTCGCTCGGCGTGCTGGTGGCGCTGCGGGCCCTGCAGGGCGCGGCGCTGGCCGGCCTGCCCGCGACCGCGATGGCCTACCTCGCCGAGGAGGTGCACCCGAGCGCGCTGCCCTCCGCGATGGGCCTGTACGTGGCCGGCAACAGCATCGGCGGGATGGGCGGGCGGCTGATCGCGGGCTGGACCGGCGCCGTCGGCGGCTGGCGCTGGGGCCTGGCCTCGGCCGCCGTCCTCGCGCTGCTCGCCGTCCTCGCCTTCCGCCTGCTGATCCCCGCCGCCCGGCACTTCGCCCGCACCCCCGTGGACCCGCGCGCCCTGTCCCGCACCATCGGCGCCCACCTGCGCGACCCGCTGCTGCTGCGGCTGTACGCCCTCGGCCTGCTCTTCATGGCGGTCTTCGGCGCCGTCTACAACTGCGCCGGGTTCCGGCTGATCGGCGCCCCCTTCCACCTGCCGCAGTCGGTGGCCGCCTCGATCTTCGTCGTCTACCTGGTGGGCACCGGCACCTCCGCCGCCGCGGGCCGCCTGACCGCCCTGCTCGGCCGCCGCGGCGCCCTGTACGTCGCGATCGGCCTGACCACCGCGGGCCTGCTGATCTCCCTGGTCGACTCGCTGCCCTGCGCGCTGCTCGGCCTGGTGCTGATCACCGGCGGCTTCTTCGCCGGCCACGCCACCGCCTCCTCGGCGGTCGGCCGCACCGCCCAGCACGGCCGGGCCCAGGCCTCGGCGCTCTACCTGATGGCCTACTACGTCGGCAACAGCCTCGGCGGCACGGTGGGCGCCGATGCCTACCACGCGGTCGGCTGGTCGGGCGCGGCCACCGTGGGACTCGTGGCCATGGCACTGGCGGGCGCGGTGACGGCGTACGCGAGCTACGCCGGACGACGGACGGCGGGGGTCGGTACGCTCCGAGCATGAGCAGCGACGCGGCCGCCTTCGCCAGGCTCCGGGAAATCGCCGACCAGTTGCCGCAGGTGCCGGGTGTCGGAGCCATCGAGATCGCTCACGGCCAGATCGTCATGATGATCTCCCCGGTCAAACGGCACGAGCTCGCCGTCCACCGCATCTCCCAGCAGCTGAACGAGCAACTGCCCAGGACCCACCCGGGCCGCATCGCCTACGCCGGGGCGGATCTTGAGGATCCGGGGCTGGGTCGCCTGCGGCGGCCCGATCTGATGGTCTTCCCGGAGGCGACGCTGGAGGGTGACGAGTCGGCCGTCCTGCCACAGGAGGTCCTCCTGGTGGTCGAGATCGTGTCGAAGTCCAACCCCGCCAATGACTACGAGGACAAGGTCCTCGACTACGCCACCATGGGAATCCCCTCCTACCTCCTCGTGGACCCGCGGGACGGCACGGGGATCGTGCACGCGCGGCCCAACTACGCGTCACGCGAGACGTTCGCCTTCGGCGACACCGTCACCGTCGGCCCCTGGAACATCGACCCCGGCGGACTGCTCACCTACGGCCCGGGCCTGGGCTGGCAAACGTGGCGGCCCGTAGGGTGTCGCGGATGAGGCACATCGAGTTCGAACGACTGCACAACTTCCGTGACCTGGGCGGCTACCGCGCCGTCGATGGCCGGTCGGTGCGGTGGGGGCGGCTGTACCGGTCGGACTCACTCGCCAAGCTCCAGGGCGCCGACTGGGACCGCTTCCTGGCCCTCGGCGTACGCACCGTGATCGACCTGCGCTACCCGTGGGAGATCGAGCGGCGCGGGCGGGTCCCGGCGGCCGCCGGCCTCGACTACGTCAACCTCAGTGTGGAGCACCGGCCCTACGACCAGGCGCAGATCGACCCCGGCCTCGACCCCTGGCGCTTCCTCGCCGACCGCTACGCGGAGGTGGCGCTCGACGGGGCCGAGGAGCTTCGGCAGGCCCTGGAAGTCATCGCCTCCGACAGCGCTCCGCTGGTCTTCCACTGCGCGTCGGGCAAGGACCGTACCGGTCTGCTGGCGGCGCTGGTGCTGGCCCTGATCGGCGTGGGCGACGAGGAGATCCTCGCGGACTTCGCGCTCACCGAACTGGCCACCGACCGGCTGCGCGCCGACTGGCTGGCCGCCTACCCGGACCGTACGCTGCGCTGGCCGGGCTACGGGCGGGCACCGGCCGAGGTCATGCGCCTGTTCCTGGCCGACCTGCGGGCCGGCTACGGCTCGGTGGACGCCTACGCCGCCCAGCACCTCGGGGTCGACGACGCGCTGGTGGCGGAGCTGCGCACCCGCCTGCTGACGGCCCAGGACTTTGTCTGACAAGCCCCAGGGGCTGCCCGGTTGAGACGGCGCCGGGAAACCCGGTTGCCCCCCGCCACTGTGGCTCGGAGAATCGGCCCGTGACAGCGATCTTGAGCGACGAGCAGGTCGAGCGGTTCGTGACCGACGGCTACGTCCGTCTCCCCGAGGCCTTCCCGCGCGAACTCGCCGACGAGTGCCGGGCGTTCCTCTGGCGCGAGACCGGGCTGGACCCCGACGACCCGGCCACCTGGACCGAGCCGGTCGTGCGACTCGGCGGCTACGGCGACGAGTTGTTCGCCCGGGCCGCCGGCACGCCGCGCCTGCACGGCGCCTTCGACCAACTCGTCGGCGCGGGGCGGTGGGTGCCGCGCACCGGTCTGGGCACCTTCCCGATCCGCTTCCCGCACCCGGGGGACGCCGGGGACACCGGGTGGCACCTGGACGCGAGCTACACCCCCGAGGGCGAGCAGGGCTACTGGGTCAACCTGCGCTCGCGGGGCCGGGCACTGCTGATGCTCTTCCTCTTCTCCGACACCGACGCCGACAGCGCTCCCACCCGGATCAAGGTCGGCTCCCACCTGGACGTGCCACCGTTCCTGGAGCCGCTCGGCGAACGCGGCGCCGACCTGTTCGCCCTCTGCTCCACGATGCAGGAGGCGGGCCGGCTCGATGCCCCGGACCGGCCGCTCGCCCTGGCCACCGGGCGGGCCGGCGACGTCTACCTCTGCCACCCGTTCCTGATCCACGCGGCACAGAACCACCACGGCACCGCGCCGCGCTTCCTCGCCCAGCCCCCGCTGCTCCCCACCGGCCTGCTCGACCTCGACCGCCCCGACGGCGACCACTCCCCGGTCGAGCGCGCGGTGCGGCTCGGCCTGGCGCAGCAGGCCTGACCGGGCGGCGGCGGGGCCCGGCCCCGTCACCGGCCGATCAGCTGGCCGGTGATCACCGGACGCACCTTGGTGAGCATCAGGTCGAGGAATCGCTCGGGCCGGCGGAACGACGCGAAGTGGCCGGCGTCCTCGATCAGCGCGAACTCCTTGACCGGCGCGCTGACATCGTCGAAGAACCGCTTGGCCGGCTCGGGCGGGGTCAGGACGTCGTGCTCGCCCTGGAAGACGAAGAACGGCAGCCGGAAGGCCGTGCCCTCGGCCCACTCGTCGATCGTCGCGGCCGCCGGCGCGACCCGCTCGGAGAAGGTCATCCCCTTGAGGTAGCCGCGCAGTTCGCGCAGCGTGTGCAGCGGAGAGAACCACAGTGAGCGGACCACGACGGTCTTCATGGTGTCGTAGGTCAGCGGGTCCGAGGTGACGACGAGCCTGTTGTAGCGCGTCCACTGCTGGCTGCTCCAGGCCGACTTGCCGGTGCCCAGTGCGGTGGCGAAGGCCAGCTCCTTGCGCTTGCCCGCCGCCCGCAGCCGCTCCAGCAGCGCGTGGTACGCCGCGCGGTCCCGCCCGCCCGCGTTGATGTTCTGGTCGGTGCCGACGTAGCCGGAGTACAGCTCGGGGTGGCTGCGGGCCAGTCGCAGGCCGAGCACGGTGCCGAAGGAGTTGGCGACCAGCAGGACCCGCTCGACGCCGAGCCGGGCGCGCACGTACCCGGTGACCTCCAGGGCGTCGCACTGGAGCCGGGCCAGGTCCATGCCGCCCTGGTCCTGCGGCCCGGCGTGGCCGAAGGTCCGGTCGGCGCCGCGCATGTCCCAGCGGACGATGGTGAAGTGCCGCTCCCAGGCCCGGGTGCGCGGGACGAAGATGCGGTTGGCGGCGCCGGGGCCGCCGTGGACCTCAAGGATGACCGGGTTGCCGAGGTCCTCGCCACGGATCGAGATCCACTGGTCGATGCCGCCGATCCGGACGAAGCCGGCCTCGTCGATGCCGTTCGGGGTGGTGATCCGCAGCGCCTTGGCGTTGGCGGCCCGCTGGAGCTGCCGGTAGCCCAGCAGAGCGGCCACGGGTGCGGCGGCGAGGACTGCGGCGGACGTGGTGACGATGGCGCCGAGCATGAGCTTCTCCCCTAAACTGTTTATGCCGTAAGCGATGAGGTTTAAGGTATACACAGTTAGCGGGGGCGTCAACCGCCCCCGCGCCGCAGCACCGACCGAGAGGATCGCCATGGCCAGTACCGCCGCAGCCCGGGACGGCAAGGACAGCAGGGGCGGCAAGGAGAAGCCCCGGGACCTGCGCGCCGGCGTCGCACTGCTGTGGGGCGAACAGGACCAGCCCACCCGCGGCCCCAAGCCCACCCTCAGCCCGCGCCGCATCGCCGACGCCGCCGTGCGCCTGGCCGACGCCGAGGGCCTGGACGCCGTCTCGATGTCCAAGGTCGGCACCGAGCTCGGCGTCTCGGCGATGGCCCTCTACCGCTACGTGCCCGGCAAGGCCGAACTCGTCGAGCTGATGGTCGAAGCCGTCCTCACCGAGCGCCCCGACCTGACGGCCGCGGGGCCGGCCTGGCAGCCCCGACTCGCCGAGTGGGCCCGCCGCTCGCTGGCCGTCCACCAGGCCCACCCCTGGCTGCTGACCGCCACCGCGATGCGCCGCCAGGCCATGGGACCGAACCAACTCGGCTGGCTGGACGCCGCACTGGGCGCCATGGAGGCCGCCGACCTGACGGCCGCCGAGCGCCACCAGGTCTTCCTGCTGATCGTCGGGCTGGTGCGCAACCTCGCCCAGCAGCTGACCGAGTTCGACGCGGAGCACGACCGGGAGTGGAGCCGGCTGACCGGCGAACTGCTCGACCGCCACGCCGACCGCTTCCCCGCCCTGACCAGGGCCATCGCCCAGGGCGCGTTCGAACCGGCGGCCGTCGACCCGCTCGGCTTCGGCCTCGGCCGCATTCTCGACGGCGTCCAGACCCTCATCGACCGCAAGGGGAAGGGGAGTTCATCCTGAGCCGACCGCCCCGGCGCCGGACCTCGCCGGCCGCCGCCCCCACCGGCGGTTATCGCCTTCCGTAGCGGGCATATCACCCTGAGCACACAGGGAGGCAGTCATGGCCGTGGTCTTCGACGCCGATTTCACCTCGCCCCAGCAGTGGGTGGCGGGTCGCACCAGCTCCTATCCGGACATGGGACCGACCAACCGGGGCGACCACAAGCTCGACCGACTGATCCCCGCCTTCTGCCCGGGCGGGGTCTTCAGCGCGACCCGCGGCCGCTTCAGCCGCCTGTGGAACTGCAACCTGCTGACCACCGAGGGCAGTCCGGAGGGCTTCCAGCTCCGCAGCGGCGACCTGCTGCGCGCCGAGGTCGTGCTGCCCACCGGCATCGGCGCCTGGCCCGCCATCTGGACCTGGCGCGACGGCGGCAACGAGGTCGACATCTTCGAGTACCACCCCGACCACCCCGACCTGCTGGAGTTCAGCAACCACCTGGCCGACACCAACCTCTACTGGCACGGCAGTTCGGCCGGCGTCGCCCCCGGCGCCACGGTGCGGATCTCGACCTCCCTCGGTGCCGACTCGGTCGAGTGGTACGTCGGCGACACCCTCTGCTACGCGGACGGCTCCGGCGTGGGCGCCGACTGGTCCGCCTACCTGATCGTCAACCTCTCCGTCTCCGACGGCACTTACCACCCGGCCCCGTCCTTCTGGGGCCCCCGCCGCCTCGGCTGGACCTGCCAGAGCCTCCAGGTGGAGCGCTGACGGCGACGCGAACGCATCGGCCCTGACGTCGGCCGCAGGATCCAGCAGATCCGAGCGGCAGACCCCACGAGGCGCACCTCGTCGGGCGGCGGATCGGTACCCACGAGATCCTCAACAGCCCCTAGGACGACGGGCGGTGCGCATCCCGCGCACCGCCCGTCGCCGTACCCGTCACGGGTGCCCGCTACCTCACCCGATGCGGTCCAGCAGCAGCGGGGTGCGGGTGTACTCGGTGCCCTGCGGCGCGACGTCGATGCCGCCGGTCAGGGCCTCGATCGCGTAGTCGAAGCGCTCCGGGGTGTCCGTGTGCAGGGTCAGCAGCGGCTGGCCGGCCGTGACCGTGTCGCCCGGCTTCGCGTGCATCTCAACGCCCGCGCCGGCCTGCACCGGGTCCTCCTTGCGCGCGCGGCCGGCGCCCAGGCGCCAGGCGCAGACGCCCACCGCGTAGGCATCCAGCGCGGTCAGCACGCCGCTGGCGGGCGCCGGGATCACGTGCTGCTCGCGGGCGACCGGGAGCGGGGCGTCCACGTCGCCGCCCTGGGCGCTGATCAGGCGGCGCCAGTGGTCCATGGCGGAGCCGTCCTTGAGGGCGTCGGCCGGGTCCTTGCCCCGCACGCCGGCTGCGGCGAGCATCTCGCGGGCCAGCGCGATGGTCAGCTCCACGACGTCCGCCGGGCCGCCGCCGGCCAGCACCTCGACCGACTCGCGCACCTCCAGGGCGTTACCGGCGGTCAGGCCGAGCGGGGTGGACATGTCGGTGAGCAGCGCGACGGTGTTGACGCCCGCGCCGCGGCCCAGGCCCACCATGGTGCGGGCCAGCTCCTGGGCGTCGGCCAGGTTCTTCATGAAGGCGCCGGAGCCGACCTTGACGTCGAGCACCAGGGCGCCGGTGCCCTCGGCGATCTTCTTGGACATGATCGAGGAGGCGATCAGCGGGATCGCCTCGACCGTGCCGGTCACGTCGCGCAGCGCGTAGAGCTTCTTGTCGGCGGGGGCCAGCCCGTCGCCGGCCGCGCAGATGACCGCACCGGACTGGCGCAGCACGTCCATCATCTCGTCGTTGGAGAGCAGCGCCCGCCAGCCGGGGATCGACTCCAGCTTGTCCAGGGTGCCGCCGGTGTGGCCGAGGCCGCGTCCCGACAGCTGCGGCACGGCGGCGCCACAGGCGGCGACCAGCGGGGCCAGCGGGAGGGTGATCTTGTCGCCGACGCCGCCGGTGGAGTGCTTGTCGGCGGTGGGCATGCCGAGGCCGGCGAAGTCCATCCGGACGCCGGAGCGGATCATCGCGTCGGTCCAGCGGCCGATCTCCCGCAGGTTCATCCCGTTCAGCAGGATGGCCATCGCCAGCGCGGACATCTGCTCGTCGGCCACCACGCCGCGGGTGTAGGCGTCGATCACCCAGTCGATCTGATCATCGGTCAGCTCGCGGCGGTCGCGCTTGGCGGTGATGACGGAGATGACGTCCATGAGCGTGCTCCAGGAGGGGATGGAAACCTGCGAGAGGAAGACAGGGGAGGGCAGCGAAGAACAGGCGGAAACGAGCGGAAAAAGAAGGTGGGGGCGGCTGCTGCTCTGCCGCCCCCACCTCACTCTACGCGCGTCACACCGCGCGCGGCTACTACCGAATACCCGCTCGGTACAGGGATTACAGCCGCTCGGGACCGAACGCGTCCGGCAGCACCTCGGTCATCGGCTTGATGCCCGAGGGCAGGTCCACCAGCAGTTCGGCACCACCGTGCTCCCAGAGCAGTTGGCGGCAGCGCCCGCACGGCATCAGCGCCTGCCCGGCACCGTCCACGCAGGCGAACGCGACCAGCCGGCCACCGCCACTGGCGACCAGCGCCGAGACCAGACCACACTCGGCGCACAGGCCCAGGCCGTACGAGGCGTTCTCCACGTTGCAGCCGGTCACCACCCGCCCGTCGTCGACGAGCGCGGCCGCACCGACCGGGTACTTGCTGTACGGGGCGTACGCCCGGGACATCGCGTCCCGGGCCGCCGCGCGCAGCGCCGGCCAGTCGATCACCGGGTCGCCCATCGGGCCGCCCGCCGAGCCGGCACCCGAGTCGGCCACCGAGCCGACACCCGCGCCGTCGGCCGGACCGGAAGACGCCTGCGCATCCGTCACTTGCCCTGCCCCTTGCGGTAGATCTGACCGTCGGCCTTCGGCGGCCGCAGGCGCTGAGCCGACAGCGCCAGCACCACCAGGGTAATCACGTACGGCGTGGCCACGATCAGCGGACGCGGCACGGCGTCGGTCGTCCCGTACCACAGGCCCATGGCGGCGGCCGCGACCAGCGTGACCACGGCCGGGACCAGCTTGCGCCGGTAGCCCTGCCAGATCGCCAGCAGCGCCAGCACCAGCGCGATCACCAGGATCAGCACGTGCACCGAGTCGGGGTCGCGCAGCTGCAGGCTGTCGGTGAAGCCGAACAGGCCCGCACCGGTGGCCAGGCCGCCCGGCAGCCAGTTGCCGAAGATCATCGCGGCGAGACCGATGTAGCCGCGGCCGCCGGTCTGGCCGTCGCGGTAGATGCTCGCCGCGACCATCGACAGGTAGGCGCCGCCCAGGCCCGCGAAGCCGCCGGAGGCGATCACCGCGATGTACTTGTACTTGTAGACGTTCACGCCCAGCGACTCGGCCGCGGTCGGGTTCTCACCGCAGGAGCGCAGGCGCAGGCCGAAGGTGGTCCGCCAGAGCACGAAGTAGCTGCCCACCAGCAGTGCGGCCGCCACCAGGGTGACCACCGAGAGGTTGGTGACCACGCCGCCCAGCACGCCGGCCACGTCGGAGACGAAGAACCAGTGGTGGGTCTCGATCTTGTCCAGCCAGGGCGAGAGCCCGGGGACGGTGATGGTCGGCAGCCCGGGGGTGGGCGGCGACATGCTGGCACCGGCACCCGCGTCGCGGTAGTCCTGGTAGTAGATCCGGTTGACGTACAGGCAGATGCCCGGGACCAGCAGGTTGATGCCGACACCGGAGACGATGTGGTCCACGCCGAAGCCGACCGTGATCACCGCGTGCAGCAGACCGCCGAAGGCCCCGGCCGCGATCGCGGCCAGCAGGCCGACCCACGGGTTGACCAGGTAGCCGACCCAGGCACCGGCGAAGGTCCCGGCCACCATCATGCCTTCGAGGCCGATGTTGACCACGCCGGCCCGCTCGGCCCACAGGCCGCCCAGACCGGCCATGCCGATCGGCACGGCCGCGCCGAGCGCGGCGGTGATCTGGCCGGAGGAGGTCAGCGCGTGGTTGCCGGTGGCGGCACCGACGGCGGCCAGCAGCAGGATCGCGCCGGCGATCAGCAGCAGGACGACCGGCAGCGAGAGCTTGCCGCCGCTCTTGCCCGGCGCCTTGACGGCGGGCTTGGGACGAGATGCGGTCGCGGTGCTCATGCCGCCACCTCCTTCTTGACGGACACGGCGGCGGCGGCGAGCTGGGCGCCGACCCGCTGCTGCTGACGCTTGAGGCCGAACCGGCGGACCAGCTCGTAGGCGACCACCACGCAGATGACGATGGTGCCTTCCATGACGTTGATGATCTCCGGAGGGAAGTTCGACACCGACAGGCTGGGCGCGCTCGCCTCCAGGAAGGCCCAGAGCAGCGCCGCGAAAGCGATCCCGAGTGGGCTGTTGCGACCCAGCAGCGCGACCGAGATTCCGACGAAGCCGATGCCCGCCTGGAAGTTCTGGCCGAAGTAGTGCGAGTTGGTGAGCAGGTCGGGCATGCCGATCAGACCGGCCAGCGCACCCGAGACGCACATGCTGGTCAGCACCATGCGCTTGACGTTGACACCACTGGCGGCCGCGGCCGACTCGGAGCGGCCGGTGGCCCGCAGGTCGAAGCCGAACCGGGTGCGGGTGAGCACCAGCTGGAACACCACGCCGACCAGGGCCGCGACAATGATGAAGCCGTAGAGCGAGCCGCCCTGGGTGTTGAGGGTGAAGAAGTTGCTGGAGGCCACCATCTGCTTGGTCTGCACCGTGTTGCTGGTGCCGCCGCCGTTGCCCGGCACGAAGATGCCGGGGACCAGCAGCATGCCGATGATCGCGGTGGTGATCGCGTTCAGCATGATGGTCGAGATGACCTCGTTGACGCCGCGGGTGACCTTGAGGACGCCCGCGACACCGGCCCAGGT
The DNA here is from genome assembly GCF_042957465.1 of Kitasatospora sp. NPDC008050. NCBI lineage: Bacteria > Bacillati > Actinomycetota > Actinomycetes > Kitasatosporales > Streptomycetaceae > Kitasatospora > Kitasatospora sp. NPDC008050. The sequence continues at coordinate 106,757 of NZ_JBIBIJ010000005.1, forward strand.
GCCGCCGACCAGCATCGCGACGATCAGCAGCATCGGGATCTCGATGAACGAGGGCAGGTTCACCTGGCCGCCGACGTAGGCGACGAAGAGCGCCGACAGCTGGTACTGGCCGTCCGCACCGATGTTGAACAGGTTCATCCGGAAGCCGAAGGCCACCGCGCAACCGGCGAGGTAGAAGGTGGTCGCCTTGTTCAGGATCGCCACCTGCCCGTCGGAGGCGACGGCGAACTTGCCCATGATGTTGAAGGCCTGGGTCGGGTCGTAGCCCGCGACGGCCAGCAGCGCCGAGCAGAGCAGCACGGCGATGACGATGGCCAGCAGCGGAGCGGCGATGGCCAGCCCCAGCCGCTCACGGTCGATCCGCTGCAGGAAACCCCGCTGGGCGGGTTGGGTGGTCGTGCTCATGTGGGTCACTCCCCCGCCTGCGCGTCGGCGGCAGCGGTCTCGGTGGTGGCGATGTCGTCGGCCGAGGCGGCCTGCGCGGGGACGTCGGCGGCGGCCGGCTCCACGCTGTCGTCGGCGGCGTCGGCCGGCTCAACGGTCTCGTCGTCGGCGGCGGCGTCGGTCGGCTCCACGCTGTCGGCGGCGTCGGCCACGTCGGCCGGCGTGGCGTCGGACTCCAGGTGGCCGCTGCTCGCGCCGGTCATCGCGGTGCCCAGGTCCTCGGCGGTGACGGTGGCCGGGTCCGCCTCGGCGACCAGGCGGCCGCGGTAGATGACCCGGATGAAGTCGGAGAGCCCGATCAGCTCGTCCAGGTCCGCGGAGATCAGCAGCACGGCCAGGCCGTCCCGCTGGGCGCCGCGGATGTGGTCCCAGATCTGCGCCTGCGCGCCGACGTCCACACCGCGGGTCGGGTGCGCGGCGATCAGCAGCTTCGGCTGGTGGCTCATCTCGCGGCCGACGATCAGCTTCTGCTGGTTGCCGCCGGAGAGCGAGGCCGCGGTGACGTCGATGCCGGGGGTGCGCACGTCGTACTGCTCGACGATGCGCAGGGTGTCCTGGCGGGCCGCGGCCGGGTCGAGCCGCAGGCCCTTGGCGTTCGGCGCCTCGGTGACGTGACCGAGGATCCGGTTCTCCCAGAGCGGGGCCTCCAGCAGCAGGCCGTGGCGGTGGCGGTCCTCGGGGATGTAGCCGATCCCGGCCTCGCGGCGCGCCCGGGTGTGCCGCGGGGTGAGGTCGGCGCCGTCCAGCACCACGGTGCCGGCGTCCAGCGGCAGCATGCCCATGATGGCCTCGACCAGTTCGGCCTGGCCGTTGCCCTCGACACCGGCGATGCCGAGGATCTCGCCCTTGTGGATGGTGAGCGAGATGTCGTCCAGCACGACGCGCTCGATCCCCTCGGCGTCGGCCTTGGCGATCCGCAGGTTCTCGACCTTGAGCATCTCCACGTCGGTGACGGTGGACTCGCGGCTCTCCGGGGAGGGCAGCTCGCTGCCGACCATCAGCTCGGCGAGCTCGCGGGCGGTGACCTGCCCGGGGTCGGCGTCGCCGACCGTGGTGCCGCGGCGGATCACGCTGATCGCGTCGGCCACCGAGAGCACCTCGTGCAGCTTGTGCGAGATGAAGATGACGGTGACGCCCTCGGCCTTGAGCTCACGCAGGTTGTCGAAGAGCGCGTCGACCTCCTGCGGCACCAGCACGGCGGTGGGCTCGTCCAGGATCAGGATCCGGGCGCCACGGTAGAGCACCTTGAGGATCTCCACGCGCTGGCGGTCCGCCACGCCCAGGTCCTCGACCAGCGCGTCGGGGCGCACGTTGAGGCCGTACTGGTCGGATATCTCCTTGATCCGCGCCTTGGCCTTGGCACCGATCCCGTACAGCTTCTCGCCGCCGAGGACGACGTTCTCCAGCACGGTGAGGTTGTCGGCCAGCATGAAGTGCTGGTGCACCATGCCGATGCCGCGGGCGATGGCGTCACCCGGGGTGGCGAACTCGACCGTCTCACCGTTGATCGCGATGGTGCCCTCGTCCGGCCGCTGCATGCCGTAGAGGATCTTCATCAGCGTCGACTTGCCGGCGCCGTTCTCACCCATCAGGGCGTGCACGGTGCCGGACTGCACGGTGAGGTTGATGTCGTGGTTGGCCACCACGCCGGGGAAGCGCTTGGTGATGCCGCGCAGTTCGACGGCGACGGTCGCCGATCCCTTGGTGGGCTTGCCTCCCTTGCTGAGGGAGGGAGTGGAAGCGGTGATGGCGATCTCCTGGTGGTGAGCAGGCGCTTCGTTGCGCTGGGGAGGGAGGCCGAACTGCTTGGCGGCGCAAACGGGGGTGCAGAAGGGCCCGGCGGAGTGCGCTCACGCGCGACCCACCGGGCCCCTCCCTGGTGCTACTGCGGTACCGCTGGGGTAGCCGCGACTACGGACGTGCTACGACCGGTCAGTTGCCGGACGGCGCGGTCGGGACCGTGATGGCGCCCGAGGTGATCTGCTGGGTGGCCTGGTCCAGCTTGGCCTTCAGGTCGTCGATGTGGCCGCCGGTGGTGGCCAGGCCCACACCGCCCGACTTGAGGTCGAAGCGCTGCACGCCGGTCAGCGGCGCGCCGTCCTTGACGCTCTTGATGTAGTTGTAGACCGCGGTGTCCACGTTCTTCAGCGCCGAGGTCAGGATCGTGTCCTTGTACGGGGCGAGCGCGGTCTGCTTGGCCTGGTCGGTGTCGACACCGATCGACCAGACGGGCTTGCCCGGCTTGTTCGCCGCGGCGACGGCCTGGATCGCACCGGTGCCGGAGCCACCGGCGGCGGCGTAGATGACGTCCGCGCCCTGGTCGATCTGGCCCTGCGCGGCGGACTTGCCCTTGGCCGGGTCGGTGAAGCCGGTGAAGTCCGGCGGGGTGGTCAGGTAGGAGACGTCGACCTTGATGCTGGAGTCGACCGAGGCGACACCCGCCCGGTAGCCGGCCTCGAACTTCTTGATCAGCTCGGACTGCACGCCGCCGATGAAGCCGACCTGCTTGTTCTTGGTCTTGCTGGCGGCGGCGATGCCGGCCAGGTACGAGCTCTGCTGCTCGGTGAACTCCAGCGAGGTCACGTTGCTCGGCTGGGTGGAGGAGTCGGAGTCGATGATCGCGAACTTGACGTTCGGGTGCTCCTTGGCGACCTTCTCGACGGTCGCCTGGTACACGAAGCCGACCGCGATGATCGGGTTGTAACCGTTGTTGACCAGCGTCTCCAGACGGGTCTGCTTGTCGGAGTCGGCCTCACCGGGCTTGGCCTCGGCCTCGTTGGTCGTCAGGCCGAACTCGGCCTTGGACTTGTCCAGACCGGCGGCGGCGAGGTCGTTGAAGCCCTGGTCACCACGGCCACCGACGTCGTAGGCCATACCGACCTTGAGGCCCGAGCCGCCGGAGGATGCGGTGGTGGTGCTGTTGCTCTTTGCGCCGCAAGCGGCGAGCGAGGCGATGCCCAGGGAACCCGAGAGCACAACCGCGGCGAGCTTTACTGAACGGCGCAAGGGAGTTTCTCCTTCTCACACACCCGTTTGGCGTGGTCGGACGTCACCGTAACGCGCGTAGAACACGGTTGTGTTACGGGTCGCCCGGCCCCTCGGGTTGTTATCAAACCGTGGCACGGATGCCCATGAGGTGAACGTCGCACCCCGGTGAGCAGGCCCAGTCTCGCACGGCCTTACCCACCCATCCGCGCCCCTGTTCGACTCCCTGACGCCGCCCCCTCCCCGACTGCCCCCGCCGCCCCCCGGCTCAGACCCGGCCGTGCTCCAGCGCCAGCGAGCCGAAGAGCTCGACACCGATCGCGATCGCCCGCTCGTCCACGTCGAACCGGCCCTGGTGCAGGTCACGCACCCCGGTCTCGTGCGGCGCCCGCACGCCGAGCCGGGCCAGCGCGCCCGGCGCGTGCTCCAGGTACCAGGAGAAGTCCTCGCCGCCCAGGGACTGCTCGGTGCCCTCCACCACCTCTTCATCCTCGGCACCGAACTGACGCGTCATCGCCATCTCCAACTGGGCAATGGATTCAGCCTCGTTCACCACCGGCGGGACGCCCCGCTTGTAGTCCAGGCTCCACTTGGCCCGGTAGGTCTCGGCCATCGAGTCAATCAGCTCGTGCAGCGTGTCCGGCACCTCGCGCCAGCCGGCCAGCTCCAAGCAGCGTACGGTGCCTTCGAGTTCGGCGTGCTGCGGGATCACGTTCGGCGCCGAGCCGGACTCGATCCGGCCCCAGACCAGGCTGACGCCCCAGCGCGGGTCCATCCGGCGGGCGAGCGCGGCGGGCAGCTCGGCGGCGAACCGGCCGATCGCGGTGACCAGGTCCGTCGTCAGGTGCGGGCGAGCGGTGTGCCCGCCGGGACCGTCGAGGTTGAGCACCAGGGCGTCGCAGGCGGAGGTGATCGCGCCGATCCGCAGGCCGATCCGGCCCACCGTCACCCGGGGGTCGCAGTGCACCGCGAAGATCCGTCCGACCCCTTCCATCCCGCCGGCCTCGATGACGTCCAGCGCACCGCCGGGCATCACCTCCTCGGCGGGCTGGAAGATCAGCCGCACCGGCTGCCGCAGCCGCCCCTCGCGCAGCGCGTCGGCCAGCACCAGCGCGGTGCCGAGCACCACCGTGGTGTGCACGTCGTGGCCGCAGGCGTGGCAGCAGCCGGGCACCGTGGAGCGGTACGGCACATCGGACTTGGCGTCATCGATGGGCAGCGCGTCGATGTCCGCCCGGAACGCGAGCATCGGGGTGCCGCTCTTCGTGCCCGCGGGGACGAGGTCGACGAGCAGACCGGTACCGCCGGGCAGCACCCGCGGCATCAGACCCGCGGCCTGCATCCGCTCGCGCAGCAGCCTGGTGGTGCGCAGCTCCTGACGGCCCAGCTCGGGGTGTCGGTGCAGGTCACGGCGGAAGGCAATGAGCTCGGCCTCGTAGGCCCGGACCCGGGCGCGCAGCGCCGCCTCGGTCACGGCGGACGCCCGGTCCCCGGCCGTGGCCGGGCGGGAGGCGGACGCGATGGGCTGCGGGCTTGCCTGCGGGTCGGGCTGAGGACGGTTCACCCCAACAAGAATATGGGGGCGGCCGAGGTTTGGCTTGACTTCGGCCGAATAACTCCCCGGATTGGCGCATACACGGCCAGCGGTTGGGTATGACATCTCGTTTCAGCCGCCTTCCCCGGTGACACCACCCTGGGCGAGATCGGCGGTGTGCCCCGGTCAACGACCGACACGACCGGAGGGTAACGATCCGTCATCCGGCCGTCCCCCGGATGGCCCGCACGTATCAGGATCCGGTCATTCAGGTCATGTACTGGTAAAGAATTCAGACGAAGTCTTGAGCTTCGACCACGCGAGCGAATAGACAACGACCGCACAGTCAGAAACCTCTCCCACGCCCCCGACCCTCCTTCAGGAGCCGGGCCCGGCGGGGGGATCCGTCACGCCCGCGTCCGGTCGGCGCCCACGAAGCGCGGCCGGGCACGCAGTCACCGTTCCCGCCCCCGCGGGGACGGGGCCCTTCCATGAGAGTGGGGAACCCACGTGCCAGCAGCTCGCAGCCGGCTCTCCCGGATAGCGGTGGCGGCTCCGGCCGCCGCCGCCCTGGTCCTGGGAACGCTCGCGTTCGCCAGCCCGGCCATCGCCGACACCACCGCCGGCGACCCCAATGCCGCCAAGGAGCTCACCGGCTCCCACCCCGACTGGGCCACCCCGCAGGCCGACGCCGGTGCGGTGCCCGCGGGCACCCCGGCGACCGCCCGGGTCTACCTGGCCGGCCGGGACCCCCAGGGGCTGGCCGCGTACGCGCAGGCCGTCTCGGACCAGAACTCGCCCGACTACGGCAAGTTCCTCTCCACCGACGAGGCCAAGGCCCGCTTCGGCACCAGCCCCGAGCAGGTCCAGGCGGTCACCCAGTGGCTGACCGGCGCCGGTCTGACGATCAGTGCGACCGACCCGCACTACCTGCAGGTCACCGGCACCACCGATGAGCTGACCCGGGCGCTGGGCGCGCAGTTCCGCAACTACCGCACCGACAACGGCACCCACAAGGCGCCGGCCACCGACGCGGTGGTCCCGGCCACGGTCGCCGCCGATGTCGTCGGTGTCGAGGGCCTGGCCGACACGGTGCAGAAGGCGGCCTCCAACGCCATCTCGCAGGCCGCCGCCGACGTGCAGGCGCAGGGCACCAACCAGCCCGCCGCCGACCCGGCCAAGACGCCCAAGACCCTTCCGACCACCGCGACCTGCACGGACGGCCGGTACGGCTCCAAGACGGCGACCGGTGCCCCGGCCGGCTACGAGAAGAACGAGCCGTTCGCGCCCTGCAGCTACGTTCCCAGCCAGCTGCGCAAGGCGTACGGCGTCACCGACGCCAAGGTGACCGGCAAGGGCGCCACCGTCGCCATCGTCGACGCCTACGGGCTCGGCACGATGCAGGCCGACGCCGACAAGTTCTCCGCCGCGCACGGCGACCAGCCCTTCGCCCCCGGCCAGTACAAGGAGGTGCTCACCCCGAACCAGTGGACGCACCAGGCCGACTGCGGTGACTGGTCGGGCGAGGAGGCGCTGGACGTCGAGATGGTGCACGGCATGGCGCCGGACGCCAACGTGGTCTACGTGGGTGCCAACTCCTGCGAGGACCCGGACCTCAACGCGGCGCTGAGCAACATCGTCGACAACCACCTCGCCGACATCGTCTCGAACTCCTACGGCGAGATCATGCACGGCAAGAGCGGTGACCTCGACCCGGCCGTGATCGCGGCCGACAACCAGGTCTTCCAGCTCGGCGCCACCGAGGGCATCACCTTCATGGCCTCGGCCGGCGACTGCGGCGACAACTCCCCGGGTGCGGCGGCCACCGGCGTCAACTGCCAGGCCGACACCAACCAGGCCCAGACCCAGTGGCCCTCCTCCTCGCCGTGGATCACCGCGGTCGGCGGCACCGCCCTGGAGCTGAAGGACAAGTCGGGCACCTACGGCCACGAGGTCAACATGGGTGACCAGCGCTCGGTGCTCTCGACCGACGGCAAGTCGTGGTCCCCGGCCCCCGGCCAGGCTCCCTTCTACTTCGGCGGTGGCGGCGGCGTCGTCAAGGGCGAGGCCCAGCCGTGGTACCAGAAGGGCGTGGTGCCGGACTCCATCTCCACCGTGGCGGCGGACGGCACCAAGTCGGCCACCCCGCAGCGCGCCACCCCGGACGTCGCGATGAGCGGTGACCTGGTGGCCGCCACCCTGGTCGGCTTCACCCCGGCCGGCGGCGCCTACAGCGAGGGCGGCTACGGCGGCACCTCGGTCTCCTCGCCGGAGTTCGCCGGTGTCCTGGCCGACGCCATCCAGGCCCGCGGCGGCCGCCCGATCGGCTTCGCCAACCCCGACCTGTACGACCGCTACAACACCCGGGCCTTCCACGACGTCAACGACAGCGCGGTGCACACCAAGCGCGGCAACGTGGTGGACCTGGGCATGGTCAACGGCGCGCTGAAGGTCCGCCTCTACAAGATCGGCGCGGACTACGGTCTGTCGGCGACCAAGGGCTACGACACCGCGACCGGCCTCGGCTCGCCGGCCAAGGACTTCTTCAAGTCCTTCACCCTCAAGCACGCCAACCAGGGCAGCGCCAACACCGCTGACGACCAGGGCGACGACAACGCCCAGGACTGACCGCGCCGAGCGCTGAACATGTGGGGCCCGCAGCCGGTGGCTGCGGGCCCCACATCCGTTCCGGGCGGTGCGATGATGACCCGGCAGGCTAGGGCACGAACAGAGGAGCGAGACGGATGGGTACCGGTCGGCACAAGGTCGCGGTGGTCACGGGAGCCAGCAGCGGGATCGGCGCGGCGACCGCGCGCAGGCTGGCGGCCGAGGGCTTCGAGGTGGTGCTGACCGCGCGTCGCACCGAGCGGATCGAGGAGCTCGCCAAGGAGATCGAGAGCCAGGGCGGTGCCGCCCGCGCGATCACCCTGGACGTCACCGACCGGGCCGCGGTGGACGCCTTCGCGGTGGCGCTGGGGCAGATCGACGTCCTGGTGAACAACGCCGGCGGGGCGTTCGGCGCCGAGTCCGTCGAGCAGGGCGACCCGGCCGACTGGCTGGCGATGTACCAGGTGAACGTGCTGGGCGTGCTGCACATGACCCAGGCCCTGCTGCCCGGCCTGCGCGCCAGCGGCGACGGCACCGTGCTGATCCTCTCCTCCACCGCCGCGCTCGCCGCCTACGAGGGCGGCGGCGGCTACGTGGCCGCCAAGCACGCCGCGCACACCATCGCCGCCACGCTGCGCCTGGAGCTGGTCGGCGAGCCGATCCGGGTGATCGAGATCGCCCCGGGCATGGTCAAGTCGGAGGGCTTCGCGGTGACCCGCTTCCGCGGCGACGAGGCCAAGGCCGCCGCCGTCTACCAGGGTGTCTCCCACCCGCTCAGCTCCGAGGACATCGCCGACACGGTGGCCTGGGCGGTCACCCGGCCCTCCCACGTCAACATCGACCTACTGGTGGTGCGCCCGCGCGCCCAGGCCTCCAACTACAAGGTGCACCGGGACTGAGCCGGTCCCGCATCGCGACTGATCCGGGCCTGGTGAGGCCCGGTGAAGCCCGGTGAAGCCCGGTGAGGCCCGCGGGAAGAAGGGGTCCGGTAGCGCAGGGGTCACAACTTGATAGCTCGTCAGGGTGAATTCGGCGCGCACTCTCCCCAACTGGTGAGCGCTCAACTACCGTGGTGCCGCTGCCCGGGAGGACCCCGGCATCGCCCGGTCGACCCCGTCCGCGCCGTGCCGTGATCCATGCTGGTTACGTCCGACCCCACGAGCCGTCCGACGCGGTGCGCCGCCCGTTGCTTCCCGCGGGGGCCGCCCGTCGCCCTTCCCGCCTCCCGAGGAGGACCCGCTGGCCAGCGACATCCCGGCCGACATCCCCGCGCCACGGCCGCCCATCCCGCCCATGCCGGCGGTCGGACTGCACCGCTTCAACGAGGCCGACCCCGGCGCCGCGGAGGAGGCGCTCCTGGCCTGCTGCGGCAGCCACCGCTGGGCACTGCGGCTGACCGCTCACCGCCCCTACCCCGATCTGGACTCGCTGCTGGCCGCGGCCAGCGAGGCCTCGTACGACCTGCGGCCCAGCGACCTGGCCGAGGCACTGGCCGACGAGAGCTGGATGCCCCAGCCGCTGCTGGGCATGCGGGCGCCGGGCAGCCAGGCGGCGCACACCGCGCTGCAGGCCGCGCACGCCGCCTACGAGTCCCGGTTCGGCCATGTCTTCGTGGTCTGCCTCGACGGCGTCGAGCCGGAGGAGATGCTGGACACCGTACTCAGCTCGATCCGCACCCGGCTGGCCAACGAACCGGACGAGGAGCGCCTGGTGGCCTCCGAGGAACTGCGCCGGATCGCACTGCACCGGCTGGAGCACCTGGTCGCCAGCGGTACCGCCGGCTGACACCACCGCCCGGGTGGCGTCAGCATCTCGACGCTCCGTCACCGTATCGTGGCCCACCCGGTTACCCACGGTCATAGTTCCCGGCCCGATTAGGCCGCTCGTGCCTGATTGATCACACTCAAACCCCCCGGAGGCGGTTGCCGACGCGGCGTCGATAGGATGACCGCGGCCGGTGGACCGTATCCGGCCGGGCTGACCGACACCGACGCCGGCCGAGCCCTTCAACCGCTTCCGGAGGGTTTCCCGTGCCGGCTGGAACGCTGTACCGCGGCCGCGAAGGCATGTGGTCCTGGGTGGCTCATCGAGTCACTGGCGTCCTCATCTTCTTCTTCCTTCTCGTCCACGTCCTTGACACCGCACTGGTGCGAGTCTCGCCACAGGCGTACGACTCGGTCATCCAGACGTACAAGACTCCGCTGGTGAACCTGATGGAGTACGGCCTGACGGCCGCCATCCTGTTCCACGCCCTGAACGGCCTGCGGGTCATCGCGGTGGACTTCTGGTCGAAGGGCCCGAAGTACCAGAAGCAGATGCTGTGGAGCGTCGTCGGCCTCTGGGTCGTGCTGATGGCCGGCTCTTTCTACCCGATTCTCCAGCACACGCTGTCCAACTGGTTCGGGAAGTGATGCGCCATGTCGACTGACGCCACCGACCTCGTGGTCCCCTCCGCGCAGGCGCACACCGGCAAGGGTCTTGGCACCGGCAACCCCGCCGACGCCTTCGTGATCCAGCCGCCGCGCACCCGCACCAAGAAGACCCCGCGACGCACCCGCACCAACTTCGAGATGCTCGCCTGGCTCTTCATGCGCCTGTCGGGTGTCGTGCTGGTCGTGCTGATCCTGGGTCACCTGCTGATCATGCTGTTCCTGGACCACGGTGTGTCGAAGATCAACTTCGCCTTCGTGGCCGGTCGCTGGGCCTCGCCGTTCTGGCAGTGCTGGGACCTGCTGATGCTCTGGCTCGCCATGCTGCACGGCGCCAACGGCATGCGCACGGTGATCAACGACTACGCCGAGAAGGACTCCACTCGGCTCTGGCTGAAGGGCCTGATGGGCGCTGCCACGGTGTTCACCGTGCTGCTCGGCACCCTGGTCATCTTCACCTTCGACCCGAACATCTAATCGGCCATCGCAGAGCCAGCAGAGCCAGAGGCGAACTAACCCCCATGCAGATTCACCAGTACGACACCGTCATCGTCGGCGCCGGTGGCGCCGGCATGCGCGCGGCCATCGAGTCGACCCAGCGCAGCCGCACCGCGGTGCTGACCAAGCTCTACCCGACCCGGTCCCACACCGGCGCGGCCCAGGGCGGCATGTGCGCCGCCCTGGCCAACGTCGAGGAGGACAACTGGGAGTGGCACACCTTCGACACGGTCAAGGGTGGTGACTACCTGGTCGACCAGGACGCCGCCGAGATCATGTGCAAGGAGGCCATCGACGCCGTCCTCGACCTGGAGAAGATGGGTCTGCCCTTCTCCCGCACCGAGGCCGGCCGGATCGACCAGCGCCGCTTCGGCGGCCACACCCGCAACCACGGCGAGGCGGCCGTGCGCCGCTCCTGCTACGCGGCCGACCGCACCGGTCACATGATCCTCCAGACGCTGTTCCAGAACTGCGTCAAGCACGGCGTCGAGTTCTTCAACGAGTTCTACGTCCTCGACCTGCTGATCAACGAGGGCAAGACCTCCGGCGTCGTCGCCTACGAGCTGGCCACCGGCGAGATCCACGTCTTCCAGGCCAAGGCCGTGGTCTTCGCCTCCGGCGGCACCGGCAAGTTCTTCAAGGTGACCTCCAACGCCCACACCCTCACCGGTGACGGCCAGGCCCTGGTCTACCGCCGCGGCCTGCCGCTGGAGGACATGGAGTTCTTCCAGTTCCACCCCACGGGCATCTGGCGGATGGGCATCCTGCTCACCGAGGGCGCCCGCGGCGAGGGCGGCATCCTGCGCAACAAGGACGGCGAGCGCTTCATGGAGCGCTACGCCCCGGTCATGAAGGACCTCGCGTCCCGTGACGTCTGCTCGCGCGCGATCTACACCGAGATCCGCGAGGGCCGCGGCTGCGGTCCCGAGGGCGACCACGTCTACCTGGACCTGACGCACCTTCCGCCGGAGCAGCTGGACGCCAAGCTCCCGGACATCACCGAGTTCGCCCGGACCTACCTCGGCATCGAGCCCTACACGGACCCGATCCCGATCCAGCCCACCGCGCACTACGCCATGGGTGGCATCCCGACCAACGTCGAGGGTGAGGTGCTGCGCAACAACACCGACATCGTCCCGGGCCTGTACGCGGCCGGCGAGGTCGCCTGCGTGTCCGTGCACGGCGCCAACCGCCTGGGCACCAACTCGCTGCTGGACATCAACGTGTTCGGCAAGCGGGCCGGTGTCGCGGCCGCCAACTACTCGTCGACGGTGGACTTCACGCCGCTCCCCGAGAACCCGGCCGAGAAGGTGCAGGCGCTGGTCGACGGCCTGCGCGAGTCGACCGGCACCGAGTCGGTGGCGCAGATCCGCAAGGAGCTGCAGGAGACCATGGACGTCAACGCCATGGTCTACCGCACCGGCGCCACCCTGAAGCAGGCCTGCGAGGACATCGCCGCGCTGCGCGAGCGCTACAAGCACGTGGCGATCCAGGACAAGGGCTTCCGCTACAACACGGACCTGCTGGAGGCCGTCGAGCTGGGCAACCTGCTCGACCTGGCCGAGGTGCTGGTGGTCTCCGCGCTGGCGCGTCAGGAGTCGCGCGGCGGCCACTTCCGCGAGGACTTCCCGACCCGTGACGACGTGAAGTTCATGCAGCACACCATGGCGTACCAGGAGGTGGCCGAGGACGGCACCACCTCAATCCGCCTCGACTACAAGCCGGTTGTCACGACCCGCTACCAGCCGATGGAGCGTAAGTACTGATGAGCGCCCCCACGATCGACGCACCGCACTCGGCGGCGCTGGACGCGGCCGAGGCCGGCGGCGTGCAGATGATCAACTTCACCCTGCGGATCCGCCGGTTCAACCCGGAGGAGCACCCGGACCCGGTGTGGGTCGACTACCAGCTCACCATGGACCCCAAGGAGCGCGTCCTGGACGCCCTCAACAAGGTCAAATGGGAGCAGGACGGCACCCTCACCTACCGCCGCTCCTGCGCGCACGGCATCTGCGGCTCGGACGCCATGCGGATCAACGGCCGCAACCGGCTGGCCTGCAAGACCCTGCTGAAGGACGTCACCGAGCCGGACGGCAAGGGCGGCATGAAGCCGATCACCATCGAGGCCATCAAGGGCCTCGCGGTCCTCAAGGACCTGGTGGTCGACATGGACCCGTTCTTCCAGGCGTACAAGGACGTCATGCCGTTCCTGATCACCAACGGGAACGACCCGACCCGCGAGCGCCTGCAGTCCGCCGAGGACCGCGAGCGCTTCGACGACACCACCAAGTGCATCCTGTGCGCCGCGTGCACCTCGTCCTGCCCGGTCTTCTGGAACGACGGCCAGTACTTCGGCCCGGCCGCCATCGTCAACGCGCACCGCTTCATCTTCGACTCGCGCGACGAGGGTGCCGAGCAGCGCCTGGAGATCCTCAACGACCGTGAGGGCGTGTGGCGCTGCCGCACCACCTTCAACTGCTCGGAGGCCTGCCCGCGTGGCATCGAGGTCACCAAGGCGATCCAGGAAGTCAAGCGCGCCCTGGTGACGCGCCGCTTCTAACGCTCCGCTTCGCGGTACAGCACAGGGCCCGTCCGGTATCCACCGGACGGGCCCTGTGCTGTCGTACGGCCGGGCTACTTCAGCGCACCGGCGTCGTACGGGGTGCTCCAGCCGGCGAAGACGTCCAGGTGCCCGTCACCGGTGACCGCCCACAGGTCCGGCACGCCGTCGCCGTCCAGGTCACCGGAGCTGCCCAGGGTGGGGTAGGCGGCAGTGGTGAAGCCCGTGGCCACAACGTTCGCGGTGGGGTCGGCCAAGGCGGAGAAGTCGAAGGTGCCGTCGGCCTTCTTGGGCAACGTGAAGGCGTGCAGCGCGCCGCTGGCGCGGTCGCGGGCCCAGAGCGCCAGGTTGCCCTGAGCGTCGGGGCCGGGGGCGACCAGGTCGTAGCCGCTCCAGTTGCCCGCGGTGGTCAGCTGCTGGGCGACGGTGAAGCCTCGGAAGTTGACGTGCTCGAAGAGCCACAGGTTGCCGCCCTCGACGGTGAGCAGCGAGGCGTCATTCGGTTGGCCCGGATCGGTGGAGCCGAGCGCGACGAGCTGTGTCACCCCGGACCAGTCGGAGCCGTAGCCCACCGGGCAGCTGATGGTCGCTCCGGTGACGTCCTGGCAGGTCGTCGGCCGGCTGACCAGCATGGCGTTCTGCCCGCCGAGTTGCAGCGACCCCTCGTTGCGGTATGCGTTGAGGGTGCCGGGGGCCTTCGGGTCGTGCGCGAAGACCGTGTCGGCGGTCGCGGTGTTCGGTATCCAGCCCCGGTGGGCGATCTGGAGACCGCTCCAGCCGGCTCCGCCGGGCGCATCGATCGCCGGGAAGGTCTCCTTTGGCGTGGTGGTGCCGCTGTTGCCGGGAATCACCTGGAGGACGCCCGCGCTGTCGGGCACCACGATGTCGGGAACACCGTCGTTGTCGACGTCGCCCGGGGTGGCCGGCGGGTTGGGGTTGCTCGGTGCTTCGAAGTTGTACGTCACGGACTGCGACACGTTGTCCGCGTTGTCGATCGCCTGGACCTGCAGGGTGTTCGGTCCCCACTGACCGGGCGTCAGCTGCACGCTCGCCTTGCCAGTGGCGTCGGGTACCACGGTGTTCGGGCCAGCGCAGCCCGTGAAGATGCCCAACGTGGCCGGAGTGAGCGCGTACTCGAAGCACGCCACCCCCGACGCCGCGCCGCCCGCCGGGGCCGGGTCAGCGCCCGTGAAGGTGAAAGTGCCGGCCTGGCCGGCGTACTTGGTCGCGGTCTTGCCCGAGCCGTCGGCCGGGAAGTCGGTCGAGTCGACGCTCACCGTCGGCGGCGTGCGGTCCACCCGGAAGTGGCACTTGGCCGAGGCCGCCGGCATCCCGCCGGTCACCGACCAGGCGCGCCAGGAGTAGGAGTGACCGTCCTTCAGGTCCGGCAGCTGGACGGCGGCGGTGCCGTTCGCCACGGGGGCGTCGGCCTGGAAGGCGCTGCTGAAGGGGGTGCTGGTCTCGTCGGTCACCGAGATCTTCGGCACCGTGGTGCTGCCGGTCGGAACCTGGACGTCGACGCTGAGGGTCGGCGGGCCGGTGGTCAGGCCGATCCACCCCGGGGTGGTGGTGTCATCGCAGGCGTTGCCGCTCGCACCGGTCGAGGCGATCACCGGCGTGGGTGTCGCCCGCGGGTTGCTGTAGGACAGTCCGCTGCCGGCGAAGGCGCTCGGCGCGGTGGCCAGGCCGGCGGCCAGGGTGAGCACACCGCCGGCAGCCAGGAGTCGGGTCGTGGACAGCACGAAAAGAGGTCCCCCCTCGAATATTCGTTCGCACGGCATGCGAAGCAGGGAGACTCTGGCAGCCGCCAACCCGTCAGGTCAACGACTTTGTGGCAGGGCTCGCCGTGGCCGTGCCGCGCAGCCCCCTGATCCCCACCAGGCCCACCAGAACCCCCAGCACGAAGGACGTGACGGCCAGCGTCAGGTGGATCCAGAAGAAGGCGGTGGGGTGGCTGTGGTCGCCGTTGGTGAAGGCCTGGTGGGCGGAGTCCGCCCACAGGTTCTTGACGAAGGTGGTCCAGATGATGACGGACCAGACCCCGAAAGCGACGAGGAACCAGGAGGTGCGGCGGCTGAGCTTCATGGCGGGCGGTCCTTCGCGGTGCGGGCGGGGCGGGCGTTTCCCAGTATGGGCAGGCGGCCGATCGGCCCAGGCGGCGGTCCCCCTTCCAGGGGACGCGGGCGACGGCCCGGGCGGGGCGAGCGTTGGACTGGGTACGGACACCGAGTGCAATTGGATGCTTACCTGATGTGTCGTACCAGTCTGCGCAACCGTCCCTGCCGGCGGCCCGGCCGCCGGGCCGCCACGCTGACCGCCGCGCTGGCCACCGCCCTGGTGCTGGCCACCGCGCCCGTCGCCACCGCGCTGGCCACCGGCGAACCGCCACCGCCCTCGGCGGTCGGCGGCGAGCGGCTCGCCCAGTCGGGGGTCCAGGTCTCCCTGGGGAGCTCGGCACCGAAGCTGCCGACCGGGCTGACCGGGATGTCCTGGCTGGTGGCCGACGCCGACACCGGCGACGTGCTGGCCGCCTACAACCCGCACCTGCGGCTGCCTCCCGCCAGCACGCTGAAGATGCTCTTCGCCGACACCGTGCTGCCCAAGTTCGACCGCCGGACCGTGCACACCGTCGCGCCGGACGAGCTGGCGGGGCTGGGTGCCGGCAGCAGCCTGGTGGGCATCAAGGAGGACCTGGACTACCGGGTCGAGGACCTGTGGCGCGGGGTCTTCCTCAGCTCGGGCAACGACGCGGTGCACGTGCTGGCCCACATGAACGGCGGGGTCGAGGAAACGGTCCGCCAGATGCAGCAGCGGGCCGTCGAACTGGGCGCCGCCGACACCCATGTGGTCTCGCCGGACGGCTACGACGAGGACGGGCAGCTCACCTCGGCCTACGACCTGACGCTCTTCGCCCGCGAGGGGCTGCGCAACCCGGACTTCCGCTCCTACTGCGCCACCAAGGACGCCCAGTTCCCCGGGGCGGTGGACAGCCGCACCGGGCAGCGCGGCACCTTCGGCATCCAGAACACCGACCGCCTGCTCGGCAGGTACCCGGGGCTGATCGGCGTCAAGAACGGCTACACCACCAACGCGGGCAGCACCTTCGTCGGGGCGGCCCAGCACGACGGGCGCACCCTGCTGGTGGCGGTCATGCACCCCGACACCTACATGAAGGTCTACGACGAGACCGCCGCCCTGCTGGACTGGGGCTTCGCGGCGGCCGACCACGTGACGCCGGTCGGCAAGCTGGTCACCCCGAAGCAGCCCGCCGAGACGGCCCCGGCCCAGGGCAAGGGATCGGCGGCGGCGAGCCAGCTCGCCGCCGCCCCGGCCCCCGTTCCGGCCAAGGCGGGCCCGGCCGGCGGCGGCCCGGGCAGGCTGGCCGGGGCGCGGGAGCGCGGCCCGGGCCTGCTCGGCCCGGAGACCTGGACGGTGACCGGCGCCCTCACCCTCAGTGCGGCGGCGGCCCTGTGGCTGCTGCGCGGGCGCCGCCGCGGGCCGCTCGCCGCAGCCTCGCGCAGGAGCCCCGCGACGGTTGCGCAGACGCCCCTCGGCCTGGCCTTCGACTCCACCGAGGCCCCCACCCAGGCGCCCGAGGAGACCGGCGGCGCCACCGCGGTGGGTCACCGCTAGCGGCCGCTCCCCCGGGCGCCGGCGCCGGCGTCCCCCGGACCCGCGGCTACCCCCGGGCGGGCACGACGCCGCCCAGCTCGCCGGCCGCGCGGTAAGCGGCGTCCGCACTGGCGCGGGCCCGGGCGCGCGCGCCCTCCGGGTCGGCCAGCGCGGTCCAGGACACGCAGTACATCAGCAGTCTGCAGACGAAGTTGATCCAGAGCAGCAGCGCGACCGGGACCCCGAAGGCGCCGTACAGGCTCTTGCCCGCCACCGATCCGAGGTAGGACGAGAGCAGCAGCTTGAGCAGCTCGAAGCCGACCGCCGCGATCAGCGCGGCGGTCAGCAGGTCGCGGCGGTGCTGGCCGCCGATCCGCGGGAAGGGGGCCAGCAGGTACAGGAAGAGCAGCAGGTCCGCGCCGACCGCGATGACGAAGCCGGCCAGCGCCAGCAGGTAGTGCGCCGGTCCCCGGTCGGACAGGCCGAGCCCGGAGGCCAGCCGCCCGGCCAGCTGGGTGGTCACCGCGGAGGCGCCGAGCGAGGCCAGCGACACCACGCCGAGGCCGGCCAGCACCACGCAGTCCCAGACCTTGCGCTGCACCAGGTTCCCGTCCTCCTGCGGCAACTGCCAGATGTCGCGGATCGCGCCGCGCATGGTGTCCACCCAGCCCAGCCCGGAGAGCAGCAGCAGCAACCCGCTGACCGCCCCGACCGTGGCGGCGTTGGCGACCAGCGAGTCCAGGCCGAGCGAGTTCGCCAGGCCGGGGACCTGGTCGGCGATCTTGTGCTTGAGGCTGTCCACCCGGTTCGGGGTCAGGGTGGAGACCGCGATCGCCAGCGCCACGGTGAGCAGCGGGAAGAGAGCCAGGAAGCCGAAGAACGTGACGGCACCGGCCAGCCGGTTGCCCTTGGCCGCGGTGAAGTGCTCGTAGACGCGGTACGGGCGGCTGCGCAACACGGCGACGACGAACGGGCCGATGACCGGCAGCCTGGTGAGGAATCCCATGGGCCACGCCTACCCGGTCACCGAGGGTAAAAGTCCTGGATGGTCCGACTTGCCCTGGAAGGCGCAGCTTCGCCACCCGGCCCGGCCGCCGAGCCGGTCCGCCACCGGATCCCGCCGGGCCCCGGCTGACGCCCGGTCAGGGTCGCTGCACGCGGCGGACGGTGGCCGCGGACCTGCCGGGCGGCCCGGCCGGCGGCACCGCGGGGCAGCGCTCCGCCGGATCGCGGGGCTCGTGGCGCCCGGCCGCGACCCGGGTCCCGGTAGGCGTGGACGGTAGGATCGCGGCGTACCGCCTGTCCTGTGACCCCTGATTCGCGGGGGCCCGCCCCAGGTCGTCGTCCCGCCCCTGATGAAAGGCCCGCCCAGCTGATGGCCCCCCGTCTCTCCGTCGTTGTTCCGATCTACAACGTCGAGCGGTACCTGGAGGAGTGCCTGGAATCCATCGCCGCCCAAACCATGAGCGACCTTGAGTGCATCATGGTGGACGACGGCTCGAAGGACGGGAGCGCGGCGATCGCCGAGGCCTTCGCCGCCAAGGACTCCCGGTTCCGCCTGGTCCGCAAGAAGAACGCCGGTCTCGGCGCCGCCCGTAACACCGGTCTGCTGCACCTGACCGAGGGCACCGAGTTCGTGGCCTTCGTGGACAGTGACGACACGCTGCCGCCGAGTGCGTACCAGCTGATGATCTCCACCCTCGACGAGACCGGCTCCGACTTCGCCACGGGCAACGTGCTGCGCTTCCGCGCCGTGGGCCACTACCCGTCGGGCGGGCACAGCAAGCCGTTCCGGCACACCAAGCTGAAGACCCACATCACCGAGATCCCGGCGCTGGTCACCGACCGCACCGCGTGGAACAAGGTGTACCGGCGCTCCTTCTGGGACGCGGCCGGGCTGCTCTACCCCGAGGGCATCCTGTACGAGGACGCCCCGGTCAGCGTGCCGCACCACTACCTCGCCAAGAGCGTCGACGTGCTCTCCGAGCCGATCTACCACTGGCGCGAGCGCGAGCTCGGCGAGATGTCGATCACCCAGATGCGGACCAACCCCAAGGGCCTGGTCGACCGCGTCACCTCGATGGAGCTGGTGCGCTCCTGGCTGCTCAAGCAGACCGCGCCGAAGTACAAGGAGTACCTGCGCTCCTACGACGAGAACAACCTCGTCGAGGAGATCCCGATGTTCTTCTGGTCGGTGGTCGACGGCGAGCAGGACTACCGGGACGCCTACCAGGAGTGCGTGGGCCGGCTGCTGCGCGCGATCGGGCCCGAGCAGGTCCGCAAGCTGCGTGCGCCGCTGCGGCTGAAGTACCACCTGACCCTGCAGGGCCGGATCGACGAGTTCGTCGAGCAGATGCGCTACGAGGCCGAGAGCAACGGCGCCGCCCCGGCGCGCGGCGTGATCCGCCCGTACGCCGACTACCCGTTCCTGCGCGGCGGGCGCAAGAGCGTGCCCGCCGACGTGCTGCGGCTGGACAACGCACTGGTGATGCGCAGCCGCGTCTACGAGTCGGCCTGGGAGGACGGCAAGCTGCGGCTGACCGGCCACGCGTTCCCCGAGCACCTGGGCGTGGAGCACAAGCACGACCTGGTCCGGATGCTGGTGCTGCGCGAGGCCAAGGGCAAGCGGATCGTCACGTTCAAGACCAAGGCGCAGTACGCGCCGGAGGCCACCGCGAGCTCGCCGCACGACATCTACAGCTGCGACTGGGCGGGCTTCACCAGCTCCATCGACCCGGAGAAGCTGAAGAAGCGCGGCCAGTGGCAGGACGGCAGCTGGCGGGTGCTGATCGGCGGCGTCGGCAAGGCGGGCGTCTACAAGGGCCGGGTCACCGGCGGCTGGGCCGACACCGCGCAGAGCTACCCGATCCACTGGGTCGACGCCAACACCCGCATCGTGCCCATACTGCGCGACAGCTTCCTGCACCTGACGGTGGAGACGCTGCGTGCCGCGCTCACCGGACTGCAGGCCGCCGACGGCGTGATCGAGCTGCGCGGCACGGTGCGCAGCGCCGCGAACCTGTCGGGGATGCGGCTGCAGATGCACCACTCCGAGTCCGGCAACAAGATCGACTTCCCGGTCGAGTTCGGCGCCCCCGCGGGCCGCCCGGTGCCGTTCACCGCGCAGATCCCGGTCGAGGCGCTGGCCGAGGTCCAGGACAAGTGGGCCGAGCTGGACCCCACCGCCGAGACCCGTACCTCCGACCACTGGTACGCCAAGCTGCTGCTGGCCGACAGGACCGTGCTGCAGATAATGGTCGACGACCGGGTTCCGGTGCAGCACCTCGACCTGCCGCTGAACCCCGACGCCCCGCTGGGGACCGCGCGCGTCCTGGTCTCCAAGCCGACCGACACCGGCCACCTGCAGTTCTCCGACCAGCTGGTGCAGCCGGTGGTGGACCGGATCACCGCGGCGGACGAGGACGGCTTCACCCTCGCCGGCCGCTTCCCGCTGCCCGGTGAGCACCACTACGACCTGGTGCTCCAGCACACCTGGCGCGAGGAGGACTACCACCACCCGGTGGTGATCCGCGACGGCCGGTTCGAGGTCAAGCTGCCGGCCGTGCCGATCGACTCGCACGCCGGCCGGGTGCCGCTGCACAAGGGCACCTGGGAGCTGCTGTTCCGCCCGGCGGGCGCCGACCCCGAGCTGGCCTGGCCCAAGGTCCAGGTCGCCCTGGAGGTGCACACCGCGCTGCCCGCCGAGATCCGCGCGCGCGGCAAGCAGGTGGTGCTGGAGCGCCGCTACTACGACACGCTCTCGCTGGAGGCGCACTCCGACCTCGGCCCGCACGAGCGCAGCGGCTACCGCCAGCGCCAGCTGCGCAAGGAGATCTACCCGGCCGCCAAGAGCAAGCCGCTGCGCGACGCGGTGGTCTACAACGTGGCCCACGGCGGCCAGTACGCCGGCTCGCCCCGCGCCATCCACGAGGAGCTGGTCCGCCGCGGCCTGCCGCTGGAGCACCTGTGGACGGTGGACGACCAGCAGGCCGAGCTGCCCGAGAGCGCCCGCGGGCTGCGCCAGTGGAGCCCCGAGTGGTTCGACGCGCTGGCCACCGCCAAGTACATCGTCACCAGCGCCCACCTGCCCGACTTCGTGACCCCGCGCCCGGGCCAGGTGATCCTGCAGACCTGGGTCGGCACTCCGCTCAAGCGGATCGGCCACGACTTCGAGAAGATCTGGTTCATCGACAGCAACTACCTCAAGCACCTGGACCGCGAGGTGCCGACCTGGGGCAAGCTGATCTCCGGGAGCACCTTCGCCACCACGGTGCTGCGCCGGGCGTTCAAGTTCCAGGGCGAGATGCTGGAGACCGGCTACCCGCACAACGACATCCTGTTCTCCCCCGAGCGGGAGAAGCGGGCCGCCGAGGTGCGCCGCCGGCTGGGTCTGCCGGAGGACAAGAAGGTGGTGCTGTACGCGCCGACCTTCCGCGAGGACCGCAAGCGTCCGCACGGCGGCTACCAGATCGACCTGCGGATCGACCTGGACGCGGCCCGCGCCGCGCTGGGCGAGGACCAGGTCCTGCTGGTCCGCCCGCACGCGAACTGCCACGGCACGATCGCGGGCGACGGCAACGGCTACGTCTACGACGTCTCGCGCTACCCGGACATGACCGACCTGCTGCTGGTCGCGGACGCGCTGGTCACCGACTACTCGGCGTCGGTCTTCGACTTCGTCAACACCGGTCGCCCGGTCCTCTTCTTCAGCTACGACCTGGACCACTACCGCGACAACCTGTGCGGGTTCACCTTCGACTTCGAGAAGGAGGCTCCCGGGCCGCTGCTGGCGACCTCCGAGGACCTCGTCGCGGCGCTCGGTGACCTGCCGAAGGTGACGGCCGACCACCGCGAGGCCTACGCGAAGTTCCGCGCGAACTACTGCGACCTGGACGACGGCCACGCCGCCGCCCGGGTGGTCGACGGCATGCTGGGCTGAGCCCGGGTTCGGGCCGCACCGGGACCTCCCGGTGCGGCCCGAACCGAAGAAGGGGCCCGCGCCCTCCGGTCAGCCGGAGAGCGCGGGCCCCTTCGGGGTTCAGCGGGCCTGCCGGGGTTCAGCGGGCCGTCGGGTTCCAGCGGGTACAGCAGGGCCTCAGTGGGACGCCTGCACGGGGACGACCTCCGCCGGGTGGGCGTCCACCGGGTCCTCCTCGGCCGGCTCCTGGCCGCCGCCGACCGGCTCGGGCAGCGTGTTCTCGAACGGTCCGGCCACCGGGAAGTACGCCTGCAGGAACGCCGTGACGAGCCGGTCCTGCTCCGCCCTCGGCACCTGGTCCAACGCGCCGTCGTTGAGGCAGAAGGTGTCGATCTCGCGGGCGTGCAGCAGGCCCGGCAGCTGCTCCAGCGCCGCCCGCCGGTCGACGTCGACATAGCGGTGGCCGATCCGGCCCCAGCCGACGTGGCTGCTGAGGTAGCCGTGGCTGACCGCGAGCGTGACCGGTGCGACGTCGGTCGCCGAGCGGAAGGTCGAACGGGCGGTGGCGGACAGCTCCGCGTCGAAGAGCTCGGCGCTCTCGGCGAGCAGCGTGCGGGTCAGCGGATAGGGCACGTGGCTCAGGGTGTTGGTGGTGTCCCGGCCATAGGCACGCCGGACCAGTTCCCGGGTGTTCTTCTGCGCCGAGACGTACTCGTCGTCGTCGCCCGTCACCCGGCCCGGCGGGATGACCCGGGAATCCAGGTTGACCAACGGCGAGCCGTTTCCCTGGAAGAACTGTTCGGGCCGAACCGGACGGCCGAGAAACATATCGTCATTGAAATAGAGGAAATGTTCGGCGAGCTCCGGAATTCGGTGCAGCTGCGTTTCGATCGAATGCGAGTTGAACACCGGCAGCACCGAGGGGTCGGCGTACAGCTCCCGGTGGGAGACCACGGTGAGGCCGGGGTGCGCGGTCTCCAGCCAGTCGGGCTGCTGCCCGTCGGTGACCAGGAACACCTGCCGGATCCAGGGGGCGTACATGGCGATCGAGCGCAGGCAGTAGCGCAGTTCGTCCCGATTGTGAAAGCGCTCGGTGCCGCTCCCGGTGGCCGGCGGCTCGGCCATCCGGGCCAGCGTCGCCTCCCGCTGACCGCGCCAGACCGGGTCGCTGTCGTCCACCCAGGTCACCACCGCGTCCACCGGGAAGGTGACGTCGTCCAGCAGCGGGCGAGCGAAGGCCTTCGGCGCGGGGTACTCCCGGCCGCCGATCCGCACCGTCGCGTCCGCCTCCAGGGAGGGCACCCACCAGCCGAACGGGGGTTCGTGGATGGCCGCGATGGCGCCGCTGGACGGCGCGGCCGAGTCCCAGAAGTCCAGGTCGCAGCCGTGCTCGGGGCCGTAGACCAAGGTCCGGCCGCTGGTCACCACCGGCCGGTAGATCCGCACGCCCTTGACCCGGACCCGCTCGGACTCGGCCTGCTCCGGCTCGCTCTGCTCGTGCTCGGGCTCGACCTGCTCGTCGGCAGGTGACTCGTCGGCGGCCGGCTCCGGGTGGCCCTCCAGGGCCTCGACGGCCGCCGGCAGGTTCTCCGCCAGCACCGTCCGGAGGGTGACGTCGTGGCCGAGCAGGTCCGCGTAGACGGGCTGCCCGGCGAAGGCGGCGGCCAGCGTGGCGAGCACCTCGGCACGCTGCCCCGGCGCGATCACCACCCAGTGGCGGGCCTCCTGACCGCGCATCGGGGCGAAGGTCAGCTCGGCGCCGATCAGCAGCTCGGTCACCTCGGTGAAGCTGCGCAGGAAGGCGTCCCCGGAGAGCAGGTCGTCGCGGACCTCGGTCACCAGGCCGTCGTGCCGCACCAGCGCCGGCTGCTGCTCCAGCAGCCGCTCCTCGCGCTGCCACCGCAGTTCCTCGGCGGTCGGCGGCGCGGGCTGCGGCTCGGGCTCGGGCTCCGGTTGGGGCTCGGGCTCCGGGGCGGACGGCAGCACCTGTTCGGTCACGCGCTGCCGGGGCAGCAGCCCGGACCGTACGCCGACCCGGCGAGCCCTGCGGGTGACGGCGCGCACCACTCGCCGGACCGTTCGGGGACAGCGCATCATCTCTCCAGACGGTGAGCCCTCTGACCGCTCCAGGCCCCCCGCGGCCATTACCGGGCGAGTATAGCGCTCAGCAGATGGTGGGGTGAATGAGAAAGTAATAAAAACCTATAGTTTTGGTTTTCTGGGAGAATCCTGAGAATCGAATTAACGAGCGCCGAGTCCGTACCCGCACCACGGTCGCCAGACCGCGTCCGTCCCGCACCAGGACAGGGTGAACGACGGCACCGCAAAGGCCGCGTGGAACTCCCGCGCCTCGACGAGGGCCGCGTCGAGCGCCTCCTCGGGCAGACCGTGCGCCACCGTCACATGCGGATGGTAGGGGAAGGCCAGCTCCCGGGCGAGTGGTCCGGAGCGGATCGCAGCCTCCAGCTCGCGGCACTCCTGGGCCCCTTCCTCGACCCGGACGAAGACCACCGGGGAGACGGGGCGAAAGCTGCCGCTGCCGTGCAGCAGCATCCGGAACGGCTGGTGCGCGGCGGCAACGGCTGCCAGATGGGCCCGCACCTCGGGCAGCCGCTCGGTGCGGATCTCGGTCGGCGGCAGCAGCGTGACATGCGTGGGTATCGCGCGGGCCAGCGGGTCGCCGAGGGCGGCCCGGGTGTCCTGGATCGCCGAGCCGAACGGCTCCGGCACCGTGACGGCCACTCCGATGGTCAGCGACGCGCCGGTGGTGGCGGCCTCGGGGAGGGCGCCACCACCGGCGGACACGGAGTCGGGCATCAGCGCTGGGCGGCCGACGGGCTGGTCGGTGCCGCGCCGGCCGGCGTCAGGAAGCCGATCCGGTCGAAGACCGTGGCCAGCGTCACCGAGGCCACCTCGCGGGCCTTCTCGGCGCCCAGCGCGAGCACCCGGTCCAGCTCGGCCGGGTCGTCCAGGTAGATCTGGGTGCGCTGCTGGAAGGGCCCCACCCACTCGGCGAACAGCTCGGCCAGCTCGGTCTTGAGCGCGCCGTACATCCTGCCCTCGAAGTGGGCGACCAGCTTCTCGATGCTCTGCCCGCTCAGCGCGGAGTGGATCCGCAGCAGGTTGGAGACGCCGGCCTTCCTCTCCTCGTCGTAGGAGACCACCGTGTCGGTGTCGGTCACCGCGCTCTTGAACTTCTTCGCGCTGAGCTTCGGGTCGTCCAGCAGGCTGATCAGGCCCTTGGGCGAGGCGGCCGACTTGCTCATCTTGGCCGTCGGATCCTGCAGGTCCAGGATCTTCGCCGTCTCCTTGGGGATGTACGGCTTGGGCAGCGTGAAGGTGGGCTGGTAGCGGCTGTTGAAGCGCTCGGCCAGGTCCCGGGTCAGCTCCAGGTGCTGGCGCTGGTCCTCACCGACCGGCACCGCGTCGGCCTGGTAGAGCAGGATGTCGGCGACCTGCAGGATCGGGTAGGTGAACAGGCCCACCGTGGTGCTGTCACTGCCCTGCTTGGCCGACTTGTCCTTGAACTGGGTCATCCGGGCCGCCTCACCGAACCCGGTCAGGCAGTTCATCACCCAGGCGAGCTGGGCGTGCTCCGGCACGTGCGACTGGATGAAGAGCGTGCAGCGCTCCGGGTCCAGGCCCGCGCCCAGCAGCTGGGCGACCGAGACCCGGGTGTTCTCGCGCAGCTGCGCCGGGTCCTGCGGCACCGTGATCGCGTGCAGGTCGACCACCATGTAGAAGGCGTCGTTCTCCTCCTGGAGATCCACCCACTGGCGCACCGCGCCCAGGTAGTTCCCGAGGTGGAACGAGCCCGAGGTGGGCTGGATACCGGAGAGCACCCGGGGGCGATCCTGCGCCGATTCGTTGACCGCTGCGTTGACCATGCCGCCATTCTTCCAGTTCCGTGAAGCGGTCAGGACCCGGCTTCGCCCGGTGACTCGCCCGGGCGCTCGCCGCCCGGCTGGGCCGCCGCGGCGCTCACCCTGATCCGGTCGATCCGCCGTCCGTCCAGCGCCGCCACGGTGAGCCGCACCCCCTGCTCGGTGCCCTCCTTGGCCACCAGCACCTGGTCCCCGACCTCGGGCAGTTCGCCCAGCTCGGCCACCACGTAGCCGGCCACCGTCTCGTAGGGGCCCTCGGGCAGCAGCACGCCGGTCTCCTCGGCGAAGTCCGGCAGGTTGAGCAGGCCGTTGACCTCGACCCCGCCGCCCACCAGCCGGCGGGTCGCGGTGGTCTCCTGGGCGTCGTACTCGTCGCGGATCTCGCCGATCACCTCCTCAACCAGGTCCTCCAGGGTGACGATGCCCGCCGTGCCGCCGTACTCGTCGACCACCATCGCCAGGTGGTGGCCCTCCCGGCGCATCTCGCTCATCGCCTCCAGCACCTTCTTGGTGGCCGGCAGCAGCTTGACCGGACGGGCGATCTCGCGCACCAGGACCGCCTGCTCACCGTGCGCCCGGTACAGGTCGCGCACGTGCACGAAGCCGACCACCGCGTCGTAGGAACCCTCCACCACCGGGTAGCGCGAGTGCGGCGAGGTGCTGGTCTCCTCACGCACCTCGGCGAGCGGCTGGTCGGCGTCCAGGAAGGTGACCTCGGTGCGCGGCACCAGCACCTCGCGCAGCTGGCGCTCCCCGGCCGCGAACACGTCGGCGATCAACGCCCGTTCATCGCTGCCCAGTTCGGTGTTGGCGGCGACCAGGCCGCGCAGTTCCTCGGAGCTCATGCTGCCGCGCCCGGCCTTCGGGTCGCCGCCCAGCAGGCGGACCATCAGGTTGGTGGAGCGGCCCAGCAGCCAGATCACCGGGCGCAGCGCCACCGACATCACGTCGACCACCGGCGCGGCCATCAGCGCGAGCGACTCGGCCCGCTGCAGCCCGATCCGCTTGGGGGTCAACTCGCCCAGCACCAGCGAGATGTAGGAGATCAGCAGGGTCAGGCCGACCAGCGCCAGCGCGTCCGCCACCCCGCTGGACAGGCCCAGGCGCACGAAGGCCGGGGAGAGCTTGCCGGCCAGCGTGTCCGCGCCGAAGGCGGCCGACAGGAAGCCCATGCAGGTCACCCCGACCTGCACGGCCGCCAGGAACCGGTTGGGGTCGGCGGCCAGGTGCGCGGCCCGGTCGGCCCGCTTGGTCCCGCGCTCGGCCAGCGCGCGGATCTGGCCCTCGCGCAGCGAGATCAGTGAGATCTCGGCGATGTTGAACAGCCCACCGAGGACGATGAAGAGCAGGACGAGGGCGGCGTCCTGGAGGGTTTCGTTCACGGTCGGTCAGTGTAAACGGCCCAGGCCGACCGCTTCTGAACGAAGCGATCGGCCTGGGTTCGTGCTTACCGGCTCGCTCAGATGAGGCCGAGCTCGGTGACGGCGTCGCGCTCCTCGGCCAGCTCGCGGACCGAGGCGTCGACCCGGGCGCGGTCGAAGGCGGAGAGCTCCAGGCCCTGGACGATCTCGAACTTACCGTCCTTGGTGGTGACCGGGAAGGAGGAGATCAGGCCGGCCGGCACGTCGTAGGAGCCGTCCGAGACGATGCCCATCGAGGTCCAGTCGCCCGCCGGGGTGCCGTTGACCCAGGTGTACACGTGGTCGATGGCGGCGTTGGCGGCCGAGGCGGCCGAGGAGGCGCCGCGGACCTCGATGATCTCGGCGCCGCGCTTGGCGACCTTCGGGATGAAGAACTCCTCGACCCACTTCTGGTCGCCGCCGACAGCGTCGAAGGCGGCCTTGCCGGAGATCTCGGCGTGGAACAGGTCCGGGTACTGGGTGGCCGAGTGGTTGCCCCAGATGGTGACCTTCTTGACGTCCTCGACCGTGACGCCGGCCTTCTTGGCGAGCTGGGCGGCGGCGCGGTTGTGGTCCAGGCGGGTCATCGCGGTGAACCGCTCGGCCGGCACGTCGGGGGCGTTGCGCTGGGCGATCAGGGCGTTGGTGTTGGCCGGGTTGCCGACCACCAGGACCTTGATGTCGTCCGCGGCGTGGGCGTTGATGGCCTTGCCCTGCGGGCCGAAGATGCCGCCGTTGGCCTGCAGCAGGTCGCCGCGCTCCATGCCGGCGGTGCGCGGGCGGGCGCCGACCAGCAGGGCCACGTTGGCGCCGTCGAAGGCCACGTCGGCCTGGTCGGTGATGGTGATGTCGCGCAGCAGCGGGAAGGCGCAGTCGTCGAGCTCCATCGCGACGCCCTCGGCGGCCTTGAGGCCCTGCGGGATCTCGAGCAGGCGCAGGTTCACCGGAACGTCCGCGCCGAGCAGGTGGCCCGAGGCGATGCGGAAGAGCAGCGCGTAACCGATCTGGCCGGCAGCTCCGGTGACGGTGACGTTGACGGGGGTGCGAGTCATGTTTCCTTCTCCAGCGATCGCCAGCATGCCCCAGGCACGTCGGCGCGCTGGAGCCGAGGATGTTTTCTCTCGACATCGAGAGAACCGGCGTCAGGTTATCGCAAGGGTGGCCTCCCGGCGCGCGCCCGGGCGTGGCTGGTGCGTCACAACAAGGCGAAACCCGCCCCGGCACGGTGCGGGGCGGGCTTCGATACGGCGTGGGCCTTCGGTACGTCGCGTGGCCGCGTCAGTGCCGCTGGCCGATGTAGGTGCCGATGTCCTCCACCTGCGGCAGCCGCAGCCAGGGGTCCGGCTGGGCCACCAGCGCGAGCACCACGATCACCGTGGCGAAGCAGAGCAGCACCAGCACGTCGGTGAACCGGCTGCGCACGGCCAGCATGCCCACCTCCGGCAGCAGCAGCCGCAGCAGCGCCCCGAGCACCATGGCACCGCCGATGACCAGCAGGCCGTAGCGGAAGTCGGCCCGCGAAGTGATCGCCAGCCCGATCCCGACCACGGCCAGCACCAGGGTTATCGGCCACTGCCGCACGGGCAGCGAGTGGTCGCGGCCCAGCGCCGCCTTGGAGCCCTCCGGCGGCAGCGTCCCCGTGGTCCTGGCCGGCCGTCGACGCGTGGACCGGCCCGTTCGTAGCGCGCTCATTTCCGGTATCCCCAGGGGTGGCGACTAGTGGGCGGCCTGACGCTCGGCCGCCTCGACGATGTTGTTGAGCAGCATGGCCCGGGTCATCGGACCGACTCCACCCGGGTTCGGCGAGAGCCAGCCGGCGACCTCGGCGACCGCCGGGTGCACGTCGCCGACCAGTCCATCCTCGGTGCGGCTGACGCCGACGTCCAGCACGGTCGCGCCCGGGCGCACGTCCTCGGCCTTGACCAGGTGGGGGACGCCCGCGGCGGCGACGATGATGTCGGCCCGGCGCAGGTGCGCGGAGAGGTCGCGGGTGCCGGTGTGGCAGAGCGTCACGGTCGCGTTCTCGCTCTTGCGGGTGAGCAGCAGGCCGATCGAGCGGCCCACCGTGACACCGCGGCCGACCACGACCACGTCCGCGCCGTTGATCGCCACGTCGTGACGGCGCAGCAGTTCCACGATGCCGTACGGGGTGCAGGGCAGCGGGCCCTCGATGCCGAGCGCGAGGCGGCCCAGCGAGGTGGGGTGCAGGCCGTCGGCGTCCTTGTCCGGGTCCATCAGCTCCAGCACCGGGTTGGCGTCCAGGCCCTTGGGCAGCGGGAGCTGGACGATGTAGCCGGTGCAGGCCGGGTCCTCGTTGAGCTCGCGGACCTTGGCCTCCACCTCGGCCTGGGTGGCGTCGGCGGGCAGCTCGACCTGGATCGAGGCGATGCCGACCTGGGCGCAGTCGCGGTGCTTGCCGCGCACGTAGCTGTGGCTGCCCGGGTCGTCGCCGACCAGGACGGTGCCGAGACCGGGGGTGATGCCCCGCTCCTTGAGGGCCGCCACACGGACGGCGAGTTCGGACTTGATCGCGGCCGCGGTGGCCTTGCCATCGAGAATCTGGGCAGTCATACCCCTATCCTCCCGGATCGGCGGCACTGCTCGGGCACCCGGCGGGCCGCAGGGTTGCGACGGGCGTCCGAGGCGGTGGCTCGTGACGGCGGCCCTTAACGGAACGTGTGGATCCGATTGCGGTTGCGCCACAGTTGTGGCCACAGCGCCGAATCGCACTGGACAGCCCTCCCGGCCGACGGCGAGCATAGGCGTCGAGCACCAGTCAGAAGGCCCTGGATCCGCCTCGCGCGGGCCCCGGGCGATCGGGGGAAGAACGTCGTGACCACGCCTCAGCACCGGCGGCGACAACGCCGCGCCCGCGCACCGGAGCACCGGCCGCGGCCCGTCTCCCGGTGATCACACCGGTCCGGGCCGCCCGGCCCGCCCCAGGACCACTGCCCGCCCGGCTGGCCCGCACCGCGCTGCGCTGCGCGCTGGCGGCCGGCGCGGCCCTGGTGGTGGCGGTGCTGCACGACGCCCACGACCCGGGCGTGCTCTGCCCGCTGCGCCGCCTGACCGGCATACCGTGTCCCGCCTGCGGGAGCACCACCGTCTTCATCGAGGCCGGCCACGGCCACTGGCTCGCCGCCCTGACGGCCAATCCGGTGACCGTGCTGGCGGTGCTCGGCCTGCTCACCGCACCGCTCGGCGCCGGCGCCCGGTGGTGGTCCCTGACGCCGCGTCGGCGCACCGGGGTGATCGCCACCGCGCTGGCCGTCGCCTGGATCTGGCAGCTGCAGCGTCTGGGTGTCGCACCGTCATAGCCCTCCACTAGTCTCACCCGCTGTCCCATCCGTCCCCGCCGTTCATCGAGCACGTCCCCGTCCGGAGGCCTTCCGTGTCCTACCCGCCCGATCCCAACAACCCCTACGGCCAGCCCCAGCAGGCTCCGTACGGTGCTCCTCCGCAGCAGCCGAACCCGTACGGCCAGCCGCCCGCCTACGGCTACCCGCAGCAGGGCGCTCCCCAGGGCTACGGCTTCCCGCAGCAGCAGGCCCCCTACGGCTACGCCCCCGCGGCGCCGCCGGTGCTGGCGAGCTGGGGCTCCCGGGTCGGTGCGTACTTCATCGACTTCCTGGTGGTCGGCCTGCCCGCGCTGATCTGCTACTTCATCGGCGCCGCCATGGTGGTGAGCACCGTGGTGAAGAGCACCACCAACTGCCCGGTGGACGACAACGGCTTCCCGAACTGCCCCGCGCCCTCCAGCGGCATGAGCGGCGGCGGCCTGGCGATCATGCTGATCGGCTTCCTGCTCACCCTGATCCTGGGCATCTGGCAGCTGGTCCGCGAGGGCCAGGGCCAGACCATCGGCAAGAAGGCCGTGGGCATCAAGCTGGTCCGCGAGATCGACGGCCGGCCGCTGGGCTTCGGCATGGCGTTCGTGCGCAAGCTCGCCCACTTCCTGGACGGCTTCCTGTGCGGCCTCGGCTACCTCTGGCCGCTCTGGGACGACAAGGGCCAGTGCTTCGCCGACAAGGTGACCAACAGCCTGGTGATCCGCGCCTGAGCGCCACCCGCGCAACCGAACGGCCCGGCCTCCTGACGGAGCGCCGGGCCGTTCGGGTTGCTCACCGTCAGTGGAAGAAGTGCCGCGTCCCGGTGAAGTACATCGTGGCCCCGGCCGCCCGGGCCGCCGCGACGACCTCCTCGTCGCGCACCGAGCCGCCCGGCTGGACGACCGCCTTGACGCCCGCGTCGAGCAGGATCTGCAGGCCGTCCGCGAACGGGAAGAACGCGTCCGAGGCGGCGAACGAGCCGCTCGCCCGCTCGCCCGCCCGCTCGACGGCCAGCTTGGCGGAGTCGACCCGGTTGACCTGGCCCATGCCGACGCCGACCGAGGCGCCGTCCTTGGCGAGCAGGATCGCGTTGGACTTCACCGCGCGGCAGGCCTTCCAGGCGAAGGCGAGATCGGCCAGCTCGGCCTCGGAGAGCGCCTCCCCCGCGGCCAGCGTCCAGCTGGACGGGTCGTCGCCCGCAGCGTCGATCCGGTCGACTTCCTGGAACAGCAGCCCGCCGCTGATCCGCCGGGCCTCGCGGCGCTCGCACGGGGCGTCGGGGGCGCGCAGCACCCGGATGTTCTTCTTGCGGGCGAGCACCTCGACGGCGCCCTCCTCGTAGCCCGGGGCGACGACGACCTCGGTGAAGATCGGTGCGATCTGCTCGGCCAGCTCGACGGTGACCGGGCGGTTGACCGCGATCACGCCGCCGTACGCGGAGAGCGGGTCGCAGGCGTGCGCCTTGCGGTGCGCCTCGGCGACGTCCGCGCCCACCGCGATGCCGCACGGGTTGGCGTGCTTGATGATCGCGACGGCCGGGCCCTGGTGGTCGTAGGCGGCGCGGCGGGCGGCGTCGGTGTCGACGTAGTTGTTGTACGACATCTCCTTGCCGTGCAGCTGCTCGGCGCCCGCCAGGCCGCCCGTGCCGTCGACGTAGAGGGCCGCGCTCTGGTGCGGGTTCTCGCCGTACCGCAGCACGTTCGAGCGCTCCCAGGTGGCGCCGAGGAAGGCCGGGAAGGCCTCCTGCGACTGCGTGTAGCCCGAGGCCTCGAACCACTGCGCGACCGCGACGTCGTACGCGGCGGTGTGCGCGAAGGCCGCGCCGGCCAGCCGCTTGCGGGTCAGCAGGTCGAAGCCGCCCGACTGGACGGCCGCGAGCACGTCGCCGTAGCGCGCCGGGTCGACCACGACGGCGACCGAGGGGTGGTTCTTGGCGGCCGCGCGGACCATGCTCGGCCCGCCGATGTCGATCTGCTCGACGCACTCGTCCGGGGTGGCGCCGGAGGCGACGGTGGCGGCGAACGGGTAGAGGTTGACCACCACCAGGTCGAAGGGCTCGATGCCCAGCTCGGTCAGCTGCGCGCGGTGCGACTCCAGGCGCAGGTCGGCGAGCACACCGGCGTGCACCCGGGGGTGCAACGTCTTCACGCGCCCGTCCAGGCACTCCGGGAACCCGGTGAGCTCCGAGACCTCGGTGACCGGGACGCCGGCGGCGGCGATCCGGGCGGCCGTCGAGCCGGTGGAGACCAGCTCGACCCCGGCGGCGTGCAGCCCCTGGGCCAGCTCCTCCAGGCCGGTCTTGTCGTACACGCTGACCAGAGCGCGGCGGATCGGACGAATGTTCTCGGAGACGGGCGGCGCGGCGTGGGGGGCGGAACTCATGCCGGAATCCAAACCTTTCGGTCTTCGATGCGGTGGCCTTCGCGGGCGAGACGGCCCACGACCTCGACGAGCAGCTGGCGCTCGACAGTCTTGATGCGCTCGTGCAGCGCTTCGCCGCCATCGGCGTGGTCGGCGTCGGTGATCGACACGACGCCCTGCGCGATGATCGGTCCGGTGTCCACGCCGGCGTCGACCAGGTGGACGGTGCAGCCGGTGACCTTCACGCCGTAGGCGAGCGCGTCGGTGACACCGTGCGCGCCGGGGAAGGCGGGCAGCAGAGCGGGGTGGGTGTTGACGATCCGTCCGGCGAAGGCGCTGATGAAGCGGTCGCCGAGGATCTTCATGAAACCGGCCGTGACCACCAGATCGGGCTGGTGGCCGGCGACCGAGTCGGTCAGCGCGGCATCCCAGTCGGCCCGGTCCGCGAAGTCCTTCACCCGGTGCACGAAGGTCGCGAGGCCGGCCTTCTCCGCGCGCTCCAGACCGGCGATACCCGACCGGTCCGCGCCGACGGCGACGATCTCGGCACCGTAGGCGGGGTCGGCGACCGCGTCGATCAGCGCCTGGAGGTTGGTGCCGGAACCGGACACCAGGACCACCAGGCGGGCGGGACGGTCGGGCGGGGCGGGGAAGGCGAGCGGGTGAGCGGCGGCCACTGCGCGGGTCTCCGTACGTCGGGTGCCGGCCCGCTGGTACATCCACCGGACGGTGGGGCCACTACGGACAGGCGGCAGGTCGGCTGGCGGTGGGTGTGCCGGGTACGCCCGCTGCGTTGCGGGGCCCGGGAACCTGGGAGAGCTGCTGACCGTCACCACGATAACGGCTGGTTGAACGGGTGCCGTACCTGGGATTCTGCTTGACGCGCGTAGATGAGAGCGGGATCTCCCGGCCACCCGGCGCGCGCCGTTCGGGGACCGCACGACACTGCGGTTTCGCATCGAACGGCAGGCCGCCCCCTGCTCCCCGGCGGCCTGCGGGATCATGGGTCGCGACGCCCGACGACGATGAGGACCCCGACCGACATGAGCAGCGGCAAGAACAGCGACGAGCGCAACCCCTTCGCGCCGCCGCCGCAGGACGCTCCGGACCAGCCGTGGCGTCCGCGCCTTCCGCGGGGTCGCTCGGGCGGGACCTCCGAGGACGCCCCCGAGGACGGCGCGCAGTCCCCCGGCGAGGGCCGCCCGGGCCGCCCGCCGGTCCCGCCGCCGCACCCGTGGAGCCCGAACTGGCAGGGCGGCGGCGGCCCCGGCTGGCCGGACCGACCACAGGCCCCGCAGCAGCCCAGATTCGACCCCAACGACCCACGCCACCGCCGCTCGCGCTACGCGCTGATGAGCGGGATGGCCTCGCTCTTCTGCGGCCTGGACGCCTTCATGTCGCTCGCGCTGCTGTTCGGCGCGCTCGCGCTCTACTGGGGTGTCAGCGCGCTGCGGACCGGCGGCCAGGAGAGCGCCTCGGCGGCCGCGAACGGCACCGCGCCCGGCGCCGCACCGACCGCCGTGCGCGGCGGCGACGGCGCGCCGGAGCCGACCGCCGTCGACCCGCGCACCGTGCCGCCGGTCGGCTGGCCGTACGCCCAGCGCAGCCGCCCGCAGGTGCCGGCCGCGCTCGGCGGGCTGATCACCGGCGGGGTGGCGATCGCCCTGGTGCTCGGCAGCTTCGGGGTGCAGCTGGCCTACCGCCCCTACTACACCTGCGTGAACGACGCGCTGACCTCGGTGGCCGAGCAGAGCTGCTCGAACCTGGCCCCGCAGTGGGTGGTCACGATGAACGACCCGCAGAACTGACACCGCCTCACCCCGGCCCCTGGCTCCGGCCACGGCCAGGCCGCAGGCGCAGCGCCGTCCACCGCGCGGCGAGCGCGGACCGGGACCGCGACGCCGCCCAGGACCGGCCGTCCAGGTCCTCGGCGTCCAGGTCGGCACTGTCCAGCTCCTCGCCGTCCAACTGAGCGCTGTCCAGCTGAGCGCCGTCCAGGCCTGGGCCGGTCACGTCCGCACGGGCCGCCGCCGGCTCGCCCAGTGCCAGGCCCACCGGCACCAGAGCGGCCGGACCCCGGCCGACCGGGCCCGGCCCGCCCAGCGCCGGCCCACCCAGCACAGGCCCGGGCAGCACCGGTCCACCCAGCACCGATGCGCCCAGCGCCGCCACCTCGTCCCACACCGCCGCGGCCGGCGCCGCCCGGCGCAGCAGCCACCAGCGGACGACGAGCGCGCCCGGCACCGCCAGCACCGCGAACCATCCGGCCGCCACCGTCCCGCAGGCGAACGAGGGCCCCAGCCGCGCCATCCGGCCACCGCCCACCGCTCCCCCGGCCAGCCAGCCGGCCAGCGCCACCAGCGCGCCCGCCGCCACCGCCGTCGCCAGCCCGGCCAGCGCGGTGGCAACCGGCCCCCAGGGCCGCCCCGGCTCCGCCCGGTCCGCCGGATCCTCCCCGGGCTCCGCCTGGTAGGCCGACGCCGCGCCGGCCCGCCGCCCACCGCCCCAGGCGGCCGCCCGCCCCAGCAGGCCGGCCGCGGCCGTCCCCGCCAGCACCGGGACCAGCAGCACCAGCAGCTGCCACCCCGAGGCCGTCCCGGGCGCCAGGGCCAGCAGCGGGAAGTCGGGCAGCGCGCCGTGCTGCACCCGCCCGGGCGCCACCACGGTGTCGGTCCCCAGCAGGAAGCCCGGGCCCAGCGCGTAGGCACCGGCCCAGAGCACGGCGTTCGGCACCAGCAGCAGGCAGGTCAGCAGCACCCCCAGCGCGGCCGGCACGCTGCCGCCGGCCAGCGCACGCACCGCGGGGTCGGTGGTGTCCGTGCGCAGCAGCGCCGCCACGCCGAAGAGCAGCGCACCGCCCGCCAGCAGGATCAGCAGCCCGGCCGTCACCGCCGCCCGCACGGCGCCCGGGCAGCCGGCCGGCAGCCGCCGCCGGGCCGCCGCCAGTCGGCCGGGGCCCGCCGGGGCCGGTGCGACGAAGCCGCCCGCGCTGCGCACTCCCCAGAGCGCGGCGGCGTAGCCGAGCAGCGCCACCGCCAGCAGGTCGGGCAGCGGCTCGGCGCGCAGGCCGCCACCGCCGGCCGTGCAGGCGATCGCCACCGGCAGCGCGACCAGCAGGTACCCGGCGCAGAGCAGCGCCGGGACGGGGCCGGTGCGCGGCTGGGCCGCCACGGCCGCGCGGGCGGCGGCGCAGCGCAGCAGGACCGCGTTCAGCAGGGTGAGCAGCAGCGGGGTGAGCGAGAGCGGCGCCGCCCCGCCCCTGGTCAGCGGTCCGCCGTGGCCGAGCAGCCACAGGACGCCGACCAGCCGGGCGGCGTCGGCGGCACTGTCGTGCCCGGTGGCGGTGAGGACCCACAGGACCAGCACGGGCACGCCGGTGACGGCGAGTCCGAGCAGCGCCGCGGTGGCCCCCGCCAGGAGCGGACCCGATCCCGGCGAGCCGACACCGCGCGGGATCCGACGGCCCATCAGGTGCTGCGTCATGAGCCTCATGGTGCAGCCGTCACTCGTCCTGCCCCGTGCAAGCGGCGCCCGCTCGCCGTGTCCCGGATTATCTGATTGTGCGTCAGACCCTTGAATCAGACGAATCCGTAGCCGTCCACCCCGACGAACCGGCCCCGGTCCCCGACCGCTCCGGCTATGCAGAGTTGTACGAACGGTCGTACGACGAACTCCTCCAGCAGACGTACCTGCTCACCGCCGGCCACCACCGGCTCGCCGGGCAGGCCGTCCGGCGGGCCTTCGAGGCCGCCTGGACGAGCTGGGCCGAGGCGGCCACCGACCCCGACCCCGTGCGCTGGCTGCGCACCCGCGCCTTCAGCACCGCGCTCGCCCCCTGGCACCCGGGCGGCCCGCCCCGCCACCGTCGGCTGCGAGCGCCGTGGCGGCCGGCCCGCACCGCGGCGGAGACGACGGCAGCGGACCCTGCGGCGGCAGCCGACCGGGCGCTGCTCGGCGCGCTGCACCGGCTGAGCCGGGCGCGCCGCCATGTGCTGGTGCTGCACGACGCGCTGGGCCTGGCCCCGGGCGAGATCGCCCTGGAGGTCGAGGCGAGCAGCACCGCCGTCGAGCACCGGCTGCGCGCCGCCCACCTGGAGCTGGCCCGCGCGCTGCCCGAGCGGGTGGGCGCCGACCCGCTGGCGCCCGGCTTCGGCGAGCGGCTCGGCGGGCTGCTCTACGAGACGGCGGTGCGGCACTGCCCGCCGCCCGAGGCGGCCGGGCAGCCGGTGCCCCGCGCGCTGCCCGCCCGGGCCCGGCTGCGCGCCGCGGCCCTGCCCGCGGCCTCCGGCCTGCTGGTCCTGGTGACCGCGGCGGCCATCGCCGGCACCCTGGACGGCCACGGCCCCTCGGCCTACTTCGACCGGCCGCCCACGCCCGCGCCGCTCTGCACCAGCAGCCTGAACGGCAGCGCGGGCCCCGCCACCCCGGCCCACTTCCCGGGCATGCGCAGTCTGTGGTGCGCCGAGGACGGGCCGCACGCGCAAATGCCGCTCCCCGGACCGGTGATCCGGTCCGGGGAGCGGCAACAGGCAGCGTCGGCCGACTAGCCGATCAGCTCACGCGCCAGGCGAGCGGTCTCGGACGGCGTCTTGCCGACCTTGACACCGGCGGCCTCCAGGGCCTCCTTCTTCGCCTGAGCGGTGCCCGAGGAGCCCGAGACGATGGCGCCGGCGTGGCCCATGGTCTTGCCCTCGGGGGCGGTGAAGCCCGCGACGTAGCCGACGACCGGCTTGGTCACGTTCTCCTTGATGAAGGCCGCGGCGCGCTCCTCGGCGTCGCCACCGATCTCACCGATCATCACGATGATCTCGGTCTCCGGGTCGGCCTCGAACGCGCGCAGCGCGTCGATGTGGGTGGTGCCGATGACCGGGTCGCCACCGATGCCGACGGCCGAGGAGAAGCCGATGTCCCGCAGCTCGTACATGAGCTGGTAGGTCAGCGTGCCCGACTTGGAGACCAGACCGATCTTGCCGGCCTTGGTGATGTCGGCCGGGATGATGCCCGCGTTGGACTTCCCGGGGGAGATCAGGCCGGGGCAGTTCGGGCCGATGATCTGGGTCTTGCTGCCCTTCTCGCCGGCGTAGGCCCAGAACGAGGCGCTGTCGTGCACCGGGACGCCCTCGGTGATGACGACCGCGAGCGGGATCTCGGCGTCGATCGCCTCGACGACGGCGCTCTTGGTGAACGCCGGCGGGACGAAGATGACGCTGACATCGGCGCCGGTGGCCTTCATGGCCTCGGCGACGGTGCCGAAGACGGGCACCTCGGTGCCGTCGACGTCAACCGTGGTGCCGGCCTTGCGCGGGTTCACGCCGCCGACGATCTTGGTGCCCGAGGCCAGCATGCGGCGGGTGTGCTTCATGCCCTCGGAGCCGGTCATACCCTGAACGATGACCTTGCTGTCCTCGGTAAGGAAGATAGCCATGGTGAGAGTCCCCTTCCTTACTTCGCGTTGGCCAGCTCGGCGGCGCGGTCAGCGGCGCCGTCCATGGTGTCCACCTGCTCGACCAGCGGGTGGTTGGCATCGGTGAGGATCTTGCGACCCAGCTCGGCGTTGTTGCCGTCGAGACGCACGACCAGCGGCTTGGTGACCGCCTCGCCCTTGCTCTTCAGCAGGGCCAGCGCCTGCACGATGCCGTTGGCGACCGCGTCGCACGCGGTGATGCCGCCGAAGACGTTGACGAAGACCGACTTGACGTCGGCGTCGCCCAGGATGATCTCCAGGCCGTTCGCCATCACCTCGGCGGAGGCGCCGCCACCGATGTCGAGGAAGTTGGCGGGCTTGACGCCACCGTGGTTCTCACCGGCGTAGGCGACGACGTCCAGGGTGCTCATGACGAGACCCGCGCCGTTGCCGATGATGCCGACCTCACCGTCGAGCTTGACGTAGTTGAGGTTCTTGGCCTTGGCGGCGGCCTCCAGCGGGTTGGCCGCGGCGTGGTCGACCAGCGCCTCGTGCTCCGGCTGGCGGAAGTCGGCGTTCTCGTCCAGCGAGACCTTGCCGTCGAGCGCGACGATCCTGCCCTCGCCGGTCTTGACCAGCGGGTTGACCTCGACCAGCAGGGCGTCTTCCTTGATGAAGACGACCCAGAGCTTCTGCAGGACCTCGATGACCTGGTCGGCGATCTCGGCCGGGAACTTCGCGGCGGCGACGATCTCGGCGGCCTTCTCGGCGGTGCAGCCCTCGTTCGCGTCGACGGCGACCTTGGCCAGCGCCTCGGGGTTCTCCTCCGCGACGACCTCGATCTCCACGCCGCCCTCCTTGCTGGCCATGGCCAGGAAGGTGCGGTTGGCGCGGTCCAGCAGGAAGGAGACGTAGTACTCCTCCTTGATGTCCGCGGTCTGGGCCAGCATCACCTTGTGAACGGTGTGACCCTTGATGTCCATACCGAGGATCGCCTCGGCCTTGGCGACGGCGTCGGCGGGGTCGGCGGCGAGCTTGACGCCACCGGCCTTGCCACGGCCACCGACCTTCACCTGAGCCTTGACGACGGCGCGTCCACCGAAGCGCTCGGCGATCGCGCGAGCGTCCTCAGCGTTCTCGATGACATCACCGTCAAGCACGGGTACGCCGTGCTTGGCGAAGAGGTCCCTCGCCTGGTACTCGAACAGGTCCACGTGTGTTCGTCCTTGTTCGTGGTCGCGGATTGTGTCTCTACGAGCGTGCCACGGCAGGATCTTCGCTGCGGGTCGTCGGGGCCGTGCGGGTACGCAGAGTTGCGGCCTTGCGGCCCACGCGGTCTCGGGCGCACACGTCAATCAACACGCGCGTCACGTCCGTCTGGCAGGGTATCCCCGCCGGGACGGCGCCATTCGCCCGGGAGCGGCTGCGCCGAGGTGAGAACCGTCACAACGGGTGCGCATCCGGATGCCGTGCGCCCGCCGTTCACCTCGCTGCCCGGCGGGTTTCCACGGTTGCCGGGTCAGCCGCCCGGCACCGGCAGCGGTCGCCGCTCCAGGGCCGCGGCCATGATGTCCGGGAAGGCGTCCGGGGTGCAGGCGAAGGCCGGGACGCCGAGCGCGGCCAGCGCGGCGGCGTGCGCGTGGTCGTAGGCGGGGGCGCCCTCGTCGCTGAGTGCGAGCAGCGCGACGAACTGGACCCCGGCGGCCTTCATCGCGGCCACCCGGCGCAGCATCTGGTCCCGGATGCCGCCCTCGTGGAGATCACTGATCAGGACGACCACGGTGTCAGCCGGACGGGTGATCCTCGACTGGCAGTAGGCCAGCGCACGGTTGATGTCGGTGCCACCGCCGAGCTGAGTGGCGAACAGGACGTCCACCGGATCGCTCAGTTGTTCGGTCAGGTCGACCACCGAGGTGTCGAACACCACCAGCCGGGTCTCCAGGGTGCGCATCGAGGAGAGCACCGCGCCGAAGACCGCGCTGTGCACCACGGAGGCGGCCATCGAGCCCGACTGGTCGACGCAGAGGATCACCTCCTTCCGCACCGCGCGCTGTGCGCGGGCGTAGCCGACCAGGCGCTCGGGGATCACCGTGCGCTGCTCGGGGAGGTAGTGCCGCAGATTCGCCCGGATGGTGCGGTCCCAGTCGATGTCGCGGTGGCGCGGGCGGTTGACCCGGGCGCTTCGGTCCAGCGCGCCGCCCAGGGTGGTGCGGGTCCGGTCGGCCAGTCGGTGCTCCAGCTCGGCGACCACCCGGGAGACCACCAGGCGAGCGGTCTCCCGGGTGGTCTCGGGCAGCGCCTGCTTGAGCGAGAGCAGCGTGCCCACCAGGTGCACGTCCGGCTCCACGGCGGCCAGCATCTCCGGTTCGAGCAGCAGCCGGGTCAGGCCCAGGCGGGAGATCGCGTCCTGCTGCATCAGCTGGACCACCGGGGTCGGGAAGTAGCGGCGGATGTCGCCCAGCCAGCGGGCCACCTGCGGGGCGCTGGCGCCCAGCCCCGCCGGGCGCCCCTGCCCCCGGGCGGTCGAAGCCTGCTCCGGCGCACCGCGGTAGAGGGCGGCCAGCACCCGGTCGATCGACGCGTCGCGGCCGGTCGGAGTCCCTGCGTGCTCCGGGCTCCAGGCCTCGCCGCCGAGTAC
Source organism: Kitasatospora sp. NPDC008050 (assembly GCF_042957465.1). Taxonomy (NCBI): domain Bacteria; kingdom Bacillati; phylum Actinomycetota; class Actinomycetes; order Kitasatosporales; family Streptomycetaceae; genus Kitasatospora; species Kitasatospora sp. NPDC008050. The sequence goes on from NZ_JBIBIJ010000005.1 coordinate 147,360, forward strand.
CAGACGCCAGCGGCGCAGGCGCTCCCGCTCGGCGGCCTCGTCGGGGCTCTGCTCGGCGGCCTCGTCCGGGGTCTGCTCCGCAGGCTGCTCAGGGGCCTGCGCGGCGGCGGACCCGCCGGCCTGCTCACCGGTCGTCATGCGGCGCTCCTGCGGTCGGACTGACGGGGAATCCACGCACGGGCGCCGGCCGGCGGCGGCTCGGGCGCGGGCCTGCGGCCGAGCAGGCGCAGCACGGTGGGCAGCGCCGCGTCGGCGCGGGCCTCGTCCAGCGGCGCGTCACCCGCGCCGGTCGGACCCGCGCCCGCGGGGCCGCTCGCGTCCGCGGCCGGTCGGCCGGCGGCGACCCGGGAGGCGACGCCGCGCAGCACCCCCGCCTCCAGCGTGGCGAAGGTGCGGCGCAGCAGCGGCAGCAGGTCGACGAAGGTGTCGGCGGGGACCTCGGTCAGCCAGCCGTCCAGCAGCGCGAGCAGCTGCGGATCGTGCAGCAGCAGGGCGCCGCCGCCGGACAGGAAGCCCTCGATCCAGCCGGCCGCGTCGGCGGGCGCGCTCGCGGTGGAGAGCGCCAGGCGCAGCCGGCGGGCGGCCTCGGCGGCCTCCAGCCGGCCGTCGTCCAGCAGCAGCCGCACGGCCCGGCCACGCAGCAGACCCGGGACGGCACTGCCCGCACCACGGCCCCCCGCGCCGAGGCTCCCCAGGCCGGCCCCGCGGGCCTCCGGTCCGCGCCGGGCCAGCGCGCCGAGCGCGGCTGCCCAGCGCTCGGCAAGCGTGCCGGGGGCGGTGCCCGCCGGCACCTGAGCAGCGGGTCCTGACGGCCCGGCCGCCTGCGCCGGGCCGGACACCGAGGGGGCTGCCGAGGGCCCGTCGGCGCGTCGGCCCAGCAGCCCGATCGCGCCGTGCACGGCGTCCAGCCGGGCCCGCATCGCGGCGGCTCCCTCGGCGTCCAGCCCGGCACAGGCGGGCGGCAGGCCGACGCAGATCCGATCGGCCAGGCCGCGCGCCACCCCCTCCAGCGCGCCGCCGTCGGTGCCGCGCACATCGCCGTACCGCAGCGCCCGGACCAGCGCGGGCAGCGCTTCGGCGAGCTCGGCGGCGTCGGTCCGCAGCGCGGCCCGGTCGGCCAGCGCGCGCATCACCGCGGGCAGCGCGGCCGGCAGTTGGGCCACCAGACACTGCTCGGCGAGCCGGGTGAGCCCGGGCAGGTCCGCGGTCTGCCCGGCCGCGGCCACCACCTTGGCGGTGGCCGCCTGCGCCACGGTGGTGCCCCACTGGGCGGCTTCGACCACCCGAACCGCGAACTCCGGTTCGTAGCAAAGCCGCCAGCTCTCCCGGAAGGTTCCGGTGGAGTTGACGGCGGAGCGGATCTCGGTCCCCCAGTCGATGCCGAGCAACCGCAGCCGGTGCAGCAGCCGCGAGCGGCCGGTGTCCAGCTCCTTGCGCAGGTCCAGGGTGAGTTCGCGGGCGGCGGCGGCCGGCTTGAGCCGCAGAGTGCGCTGCAGTCGGGTCAGATCGCGCTGCAGCGGCACGGTGGGCGTGGCCGCCGGCACCCGGCCGAGCGCCTCGCCGACCACCAGCCGCTCGCGGACCAGCGCGAGCGCGACGTCCGAGCCCTCGCACAGCACCGCGCGCACCGCGTCCAGTGCCTCGGTCAGTCCGGGGGCCGGGCGGCCGCGCACGGCGGCCAGCGTCTCGGCGAGCCGGACCGCCTCGATGACGTGCGCCGAGGAGACCGGGTGGTCCTGGGCCCGCAGCAGTTCGGCGGCCCGGGTCAGCCAGCGGGCCATGCCGGTGCCCGCCGCGGGCCCGGGGTTGTCGAACAGGTGCTGGTACCAGCCGGGCGACTCGATCCCGGCCCCGTAGCCGGTGCGCTGGGCGAGCCGGCGGTGGGTCCACGGGACCCAGGTGATCTCGGTCCTCAGCTTCTTCGGCAGGCCCGCCAGCAGCGCCCGGTCGGCGCTCGCCGCCGGCAGCGCGGCGAGCGCCGGTACGTGCCAGGCTCCGCAGACCACGGCGATCCGGCGGTGCCCCGCCCGCCGGGCGGCGCGGATCTGCTGGCGCATGTACGCCTCGCGCAGATCGTCACGCCGCCCGGCGAGGCGGGCGGTGGGGCCGGCGGTGGGGCGGGCAGTGGGGCGGGCCGAGGGCCCCTCGGGCCGCACCCCGGGCGAGCCCGGGGTGCCGACCTCGGGGTCACGCAGCTGGGCCATCGCCGCCGCCACGGCCGCGAACGGCGCCAGCGGGTCGTCGCCCGGGTGGCGGTGCTCCACCACGTCCTCCCACCAGGCCTCCGGGTCCCCGTTCCCGGCGGCCGCGGCGAGCACCGCGATGGGGTCGACCGCCGGCCCCTCGCCGCTCTCCGGTGTCCCCTGCCCGCGCTCCGCCGTCCCCTCGGCGTGCTGCAGGGCGAAGGTGCTGCCGGCCGGCAGGTCGATGAACCGGACCGGCACCCCGGCCGCCAGCGCGTGCCGGATCGCGACCCACTCGGGCGAGAAGGCGGCGAAGGGCCAGAAGGCCGCGCGGGCCGGGTCCTCGACCGCGTGCGCCAGCAGCGCCACCGGCGGGACCATCTCCGGCTCGGCCGCCAGGGCGATGATCGGGTCCGCCTCCGGCGGTCCTTCGATCAGCACCGCGTCCGGCTCGATTTCACGCAGGGCCGCACCCACCGCGCGGGCCGAACCCGGTCCGTGGTGGCGCACACCCAGCAGAGTCCGCTCACCAGTCATGTCGCTCCCCCTTGTTCCGTTCCTGGTGTCCGTGCGGGTCTTGCATCGTTCAAGTCGTTCAGGTCGTACCTGTCGCTCGGGTAGTACTTGTCCGTTCGGGTCGTGCGGTTCGGTCAGTGCGTCCAACTCCTTTTTTGGTCGGTGCTGTTCGGTCGGTCCTGTGCGGTCGGTCCTGTGCGGTCAGCGGGACAGCTCGCGAGCGGCCCGGTAGAAGTCCTGCCAGCCGTCCCGTTCGCGCAGCACGCCCTCCACGTACTCGCCCCACACCACCTGGTCGGCGACCGGATCGCGGACCACCGCCCCGAGCACCCCGGCAGCCACCTCGCCCGCCCGCAGCACGCCGTCACCGAAGTGGGTGGCGAGCGCGAGGCCGGCGGTGACCACCGAGATGGCCTCGGCGGTGGAGAGGGTGCCGGTCGGACTCTTGACCTTGGTCCGGCCGTCGACGGTGACGCCGTCACGCAGCTCGCGGAAGACCGTCACCACCCGACGGATCTCCTGCGCGCCGCCCGGCAGCTCGGGCAGTTCCAGCGCACGGCCGAGTTGGCCGACCCGTCGCTCGACGATCTCGACCTCCTCGTCGAGCGTCGCCGGCAGCGGAAGGACGACCGTGTTGAAACGGCGGCGCAGCGCACTGGAGAGTTCGTTGACCCCGCGGTCGCGATCGTTGGCGGTGGCGATCAGGTTGAACCCGCGGACAGCCTGAGTCTCCCCGTTCAACTCCGGTATCGGCAACGTCTTTTCGGAGAGTACGGTGATCAGACTGTCCTGCACGTCGGCCGGGATCCGGGTCAGCTCCTCGACCCGCGCGATCTTGCCCTCGGCCATCGCCCGCAGCACCGGCGAGGGCACCAGCGCCTCCCGGCTGGGGCCGTCCGCGAGCAGCCGCGCGTAGTTCCAGCCGTACCGCACGGCCTCCTCGCCCGTCCCCGCGGTGCCCTGCACCAGCAGCGTGGAGTCGCCGCTGATCGCCGCCGCCAGGTGCTCGCAGACCCAGGTCTTGGCCGTGCCGGGGACCCCGAGCAGCAGCAGTGCCCGGTCGGTGGCCAGCGTGGTGATCGCGACCTCCACGATCCGGCGCGGACCGACGTACTTGGGGCTGATCACGGTGCCGTCCGGCAGCTCGCCCCCCAGCAGATAGGTCGCCACCGCCCACGGCGACAGCCGCCACCGGGCCGGCCGGGGCCGTTCGTCCTGCGCGGCCAGCGCCGCCAGCTCACCGGCGAACGCCTCCTCGGCATGCGCCCGCAGAACCTCGCCGGTCTTCTCGCTGCCGTCGGTGCTGGTGGTCATCGGGGCTCCTTCGAATCGCCCGCCCCAGGGCACAGCGGTGCCCGGGGCGGTGGGGTGGTGGGGAGCATCGGCGCAGATGACAGGCCCGGGATCGGGCTCCCGTCCGACCTGCGAGAACCACTCTGCCGGACGCCACTGACAATCGGCGCGGCAGCGGCGAGCACATCTGAGCCCCTGTCAGTCCCCCGCCCTAGCGTTCGGGTCATGGAGGAACGCTGGAGCACCGAACACGTCCTGTCCCTCGCGCCGGACGCCGCCGCGCGGAAGGCGGCCGGCGAGCTCTCCTCCCCCGCCCCTTGGTCGCGGACCGGGTGCGGGCAGGGGGCGCTCTGGGGGCTCTGCCAGGGCGGCGGGAGCACGCCGTACCGGACGGTGATCGAGTTCACCGCGCCCGCGTACCAGTGCAGTTGCCCCAGCCGGAAGTTCCCGTGCAAGCACGCGCTGGGTCTGCTCCTGCTGTGGAGCGGCGATCGGCAGGCGGTGCCGGCGGCGGCCGAGCCGCCGGACTGGGCCGGCGCTTGGCTGGCCGGGCGCCGGCAGCGCGCCGAGCCGCCCGCGGCTCCCGCCGATCCGGCGGCCGCACGTCGGCGGGCCGACCGACGGGCGGCCAAAGTGGCCGCCGGCGCAGCGGAGTTGCACTTGCGACTGGCCGACCGGGTGCGGCGCGGGCTGGCCGACCCGGGCGGCGCGGCGGGTGGCGGCTGGCCGGAGGTCGCGGCCCGGATGGTGGACGCCCAGGCGCCCGGACTCGCCTCCAGGGCCCGGGAGTTGGATCACCTCCCGGCCGACGGGCAGCTCGCCGGCTACGCCCTGCTGCACCTGCTGGCCGCCGCCTACGAACGGATCGGCGAGCTGCCCGAGCCGCTGGCCCGGACCGTGCGCGCCCGGGTCGGCTTCACCACCGACAGCGCCGAACTGCTGGCCGGCCCCACCGTGCGCGACCACTGGCTGGTCCTCGGCAGCCGGGACGTCCTCGACGATCCGCTGACCACACGCCGCCTGTGGCTGCGCGGCGCCAAGACCGGCCGGCCGGCCCTGCTGCTCTCCTACGGCCGCCCCGGCCAGGCTCCCGAACTCTCCCTGCCCACCGGCTGGTTGCTGGAGGCGGAGCTGGCCTTCCAGCCGGGCGCACAGCCGCTGCGCGCCGTCCTCGGCCCGCGGCACGGCTCCCCCACGCCCGCGCCCGGCGCCCCCCGGGCCGAGCCCGTGGCCGCCGCCCTCGCCCGCTACGGGGAGGCGGTCGCCGCGGACCCCTGGACGGAGTCCTGGCCGGCGGTCCTGCGCGAGGTGCGGCCCGTCGCCACCGCCTCCGGCTGGCAGTTGACGGACCGTCAGCACGCACTGCCCCTGCACGACGCCCCCGAGCGGGCGCTCTGGCGACTGGCGGCGGTCTCCGGTGGCCGTCCGGTGACGGTCTTCGGCGACTGCGGGCATCGCGGGTTCACCCCGGTGACGGTCTGGGACGAACAGGGCCGCGCCACCGGCCTGACCACGGGAGGAGCCGCATGAGCGCCGACTACTGGGCCCAGCTGCAGAGCACCGCCCTGCTGGGCACCGACCGCCGCCCGCTGCCCGAGCCGGCCGGCCCGCCCGCCCTGCTGGCCGCCGCCGCGGGCGTGGAGCGCACCGACCCGGCCACCGCCCTGCTGGAACTCGCCGCGCTGACCGCCGTCCGGCAGCGGGCCGGGCTGCTCCCGCTGCCCGCCCCGGCGCCGCAGCCCGCGGCCGGGGAGGACGAGCGCCCCGAACTGCCCGCGGCGGCGGCCCGCCGGCTCGCGGTGCTGCTGGCCGGGCGGGCCGCCGGCACCACCACCCAGCCCAACCTCACCGAACTGCTGCCGCAGTGGCTGGCGTTGGCCCGCCAGCGCGGCTACCGCCCGCCGGCCGACCAGGTCCCGGCCCTGCTGGAGGCCGCCCGGGCCCGCGGCGAACTGCGCGGCGACGCGGTGGCGCTGGCCGGCCCGCTCGGCCGCTGGCTGGCCGAACGGAACCCGCAGTGGCGCTATGTGCTGCGCACCGCGGGCGCCGAGGGGCCGACCGAGGCCGACCTGGTCTGGCAGCAGGGCCTCTTCGCCGAGCGGGTCACCCATCTGACCGTACTGCGCCGCCGGGAGCCGGCCGCCGCGCTGGCCCTGCTCGCCGGCACCTGGCCGAGCGAACGGGCCGAGGACCGGCTGCTCTTCCTGGACGCCCTGCAGGAGGGCCTGTCACCGGCCGACGAGCCGTTCCTGGAGTCCGCCCTGGCCGACCGCAGCAGGAACGTGCGCGCCACCGCCGCCGAACTGCTCTCCACGCTGCCCGGCTCCGCGCTCGGCCGGCGGATGGCCGAGCGGGCGCGGGCCGCCGTGCGGCTGGTCGACGGCGTGCTGCTGGTCACCCCGCCCACCGCCTGCGACGAGGCGATGCAGCGCGACGGGATCCCGCCCAAGTCGCCGACCGGGCGCGGCGAACAGGCCTGGTGGCTGGGCGAGGTGCTGGCCGCCGCACCGCTCTCCTGCTGGACGGACTCCTTCGGCCTGACGCCGGGCCAACTGCTCGCCCTGCCCGTCGCGGACGCCCGTGCGGGAGTGGACGCCCGCGCAGGAGTGGACGCCCGCGCGGCGGCGAACGCCCGCGCGGCAGCGGGCTCAACCGGCAGCGGCCCCTGGCGGGAGGAGCTGCACGAGGCCTGGGCACGGGCCGCGGTGCGCCAGGGCGAAGCCCCCTGGGCCCGGGCGCTGCTCGGCCCGCCACCGCGCCGCCCCGGCTCGCCGGCCGTCGCGGGCGCGCCCGCGAAGCTGCTCGCCGTCCTGCCGCCGGCCGAACGGGCGCTGTGGACCGCGGCCTTCCTGCGCACCCACGGCCCCGGCGACGCCTTCCAGTTGCTCGGCGCCTGCGCCACCCCGTGGACCCCGCCGCTCAGCACCGCCGTGGTGGCGGCCCTGGAGCGGGCGGCCGCGGCGGGCTCCTACCCGTGGAACCACAGCGGCGTGCTGGGCCTGACGGAGCGTTCGCTCGCACCCGCCACCGCGCCGGCGGTCGCCGCCCTGGCCGCCGACGCCGCGCCGGACACCGCCTGGGCGGAGACCTTCGCCCGGCTGGCCGGCACGCTGCGGTTCCGGGCGGCGATGCTCGCCGAGCTCACCGAGGCGGTGACATGACGCATCGTCAGAGGTCTCAGGTCGCGGAGCTCAGGTTGGCCCGCACCCAGGCCACCACCTCGCCGGTCGTGGTCCCCGGAGTGAAGATCTCCGCGACGCCCAGCGCCTTCAGCTCGGGGATGTCGGGCGCCGGGATGATGCCGCCGCAGAACACCGTGATGTCCGCCGCGCCCCGCTCCCGGAGGAGTTCGAGAACCCGGGCGCAGAGGGTCATATGGGCGCCGGACAGGATCGACAGGCCGATCCCGGCGGCGTCCTCCTGGATCGCGGTGTCCACCACCTGCTCGGGCGTCTGGTGCAGGCCGGTGTAGATCACCTCCACGCCGGCGTCCCGCAGCGCCCGCGCGATCACCTTGGCACCACGGTCGTGGCCGTCGAGACCTGGTTTGGCGACCACCACCCGGATCGGGCCCGACCCCACCATCTGCGCCTCCAACGTCACTCAGCGACAACGGATCTGAGGGGAGGTTAGCGCCGCGTGGCGCGCGGGCCGCGCTCCCTCGCGCGGGCGGGGGAAAACCCGGGCGGCGAAGGACCCGGCCCAGGACCCCGCGAGGGCCCCGGGCCGGGTGACGGTCCGAAAGCGGACCGCTCAGAGCTTCTCGACCGGCGCGTACCGCAGCAGCAGCACCTTGCGGCCCGAGGCGCCGAAGTCGATGGTGGCCTTCGCCTTGTCGCCGCTGCCCGCCACCTCCGCCACCGTGCCGAGCCCGAACTTGTCGTGGCTGACCCGGTCGCCGACCGCCAGCGAGACCACCTCGCGCTCGGTCACCGTCCGGGTCGAGGAGCGGCCCCAGCCGGCCTTCGGCCCCTGCGAGCTCAGCCCGCCCGAGGAGCGCGAGCCGCCGACCGAGAGGCTGCGGGACGGCGGCGCGACCTTGGCGACCGTGCCCTTCCACTCCACCAGCTCGGCCGGGATCTCCTCCAGGAAGCGCGAGGCCGGGTTGTAGGCCGGCTGCCCCCAGGCGCTGCGCAGCACGCTGCGGGTCAGGTAGAGCCGCTGCCGGGCCCGGGTCAGGCCGACGTAGGCCAGCCGGCGCTCCTCCTCCAGCTCCTTGACCTGGCTCAGCGCCCGCATGTGCGGGAAGATCCCGTCCTCCATGCCGGTCAGGAAGACCACCGGGAACTCCAGGCCCTTGGCGGTGTGCAGGGTCATCATCGTGATGACGCCCTGCCCCTCGTCGTCGTCGGGGCTTCCTCCGTCGGTCCCGGACCGCTGCGCGTCCGGAAGTTGGTCGGAGTCGGCGACCAGCGCGACCCGCTCCAGGAAGTCGGCCAGCGAACCGACCGGCGGCGCGCCGTCCTCGCCCGCGTCGGGGCGCTCGCCAGGGTCCTGCTCGTACTCCAGGGCCACCGAGGCGAGCTCCTGGAGGTTCTCCACCCGGGTCTCGTCCTGCGGGTCGGTGGAGGACTGGAGCTCCGCCAGGTACCCGGTCTCCTCCAGGACGGCCTCCAGCACGGCGGCCGGTCCGGCCCCCGACTCGACCACCTGGCGCAGCCCGGCCAGCAGCTCGTTGAACTTGCGTACCGCGTTGGCCGAGCGCGCGGCCATCCCGTACGCCTCGTCGACGCGCAGCAGCGCCTGGGCGAAGGAGATCCGCTCGCGGGAGGCCAGTGCCTCGATCATCGCCTCCGCGCGGTCGCCGATGCCGCGCTTGGGCACGTTGAGGATCCGGCGCAGCGGCACGGTGTCCTCGGGGTTGGAGAGCACCCGCAGGTAGGCCAGCACGTCGCGGACCTCGCGGCGCTCGTAGAAGCGCACCCCGCCGACCACCTTGTACGGCAGTCCGACCCGGATGAACACCTCCTCGAAGACCCGGGACTGCGCGTTCGTCCGGTAGAAGATCGCCACGTCACCGGGCTTGGCGTCGCCGGCGTCGGTGAGGCGGTCGATCTCCTCGGCGATGAACTGCGCCTCGCCGTGCTCGTCGTCGGCGACATAGCCGACCACCTTCTCGCCGTGTTCGCCGGCCGTCCAGAGCTTCTTCTCGCGGCGGTTGGCGTTGCGCTCGATCACCGAGTTGGCGGCGCTCAGGATGGTCTGGGTGGAGCGGTAGTTCTGCTCCAGCAGGATCGTGGTGGCGTCGGGGTAGTCCTCCTCGAACTGGAGGATGTTGCGGATCGTCGCGCCGCGGAAGGCGTAGATCGACTGGTCGGCGTCACCCACCACGCACAGCTCGGCCGCCGGCAGCTCGGCCGGCCCCGCGGCGGCGGGGTTCACGAAGTCGCCGTCCACCGTGCGCTTGGGCGCCGAGCCAGCCGCGCCGCCGGTCAGCTCGCGCACCAGCATGTACTGCGCGTGGTTGGTGTCCTGGTACTCGTCCACCAGGATGTGCCGGAACCGGCGCCGGTAGTGCTCGGCCGCGTCCGGGAAGGCCTGCAGCAGGTTGACCGTGGTCATGATGATGTCGTCGAAGTCCAGCGCGTTGGCCTCGCGCAGCCGGGCCTGGTAGAGCGTGTACGCCTCGGCGAGCTTGCGCTCCATCGGGTTGGCGGCCTGCCCGGTGTAGGTCTCCTCGTCGATCAGCTCGTTCTTGAGGTTGGAGACCTTGGCGGTGAACGACTTCGGCGGGAACTGCTTGGGGTCCAGGTCCAGGTCCCGGCAGACCAGTGACATCAGCCGCTGCGAGTCGGCCGAGTCGTAGATCGAGAAGCTGGAGGTGAAGCCGAGCCGCTTGCTCTCCCGGCGCAGGATCCGCACACAGGCGCTGTGGAAGGTGGACACCCACATCGCCCGCGCCCGCGGCCCGACCAGTTGCTCGACGCGCTCGCGCATCTCGCCGGCCGCCTTGTTGGTGAAGGTGATCGCCAGGATCTCGCCCGGCTGCACCCCGCGCGCGCCCAGCAGGTACGCGATCCGGTGGGTCAGCACCCGGGTCTTGCCCGACCCGGCGCCGGCCACGATCAGCAGCGGCGCCCCGGCGTGCAGCACGGCCTCGCGCTGCGGGTCGTTCATCCCCTCCAGCAGCTGCGCCGGGTCGACCACGGTGCGGTGGCTGCCGTTGCGGTAGTAGGCGTCGCGCTCGGCCTGCGCGGCGTAGTCGGTCCGGAAGAGATCACCGGGGATCTCTTCCTCGTACCCCTGGTGGCCGTCGTAGTCCTCCGGCGGAGGCTCCTCGGCCAGGTGCACGGGCATCGCGGCGGTGGCGGGCTTCGCCTCGAAGGGCTCGAAGCCGGGCAGCGGGAGGTCGTCAAAGAGGCTACTCATGGCTCTCCGAGTCTATGGCCCGCCGCCGACAGGACGTGCGGCCGCCGGAAACCGGGCAGCAGTGATCGACCCATGCCACCGGTCGTACAGTTCCGGTCACCGACCGCGGTGCTGCCCGGGCCGCCCCGGGCACCCGCTACCGTCGCCCCATGGGCACGCACCGCCGACCCCGCCGCCCACTCCTCCCCCTGCCCGCCCGCCGCTCCCTGCGCACGCTGGGCACCCTGACGGGCCTGGCCATGGCGAGCGCGCTGTCCCTGCTCACCTTCGCTCCGGCCGACCCGCCGCAGCCCACCGGCCCCCCGGATCCCGCCCTCAGCCGGCCCGACGATTCACAGCAGGCGGTGCCGACGCCGGTGCCGGACTCCGCGTCATTGTCGCAGCCGGCACCGGCCCAGCCGCAGGATCACGGCGAGTAGCCGTTCGCGAAGGCCAGGTAGACGCCGTAGAACCCCGAACAGACCGCCGCCGAACCGAGCAGCACCCAGATCGAGGCCCGGGACCGCACCCGGGACAGTCCTGCGGCCAACGGCACCAGCACCACGAACGCCGGTACCAGGAACCGCGCCCGAGCGGCGTCGCTGGCGCTGCTGCCGATCGCGACGGCCAGCATCGTCGCGGCGAACACCAGCCACGGCAGCGGCTGCCGCTGGATCAGCGCGAGCAGGAAGAGGACCACGTAGGCCACCACGACCAGGGCGATCACCACCTGGTTCAGCAGCTGGGGCCCCGTGCCCGGCGTCAGGAACATCTCGTCGAGCCAGCGGACGGTGCCCACTCCGCCGTCGAACTGCGTCCCCCAGGCGGACTGGATGTAGGAGTAGCCGCTCCAGGACCGGCGCACGTAGTCGACGTAGCCGATGTAGCCGAGGACACCCAGCGGCGACAGCACCGCGCCCAGCACCACGCGCCACCAGGCCGGAGCGGGCGAGCGCTCGTCGTGCCGCCCGCGCAGCCGCTGGACCAGCTCGACGGCGGCCGCCAGGCCCACCGCCGCCGCGACGGCCGCGGCGGTCGGCCGGACCAGGCCGGCCAGCAGGCTCAGCGCACCGGCCCAGATCCAGTTGCGGCGCTGCAGCGCGTAGAGCGCCCACGCCGCCGTCGCGGTGAACAGCGACTCGGAGTAGGCCATGCTCTGCACCGCGGCGTGCGGCAGGACCCCCCAGAGCACCGCCGTGATCACCCCCACCCGGCGGTTGTACCGGTGCGAGACCGCCGCGAAGATGCCCCCCGCCGCGACCAGTGACGACCCCCAGGCCACCGCCAGCGCCGCGGCACCCACCGAGATCGGCAGGACGGTGTAGACCGCCTTGATGAGCATCGGGAAGAGCGGGAAGAACGCCCGCGTCGAGTACGGGATGTCGTTCATGCCGTTGCCGACATGGTCGTTGTAGCCGTGCAGCACGATGTCCGTGTACCAGTGCGCGTCCCACAGGTCGCTCAGGTGGTGCAGCACGGCGTACTTGTGCGGAAGCAGCAGCATCAGCAGTACGCCGACGGCCCGCACCCCCGCGTAGCCGAGAAGAGCCGGCGCGGCCTCACGCAGCGCGCCTTTGATCCGGTCCAGCAGGCCGCTCCCGCGGCCGGACACCGTTCCCCCCAGCCGATGCGCGCCAGGCGCGTCGGCCCCGGTGGCCTGAACTGTCACTGCGGTGTTCCCTCTTTCTTCTCTCTGGCCGCACCGGCCTGCGCGTCGATCGTCGTCAACGACGCGAAGGCCGAGTCCAGGCCCTTCTTCATCGCTCGGGTCAGCGGCCGCTCCACCAGTCGGTGGATGAGCCAGGCGAGCAGCAGGATGCCGGTGGCCACGATGGCCAGCGTCGCGCCCGGCGACAGCCACTGGCGCAGCCAGCAGATGGCGGTCGTCCCGATCTCCTGGTGCAGCAGGTAGAGCGGGTAGGTCAGCGAGCCGGCCACGGTCAGCCAGCGCCACTTGATCCAGTTGAGCCAGCCCAGCGCGGCCGCCAGGACCAGCAGGAAACAGCCGGTCATCAGACAGGCGGCGATGGTCCAGGAGATGTGCTGGGGCAGCCACTGCTGGTACATCTGCACGGTGCCCTCCAGCCGGTACTGCGCCACCAGCCAGGAGAAGCCGAGCATCCCCCAGAGCAGCAGGTTGGGCCCGAACCGGTACATCAGGTACATGGTGATGCCGGCCACGAAGAACGGCGTGTAGCTGGGCTGGGTGATCGTGTCGAGCAGCGGGAAGTTCACCGTGGGCGCGATCGCCGCCAGGAAGGTCCAGATCCCGCAGAAGGCCACCACCCGACGGTAGGTCAGGCCCATCGCCACCACGACGGCGAACAGCACGTAGAACAGCATCTCGACCCAGAGCGTCCAGTAGCTGGGGTCGACCAGCGGGGCACCCAGCGGCGACGGCAGCATGGTCGCGTTGACGATGATGTTGCGCGGGGTGAGGTCCTTGACCGTGCTGAACGAGTAGCCGGCCGTGAGGACCACGGCGGTGGTGATCGCCATCGCCGCCCAGTAGGCGGGATAGAGCCGGACCACCCGGGAGATGAAGAAGTCCTGCGGCCGCTTGCCCCAGCAGGACATGCAGATCACGAAGCCACTGATCAGGAAGAAGAGCTCGACGCCGATCCAGCCGTAGATGGCCACCCCGTGCAGACCCGGCATCAGCTTGTCGGGACTGCCGTGCCAGGTCTGCTCCCAGCCCACCGGCTTGCCGAGCAGGTGGAAGCTCATCACGCTCAGTGCGGCCAGCAGACGCATGCCGTCCAGCACGTAGAGCCTGGGCCGGCTGTGCTTGCCGGAGCCTTTCGACTGCTCGGCGTGGGCGGGCCTGTCAGCCGAAGCGGACCTGAGCCGGTTCGGCAGCACGGAGAGTGGCATCGGTCGACGCTTTCCTACGGGAGCACCGGGCGGCGCTGGGGGGCGTTTCGTCTAGGGGAGCCTACAGGTACGGCCGGTGGGCGCTGAGCGCCCACCGGCCGTACCTGGCACGAGCCGACGGGGCTCGCGTTGAGGTTCTGTCAGGAGTTGACCACCTTGTACAGATACTCACCCTGGGGGCTGGTCGCCACCTGCTCGTAGCCCGATCCGCTCGGCAGCACCACACCCTGGCCGGGCATGATCAGCACCCAGCTCGCGTGGTACTTGGTCAGCAGGTCGCGGCGGTCCTGGTCGGTGGCTTCCTTCGAGTAGAAGAACTCCCAGACGTCGTGGTTGCGCTGGTCGAACACCGACTGGGCCACGGCCGGGTCCGGGTAGTCGGTGCTGACGGTGTAGTAGCCGTAGGCCGGAAGCTGGTCGAGCGGCCGCTCGCCGGAGGTCATCACGACGTCGCCGTACTTCACGCCGTACTGGGCGACCCACTGGTAGCCGGGCCACGGGTTCCAGGTCTGGACGTTGTCGACCACGCCCTTGGGGAAGTCCTTCTTCGGGATCAGGTAGAAGATCGTGCCGGCCTGGACCCACATGCCGAGCGCCAGCGCCACCGTGAGCATCAGCGACAGCTCACGCTTGAACCAGTCCTTCCACGGGATCTCCGCCGCCTCGATGGCCACGGCCAGCTGCATCGTCATGATCAGGCCCGGGTAGGCGCGACCGAAGCTGTAGTGACCGCTGAACCAGCCGTACGCCACGACCGCGCCGATCAGCGCGAAGGTGAGCACCAGCGGGTCCATGCGGTTGCGGCGGAAGCGCAGGAACAGCGCGGGCAGGCCGAGCACCAGGGCGAAGCCGAACCAGGCCAGCGGGGCGCTGTACAGACCCTGGTGCATCGCGTCCAGCGCGGAGGACTGCTGCTGGTCGAGCAGGTTGAAGTACGGCCAGACCAGCACGGCGGCGAGGGTGACGGCCGCGGACAGCACCCAGAGCAGCCAGTTGCGCACGGACAGGCCGCGCAGCGAGCCGATCATTATGCCGGCCAGGCCCAGGCAGATCACGATGCCGGTGAACGGGTGCGACAGCAGGACGACGAAGAGCACCAGGCCGAGGGCCACATGCGCCGGGATCCGCACGGCGAGCTTGTCGGAGAGCGGCGCCCGGTCGGGCACCCGGCCCAGCAGTCGCAGCGTCCCCGCCCAGAGCCAGAACATCAGGCCCGCCGCGAAGGCGCTCGGGTACGACAGCCCGAGGCAGAAGGAGAGCCACGACTCGTAGCCGCTCCACACCTCGACGTTGACGCCCCAGAGGAAGAAGTACGTGAACAGGGCTATGACCGGTGCCCACGGACGGCTGGTCAGGGTCCGGACGAAGGCGCCGATCCCGGTGATCACGAGCACCACGTTCATGACCGCGAGCAGGTGCATCGTCTTCAGCGGCACCAGGCCGGTGACCAGTGACACCAGCGCACCGAAGACCTGGTACGGCGCGAAGTAGGGGCTGTTGTTCCCCGAGATGTCGATCAGCGGGCTGGTCGGGTGCGAGAAGTTCTCACGCAGTCGCCAGATGGTCGACGCGTGCTGCCCCTGGTCTCCCGACCAGGGCAGCGCGAAACACATCGGCACCAGCACGAGCAGGAAGAGCAGACCGGTGACCCGGTACGGGGTCACCCGGAACAGCCACTCCCGCAGACCGTCACGACCCGCCCCTGGTCCACGCGAGCGTCCCCTGATCGTGATCGGCTGGTTGTCATCGTCGGAGGCCTCGGACTCGGGGAGGCTCGAAGCGGCGGCGGTGTCGGTCACGGTGCTCCACAATACGGCAACTAGTGGCCCGGAATTTTCAAGGCCAGACGATGCCTCCGGGCCGCTTCTTCGGCCAGGAGGTCATGCGACCCCGTGGTGTCGACGGGATCCAGGCAACGCAGACTGCATACCCAGTATGCCAGGGGGAGTGCATACTGGGTATACCCGAAAGGGTCGCGTACCGGCTCCTGTGCCCCGGCCGTCAGACCAGCCGGCGCGCCGTCGCCCAGCGGGTCAGCTCGTGCCGGTTGCTCAGCTGCAGCTTGCGCAGCACCGCCGAGACGTGGCTCTCCACCGTCTTCACCGAGATGAACAGCTGCTTGGCGATCTCCTTGTACGCGTACCCGCGGGCGATCAGCCGCAGCACCTCGCGCTCGCGCTGGGTCAGGCGGTCCAGGTCCTCGTCCACCGGCGGGGTGTCGGTGGCGGCGAACGCGTCCAGCACGAAGCCGGCCAGCCGCGGCGAGAAGACCGCGTCGCCGTCGGCGATCCGGAAGACCGCGTTGACCAGGTCGGCACCGGTGATGGTCTTGGTGACGTAACCGCGGGCGCCGCCGCGGATCACGCCGATCACGTCCTCGGCGGCGTCGGAGACCGACAGCGCCAGGAACTTCACGCCGCCCGGCTCACCCATCACGGCGGTGGAACGGCGCAGCACCTCGACACCGCCGCCACCGGGCAGGTGGACGTCGAGCAGCACCACGTCGGGGCGGGTCTCGGCGACCACCCGGACCGCCGACTCCACGTCGTCGGCCTCGCCCACCACGTCGATGCCGGTGGCCTCGGTGCGGCCGATCTCGGCCCGCACGCCGGTACGGAACATCCGGTGGTCGTCGACCAGGACCACCCGTGCCACCCGCTCGGGGCCCCCTGACCCGGCGTCGGGCGCAACAGCGTCAGTCATCAGCAGCTCTCTCCATCTCCAACTCGACCTCGGTGCCGCCGTCCGGCGCGGGACGCACCCGTGCGGTGCCGCCGTTGCGCTTCATCCGGCCGATGATCGACTCGCGGACGCCCATCCGGTCCTCCGGCACGGTGTCCGGGTCGAAGCCGGGGCCGTGGTCGCGCACGAACACCGACACCGTCCTCCCCTCCACCTCGGCGTAGACCTGCACCGGTCCCCCGCCACCGTACTTGGCCGCATTGACCATCGCCTCACGCGCTGCCTGCATCTGTGCGGTGAGCCGCTCGTCCATCGGGCAGTCGCCCACGCAGACCAGCTCGACCGGCACCCCGTGCCGGTCCTCCACCTCGGCCACCACCGAGCGCAGCCGCTCGGCCAGGGTGTCGGGGGCCGCCTCGGCGGCGGCCTCGGGGCGGTAGAGCCACAGCCGCAGCTCGCGCTCCTGGGCCCGGGCCAGGCGCTGGACCTCCTTGGGGTCCTCCGAGCGGCGCTGGATCAGGGTGAGGGTGTGCAGCACCGAGTCGTGGATGTGCGCGGCGATCTCGGCCCGCTCCTGGGCCCGGATCCGGGCGGTCCGCTCGGTGGCGAGGTCCTGCCACATCCGCAGCGCGTACGGTCCGGTCAGCACCAGGACACCGGCGAGCACCGCCAGCGAGGCCTCGATCACCGAGGCGAGGGTGGAGCCGGCCCCCTGCAGCACCAGGAAGCCGATGATGCCCACGGTCACCAGCAGCACGCCGACGCCGACCCGGGTGAAGGCCACCCGCCGCTTGCCGCCGCCCTCCAGGCCGAACCAGCGCTGCCAGCGCGAGTCGTCGGCCTGCCGCCAGACCAGCGCGACACCGACCCCGATCGCCAGCAGCGGCCAGGTGTAGGGGCTGGAGGACTGGATGTTCAGCACGTTGAGCAGCGCCATCACGCCGATGACCAGCATCAGCAGGGCGGCCAGCTGGCCGAGGTTCTGCCGGCTGCCCGAGGTGGGCGAGCCCGCCGCTCCGCTCTCCTGCGCGATCACCGGTTCCCCCTGGAAGGTGCCCTGCAGCATGTCGCGCAGCCGCCCGAGCCGGCCGCGCCGGCCCTTGCGCAGCGGGTCGGGGGTCACACCGGAGGCACCGGCCGGGACGAACTGGCCGTTGGCCCAGACATAGCTGACGCCCAGTGCGCCGCGGGCCCCCGGCTCGCCGATGCCGATCGGCACCACGAACCAGAAGGCCGCGTACAGCAGCACCCCGATCCCGTTGGCGAAGGTGAGCAGCACGAAGGCCGCCCGCACCCAGACCACCGGCAGGCCCAGGTGCACCGCGAGCCCGTGCGCCACCCCGCCCAGCATCCGCGAGTGCGGACTGCGGTAGAGCTTGCGGTACGGCGGCCGGGCCGCGGCCGGGGTCGGCTCGCCGCCCGCGCTCGGTGGAGCGTCGGAGGCGGAGGTGCTCGGGTTCGCTTCGGTGCCGGGGACTGCCACGCCACAGATGGTCACACGCGCGCGGGGGCGAGCGCATCAGGGTGCTTCCCCTAGGGCCTGCCCGGCGGACCCTGTCGCGCGCCGGGCCGGATCGGCCGGACCCCCGCGGACCTCGCCAGGTGGCCGCACCGCCACCCGGTCCGGCGTACAGCGCCGCGTGTCGCCACTCATCCCAAGATCGAACAATCCTATGATCCGGCGCATCTGACAGATCGTCATACATCTGGAGGTACCGCCATGAAACGGACTGTCGCTGCCCTGCTGGCCGCGATTCTCTGCTCCGGCCTCGGCCTGGTCAGCTCCGTTCCCGCCCAGGCCGCGCCCGCACCCCGGGACACCCCGCCGGTGCTGCGGGTCATGCCGCTCGGCGACTCGATCACCGTGGGCGTCGGCAGCCAGAGCCAGGCCGGCTACCGGCTGCCGCTCTGGCAGCTGATCACCGGGCAGTCCCGCTACGCCGTGGAGTTCGTCGGCTCGCAGCGCGACGGCTCCTTCGCCTCCCCGTGGCACGAGGGACACAGCGGCTGGATGATCGACGACATCCGCGACCACGTGGACGGCTGGCTGGCCGCGCAGCACCCGGACATCGTGCTGCTGCACATCGGCATCAACGACCTGGACCGCGGGACGGACAAGGACCACGCGACCGACCGCCTGCAGGCCCTGGTCGAGCAGATCTTCACCGACCGCCCCGGCATCACCGTCATCCTGCAGGGCCTGCTGCCCACCACCGGCGGCCTGCAGACCCAGGTGCGCCGCTTCAACCGCCAGGCCCGGACCCTGGAGTCGACCGAGCGCGAGCTGGGGAACCAGCTGAGCTACGTCACCCCGCCCGCGCTGACCGCCGACGAGTGGTACGACCGGCTGCACCCCAACGACCGTGGCTACGACAGGATGGCGCTGGCCTTCTTCGGCACCCTCGACGACGAGGCCGGCCGGCTGGTCGACGATGCCCCGCTGCGCGAGGCCGCCGGCCGTCCCTGAGCGCTGTCTCAGGGTGAGATCAGGGTCCGCACAGGGCCCACCCCGCTCCCGCCTGCCGCTCCCAGCCCCCAGGATGGAGCCATGACGCAGGAGCAGAACGCGGCCGAGGACGAGCGGGCCGCCCAGGAACAGCCCGGGGGCGAACGCCCGCCCCTGGTGCGCGACGAGAGCCACCGCGTGGTGGCGGGGGTCTGCGGGGGGCTCGGCCGGCACCTGGACATCGATCCGGTGGTGTTCCGGGTGGTCACGGCAGTGCTCTGCCTGACCGGCGGACTCGGGCTGTTCCTGTACGGCCTGGCCTGGTTGATCGTGCCCACCGAGCACCCGGACGGGAAGCACGGACGGACCGAGCTGCAGCGGGTGCTGACCGGCCGGGTGGACGGCCAGTCGATCGGCGCGGTGCTGCTGACCGTGATCGGCACCGGGGTCTTCTTCTCCTGGATGGGCAGCGGTGACTCCACCTTCCCGCTGCTGCTGCTCGGCGCGATGATCTTCTTCGCGGTGCGGCACGACCCCGAGCGCCGCCGCCGGGCCCGCGGGCTCGGGCAGCCGCCGCGGCAGGGCGGTCCCTACGACCGGCCCACCGGCCCGGCCGGTGACCTCGGCCTCGGGGCCACCTCGCCGCTGAGCGACTGGCAGACCTGGCGGCGCGACTTCCACGAGGAGTGGGCCGGCCGCGCGGCCGAGGTCAAGGCGCACCTGCGGGAGGAGTGGGCCAACCACAGCGAGGAGGTGCAGGAACGCGTCAACCTGGCCAAGGAGACGCTGAGCCGCTCCGCCCAGGCGGCGCGGGACGGCGCCGGGCGGGCCGACGCGCCACCCGCCGACGCGCCCCCCAGCCGCACCGGCTACCTGTGGGACCCGCGGCACCCCGAGCGCAACCCCTACGGCACCACCCCGCCCCCGGGCGCGCCCGCCCAGCCCTGGTGGCAGCGGAGCGACCTGCCCGAGGGCGACCCGCTGCGCAAGTCCGCCGCCGCGCCGTACCCGCCCATGCCGCCGATGCCGCACCCGGTGCGCCACGAGCGGCGGTCCCGCTCGGTGCTGGCCCCCTTCGGCCTCCTGCTCTCGGTCGGCGCGGCCTGGCTGGTCTGGACGGTGAGCGGGCACCACAGCAGCACGACGCTGCTCTCCAGCATGCTGGCCACCTGCCTGCTCGGGCTCGGCCTGACCATGCTGGTGGGCGTGAAGTTCGGCCGGGCCAGGGTGCTGACCGTCCCGGCCCTGCTGCTCACCATCGTGCTGGCCGCGGGCGGCACCTCCGCCACCTCGGTGCACGCGAGCGTCGGCGACCGCAGTTGGACGCCGGCCGATGCGGCGGCCGTTCAGCACCAGTACGCGCTGGGGGCCGGCGACATCGCCCTGGACCTGTCGGCGGTCGACCCGGCCGGCGGCACGGTGAGCACCTCCGTGCGGCTGGGCGCGGGCCAGGCCGACGTGACACTGCCGCCCGACGTCGAGGCGAACCTGACCCTGCACACCGTGGTCGGCAGCGTCCATCTGCCCGACCGGACGCTGGACGGCGACGTCGGCACCCGGCAGACGGTCCACCTCGCCCCGGTCGGCGGCGCGGCGAGCAAGGGAACGATCGACCTCGACATCGTGGTCGACCTCGGCGACATTCAGGTGGTGCAGGGATGAAGCGGCATCGGTTCGACCTCTACTCGTTCCTGGCCGGCGGCCTGTTCACGGTGATCGCCGTGCTCTACCTGGTCGCCTCGCTGAACGACTTCTCGGTGAACGGACGGATCGTCATGCCGATCACCCTGATCGTGCTCGGCGTGGCGGGACTGGCGGGTGCGGTGGCCGCGATGTCCCGCCGCGGCCGGGGCCCGGACGCCCAGGACCCGGACGCCTGAGGCCCGACCGGCGGGGTGTCAGGACTGCAGCGGCCCGAGGTCGAGCCGGTCGCCGTCCTTGGTGACCCGGTACCGCGGCAGCGGCTTGACCGCCGGGCCCGCCAGCACCGCGCCGGTGGTGGCGTCGAACTTCGAACCGTGGCAGGGGCAGTGCAGCTGGCCCTGCTTCGGCGCGTCCACGGCGCAGCCGGCGTGCGTGCAGACCGAGGAGAGGCCGCAGTACTGGCCCGCCGTGGGCTGGACGATGTAGACCGTGTCGCCGCTGGCGGGGTCGGTGACGGTGGCGGAGCCGCCCACCGGGACGGCCGCGACGGCGACCGAGACCTTCGCGCCGCCCGCGGGGGCGCTCACCGGGGCGCCCCCGGCAGCGGTGGCGGTGGTGGCCGGCTTGGGCTTCCGGCGGATGAAGGTGGCCGTCAGCGAGCCGCCCAGCAGCCCCGCCCCGCCGAGCGCGACGGCCGCGATGGAGCCGTCCAGGAAGCTGCGTCGGCGCACCGCCTCCTCCTCCAGGCCGCGCCGCCGGTCGCGCTCGGCCCGGCCCGCGATGAAGCCGTCGACCGACAGGTACGGCGTCCCGGCCAGCAGCAGGGTGGTCCAGGCCATCAGGTAGGGCAGGTCGTTGCCCAGGTAGTAGGGCGAGATGTGGAAGCTGACGGTCAGGAACAGGGTCAGGCTGAGCAGCGCGCCGCCGAGCGCGGCCACCCGGCCCCACAGCCCGCACAGCGTGCCGAGCCCGACCGCCAGCTCGCCGAAGGCGATCAGCAGGCCGAAGAAGGTGGGCTGGTGCAGCGCCGGGGCCAGGGCCCAGCCGATCGGGCTGTTCGCCCGGGCGGCCACGGTCTGCGCGTAGAAGGACTGCGGGTCGCCGGCCCCGGCCAGGTAGTGGCTGTCGGCGAGCTTGTCCAGGCCCGCGAAGGCGAAGGTGACGCCGAGGAACAGGCGCACCGGCAGCAGCGCGTACCGACCGGCGAACGCCCGGCGCTGGGCCGCCCGCGCCGCCCGGCCGCCCGGCCCCGCGGGTGCCGGCCCCACGGGCGGTCCAGCGGTCGGCACAGCGGTCGGTCCAGCGGTCGGCACAGCGGTCGGTCCAGCGGTCTCCACCGGGTCCGTGGTCCCCTCCATCATCGCGTCACCCTTCCCACAGCAGTCCGCCTCTCCACGCCACAGCCTGTCCACCCGCGACCGGTTCGGGTGGGATTCTGCCCGTTCCAGCCCGATCCCGACGGTATCCCGCCCACCTGGGCGCCGGCTTGGCGCCCAGCCGCGACCCGGCCGGATCTGACGCGAACGGCCGCACCGCCACCCACGGGTACGCGGATGGCGGTGCGGCCGTTCAACAGCTGACGGGAGTTTTCCGGCGGGCCCGGTCAGGCCCGCTGGACGATCACTCCCACTCGATGGTGCCCGGCGGCTTGCTGGTCACGTCCAGCACCACGCGGTTGACGTCGCGCACCTCGTTGGTGATCCGGGTGGAGATCTTGGCCAGCACCTCGTAGGGCAGGCGCGACCAGTCGGCGGTCATCGCGTCCTCGGAGGAGACCGGGCGCAGCACGATCGGGTGACCGTAGGTACGGCCGTCGCCCTGCACGCCGACGCTGCGCACGTCCGCCAGCAGCACCACCGGGCACTGCCAGATCTCACGGTCCAGCCCGGCCGCGGTCAGCTCCTCGCGGGCGATCGCGTCGGCCTCGCGCAGCAGGTCCAGGCGCTCCTTGGTGACCTCGCCGACGATCCGGATGCCCAGGCCCGGGCCCGGGAACGGCTGGCGCTGGACGATCTCCTCGGGCAGGCCGAGCTCCTGGCCCACCATCCGGACCTCGTCCTTGAACAGCTTGCGCAGCGGCTCGACCAGCGAGAACTGCAGGTCCTCCGGCAGGCCGCCGACGTTGTGGTGCGACTTGATGTTCGCGGTGCCGGTGCCGCCACCGGACTCCACCACGTCCGGGTAGAGGGTGCCCTGGACCAGGAAGTCGACCGACTCGCCGTGCTCGCCGGCCTCGGCCACGATCTCGGCCTGCGCCTGCTCGAAGACCCGGATGAACTCCCGGCCGATGATCTTGCGCTTCTGCTCCGGGTCGCTGACGCCCTTGAGCGCGGTCAGGAACCGCTCCTGGGCGTCGACCACCTTGAGCTTGACGCCGGTGGCGGCCACGAAGTCCTTCTCGACCTGCTCGGTCTCGCCCTGGCGCATCAGACCGTGGTCCACGTAGACGCAGGTCAGCTGGGAGCCGATGGCCTTCTGCACCAGCGCGGCCGCGACCGCGGAGTCCACGCCGCCGGACAGGCCGCAGATCGCGCGCTTGGTGCCGACCTGCGCCTTGATCAGCGCGACCTGCTCGTCGACCACGTTGTGGGTGGTCCAGGTCGGGGCCAGGCCCGCGCCGCGGTAGAGGAAGTGCTCCAGGATCTGCTGGCCGTGCGTGGAGTGCAGCACCTCGGGGTGGTACTGGACGCCGTAGAGCTTGGCCTCGTCGTTCTCGAAGGCGGCGACCGGGACCACGTCGGTGGAGGCGGTCACGGTGAAGCCCTCGGGGGCGGCGGAGCAGGCGTCGCCGTGCGACATCCACACCGACTGCTCGGCCGGGGTGCCCTCGAAGAGCGTCGAGCCGGCCTTGGTGACGTGCAGCGGGGTGCGGCCGTACTCGCGCGCACCGTTGTCGTCGACCGTTCCGCCGAGGGTGATCGCCATCAGCTGGAAGCCGTAGCACATGCCGAAGACCGGCACCCCGGCCTCGAAGATCGCGCGGTCGAGGCGCGGCGCGCCCTCCTCGTAGACCGAGGACGGACCGCCGGAGAGGATGATCGCCTTCGGGTTCTTGGCGAGCATCTCGGTGACCGGCATGGTGCTCGGCACGATCTCGCTGTAGACCCGTGCCTCACGCACCCGACGGGCGATGAGCTGGGCGTACTGGGCGCCGAAGTCGACCACCAGGACGGTGTCGACCGACGGTACGGACTGGTCGGGGGTAGCAGAGGACACAGACGGCCTTCCGGCAGCGAACGGGAGGTGTCGCACGCAGCGCGCCGGCAAGGGCGGCGGCGGGCGACCGGTGGGGGTGTCACCACCGATTCTACCGGCCGCCCTCTTCACCCCTTTCACCCCTTTGCCCGCGACTCCCCCATCGGCCGTGTCCGCACCGGGCGCGCGCTCGTTCTACCGGCGACCGTACGACCGCGCCGTACCGGCCAGGTGCGGCGCATCGGCGCCCGGGCCCGCGCCCGTACGGTCCGGCAGGACCACGCGTGGAAGATTCCAGTCCACTCGTGCGTGTGGCGCTCCGCCGCCGGCGGCACCGGCGGGCCGGAGCGCCGTGGGACCGCGCGCGGGTGCGGTGGAACCGGCGGCAGGGGACAGCGGCCGGCTCCCGACTGCGCCGGGTGGTGCGGCGGCAGGCCCGGGGACGCCCGGACCGACCGCCGCACCACCCGGTCGAACGACTTGTACGACTACCGAACGTCACCGCAGCGTCCCAGGTCGCCGGGCCCGGAACAGGTCCGGACCAGCTGCCGAGAGGCTGCCAGGAGCACGGTCGGCGAAAAATGCGCTGGACCGAAGTCGGCCGAATCGGTTGCAGAGCATGGCCTGTGTCCACCACGATGCTGGGGAGGGGGTTCTCCGGTGGCCGACTCGGGCCGTCGGTCACTTGCTTCCCACGACTGCCCATCGGCGGTAACAGTGGGTATCGCCTCACACTCCGTGAGGGTACGGCGGCCAGTCGGTGCGCGGGACCACCTCCCGGCGCCCGGCCCGCGTTCGCGCCCGGTCCGCCGGGGCACGACACGAAGCCAACCGAATAGACGGCGCTCATCCCCCGGCGCCGTCGCCGCAGCACCGGCGCAGCCCTGACGCCGTGTGCTGAGCGACAAAGGGCCCCGTTCCCCCGCGGGGCCCTTTGCCTTACCCGGACAGCCCCTTGCCCGGGCAGCCTTGCCCGGGGCCGCCGCCCCCGCCCGGTCCGGCGCGGCCGCTCACCCTGGCAAGGGAGGGGTCGACTCGCCTGCGAGCCGGGCCTACTGACGGAAAGTCAGCTCCGCCAGCGCGCCGCCGTCCGGATGGTTGGCCAGCCGCAGCCCGACTCCGATCGCCGCCGCGTGCCCCTGCGCGATGGTCAGGCCCAGGCCGTGCCCGCGGCCGCGTTCCCGGGCACCGGTACGGAACCGCTGCGGCCCGAACTCCAGGACGTCCGCCGGGTATCCGGGGCCGTGGTCGCGAACGGTGACGGTGGGACCGGCGACCACCACCTGGATCGGCGCGGCGCCGTGCTTCTGCGCGTTGGTCACCAGGTTGGCCACCACCCGGTCCAGTCGGCGCGGATCGGTGGTCACCTCGGCGTCCGCCTCGATCCGCAGCTCCACCGCGGGCCCGGCCACCGCCAGGATCCGCCTCAGCAACGGCCCGAGGGTGACCGGGGACAGCTCGGGCAGCTCGGCGCCCGCGTCCAGCCGGGAGACCTCCAGCAGGTCCTCGGTGAGTGCGCAGAGCACCCGCACCCGGTCCTGCACCAGCTCGGTGGGCCGCCCCGGCGGCAGCAGCCCGGCCGCGGTGAGCAGGCCGGTCAACGGCGTGCGCAGCTCGTGCGCGACGTCGGCGGTGAACCGCTGCTCGTTCTCCAGCTTGCTGCTCAGCACGGCCGACATGGAGTCGACGGCGGCGGCGAGTTCGGCGACCTCGTCGCGCGAGCGGCCCAGCGATCCGATCCGGGCGCCCAGGTCGCCCTGCGCGATGGTGCGCGCGGTGCGGGCCGCGGTGCGCAGCCGGCGGCTGATCCGGTGTGCCACCAGGACCCCGGCGAGCACCGTCACCACCACCGACAGGGCGGCCGAGATCATGATGCTGCGGTCCAGGTCGCTGATGGCCTTCTCGTCCTGGTCGAAGTCGATCCAGAGCGAGAAGATCCGGCCGTTGCTGCCGGCCGCCGCCCACATCCGGGTCCCGGTGGGGCCGTGCACGAGCATCGAGCCGTGGTGCCCGTCGGTGGCCAGTTCGCGGAGCCTGGGCGGCAGTTCGGGGTCGTCGAGCTTGGCGTTCCAGGCCAGCGCCCCGGTCCGGCTGTAGCCGTCCAGCGCGGCGTCCAGCGCGTTCTCGGCCGCGCTGCGCGCCTGGTCGGTGTGCTGCTGGACGGAGGCCTGGTGGACCAGCAGGCCGACGGTGAGCGCCACCAGGCAGGAGACCAGCGCGACGGTGACCGCGATCTGGCGGCGCAGGTTCACTCGGCCCCGCCGGTCCCGCGCCGGGTGCGCAGCTTGTAGCCGAAGCCGCGGACGGTCTCGATCCGGCCCGCGCCGATCTTGGCCCGCAGCCGCTGCACATGCACGTCCACCACCCGGGTGTCGGCGCCCCAGGCGTAGTCCCAGACCCGCTCCAGCAGGGTGTGCCGCTCCAGCAGGATGCCGGGCGCGGCGGTGAACTCCAGCAGCAGCCGCAGCTCGGTGGGGGTGAGCAGCACCGGACGGCCGTCGGCGCGCACCTCCATGGCGTCGGTGTCCACCTCCAGGCCGTCGATCGACCGCACGGTGCGCGTGGGGGCCGGCGGTGCGGATGCGGCGGGCGGGGCCATGGGGGCGGCGGGGGCCGGTGCCGTGGGCGGGAACGGTGGAACGGGGGGCACCGGAGGAGCGGCGGGCGGCGCGGCGGGCACGGGGCTCACCGGGGCGGCCGAGGGCAGCCCGGTGCGCCGCAGCACGGTACGGATCCGCGCCACCAGCACCGCTGTCTCGAACGGCTTGACCAGGTAGTCGTCCGCCCCCGCCTCCAGGCCCGAGATCACGTCGATCGGGTCGGTGCGGGCCGACATCATCAGGATCGGCAGCTGGCTCTCCTCGCGGATCCGGCGGCACAGGCCCACGCCGTCCAGCAGCGGCAGCATCACGTCGAGCAGCATCAGGTCGGGGCGCCCGGCGCGGAACCGCTCCAGGCCCTCCAGGCCGTCGGCGGCGGTGTCCACCGGGAACCCGTAGCGCTCCAGCGCCATCCGGGTCGCCTCGCGGATCACCTCGTCGTCCTCGACCAGCAGGATCCGCGGTGTGCCGG
The DNA here is from genome assembly GCF_042957465.1 of Kitasatospora sp. NPDC008050. Taxonomy (NCBI): domain Bacteria; kingdom Bacillati; phylum Actinomycetota; class Actinomycetes; order Kitasatosporales; family Streptomycetaceae; genus Kitasatospora; species Kitasatospora sp. NPDC008050. The sequence goes on from NZ_JBIBIJ010000005.1 coordinate 173,613, forward strand.
AGGTGGTCATGGTGTGCGCTCCGCGGTCGGCTTCGACGGTGCCACGGACGATGGCGCCGAGTTGGACGGTGCCGGATTCACCGGCGCCGAATTCGACGGTGCCGGGTTCACCGGTGGCGTGTTCGCCGGTACCGCACTGGTGACCGGCCCGACGCCGGTCCTCGGTGACGCCGAGGTCTTGGCGCCGGGCGGCGCCGTGGGCGGCAGGTAGGAGGAGGGCCCCGACGGCGCGGCGGCGGGCCCGGCGGAGGCCACGGCGGAGGGCTGCGGGTGGGAGGGCTTGCCGGGCGGGTAGGGCTGGGTGACCACGCCCGGCTGGCAGTCGGGCGTGGTCATCGTGTCGGGCCCGGTGAACTTGGTCTCCACCCGGACCAGTTGGCCGCTGTCCCAGCGGTAGGTGCTGCTGGTCTCGGTGGCCGCGCTGGTCGGCTCGTTCACCACCAGGTCCCGGCCGACCGTCTGCGCGGTGAAGCCGGGCAGCACCGAGATCTCCGGCACCGCCAGCACCTGGTGGTCCCGCAACTGGTAGACGTGCAGGTAGGCGTGCTGGTCGGCGGTGAGCACGGCGGTGATCAGCTCGGCCCCGCCGTCGCCGACCAGGTCGGCGTAGCGCGGATCGAGCACCTGGCAGCCGGTGCAGCCCGCCAGCGCCGCCCGTTCCGCGTCCTTCAGCTGCGGGTCCTGCCGCAGCAGCTGGTGGACGTCCGCCGAGCGCAGGTCGGCGCCGGACACGGTGATGCCCGGGACCGGGGTGAGCGCGCCCACCGGCTGCGTGGCCGAGGCGGACGGGGTGGGCGCGGTGCCCACCGCCGCCCACAGCGCCACCGGGGTGGGCGGGCTGGAGGGCGCCGAGAGCGGACGGGTCGCACCGGCGTCGTGCAGCTGCCCGGTGTCGGCGCAGCCCGCCAGGGCGGCCAGCGCGGCCAGGGCCAGCACGGCGGGCACCACGCCGCACCGGGCGGCGGTGCGACTGAGCCAGGAACTCACGCGGAACAGCGCCTTTCGACGGGGCGGACGGGGCTTGCGGACGTTTCGGTCGCCGGCCCCGGTCAGCGGCTGACACGTCCGCGAGCACCCGGCAGGTTGCATCGTCAGGCGGTCGGACCGGCCCTAGGACGAGACCAGATCCGCGAAGACGATGATGTTATCGGAGTAATGCCCGTTGCTCTGCAGCGATCCGCCGCAGGTGATCACCCGCAACTGCGGTGTGTCGGTGTTCCCGTACACCTCGTCGGTCGGGAACTGGTCCTTGTGCGGCTGCTCCAGCTTGCGGACCTGGAAGGTCACCGTGCTGCCGTCGCCGCGGTGGATCTCGATCCGGTCGCCCGGCTTGAGCTTCGGCAGCTTGGCGAAGACCGCGGGACCGGCCTTGGTGTCCACGTGACCGAGCAGCACCGCGGGACCCACCGCGCCGGGCGCGGGCCCCTGGTCGTACCAGTCGACCTGGGACGGCTGGTCAAGCGGCGGGACCTCCACCGTGCCGTCGGAGTTCAGACCACCGGGACTTACCGCGGCGTCCACCCCGATACTCGGGATCACCAGCCGGGTCGGCGGCGCGGCCGGCTTCGCACCGCCGGACGGGGCGCCGGCGGGCGCCGCGCCGCTGGGCGCGGTCCCCGACGGCGTGTCCTGGCTGTTCATGGGCGCTGCCGCGACCGTGTTGATCCGCACGGGCGGCGGCTGCTGGGTGGTGTGCCCGAGCAGGAACCCGCCGAGCGCCAGGGCGAGGGCACCGCCCGCCGCGAACGGCGCCCACCTGCGCGGGCGCCGACCGTGGCGGCGGCGCTCAGGCCGCCGAGCCCGCACGGCGACGGCGGATCGCGTAGCCGATGGCCGCCAGGCCGCCGGCGCCCAGCACCGAGCCACCCGCCAGCGCGGTGGAGGAGGTGCCGGTCGAACCCTCACCGGTCTGGGCGCCGCCCTTGGGCACGGCCTTGACCTGCGCCCCCGAGCCGGCGGTGGCCGACGCGCCCGGCGCACTCGCCGAGGCCGAGGGAGCGACGCCCTTGGCCGAGCCGGCGGCCGCGGGGGTCGGCATGACAGCCGCACCGCCCGAGGCGTTCGGCGAGGAGGAGGGAGCCGCGACCTTGACCGCCGAGCCGGCCGCGGGAGTCGACGCGGGAGCCGGCCCGCCGGCCGCCGGCGTCGGCATGACGGCCACCCCGCCCGGGGCGCTCGGCGAGGACGAGGGAGCCGGCGCGCTGGCCGCCGGGGTGGACGCGGGAGCCGGCGCGCTGGCCGCCGGGGTGGGCGCGGCGCTCGGCGCGCCGTCCGCGAAGGCAGCCGTCGTGGAGCCGGCCAGAACGGCCGCGACGCCGAAGCCGACCAGCGTCAGACGCGCGGAGCGACGCGGGGAACGAGCACGTGACATGGGTGGTCCTCCGAGGTTCCGCCGACTGGGCCCTGGTGGCCCAGGCGGTGTGGTGCCCACGCTAGGAAGCCCACCGCACGGTGGGCCGCCGGCCGTGTAACACCCACCGCGCGGGTGTGTAACGGTCCTTGGCGACCCACCGGACGTGCCTACCCCTGCTTCTCTTTCTTCGGCACCTCGGGCACCGCGAGCAGCGGCAGCCGCAGCTCGCCGAAGGCCCCGGCGGGCACCGCCGGCCGCACCGGCACGACCGCGGGAACCCGACGGTAGGCCTCGCCCTGGGCCGGCCGCGGGTCCGGCTCGCCCTTGTTGGGCCACATCGACATCGCCCGCTCGGCCTGCGCGGTGATCGACAGCGAGGGGTTGACGCCGAGGTTGGCGGAGATCGTGGAGCCGTCCACCACGCTGATCCCCGGGTAGCCGTAGAGCCGTTGGTAGGGGTCGACCACGCCGTGCTCGGGGCTGTCCGCGATCGGGCAGCCGCCGATGAAGTGCGCGGTCATCGGGATGTCGAAGATCTCGCCGACCGTGCTGCCCGCGAACCCGTTGATCTCGGCGGCCAGCGCCTGGGCGCCCTGCTCGGCGGCCGGGATCCAGGTCGGGTTCGGCTCGCCGTGGCCCTGCCGGGAGGTCAGTTTGCCCTTCCCCAGGCCCTTCTGCCTGAGCGAGACGGTGATCGAGTTGTCCAGCGACTGCATCACCAGGCCGATGATGGTCCGCTCCGACCAGCGGTAGTTGCTCAGCGAACGGGCGAAGACCGTGGGGTGCTTGACCGCCGTGGCACCGGCCCGCAGCCAGCGCGGACCGCGGCCACCGCCCGGCACCTGCAGGATCGACAGGAAGCCCATCGCGTTGGAGCCCTTGCCGTAGCGCACCGGCTCGATGTGGGTGTTCTCGTCGGGGTGGATCGAGGAGGTGATCGCCACCCCCTTGGTGAAGTCCACCGGGCCGCCGTAGCGCCGGGGCGTGGTCTGCGCGCCCACCAGCGCCTCGGAGTTGGTGCGGGTCAGCTTGCCGAGCGCGGCCGAGATCCGGGGCAGCCGGCCCTGGTCGCGCATGGTGTGCAGCAGCGTCTGGGTGCCGTAGGTGCCGGCCGCCACCACCACCCTGGCCGCGGTCAGCGTCCTGGCGCCGGCCCGCTCGGCCGCCGCGCCGCGGGCGTTGGTGCGCTTGACGTCCACCGCGAAGCCGCCGTCGAGCTCGCGGATCCGGGCCACCGTGGTGAGCGGGTGGATCTCGGCGCCGCCCGCCTCGGCCAGGAAGAGGTAGTTCTCGGTGAGCGTGTTCTTGGCGCCGTGCCGGCAGCCGGTCATGCACTCGCCGCACTCCACGCAGGCCTTGCGGCTCGGCCCGGCGCCGCCGAAGTACGGGTCCTCCACCTCGCCGCCCGGGGCCGCCTTGGCACTCCCGTCGGCGTCCCGGCCGTCCCCGAAGAAGACGCCCACCGGCGCGAAGTGGAAGCTGTCGCCCACTCCCATCCGCTCGGCCGCCGCCTTCAGGTGCACGTCCGAGGGCGTGGTGGTGGGGTTGGCGCGCACCCCGAGCATCCGCTGCGCCTGGTCGTAGAAGGGGGCCAACTCCTCGGCCCAGTCGGTGATGTGCTGCCACTGCCGGTCCTCGAAGAAGGCCTTCGGCGGTACGTAGAGCGTGTTGGCGTAGTTGAGCGAGCCGCCGCCCACCCCCGCCCCGCCGAGCACCAGCACGTTGGCCAGCAGGTGGATCCGCTGGATGCCGTACAGGCCCAGACCCGGCGCCCACAGGTAGTTCTTCACGTCCCAGGAGTTCCTGGGCAGTTCGTCGCGCCCGAAGCGCCGCCCGGCCTCCAGCACCGCGACCCGGTAGCCCTTCTCGGTCAACCGCAACGCGCTGACCGAGCCGCCGAACCCCGAGCCGACCACGATCACGTCGTAGTCGAAGTCCTCCACCGCCTGCTCCCCGTCGGTCACTTGAGCCCCAGCGCCTTCAACGCCCGCAGGCTGGTGGTGAACACCGCCGCGAACTTCTCGTCGGTCAGACCCAGCGACGGCGCGATCGGCAACAGCCGCTGGGTCGCGATGGTCTGGCCCTCGGTGTAGCGCAGGATGCCCTCCGCGCCGTGCCGGCGGCCGAGCCCCGACTCGCCCATACCGCCCATCGGCGAGGCCACCGAGCCGTAGGCCGCCGCGTAACCCTCGTTGACGTTGACGGTGCCGGTGCGCAAGCGGGCCGCGATGGCCCGGCCGCGCCGGGTGTCCTTCGTCCAGATGCTCGAATTGAGCCCGTACGGCGTGGCGTTGGCCCGCTCGACGGCCTCCTCCTCGGTGTCGAACCGGTAGACCGAGACCACCGGGCCGAAGGTCTCCTGCGTGCAGACCGCCATCTCGGGGGTGACCCCGTCCAGGATGGTGGGCTCGTAGAAGAGCGGCCCCAGCTCCGGGCGGGCCTGCCCGCCGGCCAGTACCGTGGCGCCCGCCTTGACGGCCTCCGCCACGTGCCGGCTGACCGTCTCCAGCTGCCGCTCGGAGACCAGCGACCCCATGTCCGCGCCATAGGCCAGGCCGGCGCCCAGGCGCAGCGCCCTGGTCCGCTCGGCGAACCGGGCGAGGAAGGCATCGGCCACCGAGCGGTGCACGAAGAGCCGCTCGACCGCGATGCACAGCTGCCCCGCGGAGTCGAAGCAGGCCCGCACCGCGCCCTCGGCCGCCTTGTCCAGATCGGCGTCGGCAAGCACCAGCATGGCGTTCTTGCCGCCGAGTTCGAGCGAGGCGCCGACCAGCCGGCCGGCCGCCCGCCGGGCCACCTCGCGCCCGGTGGCGGTGGAGCCGGTGAACGCGACGTAGTCCGCGTGCTCGACCACGGCCGGGCCGATCACCGGCCCCTCGCCCACCACGATCTGCCACAGATCCGCCGGCAGCCCGGCCTCGATCAGCAGCTCGCGGGCCCACAGCGCGGTCAGCGCGGTCTGCGTGTCGGGCTTGTTGACCACCGCGTTGCCCGCGGCGAAGGCCGGCAGCGCATCGCCGACCGACAGCTCCAGCGGGTAGTTCCACGGGGAGATCTGGCCGATCACGCCCTTGGGCCGGCGGGCCTCCACCGCCTTGGTGAGGACCGGGACCGCGCCGCCGCGACGGCGGTCCTTGAGGTAGCCGGCCGCGGCGCGCCCGTAGTGGCGGGCGGCCATCGTGGTGGCCAGGATCTCCGTGAAGGCGTGCAGCCGGGCCTTGCCGGTCTCCGCCTGGATCAGGTCGAGCACCTCGTCCTGCCGCTTGAGCAGCAGGTCGTGGAAGCGCAGCAGCACCGCCACACGGCGCCGCACCGGCTGCGCGGCCCACGCCTGCTGGGCCCGCCGGGCCAGCTCGAAGGCGACCTTGACGTCCTCGGTGGTCGACTGCGGCAGCTCGGCCAGCACCTCGCCGGTCAGCGGCGTCCGGGTCAGCGCGGGCTCGGCGCCGCCGGTGGCGGTGATGCCCCGGGCGAGCCTTCGGACCAGGGACTGCGGGACCGCCGAGGTGACCGTACGACCGGCACCCGGGGCCACGGGGTTGCGGCCGGTGCTGCGGCTTTCTGCCGTGATGTCCGTCATGGGCGCAGCCTAGGCTCTTGACGGCGGGTCCGGTACCCGTCGGTAACAGGAATCGGACCCCGAGTGCGGGCGCGATCGGGGTCCGGGGAGGGTCCGGCCGGGCGTGCGGTCAGCCGGTCGGTGGCGTCGTGGGCGCCTGGACGGCCGCGCCGCCGGACTGGGCGACGGGGTTGAAGTTGTTGAGGACCGCGGTCAGCCGCTGCTGCGTCGCGACCCCGTCGGCGTCGGGGCCGGACGAGAGGATCGCGTAGCTGGTCCCGTCCGAGTCCCGGTACTCCTCGTCGATCACCGTGCGCTTGCCCGGGTTCGACCCGGACACCTGGGTGTAGCCCCACTCCAGCCGAGCCGCCTCATGACCGCGCACGGTGGTCTGGACCAGGCTCACCCGGTGGTAGTCCTTGGAGTTCTGCCGCAGCTGCGCCTCCATGCTCAGCATGTTGTCGTACGGCGCGACCGCGTCACCGACCGTGACCGCGAACTGGAGGAAGTGCCGCTTGTTGTCGGGGCTGTAGAAGATCTGGTTCTTGTCGTCCATGGTGCGCTGCCAGGAGCCGCCGTCCAGCGGCAACGGGAAGCGGAAGCCACTCGGATCGGTCTGCCACGCGTAGCCGGCCGGCGCCGGCCCGGAGAGCACGGCGGTGCCGGTGGGGGCGGTCGTGACCGGGCTGCTCGGGGAGGCACTGGGCGTGCTGCTCACCGACGTGGACGGGTCGGCCACCGGCGTGCCACGGTGCTCCAGCCGGACCACCCCGAAGGCCACCGCGCCGCTGACCACGGCCGCGGTCAGCCCGACCAGCGCCGTCCGCAGGCCCCGGCGACGACGGCGCGCGGGCGGGGCGGGCGCCTGCGCCGGGGCGGGGGCCGCGGCCGGGAGCGAGGTTGCCGTGGGGGTGTGCTGGACGACCGACGGGGTCTGCGCGACCGACGGGGTCTGCGCCGTCGCGGCGCCCTGGGCGACCGGCGGCTGCTGCCCGCTCGCCACCCAGGGCGTCGCGGGCTCCTCCTCGGCCGGCCGGCGGTCCACTATGGGCACCACCTGGGTGGGCACCCGCTGCAGCGGAGGCCGCACGGTGATCCCCAGGGTGTAGCCGGACTTCACCTCGCGCAGCATCTGCAGCGCCTCGTCCGCGCTCGGGCGGTCGTTCGCGTCCTTGGCCATCAGCGCGGCCAGCACCGGACCGAGCGCGCCCGCGTTGCGCGGCTCGGGCAGCGGCTCGGAGACCACGGCGGCCAGCGTGCTCAGCGGGTCGTAGCGGCGGAACGGCGACTGGCCCTCCACCGCGGTGTAGAGCGTGGCGCCCAGGCCCCACAGGTCCGAGGCCGGTCCGGGGCGCTCGCCCTGGGCGCGCTCGGGCGCCAGGTAGTCGGGCGAGCCGACCAGGTCGCCGGGGCGGGTCAGCTCGGAGGAGCCCTCGAACTTGGCGATGCCGAAGTCGAGCAGGACCACCCGGCCGGTGCCGTGCTCCAGCAGCACGTTGGCCGGCTTGACGTCCCGGTGCAGCACCCCGAGCTGGTGGCCCCGGTGCAGCGCGGCCAGCACCTGGGTGCCGACCTCGGCCGCCTCGCGCGGGGAGAGCGGGCCGTCCTGGGAGATCACGTCGGCCAGCGAGCGGCCGTCGATCAGCTCCATCACGATCCACGGCCGGCCACCCTGCTCCAGCACGTCGTGAATGGTGATCACACCGGCGTGCTTGATCCGGGCCGCGGCTCTGGCCTCCTGCTTCATCCGGGACTGAAGGATCGCCAGATCCTCCTCCGGCAGGTGGTCGACGGTCAGCTCCTTGACCGCCACCTCGCGGTCCAGCATCAGGTCCCGGGCGCGCCAGACCGTGCCCATGCCGCCACGACCGAGCCGATCCCCCAACTCGTAGCGCCCGGCCAGCATCCGTCGCGTCTCGGCGGCGGCGATCGGCTCGGCCCGCTCGGACTCGGTGGCAGCCCCCGCCTGCTCCTGTCCACTCACGGCGACCGCTCCCCCCTCGTCATTCGGTGCACCACGCATCTGATCACCGCTCGGACAATGTTCCGATCCCAGCCTAGGCGTCTATTCCTAAGACGTTCATCGCGACCCGGCCACGTGACCGGGCTGTGATGTCCAGGGCCCCGCCGACCGCCTCGCCGTCACCCGGCGAAGACCACCACGGCCGCGATTCCCAGCACCATCGCGGCCAGCACCCCGCCCACCAGCACCACCGGCAGCAGCCGCGAGGGCCGCCGGGCCGCGGCATGGGCGTGCCGGGCGGGCTCGGGTGCCACCTGCGCCGCGCTCTGCCCCCCGGCCTCGGCCGAAGGCGCTCCCCTGTGGCGCGGGCGCGGCACCAGCGGCCAGGCCGGGCGCGGCACCGGCAGTGCCTGGGCGGGCTCGACGGCCTGCAGCGGCTCGGGCGCGTGCGCCAGCAGCTCGGCCAGCCAGCGCCCGGCCTCCTCGGCCGTGGGCCGCTCGGCCGGGTCGGCGGCCAGCAGCCGGTCCACCAGCGGGGCGAGCGGACCGCACCCCCCGCTGGTGGACCGCTGCCCCGCCCGCACGGCCGCGAAGAGCGCGGTGGGGGTCGCCTCGGGGAACGGGCCCTGTCCGGTCAGCACCCGCTGGAGCAGCACCCCCAGCGCCCACAGGTCCGCCTCGGGTCCCGCGGCGGCGCCCTGCCCCAGCAGTTCGGGGCGCAGCAGTTCGGGCGACCAGCGCTCGGCCCGGGTGCCGACCAGCCCGGCGCGTGCCTGCGCCCAGCGCCGCCCGTCGGTACCGGAGAGCCCGCGGGCCAGCGCCTCCTCGGCCGCCGCGCCCGCCTGGCCGCCGAGCAGCGCGGCTCCGTCCGCGCAGATCAGCACCTGCTCGGCCACCACCTGACCGTGTGCCAGACCCGCCCGGTGCACCGCGCCCAGCCCGCTCACCAGATCGGCGGCGAGCTCGGCGGCCCGGTAGGGCTCCAGCGGGCCTTCCTGGAGCAGCTCGGACAGCTCGACCGCCACCGGCTGCTCGCCCACCACCCAGACCAGGCCGTCCTCCGCGAGCACCTCGAAGACCTGCCGCAGCCTGGCGTGCTCGGGCGTCCTGGCGAGGACCGCGCGCACGGCGGCCAGCACCTCGGCGGGATCGAGCCAGCGGCTGGCCTCGAAATCGGCGCTGCCGGCCAGCTCGGGCACCAGCACCTCGGGCAGTTCCAGCGCCTCCAGCAGCACCGGGACGCCGCTGCGCAGGTCGGTGGCGAGTCGGCGCGGGCCGGCCGTCCCGTCCTGCGGGGCGCGGTCCGTCACCTCGTACCGGGCGGCCACCGTCTGGCCAGGGCCAGCTCGCATGGGCGGCCCCCTCTCTCGTTATGGCGCAGGCTCGAAGGTCTGGAACGCGTTGTTCCGGGCGTCGCTGTTCGCGGGGCTGTTCCAGTCGCTGTCGTTCGCGGTCCAGTAGAGCGCATAACCATGACGGCCGGTGACGAAGCCGCGGTTCAACGAGTGCTGCTTGGTGTCCGAGCCGAAGGTCCACTCCCAGTCGGCGGCGTTGCTCCAGCTGCGGTAGCCGATCCCCGCCAGCTGGACCCGCTGGTAGTTGCTGAGGCCGGGCGCGACCTGCCTCTCCTCCGACTGCCAGTTGGCGAGGGCGCTGGCGCCCGGCGAGTCGGTCCAATCGATCTGCAGGCGCAGGCCGTTGCCGTCGAAGACCTGGCTGTTCTGCTTCGAGGCGCCCGTGTCGTGGGCGAGCCAGGCGGGCAGCTGGATGGAGAAGCCGGAGGGGTCGGTGTAGAGGGAGTAGCCGGCCGGCACGCTGGGGCTCGGCGAACCGCTGGGCGATCCGCTGGGCGATCCGCTCGGTGAGCTGTTCGCCGAACCGCTCGGCGCGGCGCCGTTCGCGGCGGTCGAGGGCGTCGGCGTGGTGGACGCGGCGGGTGAACCGGCCGGGCTGTCCGGAGCCGCCGGCGGCGTGGCGGCATTGGTGGCGGGCGTGCTGCCGGCCGGGGCCGCGCCCGCGGGGGTGCCCGTACCGGCGCCGGCGGAGGTGTGCGACACGGCGGAGCCCGTGCCGGTGCCGGAGCCGCCGGTACCGGCTGCCGGAGCGGCGGCCGCGCCCTTCTTGGCCGTCGAGCCGCCCGACCCCACCGCCAGCCAGACGCCGCCCGCTATCAGCAGCAGCACCAGCACCACGGCGACCAGCAGCTGCCGGCGCCGCGACCAGCGCGCGGCCGCACCCAGCGTGCCGCTGCGCGACCAGCCGCCGTCGCCCGCACCGGCGGCCGCGGCGACCGGCTCCGGCGCGGCCGGGGCCTCGGCGCGGGGGGCGGGTGCGGCTGCGGCGCTCTCGCCGGCCGGCACCCGGCTGCCCACCCGCACGGTGCTCAGCCCGGGCCGCAGGCCCGGCTTGCGCTTCGCCGCTGCGGCCGGCTTGCCCGCAGCGTCGGCCGCTGCGACTTCCGATGCCGCCTCGGCCTTCTCCGGCGCGTTCTTCTCCTCGGCGTTCTTCCCTCCGGGGTCCTTCCCTCCGGGGCCCTTCCCTCCGGCCTTCTTCCCCCCGGGCGTCCTGCCCTTGCTCTCCGCCGGCCCCTTCGCCGTGGCGAGGTCGATCTTGGTCAACTCCGCAGCCGGCACCGCCGCCTGGGTGGTCGACTCGGCCCGCGTGGTCGACTCCGCCACGATCCGCTTGAGCATCGAGCGGGTGGTCGAGGCGTCCAGCCGCTTCTCGGGGTCCTTGTCCAGCAGGCCCTCGATCACCGGCCGCAGCGGCCCGGCGTTGGCCGGCGCCGGCAGCTCCTCGGTCATCACCGCGGTGAGCGTGGCCAGCGCGGATCCCCGGTCGTAGGGCGGCTTGCCCTCCAGCATCGCGTACAGCGTGCCGCCCAGCGACCACAGGTCGGCCGGCGGTCCCGGCTTCTGCCCGCGGGCCCGCTCCGGCGAGATGTACGAGGGCGCGCCGACCAGCATGCCGGTGGAGGTGACCGAACTGTCGCCCTCCACGCTGGCGATGCCGAAGTCGGTCAGCACCACCCGGCCGTCCTCGCCGATCAGCACGTTGGACGGCTTGACGTCACGGTGCAGGATGCCCTGGCTGTGCGCGGCCCCGAGCACACCGAGCAGTTCGAGCGCGATCTCGGCGGCGCGGGCCGGCGTCACCGGACCGTCCTCCTTGACGACCTCCGCGAGCGAGCGGCCGTCGACCAGCTCCATCACGATCCAGGGCCGGTCGTCCTCCTCGACCACGTCGAAGACGGTGACGGCGGCGGTGTGCCGGATCCGCGCGGTGGCCTTGGCCTCCCGCAGCGTCCGGACGATCAGGCGGTGGCGTTCGTCGTCGTCGACGCCGCCGTGCATCCGCAGTTCCTTCACCGCGACTATCCGGCCCAGCATTTCGTCCTCGGCGCGCCAGACGGTCCCCATGCCGCCGCTGCCGAGGACCGACTCGAGCCGATAGCGATCGGCCAGGACGCGTCCGGAATTGCCCTGCGGCTGGGTCATTCGGGCGTTCCCCCATGTGCTGCTGCCGGTCAGGTGACGGACCGTCGGGTCGCTGCGCGCACCGGTGTGACGGCCAAGCCTCCATCATCCCCTGTGCCCCTGACTACTGTTCACTCGACCCCTGGAATGGTCAGCGGCTGACTTGAATCAGGTGTCGCCCGACGCGAAGCCGCTGCTAGCGTTCGCCCCCGTCGCATCCGCTCCACTCCTGGGGAAGCTCCATGACCGCGCCCGAGCCACCGCTGCCCCAGCCGCATCAACAGCCACAGCAGCCACACCCGTTCTCCGCGCAGCCACCCGCCTTCGACCAGTCGGTGCCCTACGGATACGCACCGATCGCCGCCGCGCCGCCACGGCCCGGCCGGCTCGGCGCCGGGCTCGCAGCCGGACTCACCGCCGGGCTCACCGCCGGGCTCGTCGCCACGCTCGCGAGCGCGCTGGCCTACGGCTTCGTCATGAAGGCGGCCGACGGGCAGTGGAGCTGGTTCGCCCTCGCACTCGCCCTGGCGATCGCCCTCGGGCTCGGCCGGTTCGGCGGCCGTCACCCGGCGCTGCCGGTACTGGGTGCGCTGTTCTCGCTGCTCGGGGTCTTCCTCGGCCAGCTCTTCTTCATCTACCTGGTGCTGCACCAGCAGTACGGGCTGGGCCCCACCGACGTGTTCGGCTCGGATCTCGGCGACACCCTGTCCGGCTGGCGCAGCCTGCTGGACGCCAAGGACCTGCTCTTCTACGGCATCGCCGGCGCCGAGGGCTTCGTCTTCACCCGGCGCTTCGGCCGGGGCTGAACGCGCAGCGGGGCCGGGCGAACCGCCCGGCCCCGCTGTCGACCCGCGGTCAGCGGTGGCTGACCGTCACCTCGACCCGCTGGAACTCCTTGAGCTCCGAGTACCCGGTGGTGGCCATCGCCCGGCGCAGCGCGCCGAACAGGTTCATGGTGCCGTCGGGGGTGTGCGAGGGACCGGTGAGGATCTCCTCGGTGTTGCCGACGGTGCCCAGGTCCACCCGCTTGCCGCGCGGCAGCTCCTCGTGCACCGCCTCCATGCCCCAGTGGAAGCCCTTGCCCGGCGCGTCGGTGGCCCGCGCCAGCGCGGCGCCGATCATCACCGCGTCCGCGCCGCAGGCCACCGCCTTGGCGATGTCGCCGCTGTAGCCGACGCCGCCGTCCGCGATCACGTGCACGTAGCGGCCGCCGGACTCGTCCATGTAGTCGCGGCGCGCGGCGGCCACGTCCGCGACGGCGGTGGCCATCGGGACCTGGATGCCCAGCACGTTGCGGGTGGTGTGCGCGGCGCCGCCGCCGAAGCCGACCAGCACGCCGGCCGCGCCGGTGCGCATCAGGTGCAGCGCCGCGGTGTAGGTGGCGCAGCCGCCGACGATCACCGGGACGTCCAGCTCGTAGATGAACTGCTTGAGGTTCAGCGGCTCGGCCGCACCCGAGACGTGCTCGGCGGAGACCGTGGTGCCGCGGATCACGAAGACGTCCACGCCCGCGTCCACGACCGCCTTGGAGAACTCGGCGGTGCGCTGCGGCGAGAGCGCGGCGGCGGTCACCACGCCGGACTCGCGCACCTCGCGGATCCGCCGGCCGATCAGCTCGGCCTGGATCGGCGCGGCGTAGATCTCCTGCAGGCGGCGGGTGGCGGCGGCCTCGTCGCTGATGGCGGCGATCTCGTCCAGCAGCGGCTGCGGGTCCTCGTAGCGGGTCCACAGGCCTTCGAGGTTCAGCACCCCGAGGCCGCCCAGCCGGCCGATCGCGATGGCCTGCGCGGGCGAGACCACGCTGTCCATCGGGGCCGCCAGGAACGGCAGCTCGAAGCGGTAGGCGTCGATCTGCCAGGCGATCGAGACCTCCTTCGGGTCCCGGGTCCGGCGGCTGGGGACGACGGCGATGTCGTCGAAGGAGTACGCCCGCCGGCCGCGCTTGCCTCGCCCGATCTCGATCTCAGTCACTTCGAGCCTCTCTGCTTCTTGCTGCTCACGATCGCCCCCAGTATCCCGGACGCCCGGCCCCGCACGCACAAAGGCCCGCCACCCGGCTCGGGTGGCGGGCCTTCGCCGTGGTCAGCGGCTGGTGTAGTTCGGCGCCTCGACGGTCATCTGGATGTCGTGCGGGTGGCTCTCCTTGAGCCCCGCCGAGGTGATCCGGACGAACCGGCCCTTGCTCTCCATCTCGGCGACGGTGGCGGCACCCACGTAGCCCATGGTCTGCCGCAGACCGCCGACCAGCTGGTAGAGCACGGCGGACAGCGGGCCCCGGTAGGGCACCTGGCCCTCGATGCCCTCGGCGATCAGCTTCTCGTCGGAGGTGACCTCGCCCTGGAAGTAGCGGTCCTTGGAGAAGGACTTCGCCTGGCCGCGGGACTGCATGGCGCCCAGCGAGCCCATGCCGCGGTAGGACTTGAACTGCTTGCCGTTGATGAACAGCAGCTCGCCCGGCGACTCCTCGCAGCCGGCCAGCAGCGAGCCGAGCATCACCGTGTCGGCACCGGCGGCCAGCGCCTTGCCGATGTCACCGGAGTACTGCAGGCCGCCGTCGCCGATCACCGGCACGCCGGCCGCCTGGCACGCCACCGCGGCCTCGTAGATCGCGGTGACCTGCGGGACGCCGATGCCGGCCACCACGCGGGTGGTGCAGATCGAGCCGGGGCCGACGCCGACCTTGACGCCGTCCACGCCCGCGTCGATCAGCGCCTGGGCGCCGTCCCGGGTGGCCACGTTGCCGCCGACCACGTCGACGGCGACGGCGGACTTGATCTTGGCGATCCAGTCCAGCGCGTTGCGGCTGTGGCCGTGCGAGGTGTCCACCACCAGGAAGTCGACACCGGCCGCGACCAGGGCCTGCGCCCGGTCGAAGGCCTCGGCGCTGGCGCCGACCGCGGCACCGACCAGCAGTCGGCCCTCGGCGTCCTTGGCGGCGTTCGGGTACTTCTCGGCCTTGACGAAGTCCTTGACCGTGATCAGGCCCTTGATCCGGCCCTCGTCGTCGACCAGCGGGAGCTTCTCGATCTTGTGCCGGCGCAGCAGGCCGATCGCGTCCTCGCCGGAGATCCCGACCTTGCCGGTGATCAGCGGCATCGGGGTCATGATCTCGCGGACCTGGCGGCTGCGGTCCGACTCGAAGGCCATGTCACGGTTGGTGACGATGCCCAGCAGCTTGCCGTCCGGGTCGGCGATCGGCACGCCGCTGATCCGGAACTTGGCACAGAGCGCGTCGGCCTCGGCCAGCGTGGTCTCGGGGCCCACCGTGATCGGGTCGGTGACCATGCCGGACTCGGAACGCTTGACCAGGTCGACCTGGTTGGCCTGGTCCTCGATCGACAGGTTGCGGTGCAGCACGCCGACGCCGCCCTGGCGCGCCATCGCGATGGCCATCCGGGCCTCGGTCACCTTGTCCATCGCGGCGGAGAGCAGCGGGATGTTCACCCGGACATTGCGCGAGACCCGGGACGCGGTGTCCACCTGGTTCGGCAGCACGGCGGATTCCCCGGGCAGCAGCAGGACGTCGTCGTACGTGAGCCCGAGCATCGCGAACTTCTCGGGTACGCCTGCGGCGTTAAGAGACATGGTGGGGGCTACCTTCCCGTGGCCGGCCGGTCGATCGGATGCGCCCTACGGAGGGTCGGGGGCGCAGGAGTCGCTCTGCCGGGTGGCTGGGCCGTGGTGACGGCCTCCTCACACCCGCGCGCTCACCGGCACCGGCCAGGACACCAGAAGCAACCGTTTGGAGGAACATCCAAGAAAGGACCGCCCGCCCGCGCGGATCTTTGGCAACCTGTCCAGGCGCCGATACCCCATGGTACTGGTGCGGCGAATGTCGGCGTCGCGCCCCCTTGACAGCAGCTGGGCATGGTGAGCTATTCCACAACCGCGCAGGCCCGCGCCGTGCCGGTCCGGGCGCCTGGCGGCGCCCTCGGCAGCGGCCCTAGGCCGACTCCTCCGCGAGCGCCCGCAGCCGGCTCAGCGCCCGGTGCTGGGCGACCCGGACCGCGCCGGGCGACATCCCCAGCATCTCGCCGGTCTCCTCGGCCGACAGCCCGGCCGCGATCCGCAGCAGCACCAGCTCGCGCTGACGGGCCGGCAGGTTGGAGAGCAGCTCGCGCATCCAGGCCGCGTCGCTGCTGAGCAGCGCCCGCTCCTCGGGGCCGAGCGCCTCGTCCGGCACCTCGGGCAGGTCGTCCGGCGGGATCACCGTCGAGCCGGGTCCGCGCATCGCGGCCCGCTGCAGGTCGGCGATCTTGTGCGCGGCGATGCTGTAGACGAAGGCCTCGAACGGGCGCCCCTCGTCCCGGTAGCGGGGCAGCGCGCAGAGCACCGCGACGCAGACCTCCTGCGCCACGTCGTCCACGTGGTGCCGGGCACCGCCGGGCAGCCGCACCAGGCGGCCGCGGCAGTACCGCAGCACCAGCGGATGGACGTATGCCAACAGAGCGTCGGTGGCCGGGCCTTCACCGCGGACCGCGGCCGAGACCAGCTCGGCCACCAGCGGCGATGTGCCGGTGTGCGACGACCTGCGGCCGCGGGCCCCGGAGTTGTCGGGGACGGCAGCGGCCGGTGCTTCCTCGCCGGAGTCGGTGGCCTCGTCGTCGCGCATCGGTCCATGGTGCCTGGTCACATCGGAAAACCTCGCACCGCGTCCGGACTTGTGCACCGGAACGTTATCCGCCACCGAGCCACCCCCGCTCCCACCGTCGCCGTGCTCCACTCCTCCATGGTGCAGCCTGACGGGCCGAAGGTCCTATGCCGCGCCCGAGGAAAAGCGAGCGCGCCCCTCCCTCCGTCCAGGGGAGGAAGGGGCGCGGCAGCGGCCGGTGGACCTTCAGCGGACCAGGCCCCAGCGGAAGCCGAGCGCCACCGCGTGGGCGCGGTCCGAGGCGCCGAGCTTCTTGAACAGCCGCCTGGCGTGCGTCTTCACGGTGTCCTCGGAGAGGAAGAGCTCGCGGCCGATCTCGGCGTTGCTCCGCCCGTGGCTCATGCCTTCGAGCACCTGGATCTCACGGGCCGTCAGGGTGGGGGCCGCCCCCATGTCCGGGCTGCGCAGCCGGCGCGGCGCCAGTCGCCAGGTCGGATCGGCCAGCGCCTGGGTCACGGTGGCCCGCAGTTCGGCCCGCGAGGCGTCCTTGTGCAGGTAGCCGCGCGCCCCGGCGGCCACCGCGAGCGCGACGCCGTCGAGGTCCTCGGCGACCGTGAGCATGATGATCCGGGCCCCCGGGTCCGCGGACAGCAGCCGCCGCACGGTCTCCACCCCGCCCAGTCCGGGCATCCGGACATCCATCAGGACGAGGTCGGAGCGGTCGGCCACCCAGCGGCGGAGGACCTCCTCACCGTTCGTCGCCGTTGTCACCCGGTCGACACCCGGCACGGTCGCCACCGCGCGGCGCAGCGCCTCCCGGGCAAGCGGTGAATCGTCGCAAACGAGAACGGAAGTCATGACCGTCCTCCGCTGATCCGCGTCACGTTGAGCCTCCTGGCTGGTACGAACACTCTCCGCACTTCCAACGACCGTCACCCGAATGAGTTACGGCCTTCAGGGCCATCTCCACCACTGTACGTGGCCAACCCATTACGGATCAGCCGCATCGCGGGGCAAACGCCGCTCTTTTGTGCTCGGCACGCACATCCGGCGCGCGCCGCGCACGCCGGAGTACGGCCTGGCGGCAGCCCGGGACCGGGCGGCGCCGACACACCGGTCCACCCGATTGCCACAGCGGACGCGATCGCTTTCCGGCGCCCTTCGTCCGTTTTTAGGGCTTTTGTACGATCATTGACTGTTGTGTAACTCTGTGGGTGACTTGTCCCACAGCTTGCCGTAAGTCATATTTCCAGGTGTCCATCCCGGCGCCTCGAAGCCTCGCCGAACGGCTGTCGGACGACTCGAAGGGAACGAGCCATGGCCGATTTCTCCCGACTCCCCGGTCCGAACGCGGATCTGTGGGACTGGCAGCTTTCCGCCGCCTGCCGCGGCGTGGACAGTTCGCTCTTCTTCCACCCCGAAGGGGAGCGCGGCGCGGCGCGCAGTTCGCGTGAGCAGAGCGCCAAGGAGGTCTGCATGCGCTGCCCGGTACGGACCGAGTGCGCGGCGCACGCACTGGCGGTCCGGGAGCCGTACGGCGTCTGGGGCGGCCTGACCGAGGACGAACGCGAGGAACTTCAGGGACGCGCGCGCAACCGGCTGATCGAGGTGCCACTGACCGCCCCTCAGTAACTGCCGATCAGCAGCCGCCGAGCGGAGGAAACGTTTCTTCGCTCACTTGTCGCTCACCCGGGCACTCGTCGCTCACCCGGCCCCGGCCTTCATCGAAGCACCCGCCGGCCCAGCCCTCGGCATCCCTTCAGCGACCGGCCGCCACCATGGCGAGCCGGTCGAGCATGAGCGCGACGGCCGGCACCTCGGCCAGGTCGGGCAGGGTGAGCGCCACCACCTCGCGCACCGCGGGTCCGCCGAAGGCCGCGTGCACCGGGACCGCGGCCACCGCGTCGTGCCGCACCGCCGTCAGCGCCAGGCTCGGCAGCACCGCGACCCCCAGCCCCGCGGCGACCAGGCCCACCACCGCCGGGTAGTCGTCGGTCGCGAAGTCGATCCGGGGCGCGAACCCCGCACCCGCGCAGAGTTCCACCAGATGCCCGCGGCACTGCGGGCAGCCCGCGATCCACTGCTCCTCGGCCAGCTCGGACAGCTCGACCGGGTGCCCCTCGCCGCGGCCGGCCAGCGGGTGGTCCACCGGCAGCAGGCCGACCAGCGGATCCGCCAGCAGCGGGCGGGCCACCAGGTCGGCCCAGTCCCCCGCGGCGGCCGTCTCGGCCGCGGCCAGGACCGCGGCGGCCCGATCGGCCCGGGAGGTGCTGTGCGCGGGGCCGGCGGCCAAGGCGGCCGCCGGCTCGGCCGGCAGCGGGCTCGCGGCCTGATCCGGGTAGCGGAAGGCCAGCGCGATCTCGCACTCGCCACCGCGCAGCATCGCCAGCGACTCCGGCGGCTCGGCCTCCACCAGCGACACGCGCACCCCCGGATGGGCGTCGCGCAGTCGGGCGACGGCGGGCGGCACCAGGGTGGAACTCGCCGTCGGGAACGAGACCAGCCGCACCCGCCCGGCCCGCAGCCCGGCGATGGCGGCCACCTCCTGCTCGGCGGCCGACAGCCCGGCCAGGATCCCCGCGGCGTGCTTGAGCAGCACCTCGCCGGCCTCGCTCAGCTGCACCCCGCGCCCGGAGCGGGCCACCAGCGGCAGGCCCACCGCCTTCTCCAGCGCCTTCATCTGCTGGCTGACCGCCGGCTGGGTGCACCCCAGCTCACGCGAGGCGGCGGAGAAGGAGCCGGTGCGGGCGACCGCGCGCAGGACACGGAGATGACGAGCCTCGATCATGCGCCAACCGTACGCCGCGCCGCTGCCGCGCCCGAACGCCTGAGGCCCGGCCACCGCCACGGGAACGCCTGAGGCCCGGTCGCCCCCGTCGAGCGGGGGTGACCGGGCCTCATGAGAGGGGTGGCGCGCTCAGCGGCGCGCTACCGGCTCGGGTCAGTGCGAGTGACCGTGGCCGCCGTGCGAGTGACCGGCGCCCGCCTCCTCCTCGGCCGGCTTCTCCACCACGAGGGTCTCGGTGGTGAGCAGCAGCGAGGCGATCGAGGCGGCGTTCTCCAGGGCGGAGCGGGTGACCTTGACCGGGTCGATGACGCCGGCCTTCACCAGGTCGCCGTACTCGCCGGTGGCGGCGTTGAAGCCCTGGTTGCCGTCCAGCTCGGCGACCTTGGAGGTGATGACGTAGCCCTCCAGGCCGGCGTTCTGAGCGATCCAGCGCAGCGGCTCGGCGAGCGCCTTGCGGACCACGGCGACACCGGTGGCCTCGTCGCCCGACAGGCCCAGGCCGCCGTCCAGCACCTTCTGCGCGTGCACCAGGGAGGTGCCACCGCCGGCGACGATGCCCTCCTCGACCGCGGCGCGGGTCGCCGAGATGGCGTCCTCCAGGCGGTGCTTGCGCTCCTTGAGCTCCACCTCGGTGGCGGCGCCGACCTTGATCACGCAGACGCCGCCGGCCAGCTTGGCCAGGCGCTCCTGCAGCTTCTCGCGGTCCCAGTCCGAGTCGGTGTTGGCGATCTCGGCCTTGATCTGGGCCACCCGGCCGGCCACGGCCTCGCTGTCACCGGCACCGTCGACGACCGTGGTCTCGTCCTTGGTGATGGTCACGCGGCGGGCGGAGCCCAGCACCTCCAGGCCGGCCTGGTCGAGCTTGAGGCCGACCTCCTCGGAGATGACGGTGGCACCGGTCAGGGTGGCCAGGTCGCCCAGGATGGCCTTGCGGCGGTCGCCGAAGCCCGGGGCCTTGACGGCCACCGCGTTGAAGGTGCCGCGGATCTTGTTCACCACGAGGGTGGAGAGCGCCTCGCCGTCCACGTCCTCGGCGATGATCAGCAGCGGCTTGGAGGCACCGCCCTGCAGGATCTTCTCCAGCAGCGGGAGCAGCTCCTGGATGGAGGAGATCTTGCCCTGGTTGATCAGGATGTACGGGTCCTCCAGGACCGCCTCCTGACGCTCCTGGTCGGTGACGAAGTACGGCGACAGGTAGCCCTTGTCGAACTGCATGCCCTCGGTGAAGTCCAGCTCCACGCCGAAGGCGTTCGACTCCTCGACGGTGATGACACCGTCCTTGCCGACCTTGTCGATGGCCTCGGCGATGAGCTCGCCGACCTGCGGGTCCTGCGCGGAGAGGGAGGCGACGGCGGCGATGTCGTCCTTGCCCTCGATCTCGCGGGCCACCGAGAGCAGGTGCTCGGTGACGGCGGCGACGGCCTTGTCGATGCCCTTCTTCAGGGCGGCCGGGCCGGCACCGGCGGCGACGTTGCGCAGACCCTCGTTGACCAGGGCCTGGGCCAGCACGGTGGCGGTGGTGGTGCCGTCACCCGCGACGTCGTTGGTCTTGGTGGCGACCTCCTTGACGAGCTGCGCGCCAAGGTTCTCGTACGGGTCGTCGAGCTCGACCTCACGGGCGATGGTGACACCGTCGTTGGTGATGGTCGGGGCGCCGAACTTCTTGTCGATGACGACGTTGCGACCCTTGGGACCGATGGTCACCTTGACGGTGTCGGCCAGCTTGTTCACACCGCGCTCGAGCGAGCGGCGGGCGTCCTCGTCGAACTGCAGGATCTTCGCCATGATTCCGTTTCCTCGGGATGTCTGCGTTACGTGACGTCAGGTGGACCAACAGCCGCGCCCCGGGCCCCTGTCTTGAGCCCCTGCGGCAGTTGCCGGGAGGGAGACACGGATCCGGGGCGGGGCCAGAGGACGGACCGTCAGGTCCGTCGGACTGCTTGACTGCTTGACGATCTACTTCTCGACGATGGCGAGAACGTCGCGAGCCGAGAGGACGAGGTACTCCTCGCCCTTGTACTTCACCTCGGTGCCGCCGTACTTCGAGTACAGGACGATGTCGCCGACGGCGACGTCGAGCGGCAGGCGCTGGCCATCCTCGAAGCGGCCCGGGCCGACGGCCAGGACGACGCCCTCCTGGGGCTTCTCCTTGGCGGTGTCCGGGATAACCAGGCCGGAGGCCGTGGTGGTCTCGGCGTCGAGCGGCTGGACCACGATGCGGTCCTCAAGCGGCTTGATGGCAACCTTGCTGCTGGCGGTGGTCACGTCCGAGTTCCCCTTCGGAGATTACGGGGTTGTCTAACAGGTAGGTGGCGACACCGTTGGCCTGCCGTCGCGGGGGTCAGGCCAGCACTGTCGCGTTAGCACTCTCCCGGGGGAGAGTGCCAGGAACGACCTTAGGCCGCGGTTAGCACTCAGTCAACCAGAGTGCCAACGGCGCGCCAGCCGATCGCGAGAACCCGGGTACCCGTACTCATGTGCGGCGGCCGCGGGCCCGGGCAGACTCCTGGCATGACGCTCTCCGAACAGCAGCAGCCCCACCCGCCGGGGCCCCGGAACCGGCAGCTGATCCTCGGCCTGCTGGCCCTCGACCTCGTCCTGTTCGTGGGCTTCACATTGGTCGTCGTCGCCATGGCGAGCCGGGTCGGCGAGGACGGCCTCGACGGTCTGTTCCGGAAGATTGCCGTCCTCTACTGGAGCTGCCTCGGCGTGTCGGCCGCCAGCGGCCTGATCTGCCTCGGGCTCCGGCGGCCGGGCGCCGGAGCCCTCCAGCTCGGCGTCACCGCGCTCGGCCTGCTGCCGGTCCTGTCGTGATCGAATGGGCGGGTGGAGACCGAGACCCTTGAGCAACTGCTGAGCGAGCAGGGACAGCGGCTGCTGGACGACCTGCGCGAGTACGCCCCCGAGCAGGAACTCGCGCTGGCCACCCGGCTGCGGCGGGAGCACCCGGCGGAGCTGGTCTCGGCAGCCCTGGGGCAGGCACGGCTGCGCCAGCGGGCCGAGGCCAAGTTCGGCGCCGACGCGCGGCGGATGTACTTCACCCCCAACGGGGTCGAGCAGTCCACCCGGCGCACCGTCGCCGACTGGCGGGCCCGGCGCTTCGCCGCGCTCGGGGTGCGCCGGCTGGCCGACCTGTGCGGCGGCATCGGCGGGGACGCGATCGCGCTGGCCCGGGCCGGGATCAGCGTCCTCGCCGTCGACCGGGACCCGCTGACCTGTGCGGTGGCCGCCGCCAACGCGCAGGCACTGGGCCTGGCCGAGCTGATCGAGGTGCGCTGCGCGGACGTCACCGAGGTGTCGGTGGACGGCTTCGACGCCGTCTTCACCGACCCCGCCCGGCGCACCGACAAGGGCCGCGTCTTCGACCCCGCCGCGTACTCCCCGCCGCTCTCCTGGGCCGTCGAGGCCGGTCGCCGCACCCCGTTCGGGGCGCTCAAGGTGGCCCCGGGGATCCCGCACGAGGCGGTCCCCGAGGACGCCGAGGCGGAGTGGGTCTCCGACCACGGCGAGGTCAAGGAGGCGGTCCTCTGGTTCGGCACCGGGCCCGCCGCCGACGCCCCGCACCGCGCCACCCTGCTGCCCGGCGGGCACAGCCTCACCGGCGGCCGGCTGCCCGATCCCCCCGCCGCACCGGTGCGCCGCTACCTCTACGAGCCGGACGGCGCGGTGATCCGCGCCCATCTGGTCGCCGAGGTGGCCGGGCAGCTGGGCGCCACCCTGATCGACCCGATGATCGCGTACCTGACCTCGGATCAGCTGCTGCCCACGCCCTACGCGCACGCGTACGAGATCACCGACGTGCTGCCGTTCAACGTCAAGAAGCTCAAGGCGCTGCTGCGGCAGCGGGCGGTGGGCACGGTGGTGATCAAGAAGCGCGGCATCGGGCTGACGCCGGAGGAGCTGCGCCGGCAGCTGAAGCCCGAGGGGCCGAACGCGGTCACCGTCTTCCTGACCCGGATCGCCGACGCCCCGGCGATGCTGCTGGCCCAGCCGGCCGGCCGACCCCCTCAGCCGGCCGGCGGGGCGATGTAGTCGTCCAGCCGGGCCACCGCGAAGCCCTGCTCCTGGATCCGGCTGAGCAGCTCGCCGAACATCTGGGTCATCGTCTCGCCCTTGAGCTCCGTCGGGCCGCGGAAGTGGGCCAGGATGATGTCGCCGGGCTTCAGCTTCTTGTCGCCGGCCTGGTACTGCATGTCGTGGATCTGCATCGACTCGCGCCACAGCACGATCGCGCGCGGACCGCACTCCTGCACGGCGGTGTTCAGGGTCGGCGTGTGCGCGCCGTCGCCGTAGGGCGGGCGGAACAGGATCGGGGCGGTGCCGTACTGCTGGGTCAGCACCTGCTGGTCGCCGCAGACCTCGGTCTTCTGCTCGGCGGCCGACTTGGTGCTCATCTGCGGGTGGTGCAGCGTGTGGTTCTGGATCGAGTTGCCGGCCGCCTGCAGGGGCTTGAAGTAGCCGTAGTTGTCCTTGATCGTGTCGTTCATCAGGAACATGGTGATCGGGACCTTCAGGTCGTTCATCATCTCGATGAACTTGGGGTCCTTCTCCGCACCGTCGTCGAGGGTCACGAAGACCACCTTGTCGGTGGTGGTGATGTTGCTGATCACCGGGACCTGGCCGGTCTTCGTCAGCTTGACCGGCTTGTCCGAGGGCGGCGGCGGGGCGGCGGGCAGCGGCTTGAGGTTCCACTTGGCCCAGGCCGCCGCCGACACCTGGCCGGGCGGGGCCACGGTGCTCGGCGAGACGGCCGGGACGGCACCGGCCGGCGGCGGGGCCGACGAGCCCGCGCTCGGCGAGCCCGCGCTCGGCGAGGCGCCCTGCGGGGCGACGTTCTTGCCGCCGCCGTCCCCGCTGCCGCTGCCGCCGCCACTGCTGCCGCAGCCGCTGACCGTGACCGCCGCGGCCAGCGCCAGCGCACCCGCCGCGAGCGCCGTCAGCCGGCTCCTGTGGTCCCTCTTCACGGCGTCCCGCCCCCAGCGTCCTCGATGATCAGGCTTCGATCAGGCTTCGATCAGGCTTCGTTTAGCTTCCGGCCCCGAACGCTACCCTGCCTCGACCACCAGCTCGCTACGGAACGCCCATTGGTGCACCGGCCGGGCCAGCAGTTCGGCCGGCGGCTGCGGCGGCGCGAGCGGCGCCACCCCGTCCGGCCACCAGCTGATCAGCAGCACCCGCTCGCCGGGCGCGGTGAACAGCTCGACCCTGTCCGGGCCGTCGGCCGCCGGCACGGGCAGCGCCTGTTCGCGGGCCCAGGCGAGCAGCTCGGCGCCGCGCCCCTGGGCCGCCCGGGCCTCCCACATGGCCGCTACGGTCACGCCCGGCCGTCCAGCGCGCGGTAGGCCTGGCCGTGCAGGTCGCTGTGGGCATCGCCGGCGGCCCCGGCCGCGGGCACCCCGGCCGCGGGCACCGAGACCTCGGTGACCGGCAGCGAGGAGTCCGCCGAGAGGTCCAGCGCCGAGGGGGCGCGGTTGCGCCAGACCATCTCCGCGCCGAGCGCCGCGACCATCGCGCCGTTGTCCGTGCACAGGCCCGGACGCGGCACCCGCAGCCGGATGCCCGCCCGCTCGCAGCGCTGCTCGGCCATCGCGCGCAGCCGGGAGTTGGCCGCCACGCCGCCGCCGATCATCAGGTGGTCGACGCCGTGCTCCTGGCAGGCCTTGACCGCCTTGCGGGTCAGCACGTCGGTGACCGCCTCCTGGAAGGAGGCCGCGACGTCCGCCACCGGCACCTCCTCGCCGGCCCGCCGCTTGGCCTCCACCCAGCGGGCCACCGCGGTCTTCAGACCGGAGAAGGAGAAGTCGAAGGCGGGGTCCTTGGGGCCGCTCAGGCCGCGCGGGAAGTGGATCGCCTTGCGGTCGCC
Source organism: Kitasatospora sp. NPDC008050 (assembly GCF_042957465.1). Taxonomy (NCBI): domain Bacteria; kingdom Bacillati; phylum Actinomycetota; class Actinomycetes; order Kitasatosporales; family Streptomycetaceae; genus Kitasatospora; species Kitasatospora sp. NPDC008050. The sequence continues at coordinate 198,206 of NZ_JBIBIJ010000005.1, forward strand.
GGTGCGGGACATCCTGTCCACCACCGGGCCGCCGGGGAAGCCGAGGCCGAGCACCCGGGCCACCTTGTCGAAGGCCTCGCCGGCCGCGTCGTCGATGGTCGCGCCCAACGGCCGCACATCGCAGGTGATGTCGCCGGTGAGCAGCAGCGAGGAGTGGCCGCCGGAGACCAGCAGGGCCATCGTCGGCTCGGGCAGCCGGCCGTGCTCCAGCTGGTCCACGCAGATGTGCGAGGCGAGGTGGTTGACCCCGTACAGCGGCTTGTCCAGCGCCCAGGCATAGGCCTTGGCGGCGCTGACGCCCACCAGCAGCGCGCCGGCCAGGCCCGGGCCCGCGGTGACCGCGATGCCGTCCAGGTCGCTCGCCTTGATCCCGGCGGTGTCCAGCGCGCGCTGGATGGTGGGGACCATCGCCTCCAGGTGGGCCCGGCTGGCGATCTCCGGGACCACGCCGCCGAACCGGGCGTGGTCGTTGACGCTGGAGGCCACCGCGTCGGCCAGCAGGGTCGTGCCGCGCACGATGCCGACGCCGGTCTCGTCGCAGGAGGTCTCGATGCCCAGGACGAGCGGTTCGTCAGCCATGGTCTTCATCCTCGGTGTCGTTCTCGTTCGGCTGGTGATCGGTGAACTCGTGGTCGGCGGGCTCGTTCGCGTCCAGCCGGTCCAGGCGCATCACCAGCGCGTCGACGTTGGCCGGCTGGTAGTAGCCGCGCCGGATGCCGACCGGCGCGAAGCCGAAGCGCTCATAGAGGCGCTGGGCGCGGAAGTTGTCGATCCGCACTTCGAGCAGCAGGGCGGCGCAGCCGCGCCGGGCCGCCTCGGCGATCAGGTCGCCGAGCAGCGCGGTGCCCAGGCCGCGGCCCTGGTAGCGGTCGTCCACGCCGATGGTCTGCACGTCCGCCTCGTCGCCGACCGCCATCAGGCCCGCGTAGCCGACGATGGTGCCGTCCTCGGTGGTGGCCACCGTGTAGTGGCGGTTGCCGCCCGGGTGCGCCTCGGCCAGCTCCGACCAGTACATCCCGGCCGACCAGGCGTCCTCCGGGAAGAGCCGCGGTTCCAGCTCCAGCACCGGCGCGATGTCCCACCAGCGCATCGGCCGCAGCGTGATGCGCGCGGTCCGCACGGGCGCGGTCACGCCGGCAGCACCGGCTTGCCACCCAGAACCGTTTTGAAGGCGGCCGGCACCTGGGCGTCGGGGCGGCGCAGGTAGAGCGGCAGCGGCGCCAGCAGCTCGCGCCCGGCGGCCAGCTCGGTGACCGCGAAGTCGGCCAGCGCGCCGGCCGACAGGTGCTCGGGGCCGAGCGCGCCGGGGAAGGTCTCGGGGTAGAGCAGCGCGCCGGCGCCGACCGAGACCTCACGGGCCGTCAGGTCGCCGGGCCGGTCCACCGCCGGGCCCTCGACCCGGCACCCCTCGGCGTCGTAGTCGGCCCAGTAGACCTCCTTGCGGCGCGCGTCGGTGGCCGCGGTGAAGGGGCCCGTCAGGCCTTCGGCCCGGGCCTGGTGGGCGATCGCGTCCAGCGTGCAGACGCCGTGCACCGGCAGGTCGAGCGCGTGGCCGAGGGCGGCGGCGGTGGCCAGGCCCACCCGCAGCCCGGTGTACGGGCCGGGGCCGACGCCGACCGCGAGCGCGGTCAGCTCCCGCTTGTCCACCCCCGCCTCGGCCAGCACCCGCCCGATGGCGGGCAGCAGCAGTTCGCCGTGGCGCCGGGCATCGACCTGGTAGGTCTGCGCCAGGACGGCCGAGCCGTCGTGGACGGCGGCGGTAACGGCAGGGGTAGCGGTGTCGAACGCGAGCAGCAGCACGGGTCAAGGTTAGTTGGTCGCCGGAGTCCGCTCTTTTTTCGCTGTTCACCCCTCCTCAGGAACACACGTTCGCGATGTCCCGAAGGCCCGTGCAGAACCTGGCACGATGGGGCGCACGGCCCTACGAACGACGGGAGCGGACAGTGGCGAAGAGGGGTCCTGCAGTCGCGGTTGCCGGGCTGACCCTGGGTGCCATGGGGTTGATCTCCCTGCTGGCCGTCCAGGCCGAGGGCACCGCCACGAAGGCCTCGGCCGCCCAGCCGCCGCCGAGCGCGAACGCCGCGCCGCCCGGCGCGCCCTCCCCCAGCGCCTCGCCCTCCCCGACGATTCCGCCGCTGCCCGCGACGGCGGCCGGCGTCGCCCTGCGGCGGGTGGTCTACTCGGTGGGCGCCAAGGAGGTCTGGCTGGTCGACCCGAAGAAGGACCCGCAGATCCAGGCCGCCTTCCCGGTGACCCCCGGCTCGGTCAACCCGACGCCGGGCACCTACACCGTCTACAGCCGGGCGGCCGCCGCCAACGGCACCGACGGCAAGCAGATCGAGCACGTGGTGCGCTTCGCCCAGCAGGCCGGCACGGTCTTCGGCTTCAGCGCCGCCGTCGACGGCGCCACCCCCGAAGCCGACCCGAAGACCAAGACCGGTGGCATCCGCACCGACCGGGCCGACGGTCAGACCCTCTGGGACTTCGCCCCCGACGGCACCCGGGTACAGGTGGTGCCCTGATCGCCGGGCTTCGGCTCACGGGGACTCGGCGGGGTGCACACGGCCGCGGCCGCGGCCGTCGCCGCCAGCAGCCGGCCCATCGGCACCTGCTCGGCGGCGGCTTCGGCGTGCTTGCCGACCGCGGCGGTGACAGCGGCGGGGGTGCTGCTCTCCATCACGACTCCCTAGTTAGGTACACCTAACTGCAAAGCCCATCCCATCACGTCGGCCACCGCCGCCGCAACAGGATCCCGACAGCCTGTCGGTAAGAGTCGTGCATCGGCCCCCGCCTCAGACGTCGGCCCCGTCGACCTCCAGTGCTGCCAGGTCCACCCCGGTCCAGCGCTCGCCCAGGCCCCGCAGGGTCACCCGGCGTGGGTCGGCCATCTCCTCGGCCACCTCGGCCGATGCCTCCAGGGCCACCGCCGTCGCCGGCTCGGCCCCGCCCAGGGCGCGCTCGATCCGCACCTCCAGGCGCTCCTGCGACAGCTCCTCGACCTTGCCCTCGCCCCACTCGACCACCACCACCGACTGCGGCAGCGAGACGTCCAGGTCCAGGTCCTCCATCTCGTCCAGCCCGCCGCCCAGCCGGTACGCGTCCACGTGCACCAGCGCCGGGCCGCCCACCAGCGACGGATGCACCCGGGCGATCACGAAGGTCGGCGAGGTCACCGCCCCGCGCACCCCGAGCCCCTCCCCGAGCCCCCGGGTCAGCGTGGTCTTGCCGGCCCCCAGCTCGCCGGAGAGCAGCACCAGGTCCCCGGGTCGCAGCACCCCGGCCAGCCGGCGGCCGAGACCGGTCATCAGCTCGGGCGTGGGGACGGTGAGTGTGGTGTGGGCGCCCATGGCTCCTCTTGTCTGGTGGACGGGTCGGTCGACTCTGAGCCAACGGTGCCATATCGGGCGCGGCCCACGCGGCGGGGCCGTCGATTCGTCCGGCTGTGGGCAGGAGTGGGCCTTCTGTACACGGTGTGACGGGAAACCCTGTTGCGGGCGGTGGTTCGGCGGCCGCTATCGTCCGTGCAGCTCTCGCGAAGTTCTCACGCTTCGCACACCAAACTCTTCACCAACAGGGGACCCCCATGAAGATGCGCCTGGCGGCTGCCGCCACCGCACTCGGCAGTGCCGTCGTCGTCACCGCCATCGCAGGCCCGAGTGCGTTCGCCGACACCGCCACGCCCGTCCCCTCCCCCAGCACCGGCACCTGGTCCTCCCCGCTGCCCTCGCCGAGCGGCAGCACCTGGTCCTCGCCCGTCGCCTCGCCCAGCGGCAGCGCCTGGTCCTCGCCCGTCGCCTCGCCCAGCGGGAGCCCCTGGTCCTCCCCGGTCGCCTCCCCGAGCGGCAGCCCGGTCTCCTCGCCGGTCGCCTCGCCCAGCGGCGGCGTCTGGTCCCCGCCGGTCTCCTCGCCCAGCGGCTCCCCCGTGAGCGGCAGCCCGAGCGGGTCGCCCAGCTCGGTCACCCAGCTGCCGCCGGCCGCGCAGGGGGACAACCCGGTCGTCGGCTTCCAGTCCATGCCGACCAGCCCGGTCGTGGTGGGTGGCGCGCCGGTCGAGTTCACCGTGACCTACACCAACCCGAGCCACCAGGACCTGATCGCCTTCCCGAACCTCTTCATTCCCAACAGCGCGGCGAACCCGAACGGCGCCGCCCCGCTGAAGCTCGAGGTCCAGGACGCGCAGGGGGTCTGGCACACCGCGGCGCAGCTCGGCTCGGGCTCCTCGGCCCCGACGACCTGGGCCATGGTCTACCCGGGCCCGCAGGGCGACCCGTGGGACAACAGCTGGCTGTACGTGCCGGCCGGTGACGTCGCGAGCATCCACGTCCGGCTGACCGCCGGCCCCACCACCCCGACCGGCGTCACGTACGCCGTCTCCGACTTCACCGGGTCGCTGCTCGACTCCTCGGGGACCCCGGTCAGCGTGGCCAGCGGCATGTGGGGCGCCACGCTGAACTTCGCGGCGGCCACCGCGAGCCCGCAGGCCGGCGGCTCGCCGACCAGCGGTGGCAGCACGGCCGCCACCGGACCGTACGGCTCGAACGGCTCGAACGGCTCGAACGCCAAGCCCGGCTCGAACCCCGCCGTCCCGGCGAGCGTGCTGAGCAAGGTCACCACCCCGCAGGTCACCGCGCCCGCTCCGGCGGTGATCGCCGCCGCCAAGGCCGCCTCCCCGGCCCACCCGGCCGGCGACCTCCCCGCCCCCAGCCACAGCGCCGGCCCCTCGCTGGCGTTCACCGGCGGCGGCAGCGACAGCCTGCCGATCGCGCTGACCGGCGCCGCGGTGATCGCCGCCGGTGTCGCCACCCTCGTGATGGTGCGCCGCCGCAAGGGCAGCCACGCCGCCTGACGTCTCACGCCCCGGGGCGGCTCTGCTCCTCCCCGGGGCTCTCGTCCGCGCCCCGCGCCGGCTCGTCCGCGCCCCGCGCCAGCTCGTGCACGGCCGCGGGCAACCGCGCGCCCGCCCGCTCGGCCGCGCGTTCGAGCAGGACGGCGAGCCGGTGGTCGACCTCCACGGGGCACTCCAGCAGCACCAGGTGGCCGGCGCCCGGCACCAGCACCAGCTCGGCCTCCGGCAGCGCCCGGGCGATCGCCTCGCTCTGGGTGGCAGGCGTGATCAGGTCCTCGGTGCCGGCCAGCACCAGCACCGGCAGCCCGGTCATCGTCGCCAGCGCCGCGGTCTTCTCGTGGGCACCGAAGGCGGGGTAGAACTCGGCGACCACGTCGATCGGGGTGCCGTCGAGCAGCTGCTCGGCGAACCGGGCCACCGCCGGGTCGACCGGCTTGCCGCCGCCGAAGGAGAACCGGCGGTAGAAGACGGCGCTGACGTCCGCGCCGATCCGCCGGGTGGCCTCCACCAGGCCGACCTGACTGCCCAGAAGCCTGACCACGCCGGGGCCCACCCGGCGCCAGACCTTGGAACCCACCGGGGGCAGCCCGAAGGTGACGGTGTCCCACTGCCCGGCCATCGTGCCGATCAGCGCGACCCCGGCCACGCGCTCGCGGAACAGCTGCGGCTCCTGGTCGGCCAGCGCCATCACGGTCATGCCGCCCATCGAGTGGCCGACCAGCACCAGCGGCCCGCTCGGCACGACCGCGTCGAGCACCGCCTTGAGGTCGCTGCCCAGCTGGTCGATCGAGGCGGGCCGCCCGGCCAGGTAGGAGCGGGAGCGCTCGGAGCGGCCATGGCTGCGCTGGTCCCAGAAGACCAGCCGCAGACCGGCCCGCAGGGCCGCGCGCTGGAAGTGGAAGCTGTCCTGGTTGAGGCAGTAGCCGTGGCAGAAGACCACCGTCAGCGCCGACTCGCCCGCCTCGGGTCCGTCCACCTCGACGTACAGTTCGGTGCCGTCCTCGGCCCGCACGGTGCGCGGCCGTCCGCGCAGCGTGCCGAACGGGGCGACCGCGTCCAGCTCCTCGCGGGCCCGCCGCCGGGCCCGGCCCAGCGTCAGGCGCTCGATCGCCACACCCGCGGCGGCGCCGGCCGCCGCGACACCGAGCGACAGGCCGATCAGCCCTGCCCGGCTGACCGGGCTCGCCGCACCGCCCGGCACCGCCGGGCCCACCGGGTCGCTCACGCCGGCCGCCCGCTCACCCGAGCGCCCCGCTCCCGCCCACATAGCGGCGCGGCACCCGGGAACCGATCCGGGTGACGATCTCGTAGGAGATGGTCCCGCAGGCCCGCGCCCAGTCCTCGGCCATCGGCTCGCCGCGCTCGCCGTTGCCGAAGAGCAGCGCCTCCTCGCCCACGTCGGGCAGGTCACCGCCGAGGTCGACCACGAACTGGTCCATCGCGACCCGGCCGGCCACCGTGCGCCACTTGCCGCCGATCTGCACCGGGCCGGTGCCGCTCGCGTGCCGGGGGATGCCGTCGGCGTAGCCGACCGGGACCAGGCCGAGGGTGGTGTCGCCCGGCGTCGTGTACTGGTGGCCGTAGCTGACGCCGTGTCCGCCCGGGACCTGCTTGACCAGCGCCAGGCGGGCACTGAGCGACATCACCGGGCGCAGCCCGAAGTCGGCCGGCGAACCCACCTCGGGCACCGGTGACAGGCCGTACATCGACAGGCCGGTGCGGACCAGGTCGTAGTGGGAGTCCGGCAGCAACAGGGTGGCCGGCGAGTTGGCGAGGTGGCGGACCTCGGGGCGCACCCCGGCCCGCTCGGCGTAGGCCAGCGCGGCGGCGAAGGCGTCCTGCTGGGCCCGGATGGAGGGGTGGCCCGGCTCGTCCGCGGCGGCGAAGTGCGACCAGATGCCGACCACGTCGAGCTGTCCGGCGGCCTGCGCGCGCAGCGCGGCGTCCACCAGATCGGGCCAGTCGTGCGGCTGGCAGCCGTTGCGGCCCAGACCGGTGTCGGCCTTCAGGTGGACCCGGGCCGGTATGCCGGTGGCCCGCACCGCGTCGAGCAGCTCGTCGAGCGCCCACTGACCGCTGATCGACACGTCGATGTCGGCCCGCAGCGCCTGGGCCCAGGGGCCGCCCGGCGTCCACAGCCAGCAGAGCACCCTGGCCTGCTCGGGGGCGATCCCGGCCGCGCGCAGCGCCAGCGCCTCCTCGGGCGTGGTGGCGCCGAGCCAGCGCACGCCCGCCGCCAGCGCCTCCAGGGCGCACGGCAGCGCGCCGTGGCCGTAGGCGTCGGCCTTCACCACAGCCATCAGGGCGGCGCTCGGCACCCGCTCACGCAGTGACGCGAGGTTGCCTCGGAGCGCGGCCAGATCGATCGTCGCCTCGGCGCGCAGTCCCTCGGCGAGCATGGCGGTCCCGGTCGTGTTCGCAGTTGTCATCGGGGTCAGTCTCCCAGACCTGCGGCATTGCCCGCCCGACGGCCCTGTGCCCGCTCCCCGCGGCTCGGCTCCTGCCCACGCGCGGCGTCACGCCAGGCGGCCGGCAGCGCGGCGGCGATGTCACTCGCGGTGATCGGCGCTCCGCTGCCGGCGGCCAGCCGTCCGGCCAGCCCGTGCAGGTAGGCGCCGACCGGCGCGGCGTCGAACGGCGGCAGACCGGCGGCGAGCAGCGCGCCGATCAGGCCGGCCAGCACGTCGCCGCTGCCGGCGGTGGCCAGCCAGCCGGTGCCGGTGGCGTTCACCCGGGCGGTGCCGTCCGGGCGGGCGACGACCGTGGTCGAACCCTTGAGCAGCACGGTGGCGCCGTAGCGGGCGGCCAGCTCGCGGGCGTGCCGCAGCCGGGCGGCGGCCACCTGCTCGGCGCTCGCGTCGCCGCCCAGCAGCCGGGCCGCCTCGCCGGCGTGCGGGGTGAGCAGGGTGGGCGCGCTGCGCCCGGCCAGCGCGCTCGGGCCGCGGCGGGCCAGCTCGGTCAGGCCGTCCGCGTCCACCAGCACCGGGACCTGGCCGGCCAGCGCGTCGTCCAGCGCCTCGGCGGTGTCCTCGCCGGAGCCGGGGCCCACCACCCAGGACTGCACCCGGCCGACGGTGAGCAGGATCTCGGGGTGGCGGCGGACCACCTCCTCGGCGGGCCGGCCCTGGTAGCGCACCGCGCCGGCGCCGCCGTGCAGCGCTCCGGCCACCGTGAGCAGCCCGGCACCCGGGTAGCGCTCGGAGCCGGCCAGCAGCCCCACCACGCCGCGCCTGTACTTGTCGCTCTCGGCCGTCGGCCACGGCAGCAGCTCGGCCAGGTCGGTGTGCTGGAGCGCCTCGACGGGCGCGGCCGGCGGGCGCAGCCCGATCTCCACCAGCTGCACGGGGCCGGCGTACCCGGCGCCCGGATCGATCAGCAGGCCCGGCTTGTGGGTGCCGAAGGTGACCGTCAGGTCGGCGCGCAGCGCGGCCCCGGCGACCTCCCCGGTGTCGGCGTCCACTCCGCTCGGCAGGTCCACCGCGATCAGCACCCCGCGGCGCGGCTGCCGGGCGTACGGTTCGGCGGCCGGCCGCAGTGGGCCGCTGCCGCCGATGCCGACGATCCCGTCGAGGATCAGGTCGGCACGGCTGAAGTCGGCCAGGCCGACTTCCTGATCGCTGGTCACCTGACTGCCCGTCGCGCGCAGCGCCGCCAGGGCGGCGGGATGCGCCCGTTCGGGGGTGAGCAGCACGGCGGTCACGGCGGCGCCACGGCGGGCCAGCCGGGCGCCGGCGAAGAGCGCGTCGCCGCCGTTGTCACCGCTGCCCGCCAGCACCAGCACCCGGCTGCCGTAGACCCGGCCGCGCCGGCGGGTCAGCACCCGGGCGCAGGTGGCGGCCAGGCCCGCGACGGCCCGGTCCATCAGGGGCTGCCCGGCCAGTTCGGCCTCGGCCGCGCGGACTTGTTCGACGGTGTGAGCGTGGCGCATGACAGCAACCTAACCCTCCGCGATGACCACCGCCGAGGCCACGCCAGCGTCGTGGCTGAGTGACAAGTGCCACGTCCGCACGCCGAGTTCCGCCGCCCGGGCGGCAATCGTGCCCTTGACGTGCAAGGTCGGCCGGCCCGACGGCTCGCTGCGCACCTCGGCGTCGTGCCACTCCAGCCCGCCCGGCGCGCCGAGCGCCTTGGCCAGCGCCTCCTTGGCCGCGAACCGGGCCGCCAAGGAGGCGGCCGAGCGCTGCTTGCCGGTGGGCTGCAGCTGCTCGGCCGCGGTGAAGAGCCGCTCGCGCAGACCCGGGGTCCGCGCCAGCGACTCCGTGAAGCGGTCGATCGAGGCGACGTCGATTCCCACACCGATGATCACCCGACCGACCCTAGCCGGTGGCTACTCCACCGTCACGGACTTCGCCAGGTTGCGCGGCTGGTCCACCTCGTGGCCCTTGGCGGTGGCCAGTTCGCAGGCGAAGACCTGCAGCGGCACCGTCGAGACCAGCGGCTGGAGCAGCGTCGGGGTGACCGGGATCGAGATCAGGTGGTCGGCGTACGGGACCACGGCCTCGTCGCCCTCCTCCGCGATCACGATGGTCCGGGCGCCGCGGGCGCGGATCTCCTGGATGTTGGAGACGATCTTGTCGTGCAGGATCGAGCGCCCGCGCGGCGAGGGCACCACCACGACGACCGGCAGCCCCTCCTCGATCAGCGCGATCGGACCGTGCTTCAGCTCGCCGGCCGCGAAGCCCTCGGCGTGCATGTACGCCAGCTCCTTGAGCTTGAGCGCGCCCTCCAGCGCCACCGGGAACCCGACGTGCCGGCCCAGGAAGAGCACCGAGCGGGCGTCGGCCAGCGAGCGGGCCAGCTCGCGCACCGGCTCCATGGTCCGCAGCACCTGCTCGACCTGCTTCGGCGCCTCGGACAGCTCCTGGATCACCGCCGAGATCTCGTCGCCCCACTTGGTGCCGCGCACCTGGCCCAGGTAGAGCGCGACCAGGTAGCAGGCGACCAGCTGGGTGAGGAAGGCCTTGGTGGAGGCGACCGCCACCTCGGGCCCGGCGTGGGTGTAGAGCACCGCGTCCGACTCGCGCGGGATGGTCGAGCCGTTCGTGTTGCAGATCGCCAGCACCCGGGCGCCCTGCTCACGGGCGTGCCGCAGGGCCATCAGGGTGTCCATGGTCTCGCCGGACTGCGAGATCGCGATCACCAGCGTGCGCTGGTCCAGGATCGGGTCCCGGTAGCGGAACTCGGAGGCCACCTCCACCTCGCACGGGATCCGGGTCCAGTGCTCGATGGCGTACTTGGCGATCATCCCGGCGTGGAAGGCGGTGCCGCAGGCCACGATGACGACCTTGTCGACCTCGCGCAGCACCGAGTCGGGGATCCGCAGCTCGTCCAGGGTCAGCCGCCCGTCGGTGCCGATCCGGCCCAGCAGGGTGTCCGCGACCGCCTTGGGCTGCTCGGCGATCTCCTTGAGCATGAAGTAGTCGTAGCCGCCCTTCTCGGCGGCCGAGGCGTCCCAGTCCACGTGGTACTCGCGGACCTCCACCGGCTCGCCGTGAAAGTCCGTCACGGTCACCGCGTCGGCCCGCAGTTCGACCACCTGGTCCTGGCCCAGCTCGATCGCCTCGCGGGTGTGCGCGATGAAGGCGGACACGTCCGAGGCGAGGAAGTTCTCGCCCACCCCGCGCCCGACCACCAGCGGCGAGTTGCGCCGGGCGCCGACCACCGTGCCGGGTGCGTCCGCGTGCACCGCCACCAGGGTGAACGCCCCGTCCAGCTGCCGGCACACCACCCGCATCGCCTCGGCCAGGTCGCCGTCGTAGGCCTCGGCCAGCAGGTGCGCGACCACCTCGGTGTCGGTCTCCGAGCGCAGCGTGTGGCCGCGGTCGGCCAGCTCGGCGGTGAGCTGGGCGAAGTTCTCGATGATCCCGTTGTGGACCACCGCGACCTCGCGGTCGTCGTCCAGGTGGGGGTGGGCGTTGACGTCGGTCGGTCCGCCGTGGGTGGCCCAGCGGGTGTGGCCGATGCCGGTGGTGCCGCCGGGGAGAGGGGCCTCGGCGAGCGACTTCTCAAGATTGACGAGCTTCCCGGCCCGCTTGTCCGTGGCGAGACTCCACTGCCCTGAGGAGTCCGCCGTCTGGATGGCCACGCCCGCCGAGTCGTACCCTCGGTACTCAAGGCGCTGCAGCCCTGCGATCACTACGTCGAGCGCGGGCTGGGAGCCCACATAACCAACAATTCCGCACATATGTGTCAGCATAAGGGCCGATGAACGGCCAAAGCGGCGCTGAGGTTTCACCGAAGCCGCCCTTTGGGCAACGGTTCGTGACCGACACCACAGCACCGGGCCGGGCCGGGAGCGCCCACAATGGACCATGTGCTGACCGAACTCTGTAGCCAGGGCGCCCTCTCGACGCCCAGCCCGTCGCCGTCACCCTCGCCGTACGTCGACCTCTCCCGGGCCGAGTGGAGCGCCCTGCGCGACCGCACCCCCCTGCCGCTGACCGCGGCCGAGGTGGAGCAGCTGCGCGGCCTCGGCACAGCACTGGATCTGGACGAGGTCCGCGACGTCTACCTGCCGCTGTCCCGGCTGCTCAACCTCTACATCCACGCCACCCACGAGCTGCGCGGCGCGGTGGGCACCTTCCTCGACACCCCGGACACCGAGCGCACCCGCACCCCGTTCGTCATCGGGGTGGCCGGCTCGGTGGCGGTGGGCAAGTCCACCACCGCCCGCCTGCTGCAGGCCCTGCTGGCCCGCTGGCCCGAGCACCCGCGGGTCGAACTGGTCACCACCGACGGCTTCCTGCTGCCCAACGCCGAGCTGCGCCGGCGCGGCCTGATGGCCCGCAAGGGATTCCCCGAGTCCTACGACCGCCGGGCCCTGATGCGCTTCGTGGCGGACGTGAAGGCGGGCAAGGACCAGGTCACCGCCCCGGTCTACTCGCACCTGGTCTACGACATCGTGCCCACCGAGCGGCTCGTGGTGCAGCGCCCGGACATCCTGATCGTCGAGGGCCTCAACGTGCTGCAGCCCGCGCTGCCGGGCACCGACGGCCGCACCCGCCTGGCGGTGGCCGACTACTTCGACTTCTCCATCTATGTCGACGCCCGCACCGACGACATCGAGAACTGGTACCTGTCCCGGTTCAAGAAGCTGCGGGACACCGCGTTCCAGGACCCCAACTCCTACTTCCGCCGGTTCACCGAGGTGCCGGAGGAGGAGGCGCTGGAGTACGGCCGCCAGGTCTGGCGCACCATCAACAAGCCCAACCTGCTGGAGAACGTGCTGCCCACCCGGGGGCGGGCCACGCTGGTGCTGCAGAAGGGCGCCGACCACAAGGTCCGCCGCGCCCTCCTGCGCAAACTCTGAGCCCGGCTCAGATCGCCAGCTGCTCGCGGACCACGCCGGCCAGCTGCTCGGCCACCGCCTTGGCCTGCTCCTGGTCGGCCGCCTCGACCATCACCCGCACCAGCGGCTCGGTGCCGGACGGGCGCAGCAACACCCGTCCGGTGCTGCCGAGTTCGCCCTCGGCCTTGGCGACCGCCGCGAGCAGCTCGGGGTTGCCGGCGGCCCGGCCCTTGTCCACGTCCTTGACGTTGATCAGCACCTGCGGCAGCCGGGTCATCACGGCGGCCAGCTCCGCCAGCGGCTGCTTGGTGGCGGCCAGCCGGGCGCCCAGCATCAGGCCCGTCAGGGTGCCGTCGCCGGTGGTCGCGTGGTCCAGCAGGATCACGTGCCCGGACTGCTCGCCGCCCAGCGCGTAGCCGTGCTCCTTCATCGCCTCCAGCACGTAGCGGTCCCCCACCGCCGTCTCCACCAGGTCGATGCCCTCGCGCTCCATCGCCAGCTTGAAGCCCAGGTTGGCCATCACGGTGCCGACCGCGGTGTTGCCGCGCAGCGTGCCGGCCTCGCGCATGGCCACCGCCAGGATCGCGATGATCTGGTCGCCGTCCACCTCGCCGCCCTCGGCGTCGGCGGCCAGGCAGCGGTCCGCGTCGCCGTCCAGCGCGATGCCCAGATCGGCGCGGTGCTCGCGCATCGCCCGGCGCAGCCCGTCCAGGTGGGTGGAGCCGACGCCGTCGTTGATGTTCAGTCCGGTCGGCTCGGCGCCCAGGGTGAAGACCACCTCGGCACCGGCCCGGGCGAAGGCCTCGGGGGCGACCTTGGCCGCGGCGCCGTGCGCCCCGTCGATGACCACCTTCACGCCGTCCAGCCGGTTGGGCAGCACGGCCACCAGGTGGGCGACGTACTTGTCGAAGCCCTCGGTGTACTCGTGCACCCGGCCGACCCCGGCGCCGGTGGGACGCACCCGCACCGGCTCCGCGCCGGACCGCGAATGCTGGTGGTCCGCCTCGATCGCGTCCTCGATCGCGTCGTCCAGCTTGTGGCCGCCGCGGGCCAGGAACTTGATGCCGTTGTCGGGCATCGCGTTGTGGCTGGCCGAGAGCATCACACCGAAGTCGGCACCGAGCGCACCGGTCAGGTACGCCACGGCGGGGGTCGGCAGCACGCCCACCCGCAGCACGTCCACGCCGGAGCCGGCCAGCCCGGCGATCACGGCGGCCTCCAGGAACTCGCCCGAGGCACGCGGGTCACGGCCCACCACCGCCACCGGACGCCGGCCGGCGCCGCCCGAGTCGCCGAGCACGTGGGCTGCGGCCATCGACAGGCCCAGCGCCAGTTCGGCGGTCAGAGATTCGTTGGCCACACCGCGTACGCCGTCCGTACCGAAGAGTCGTGCCACAGTCCCGTCCTTTGTTGCCGGCCGTCGCGCGACCTGGGGAGGGGCCGCGTGTCGGTGGAGGAATCCCTGGCCGCCTGACCGGTCCAGGGAGCACAACGCCCCGGGGCACATGAAGTGCTCCGGGGCGTGGGTCCCACCTGCGGGGTGCGCACCAAGGGCGGTACGCAACCCCGGGGCGTGACTAGCGCTTGCTGTACTGCGGGGCCTTACGGGCCTTCTTGAGACCGGCCTTCTTGCGCTCGACGGCACGCGCGTCACGCATCAGGAAGCCGGCCTTCTTGAGGGCGGCGCGGTTGTTGTCCACGTCGGCCTCGTTCAGGGCACGGGCCACGCCGAGGCGCAGCGCGTAGGCCTGACCGGAGACGCCGCCGCCCGCGATGCGCGCGACAACGTCGTAACGGCCGTCCAGCTCAAGGAGCTTGAAGGGCTCGTTCACGGTCTGCTGGTGCACCTTGTTGGGGAAGTAGTTCTCCAGGGTGCGACCGTTGATCTTCCACTGGCCGGTGCCGGGGACGATGCGCACGCGGGCGATCGCCTCCTTGCGACGGCCCAGGCCGGCGCCGGGGACGGCCTCGGCGAAGCGGCCGGCCAGCGACTCGGTGGAGTACGACTCGGTGTCCTCGGAGGTGTACTCGGTGTACTCCTCGTCGACCTCGATGTCCAGGGGGGTCTCGATGGCAGCGTTCTCGGCCACGATGTTCCTCAGCTTTTCTTAGTTAAGGGGCTTGGTGGCCGGAATTACTGCGCGACCTGGGAGATCTCGAACGGCACCGGCTGCTGGGCAGCGTGCGGGTGCTGGTCGCCCGAGTAGACCTTCAGCTTCGAGAGCATCTGACGGCCCAGGGTGTTCTTGGGGATCATGCCCTTGATGGCCTTCTCGACGGCCTTCTCCGGGTTCTTGTCCAGCAGGTCGTCGTAGCGCACCGAACGCAGACCGCCCGGGAAGCCCGAGTGGCGGTAGGCCAGCTTCTGGGTCTTCTTGTTACCGGACAGGTGCACCTTGTCGGCGTTGATGATGATGACGAAGTCACCAGTGTCAACGTGCGGCGCGTAGATCGCCTTGTGCTTGCCACGGAGCAGGTTGGCAGCCTGGGAGGCCAGACGGCCGAGCACGACGTCGGTCGCGTCGATGACGTGCCACTGACGCTGGACGTCGCCGGGCTTGGGGCTGTACGTACGCACGGTCGTAGCCTTCGCTTTTCAGTGAGTGAGTCCTGACAGGAGCACCCGGACGAGGAGATCAGCCTGGCTCCACTTGGACGCAATTCAAGGGGAGCCGCTGGTCGGTCGGCCTGGTATCTCCGGCGTAATGACCTCTCACGTGAGATGGAGCGAGCCAATACGCACAACAAGTGCTCAGCCTACCGGCTTCGCGGGGCCTGGCCAAATCCCCACCGGAGTCACCTCTCGCGCTGCACCCGGGACTCGTCCCAGACCGGCTCGGGGGCCTCGTAGACCCGGCCGTCGGAGCCGAAGACCACGAAGCGGTCGAAGGTCCTGGCGAACCAGCGGTCGTGGGTGACGGCCAGCACGGTGCCCTCGAAGCCCTCCAGCGCCTCCTGCAGCGCCTCGGCGCTCTCCAGGTCCAGGTTGTCCGTGGGCTCGTCCAGCAGCAGCGCGGTGACGCCCTCCAGCTCCAGTTTGAGGATCATCAGCCGGGCCTGCTGGCCGCCGGAGAGCGATTCGAACTTCTGCTCCTCCTGCTTGTCCAGCTCGTAGCGGCGCAGCGCGCCCATCGCCGCCTTGCGGTCCAGCGCGTGCTCCTCCTCGATGATCGAGCGCACCGTGCGGCCGAACAGCTCGGGGTGGGCGTGGGTCTGGCGGAAGTGGCCCGGCACCACCCGGGCGCCCAGCTTGAAGCCGCCGCTGTGCCGCACCGTCGCATCGCCCGCCAGCAGCCGCAGGAAGTGCGACTTGCCGGAGCCGTTGGAGCCGAGCACCGCCACCCGCTGGCCGTAGAAGACCTCCAGGTCGAAGGGCTGCATCAGGCCGGTGAGCTCCAGCTGCTCCATGGTGAGCGCCCGCACCCCGGTGCGGCCGCCCTTGAGCCGCATGGTGATGTTCTGCTCGCGCGGCGGCTCCTCGGGGCGGCCGGCCTCCTCGAACTTCTTCAGCCGGGTCTGCGCGGCGGCGTAGCGGGTGGCGAGCGCGTGGCTGACCGAGGCCGCCTGGCGCAGCGTGACCACCAGCTTCTTCAGCTTGGCGTGCTCCTCGTCCCAGCGGCGGCCGAGCTCCTCGAAGCGGGCGAAGCGCTCCTTGCGGGCCTCGTGGAAGGAGTCGAAGCCGCCGCCGTGCACCCAGACGCTGCTGCCGCCCCCGCCGAAGCCCGACTCCACACTGATGATCTTGTCCGCGGTCCGGGAGAGCAGCTCACGGTCGTGCGAGATGTAGAGCACCGTCTTGGGAGTGGCCTTGATCGCCTCCTCCAGCCAGCGCTTGCCCGGCACGTCGAGGTAGTTGTCCGGCTCGTCGAGCAGCAGCACCTCGTCCGGGCCGCGCAGCAGGCACTCCAGCACCAGGCGCTTCTGCTCGCCGCCGGAGAGGGTGTTCAGACCGCGGAACTGCGCCCGGTCGAAGGGCATCCCCAGGGCCGCCATGGTGCAGACGTCCCAGTCGGTCTCGTAGTCGTAGCCGCCCGCGTCGGCCCAGTCCGAGAGCGCCTGGGCGTAGGCCATCTGCGACTTCTCGTCGTCCTGCGCCATCATCGCCAGCTCGGCGGCGTCCACCGCCTTCGCCGCCTGCGCGATCCGCGGCGGGGCCACCGACACCAGCAGGTCCCGCACCGAGGCGTCCGGCGGCAGCGCGCCCGGCGTCTCGCGCAGGTCCTCGCGGCCGGTGGTGCCGACGAACTGGCGCATCACGCCCAGGCCGCCGCTGAGCGTCACCGTGCCGCCGTGCGGCTGGGTGTCCCCGGCGATCATGCGCAGCAGCGTGGTCTTGCCGGCGCCGTTGGCCCCCACCAGGGCGACCGCGGACCCTTCGCCGACCCGGAAGGACGCGTCGTCGAACAGCACCCGCCCGTCCGGCAGGTAGTACTCAAGGTGCGAAATCTCGACGTGTCCCATAAGGCGAAATTGTGCAGTGCCCGCGTGTCGCCACCAAATGGATTAGCTCTGGCCCGGCAGCGTCCGCATCCGCCGAGCGAGCCGGTTGCGTTCGGCGAGCTGGTCGTCGGCCGGGTAGCCGACCTCCTCCAGGGTCAGCCCGTGCGGCCTGATCACGTTGACCGCGCTGTTGCGCACCCCGCCGGCCAGCACCTCGCCGGGGAACTCCACCGGGCGGTGCCCGTCGCCGACCAGCAGCATCGCGCCGACCAGGGCCCGCACCATGTTGTGGCAGAAGGCGTCGGCCCGCACCGTGGCCACCGCGAGCGAGCCCTCCTGGGCCGCGTACGGGTCCACCGGCACCCGGTCCCAGCGCAGCTCCAGCAGGGTGCGGATGGTGGTGGCGCCCTCACGCTTCTTGCAGTAGGCGGCGAAGTCGTGTTCGCCCAGCAGCAGCCGGGCCGCCTCGTTCATCTTGTCGACGTCCAGCGGCCGGTCGTGCCAGAGCACGTGCCCGCGCAGCAGCGGGTCCACCCCGCCCTGGTGGTCGGCCACCCGGTAGGCGTAGCGCCGCCAGATCGCCGCGAACCGCGCGTCGAAGCCGGCCGGCGCCTCGGTGACCCGGTAGATCCGCACGTCGCCCGGCAGTCGTCCGGCCAGCCGGCGCAGCAGCTTCTCGCCGTGCTCCGCCCACAGCCCGGCCGGCAGGTCGACGTGCGCCACCTGCCCGCGCGCGTGCACCCCGGCGTCGGTGCGCCCGGCCACGGTGAGCGGGAACAGCTCGGCGCTGCGGGTGACCACCTGCAGGGCGCTCTCGATCTCCTCCTGCACGGTGCGCCGGCCGCGCTGGCGGGCCCAGCCGGAGAACTCGGCCCCCTGGTAGGCCAGGTCGAGCCGGATCCGCACGTGCCCCTCGGCGGGGCCGTCCTTCACGGGCGGCTGCTCGGCGCAGTCGTTCACCACACATACCTCCGTAGCAAAGGGAACGGGCCCGCTCCCCCGCCGAAGCGGGGAAACGGGCCCGTGCAGTACACCTACAGGCGCGAGGCCTGCGCGACACCTACAGGCGTCAGGCCTGCTCGGCCTCGGCGGCCGGAGCGGCGTCGGCGACCTCGGCAGCAGCCTCGGTCTCCTTGACGGAGCGCTTGGTGGCGGCCTCGGCCTCGCCGACAGCGGTCTGCGCGACGGTCAGCGCCTCGACCAGCTCGATCACGGCCATCGGGGCGTTGTCGCCACGACGGGGACCGATCTTGGTGATGCGGGTGTAACCGCCGGGGCGGTTCTCGTAGCGCGGCGCGATCTCGGTGAAGAGGGTGTGCAGCACCGCAACGTCGGTGATCGTCTTGCGGACGATACGACGGTTGTGGATGTCGCCGACCTTCGCCTTGGTGATCAGCTTCTCCGCCAGCGGGCGCATCCGACGGGCCTTGGCCTCGGTCGTGGTGATGCGGCCGTACTGGAAGAGCTCGCGGCACAGGCCGGCGAGCAGCAGCGGCTCGTGGTGGGGGCCACCGCCGAGGCGGGCACCCTTCGCGGGACGGGGCATGGTAGCTCCTTGAATCTCCGAATCCGGCCGTATCAGGTACCGGAACGGGCGGCCGGGCACGGTTGCCCGGACGACTTAGTTCCTTGCATTGAAGTGGGGGCGACCCGCTGGGAGTCGCCCCCACCGCAAACTCATCAGTACTGCTCGGTCTCCGCGTAACCCGCGTCGTCCAGGTCGTCGGCGCCGAAGGCGTCGGCGGCGGCGGTCGGGTCGAACCCGGGCGGGCTGTCCTTGAGGGCCAGGCCCATGCCGGCCAGCTTCGCCTTGACCTCGTCGATCGACTTCGCACCGAAGTTGCGGATGTCGAGCAGGTCGGCCTCGGAGCGGGCCACGAGCTCACCCACGGTGTGGATGCCCTCGCGCTTGAGGCAGTTGTACGACCGAACGGTGAGCTCCAGCTCCTCGATCGGCAGCGCCAGGTCGGCGGCCAGGGCGGCGTCCGTCGGGGACGGGCCCATGTCGATGCCCTCGGCGTCGATGTTCAGCTCGCGAGCGAGGCCGAACAGCTCCACCAGGGTCTTGCCGGCCGAGGCCATGGCGTCACGCGGGCGCATGGCGGGCTTGGTCTCGACGTCGACGATCAGCTTGTCGAAGTCGGTCCGCTGCTCGACACGGGTGGCCTCGACCTTGTAGGTGACCTTCAGCACGGGGCTGTAGATCGAGTCGACCGGGATCCGGCCGATCTCCTGGCCGGAAGCCTTGTTCTGCACGGCGGAGACGTAGCCGCGACCGCGCTCGACGGTCAGCTCCATCTCCAGCTTGCCCTTGCCGTTCAGCGTGGCCAGGACGAGCTCGGGGTTGTGCACCTCGACACCGGCCGGGGGCGCGATGTCGGCGGCGGTGACCACACCCGGACCCTGCTTGCGCAGGTACATCACGACCGGCTCGTCGTGCTCCGAGGAGACGACCAGCTGCTTGATGTTCAGGATGAGGTCGGTGACGTCCTCCTTGACACCCGGCACGGTGGTGAACTCGTGCAGGACACCGTCGACCCGGATGCTGGTGACAGCGGCACCGGGGATCGAGGAGAGGAGCGTGCGGCGAAGCGAGTTGCCGAGGGTGTAGCCGAAGCCCGGCTCCAGCGGCTCGATGACGAACCGCGAGCGGTACTCGTCCACAACCTCTTCGGTCAGCGAGGGACGCTGAGCGATCAGCATGGTTCAGATCCTCCAGTTGTTTTCGGCACCCACTATTTGATGCCGAACAAGACCAGCGTACGGGGTCCCGTCTGAAACAGGACCCCGTACGTGGTTAAGACACTCGCACCCGAAGGCGACGCGTCACACGGCAAGCACGATCCGGCCGAAGCCGAACCATCTGCGTGAGGTCAGACGCGGCGACGCTTCGGCGGACGGCAGCCGTTGTGCGGGGTGGGGGTGACGTCCTGGATCGAGCCGACCTCCAGGCCGGTGGCCTGGAGCGAACGGATCGCGGTCTCGCGGCCGGAGCCCGGACCCTTCACGAAGACGTCGACCTTGCGCATGCCGTGCTCCTGCGCACGACGCGCGGCGGCCTCGGCGGCCATCTGCGCGGCGAACGGGGTGGACTTGCGCGAGCCCTTGAAGCCGACGTGGCCGGCAGAGGCCCAGGAGATCACGTTGCCCGCGGGGTCGGTGATCGAAACGATGGTGTTGTTGAACGTGCTCTTGATGTGGGCGTGCCCGTGAGCGACGTTCTTCTTTTCCTTGCGGCGGATCTTCTTCGCGCCGGCAGCCTGACGACCCTTGGGGGGCATAAGTCTGTTTCTCCTACTGAGGTGGTCGGTCCGCTAACCCGCGGGCCGGAGGGATGTCCGGTTAACGGGCGGACTACTTCTTGCCCGGCTTCTTCTTGCCGGCAATCGCGCGACGCGGGCCCTTGCGGGTACGCGCGTTGGTGTGGGTGCGCTGACCGCGGACGGGCAGGCCACGGCGGTGACGCAGACCCTCGTAGCAGCCGATCTCGACCTTGCGGCGGATGTCGGCGGCAACCTCACGGCGGAGGTCACCCTCGACGCGGTAGTTGGCTTCGATCCACTTGCCGAGCTTGACGAGGTCGTCCTCGGAGATGTCGCGGACGCGGATGTCGGGGTTCACGCCAGTCTCGGCCAGCGTCTGCTGGGCGCGGGTACGGCCGATGCCGTAGACGTACGTGAGGGCGATCTCGATCCGCTTCTCGCGGGGGAGATCAACGCCGGCGAGGCGTGCCATTCATGGCTCCTGTGGTTCTTTCAGAGGTCTTACGAGCCGCCTACCCGGACACCTCTCGGTGTGCGAGCCCCGGCCTCTGACCGGGGGCGGCAGTCCAGCCGTACGGCTGGATCGGGCGGCCCGTTCTACATGGACAACGCCGGTGGGCGTTGTGCGCGTCGCGCGAAGGTGCTACGAGAAATGCGGGAGGATCAGCCCTGGCGCTGCTTGTGGCGCAGGTTGTCGCAGATCACCATGACCCGGCCGTGGCGGCGGATCACCTTGCACTTGTCGCAGATCTTCTTGACGCTCGGCTTGACCTTCATGGTTCAGGTTCTCCGGGTCTAGATCTGACAGTGGTCGCCCCCCGCTCGACGCGAGGGACAGGGTCTTACTTGTAGCGGTAGACGATGCGGCCGCGAGTCAGGTCGTAGGGGCTCAGCTCCACGACGACGCGGTCATCCGGCAGGATTCGGATGTAGTGCATCCGCATCTTGCCGCTGATGTGCGCGAGGACCTTGTGACCGTTCTGCAGCTCCACCTTGAACATGGCGTTCGGCAGAGACTCGATCACGGTGCCCTCGATCTCAATGGCGCCTTGCTTCTTTGCCATGAACTACGAGATCCACCTTCCGGGACCGGCTACCGTATGCGGCACGCTCGTGCGAACCTGGGTTCACCCCATCCCCGAGGGGAAGAGGGCGTGCTGAAGCACGCTACGAGTGAGCCGACGGTCCATCCTACGCCACCGTCCGCTCAGCGACCAAAACGAGCCTCAGCGCTGCACCGGAAAGGCCAGCGGCTGGACCTGGGCGGTGCAGGCCGAGCAGCGGGTGGCCGCCTCGGGGATCTCGGTCAGGCACTCCGGGCAGGGCCGCTTGGCGACCTTCGGCTTCTTCGGCAGGTAGCGGGCGGTGGCCTTGGTCACCGGCAGCACCACGCAGAAGTAGAGCACCGCGGCGGTCATGATGAACGCGATCAGCACGTTCAGGAACTCGCCGTAGGGGAACGTGACGCCCATCACCTTCCAGCTGGAGGAGCTGAAGTCTCCGGTCGCACCCACCACCACGCCCACCAGCGGGGTCAGGAACGCCTTGACGAATCCGGTGACCACCGCCGTGAACGCCGACCCGATCACGATGCCGACGCCCATGTCGATGACGTTGCCGCGCATCATGAAGTCGCGGAAGCCCTTGAGCACTTGTTACCCCTATTGTCCGATTTCGCCTGCCGCTGAAGGCAGCACGATACCGGTTCAGCCCAGCGGGTCGGGAGCCGCGGTCACGCCGAGGGCCGCGAGCTGGGCCTTTCCACCGTCGAAGGCGGTGAGCACCAGCGGGCCCTGCTCGGTGACGGCCACCGAGTGCTCCCAGTGCGAGGCCCAGGTGCCGTCGTTGGTCACCACGGTCCAGTCGTCCTCGAGGACCGAGGTGTGCGGGGTGCCGAGCGAGACCATCGGCTCGATCGCCAGCACCGTGCCGGTGACCAGCTTGGGGCCCTTGCCGCGGCCGCGCTCCACGTAGTTCAGCACGTGCGGCTCCATGTGCATCGCGGTGCCGATGCCGTGGCCGCCGTAGCCCTCGGTGATGCCCCACTTGCCCTTGGGCGGCAGCGGCTGGCGGCGGATGAAGCCCTCGATCGCCTTGGAGACGTCGACCAGGCGGTTGTTCTTCTTCATCTGGGCGATGCCGGCCCACATCGAGCCCTCGGTGACCCTGCTGAGCATCGCGACCTCGGGACGCACCTCGCCCACCTCGACGGTGATCGCCGCGTCGCCGTGCCAGCCGTCCACGATCGCGCCGCAGTCGATGGAGATGATGTCGCCCTCGACCAGCACCCGCTCACCCGGGATCCCGTGCACCACCTCGTTGTTGACCGAGGCGCAGATCACCCCGGGGAACCAGAGGCCGCCGTGGTGGGCGCGGAAGTTGGAGGTGGCACCGTGGTCGGCGATCACCTTGGCCGCGATGTCGTTGAGCTCCTGGGTGCTCACCCCGGGCGCGACCGCCTCACGGCAGGCCTTGAGCGCCTCGGCGACGACCAGCCCGGCCACTCGCATCTTCGCGATCTGCTCGGGGGTCTTGATCTCCACCATCTGGCCAGTGCCTTTCGTTGAAAGTTCGCCACCCGGTCCTTGCCAGGCGGCGTGTCCACTCCCCCACGGTACGACGCGACACGGCCGCGGTACCCGATCCGGGTACCGCGGCCGTGGGGGGAGAACAGGCGTCGATTCAGCCCTGCGTGCGGGCCTGCAGCGCCTCGACCGCGCGCTGCGTCACCTCGTCGACCTTGCCGAGCGCCGAGATGGTGGTCACCAGGCCCTGCTGGCGGTAGTACTCGATGATCGGCTCGGTCTCCGTGTGGTAGACCTCCAGCCGGGTGCGCACCGCGCTCTCGGTGTCGTCCGAGCGCTGGTACAGCTCGCCACCGCAGTGGTCGCAGACGCCCTCGACGGCCGGCGGGTTGTAGACCACGTGGAACACGTGGCTGCCCTCGTTGCGGCACAGCCGGCGACCGGCGATCCGCTTGACCACCTCGTCCTCGGGGACCTCCAGGTCGAGCACGCCGTTCAGGGCGATGCCCTGCTCGGTCAGGTACTCGTCCAGCGCCTTGGCCTGGGCCAGGTTGCGCGGGAAGCCGTCGAGCAGGAAGCCCGCGTCGGCGTCCGACTGCAGCAGGCGGTCCTTGGCCATCCCGATGGTCACCTCGTCCGGTACGAGCTGACCCTTGTCCATGTAGCCCTTGGCCTCGACCCCGAGCGGTGTCTTCTGGCTGATGTTGGCCCGGAACAGGTCACCGGTGGAGATGTGGGGAATGGACAGGGTCTTGGCGAGCACGTGCGCCTGAGTACCCTTCCCGGCCCCGGGAGGTCCGACGAGGACGATACGCATCAGCGGAGGAACCCTTCGTAATTACGCTGCTGGAGCTGGCTCTCGATCTGCTTCACAGTTTCGA
The DNA here is from genome assembly GCF_042957465.1 of Kitasatospora sp. NPDC008050. Classification (NCBI taxonomy): domain Bacteria; kingdom Bacillati; phylum Actinomycetota; class Actinomycetes; order Kitasatosporales; family Streptomycetaceae; genus Kitasatospora; species Kitasatospora sp. NPDC008050. The sequence continues at coordinate 221,449 of NZ_JBIBIJ010000005.1, forward strand.
GTCCGACGCCGACGATGATGAGGATGCTGGTGCCGCCGAACGGGATCGTGGTGCTCGCGTTCAGGGCGACCAGGCCGATCATCGGGATCAACGCGATGAGGCCCAGGTAGAGCGAACCCGGCCAGGTGATGCGGGTCAGCACGTAGTTCAGGTACTCGGCCGTCGGCCGACCGGCCCTGATGCCCGGGATGAAGCCACCATACTTCTTCATGTTGTCGGCAACTTCTTCGGGGTTGAAGGAGATCGCGACGTAGAAGAAGGCGAAGAACACGATCAGCACGAAGTAGGCGATCATGTACGCCGGGTGGTCACCCTTGGTGAAGTTGTTCTGGACCCAGACCGCCCAGCCCGCCTTGCTGTTGGTCAGCTGCGCGACCAGCGCGGGGATGTACAGCAGCGAGGAGGCGAAGATGACCGGGATGACACCGGCCTGGTTCACCTTGAGCGGGATGTAGGTCGACGTACCGCCGAAGGCCCGCCGCCCGATCATCCGCTTCGCGTACTGCACCGGGATCCGGCGTTGGGCCTGTTCGACGAAGATGACCAGCACCACCACGACCACACCGACCGCCAGGACGGCGAAGAAGTCGAACCAGCCACCGCCGATCTTGCCGGCCTTCTTGATCGACCACAGGTTGCCGGGGAAGCCGGAGGCGATCGAGGTGAAGATCAGGATCGACATGCCGTTGCCGATGCCGCGGTCGGTGATCAGCTCACCGAGCCACATGATCACCGTGGTACCGGCGGTCATCGTGATGACCATGGTGGCGATCCGGAAGACCGAGGTGTCCGGGACGACCTGGTTGCCGACCGAGCAGCTGGAGAAGAGCGCGCCGTTGGAGGCGGTCGCCACGATGCCGGTGCCCTGCAGGATGGCCAGCGCGATGGTCAGGTACCGGGTGTACTGGGTGATCTTCGTCGTACCGGCCTGCCCCTCCTTCTTCAGTGCCTCGAGTCGCGGGATCACGACGGTCAGCAGCTGCAGGATGATGCTGGCGGTGATGTACGGCATGATGCCGAGCGCAAAAATCGTCAACTGCAGCAGCGCGCCGCCGCTGAACAGGTTGACGAGGCCGAAGAGGCCGCTGTTGCTCTGCTTGACGCACGTGTTCACGGCTTTGAAATCGACGCCCGGGACGGGAATGTGCGCACCCATCCGGAACAGCACCATGATGCCCAGCGTGAACAGCAGCTTCTTGCGCAGGTCGGGCGTCTTGAACGCCCGCGCGAACGCACTGAGCACGGTGCCTCCTGCGCCTCCCGCGCGTCGTCGGCGGGAGGGTCGGTCCTGATGATGGGGAGTTGAGGTTGTCCAGCTCCGCGGCAGCCTGGGGCAGGCTACAAGGGAACTCCACGGACTCTAACAGTGTGTGGCAACGAAGAAGAAGCTCGTGCGCCCCGGGGTTGTCGAAAGCGCGCCCAGATGCCCGGATTTGGCCCGGGTTGATCGGCAATTTCGTGTCGCCGGGCACCTGGAATGACCAAAGCCCCGCCCCTCGAATGAGGGACGGGGCTTTGGTTCTGACGTGCTGTCAGCGCGCGTGATCAACCACCCGAGGGGGTCAGATCAGCTCGGTGACGGTCCCGCCGGCAGCCTGGATCTTCTCGGCGGCGGAGCCGGAGACGGCGTCCACCGAGACCTGCAGCGCGACGGAGATCTCGCCGGTGCCGAGCACCTTGACGAGCGAGTTCTTGCGAACCGCGCCCTTCTCGACGAGACCCTCGACCGTGACCTCGCCACCCTGCGGGTAGAGCTCGGCCAGCTTGTCGAGGTTGACCACCTGGAAGGTGATCTTGAAGGGGTTCTTGAAGCCCTTCAGCTTCGGCAGGCGCATGTGGAGGGGCATCTGGCCACCCTCGAAGCGCTGCGGAACCTGGTAGCGGGCCTTGGTGCCCTTGGTACCACGACCGGCGGTCTTACCCTTGGATGCCTCACCACGACCGACACGGGTCTTGGCGGTCTTGGCACCCGGGGCGGGACGCAGGTTGTGGATCTTGATCGGGTTGTCAGACATGATCAGTCCACCTCCTCGACCGTGACGAGGTGACGCACGGTCTGGGCCATCCCGCGGATCTCGGGACGGTCCTCCTTGACGACCACATCGTGCATGCGCTTCAGACCCAGCGAGCGCAGCGTCTCGCGGTGGTTCTGCTTGCTACCGATGTAGCTCTTGGTCTGCGTGATCTTCAGGCGAGCCATCAGACACCCGCCCCCGCGGTCGCGGCGGCGGCGGTGCCGGCGGCGCGAGCGCGCAGCAGGGCGGCCGGGGCCACGTCCTCGAGCGGCAGACCACGACGCGCGGCGATCTCCTCGGGGCGCACGAGGCCCTTCAGAGCAGCCACGGTGGCGTGCACGATGTTGATCGCGTTGTCCGAGCCGAGCGACTTCGACAGGATGTCGTGAACGCCGGCGCACTCCAGGACGGCACGCACCGGGCCACCGGCGATAACGCCGGTACCGGGGGAAGCCGGCTTCAGGAGCACGACGCCAGCGGCCTTCTCGCCCTGGATCGGGTGCGGGATGGTGCCCTGGATACGGGGGACCTTGAAGAAGTTCTTCTTGGCCTCCTCAACACCCTTGGCGATGGCGGCCGGAACCTCCTTCGCCTTCCCGTAACCGACACCCACGGTGCCGTCAGCGTCGCCCACCACGACCAGCGCGGTGAAGCTGAAACGACGACCACCCTTGACAACCTTGGCGACACGGTTGATCGCGACAACGCGCTCAACGTAAGCGGTCTTCTCGACGGCGGGAGCGTTGCCCCGGTCGTCACGCTTACGGTCGCGCCGCTCGCCACCGGTGCCGCCGCCGGCGCCGCTACCGCGGCGCTGGGGTCCAGCCATTGGAATTACCTCTCTCGATTACGTCCGTCGACTGAGCCGACGAGCGGCTTAGAAGTCGAGCCCGGCCTCACGAGCACCGTCGGCCAGGGCGGCGATGCGCCCGGCGTAACGGTTGCCCGCGCGGTCGAAGACGACCGACTCGATGCCGGCGGCCTTGGCGCGCTCGGCGACCAGGCTCCCGACCTTCTTGGCCAGCTCGGTCTTGTCGCCCTCGGTGCCCTTGATGGACACGTCGAGGGTGGACGCCGACACCAGGGTGTGACCCTTGGCGTCGTCGATGACCTGGGCGACCATGTGGCGGTTCGAGCGGGTCACCACGAGACGCGGACGCGCCTCGGTGCCGGTGACGCGCTTGCGAACGCGGATCGCGCGGCGCTTGCGGGCGGCGTTCTTGTAGCCGTTGCCCTTGCCGATCTTGACAGAAAGACTCATGGCTTACTTACCGCTCTTTCCGACCTTGCGGCGGATGACCTCGCCCGCGTACTTGACGCCCTTGGCCTTGTACGGGTCGGGCTTACGCAGCTTGCGGATCTTGGCCGAAACCTCGCCGACCAGCTGCTTGTCGATCCCGTCCACGTGGAACTTGGTGGGCGACTCGACCACGAAGGAGATGCCCTCCGGGGCCTCGATCAGGATCGGGTGGCTGTAGCCGAGCGCGAACTCCATGTTGGAGCCCTTCGCCACGACTCGGTAACCAACACCGCTGATCTCCAGCGACTTGCGGTAGCCCGCGGTCACGCCGGTGATCATGTTCGCCACCAGCGTGCGAGAAAGGCCGTGCAGGGCCTTCGACTGACGCTCGTCGTTCGGGCGAGTGACAACCAGAGTGCCGTTCTCGTCCTTGCCGATCTCGATCGGCTGGGCGACAACGTGGGTGAGGGAGCCCTTGGGGCCCTTCACCGAGACCGCCTGGCCATCGATGGTGACGTCCACGCCGGCGGGAACCGGGATGGGCAGCCGTCCAATGCGCGACATTGCTGTACCTCCGTTTCCCGAATTACCAGACGTAGGCGAGAACTTCTCCGCCTACGCCCTTCTTGGCGGCCTGCTTGTCCGTGAGGAGACCCGAGGACGTGGAGATGATCGCCACGCCCAGGCCGCCGAGGACCTTCGGCAGGTTGGTGGACTTTGCGTAGACCCGCAGGCCCGGCTTGCTGATGCGCTTGATACCAGCGATCGAGCGCTCACGGTTAGGGCCGAACTTGAGCTCGATGGTCAGCTTCTTGCCGACCTCGCCCTCCTGCGGCTCCTCGACCTTCCAGCTGGAGATGTAACCCTCCTGCTGCAGGATCTGCGCGACGTGCGACTTGATCTTGCTAGCCGGCATCGCCACGGTGTCGTGGTACGCCGAGTTCGCGTTACGCAGACGCGTGAGCATGTCTGCGATGGGGTCGGTCATGGTCATGATGGCCTCAGGCCTCTCTCGCCGTGGTTTCTCCGCGCCAGGTCCCCCCGCCGCACTCCGAGGAGTGCGGCGGGGGCACAGACGCAGGGGACCTGCGGCGTTAGTAAGACTGGGTGCGAGCCCTCCGAAGAAGGACCGCAGGCATCCATAGGGAATGCCGCGGCAGGGGGCCCGACCCCACTACCTTACGGGAATCCGTGATGGCGGCCAAACCGCCCCAAAGGGAGGCTGGCGCCGGCGTGGGATCGGGCACCGCTGCTTCGCAGTGTTGTGCTACCGCTACCGAGAGGCCTGGACTACCAGGAGCTCTTGGTCACGCCCGGCAGCTCGCCGCGGTGCGCCATCTCACGGAGGCACACACGGCACAGGCCGAACTTGCGGTACACCGAGTGCGGACGGCCACAGCGCTGGCAGCGGGTGTAACCGCGGACAGCGAACTTCGGCTTACGCTCGGCCTTCGCGATGAGGGACTTCTTCGCCATGTGCTTACGCCTCCTTGAACGGGAAGCCCAGAGCGCGCAGGAGCGCCCGGCCCTCATCGTCGGTCTGGGCGGTGGTCACGACGGTGATGTCCATACCGCGCTGACGGTCGACCTTGTCCTGGTCGATCTCGTGGAACATGACCTGCTCGGTCAGACCGAAGGTGTAGTTGCCACGGCCGTCGAACTGCTTCGGGGAGAGGCCACGGAAGTCACGGATACGCGGCAGGGCCAGCGTCACCAGACGGTCCAGGAACTCCCACATGCGGTCACCACGGAGGGTGACGTGGGTGCCGATCGGCTGGCCCTCACGCAGCTTGAACTGCGCGATGGACTTGCGAGCCTTCGTCACGGCCGGCTTCTGGCCGGTGATGGCGGTGAGGTCGCGGATGGCACCGTCGATCAGCTTGGAGTCGCGGGCGGCCTCGCCCACACCCATGTTGACCACGACCTTGACCAGGCCGGGGATCAGCATGACGTTCTCGTAGGAGAACTCCTCCTGCAGCTGGCCCTTGATCTCGGCGTTGTAACGCGCCTTGAGGCGGGGGGCCACCTTCTCAACGTTCTCGATCGTCGTCTCAGACATCAGATGTCCTCACCGGTTCGCTTGGCAACGCGGATCTTGTTGCCCTCGTCATCGAAGCGGTAACCAACGCGAGTGACGACCTTCTTGCCGTCCTTCTCCACGACCAGCTGCACGTTGGAAACGTGCACCGGGGCCTCGACGGTGATGATGCCACCGGCGGTGCCCTGGCCGGGCTTGGTGTGCTTCTTGACCCGGTTCACACCCTCGACGAGGACCTTGTTCTCGGTGGGCATGGCCTGGATGACCTTGCCCTGCTTACCGCGGTCCTTGCCGGTGATGACCTGAACCAGGTCACCCTTCTTGATCTTCATGCTGTTCGCCATGGTTAGAGCACCTCCGGCGCCAGCGAGATGATCTTCATGAACTTCTTGTCACGCAGCTCGCGGCCCACCGGGCCGAAGATGCGCGTGCCACGAGGATCACCATCGGTGTTCTTGAGCACGACAGCGGCGTTCTCGTCGAACCGGATGTACGAACCGTCGGGACGACGGCGCGACTTCACGGTACGGACGATGACGCACTTGACGACGTCGCCCTTCTTCACGGTGCCACCGGGGATCGCGTCCTTGACGGTGGCGACGATGACGTCCCCGATGCCGGCGTAGCGGCGACCGGAGCCACCGAGAACGCGGATGCAAAGGATTTCCTTCGCGCCCGTGTTGTCGGCGACACGCAGTCGCGACTCCTGCTGGATCACAACTTTCTCCTGATCGTCAACGAGAGCTGGCGGGCCGGCCGCTGCTCACACCAGCGCCCGCGAGGGACCTGGTGCACATACGGCCGTACCCGGACAACTTCGTTACTTGGCCTTCTCGAGGATCTCGACGACGCGCCAGCGCTTCGTCGCGGACAGCGGGCGGGTCTCCGCGAGGAGGACCCGGTCACCGATGCCGCACGCGTTCTGCTCGTCGTGCGCCTTCAGCTTGTTCGTACGGCGGATGACCTTGCCGTACAGAGCGTGCTTGACGCGGTCCTCGACGGCGACGACGACGGTCTTGTCCATCTTGTCGCTGACGACGAGACCCTCACGGGTCTTGCGGAAACCGCGCGTCTCGTTGGTGTTCTCAGTCATCAGGCGTTCTCCACCGTCTCGATGCCCAGCTCGCGCTCGCGCATCAGGGTGTAGATCCGCGCGATGTCCTTACGGACCAGCCGGAGCCGTCCGTGGTTGTCGAGCTGTCCGGTCGCCGCCTGGAAGCGGAGGTTGAACAGCTCCTCCTTGGCCTCGCGGAGCTTGGCAACGAGACCCTCGTTGTCCAGCTCGCGCAGCTCAGCAGCCTTGGTGCCGGCCGACATCAGCTCTCACCTGCCTCGCGCCGGACAATCCGGCACTTCATCGGGAGCTTGTGAGCAGCGCGGGTGAGCGCCTCACGAGCAACCTTCTCGTTGGGGTAGGACAGCTCGAACATGATCCGTCCCGGGTGAACGTTGGCAATCCACCACTCCGGCGAACCCTTACCGGAACCCATGCGGGTCTCGGCCGGCTTCTTGGTGAGGGGGCGGTCCGGGTAGATGTTGATCCAGACCTTGCCGCCACGCTTGATGTGACGGGTGATGGCGATACGAGCGGACTCGATCTGCCGGTTCGTCACGTAGGCCGGGGTGACGGCCTGGATGCCGTACTCGCCGAACGCGAGTTCGGTGCCACCCTTGGCAGCGCCGCGGCGCTTGGGGTGGTGCTGCTTGCGGTGCTTGACCCGACGGGGGATCAGCATGTCGGTCAGGCCTCCGTTCCGGTGCTCTCGGCAGCCGGCGCCTCGCTCACCGGGGCCGCGGGGGCCTCGGTGTTCGCGGGACGACGACCGCCACGGGCGCCACCGCGCTCGCCGCCACGGCCACCGCGCTCGCCGCCACGCGCGGGGCGGGCGTCGTTGCGGGCCGGACGGTTGCCCGAGCGGGCAGCAGCGTTCTCAGCGCGGACCTCGGCGATGTTCTTGACGTCGCCCTTGTAGATCCAGACCTTCACGCCGATACGGCCGAAGGTCGTCTTGGCCTCGAAGAAGCCGTAGTCGACGTTCGCGCGCAGCGTGTGCAGCGGCACACGACCCTCGCGGTAGAACTCCGAACGGCTCATCTCGGCGCCGCCGAGACGACCGGAGCACTGGACCTTGATGCCCTTGGCGCCGGACTTCATGGTGCCCTGCATCGACTTGCGCATGGCACGGCGGAACGACACGCGGGAGGACAGCTGCTCCGCGACGCCCTGAGCCACGAGCTGGGCGTCCAGCTCGGGGTTCTTGACCTCGAGGATGTTCAGCTGGACCTGCTTGCCGGTCAGCTTCTCGAGGTCGCCGCGGATGCGGTCGGCCTCGGTGCCACGGCGACCGATGACGATGCCGGGGCGGGCGGTGTGGATGTCGACCCGGACGCGGTCGCGGGTGCGCTCGATCTCAACCTTCGAGATGCCGGCGCGCTCCATGCCCTTCGTCATCATGCGACGAATGGCAACGTCTTCCTTGACGTAGTCCGAGTACAGCTTGTCGGCGTACCAGCGGGACTTGAAGTCCGTGCTGATGCCGAGGCGGAACCCGTGCGGGTTAACCTTCTGGCCCATTACCGGGTCCCTTCCTTGCTGCTGACGACCACGGTGATGTGGCTGGTCCGCTTGCGGATCCGGTAGGCACGGCCCTGGGCGCGCGGCCGGAACCGCTTCAGGGTCGGGCCCTCGTCAACGTACGCCTCGCTGATGACGAGGTCGTCCACGTTGTTGTGGTTGTAGTTGTGCGCGGCGTTGGCAATGGCGCTGTTGAGCACCTTGCCGACCGGCACGGTGGCGGCCTGCGGAGCGAACCGCAGGATCGCCTGGGCCTCCGTGGCGTTCAGGCCACGGATGAGGTCCACCACGCGGCGGGCCTTCATGGGCGTGACGCGGATGTACCGCGCCTGGGCCCTGGCTTCCATGGTTGTCCCCTTGCTGGTGTAAGTCATTTGAGTCGTTTGGCAGTTCTGCCGGCGACTAGCGACGCTTCGACTTGCGGTCGTCCTTGACGTGGCCGCGGAAGGTGCGGGTCGGAGCGAACTCGCCGAGCTTGTGGCCGACCATCGACTCGGTGACGAACACCGGGACGTGCTTGCGACCATCGTGAACCGCGATCGTGTGACCGAGCATGCTCGGGCTGATCACGGAGCGACGGGACCAGGTCTTGATGACGTTCTGGGTACCCGCCTCGTTCTGTACGTCCACCTTCTTGATGAGGTGGCCGTCGATGAAGGGGCCCTTCTTGAGACTGCGCGGCATCTGACCTGCTCCTAGCGCTTCTTGTTGGTCTTGCGGCGGCGCACGATGAGGGCGTCCGAAGCCTTGCCGGGCTTACGGGTACGACCCTCCTTCTGGCCCCACGGCGAAACCGGGTGGCGACCACCGGAGGTCTTACCCTCACCACCACCGTGCGGGTGGTCGATCGGGTTCATGGCCACACCACGCACGGTCGGGCGAACGCCCTTCCAGCGCATACGGCCGGCCTTGCCCCAGTTGATGTTCGACTGCTCGGCGTTGCCGACCTCGCCGACGGTCGCGCGGCAGCGCACGTCCACCAGGCGGATCTCGCCGGAGGGCATGCGCAGGTGCGCCATGCGACCCTCACGGGCGAGCAGCTGGATGCCGGAACCCGCGGAGCGGGCCATCTTGGCACCGCCGCCGGGACGCAGCTCCACCGCGTGGATGGTGGTACCGACCGGGATGTTGCGCAGCGGCAGGTTGTTGCCGGGCTTGATGTCGGCCGTCGGGCCGTTCTCAATCCGGTCACCCTGGGTGATGCCACGCGGGGCGATGATGTAGCGCTTCTCGCCGTCCGCGTAGTGCAGCAGCGCGATGCGCGCGGTGCGGTTGGGGTCGTACTCGATGTGCGCGACCTTGGCCGGCACGCCGTCCTTGTCGTGACGACGGAAGTCGATCACGCGGTAGGCGCGCTTGTGTCCGCCACCCTGGTGGCGAGCGGTGATACGACCGGCGTTGTTACGGCCGCCCTTGCTGTGCAGGGGGCGAACCAGCGACTTCTCCGGCGTGGACCGCGTGATCTCTACGAAGTCGGCCACGCTGGAGCCACGACGGCCCGGCGTAGTCGGCTTGTACTTGCGGATGCCCATTTGGCTCTCTCGTCCTCGTCCTTATCGACGCATCCGATCCCCGTTAGGAGACCGGACCACCGAAGATGTCGATGCGGTTGCCCTCGGCCAGCGTCACGATGGCGCGCTTGGTGTCCTTGCGCTTGCCAAAGCCCGTCTTGGAGCGCTTGCGCTTGCCCTGACGGTTGAGCGTGTTGACCGACTCGACCTTGACCGAGAAGACCGCCTCGACGGCCTGCTTGATCTGGGTCTTGTTGGCGCCCGGCGACACGACGAACGTGTACTTGTTCTCGTCGAGGAGCGCGTAGCTCTTCTCGGAGATAACCGGCTTCACCAGGACGTCACGGGGGTCCGTGAACGTCTTGCTCGTAATGTCCGCAGCCATCAGGCGGCGCTCCCTTCGAGCTCGCCCTCAGCGCCAACAGCCTTGGCGGACGCGACCGGACCGGCCACGAAACGCTCGAAGGCGGCCTGGGTGAAGACCACATCGTCGGAGACGAGCACGTCGTAGGTGTTCAGCTGACCGGCGTCCAGGATGTGGACGTTCGGCAGGTTGCGGGCGCTCTTCAGACCCAGCTCGTCGGCACGCTCGACGACGAGGAGGATGTTCTTGCGCTCGGTGATCTTGCCGAACAGGCCCTTCGCGGCCTTGGTCGACGGCGCCTCGGCCGCGATCACGTCGGTGACGACGTGGATGCGGTTGTGGCGGGCCCGGTCGGTGAGCGCGCCACGCAGAGCGGCGGCGATCATCTTCTTCGGGGTCCGCTGCGAGTAGTCACGCGGCACGGGACCGTGCACGACGCCACCGCCGACGAACTGCGGAGCGCGGGTCGAGCCCTGACGGGCGCGGCCGGTGCCCTTCTGGCGGTACGGCTTGCGGCCGCCGCCTCGGACCTCGCCACGAGACTTGACCTTGTGGGTACCCTGACGGGCCGCAGCGAGCTGCGCCACGACGACCTGGTGCATCAGCGGAACGCTGACCTTGGCGTCGAAGATCTCGGCGGGCAGCTCGAGGCTGCCGGTCTTGTCGCCCGAGGGCGACAGGATGTCAATGGTGCTCATATCCTCACAGCCCCTTCGCCGCGGTGCGGACGAGGACGAGGCCGCCGTTCGGGCCCGGGATCGCTCCCTTGATCAGGAGCAGCCCCTTCTCCGCGTCAACGGCGTGGATGGTCAGGTTCTGGGTGGTCACGCGCTCGTGGCCCATCCGGCCGGCCATCCTCATGCCCTTGAACACGCGACCCGGGGTGGCGCAGCCACCGATCGAGCCGGGCGAACGGTGCTTGCGCTGCACGCCGTGACCGGCGCCGAGGCCGCGGAAGTTGTGACGCTTCATGACACCGGCGAAGCCCTTGCCCTTGGAGGTGCCGGTCACATCGACCTTGACACCCGCCTCGAACAGCTCGGCGGTGATCTCCTGGCCCAGCGTGTACTCGGACGCGTCCGAGGTACGCAGCTCCACCAGGTGGCGGCGCGGGGTGACACCGGCCTTGGCGAAGTGGCCCGCGAGGGGCTTGTTCACCTTGCGGGGGTCGATCTCGCCGAAGCCGATCTGGACGGCGTCGTAGCCGGCCGAGGAATCAGCGGTGTGGACCTGGGTCACGACATTGGGCCCGGCCTTGACGACGGTCACCGGAACGATCCGGTTGTTCTCGTCCCAGACCTGGGTCATGCCGAGCTTCTCGCCCAGGATGCCCTTAATCTGCTTTGCCATCTTCGTCGGCCCTCTCAGAGCTTGATCTCGATGTCGACGCCGGCCGGAAGGTCGAGGCGCATCAGCGAGTCCACGGTCTTCGGGGTCGGGTCGAGGATGTCGATCAGACGCTTGTGAGTGCGCATCTCGAAGTGCTCGCGCGAGTCCTTGTACTTGTGCGGCGAGCGGATGACGCAGTAAACGTTCTTCTCAGTGGGCAGCGGCACCGGGCCCGCGACCTGCGCACCAGTGCGAATGACGGTCTCGACGATCTTCTTCGCCGAGGAGTCAATCACCTCGTGGTCGTAGGCCTTGAGCCGGATGCGGATCTTCTGTCCCGCCATGGCTACTCGTAGTCCTTTGAGTCGTCATGCTGCTTCTGCGGCCGGTTTCGTCCGGGTGGACTGCTCCGGTGGCGTCCTGGATGGTTTCCCGCCGGTCCCCGCGCTCGGGCGTGTCGCGCTCGCGCTTAAGAAAAGGGAAAAACCCTCTTCGGGGTCCGGGTCGGTCTTGCACCCATGGGCACCGGGTCGAGGCCCCGCCCACGCTTCCCAGAAGATTCCCGTACGTCCGCCCCGCAGCTGCCGCGGTGTCGCTTACACACCACTGCATTCACACAAAGCACGTGAACACATGAACGGCCATCACGGGAACGACGAGTACATGGGACTCGCTTCCGGTCCTCCCGGCGGGAGGCGCGCAGCATCGGCACTCAACCGAGCAACTTGACTATCTTGCCATATCAGAGGCGTTTGACGCCAATTGCCGCCGGGTAGCACATGGAACGATTTTCTGAGCGGGCGTCAACTCGCCCCGCGGGCACGCCGAAGGGCCCCGGCGACCGTCCTCGCGGACGGCCACCGGGGCCCTTCGAGCAGCCTGTGGTACAGGCAGGTCAGACGGTCAAATTACTTGACGATCTTGGTGACCTGGCCGGCGCCGACGGTGCGGCCACCCTCACGGATGGCGAACTTCAGGCCCTCCTCCATGGCGATCGGCTGGATCAGCACGACCGACATGGCGGTGTTGTCGCCCGGCATGACCATCTCGGTGCCCTCGGGGAGGGTCACGACGCCGGTCACGTCCGTGGTACGGAAGTAGAACTGCGGGCGGTAGTTGTTGAAGAACGGGGTGTGACGGCCACCCTCGTCCTTCGACAGGATGTAGGACTGGGCCTCGAACTCGGTGTGCGGGGTGACGGTGCCCGGCTTGATGATGACCTGGCCGCGCTCGACATCCTCGCGCTTGATGCCACGGAGCAGCAGACCGACGTTCTCACCGGCCTGGCCCTCGTCGAGCAGCTTGCGGAACATCTCGATGCCGGTGACCGTGGTGGTGGTCTTGGTCTCCTTGATGCCGATGATGTCGACAGTCTCGTTGACCTTGAGGATGCCACGCTCGATACGACCGGTGACGACGGTGCCACGACCGGTGATCGTGAAGACGTCCTCGATCGGCATCAGGAACGGCTGGTCGGTGAGGCGAGCCGGGGTCGGGATAGCCTCGTCGACCGCGTGCATCAGGCCGAGGAGCTTCTCGCCCCACTCCTTGTCGCCCTCCAGCGCCTTCAGCGCGGAGACGCGGACGACCGGCAGGTCGTCGCCCGGGAACTCGTACTCGGAGAGCAGCTCGCGGACCTCGAGCTCGACGAGCTCCAGGATCTCCTCGTCGTCCACCATGTCGGCCTTGTTCAGGGCGACAACGATGTAGGGGACGCCGACCTGGCGGGCCAGGAGGACGTGCTCCTTGGTCTGCGGCATCGGGCCGTCGGTGGCGGCGACGACGAGGATCGCACCGTCCATCTGGGCCGCACCGGTGATCATGTTCTTGATGTAGTCCGCGTGACCCGGGCAGTCGACGTGGGCGTAGTGACGCGCCTCGGTCTGGTACTCGACGTGCGCGATCGAGATGGTGATACCGCGCTGCCGCTCCTCCGGCGCCTTGTCGATCTGGTCGAACGGCGTGAAGGGGTTGATGTCGGGGTACGCGTCGTGCAGCACCTTGGTGATCGCCGCGGTAAGGGTCGTCTTACCGTGGTCGATGTGACCGATGGTGCCGATGTTGACGTGGGGCTTCGTCCGCTCGAACTTCGCCTTCGCCACTGCAGTCCTCCTGAGGACAGTTCTGTACGCCGTACGACGTCAGTTGGTCTTTGATCGGGTTTTTGGAACGGGGTGCTGGTGGCACCCCATGCCGTCCCGCGGGTGGGGCGGAGACGCCGGCGGGGTCGGGGTACGACCCCGCCGGGTATGTCTCCTTAAAGCCTAAGGCGTGTGAAAAGTCCCGATTGCGGGACTTACTCGCCCTTGGCCTTGGCGATGATGTCGTCCGCCACGTTCCGCGGAACCTCGGCGTACGAGTCGAACTGCATCGAGTAGCTCGCGCGACCAGAGGTCTTGCTGCGCAGGTCACCGACGTAGCCGAACATCTCGGAGAGCGGCACCAGCGCGTTGACCACGCGGGCACCGTGACGCTCGTCCATGGACCGGATCTGGCCACGACGAGAGTTGATGTCGCCGATGACCTCGCCCATGTAGTCCTCGGGCGTGGTGACCTCGACGGCCATCATCGGCTCCAGCAGGGCCGGACCGGCCTTGCGGGCGCCTTCCTTGAAGGCCATCGAGCCGGCGATCTTGAACGCGAGCTCGGAGGAGTCGACGTCGTGCGCCGCACCGTCGAGCAGCGTCACGCGGACACCCTGGAGCGGGTAGCCGGCGAGGACACCGAACTCCATGGCCTCCTGGCAACCGGCGTCGACCGACGGGATGTACTCCCGCGGCACGCGGCCACCGGTGACCTTGTTGACGAACTCGTAGCCCTCGCCCGACTCCAGAGGCTCAATGGCGATCTGGATCTTGGCGAACTGGCCGGAGCCACCGGTCTGCTTCTTGTGCGTGTAGTCGATACGCTCGACGGCCTTGCGGATCGTCTCGCGGTACGCCACCTGCGGCTTGCCGACGTTGGCCTCGACCTTGAACTCACGGCGCATACGGTCGACCAGCACCTCGAGGTGCAGCTCGCCCATACCCGCGATGATGGTCTGGCCGGTCTCCTCGTCCGTGTTGACCTGGAAGGAGGGGTCCTCCTCCGCGAGACGCTGGATGGCGACACCCAGCTTCTCCTGGTCGCCCTTGGACTTGGGCTCGATCGCGACGCGGATGACCGGGGCCGGGAAGTCCATGGACTCCAGGACGACCGGGTTCTTCTCGTCGCTCAGCGTCTCACCGGTGGTGGTCTGCTTGAGACCCATCACGGCGATGATGTCGCCGGCGCCCACCGACTCGATCTCCTCACGCTTGTTCGCGTGCATGCGGTAGATCTTGCCGATGCGCTCCTTCTTGCCCTTGACCGAGTTCAGCACCGAGGTGCCGGACTCCAGGCGGCCCGAGTAAACCCGGACGAAGGTGAGCTTGCCGAGGTGCGGGTCCGACATGATCTTGAACGCGAGCGCGGCGAGCGGCTCGTCGTCCGAGGCCTTGCGGATGATCTTCGTCTCGGGGTCGTTCGGCTTCGTGCCCTCGATGCCCGTGATGTCGAGCGGCGACGGCAGGTACTTGACGACCGCGTCGAGCAGGGGCTGGACGCCCTTGTTCTTGAACGCGGAGCCGCAGAAGATCGGCGTGAAGTCCGAGTTCAGCGTGCCCTTGCGGATCGCGGCGACCAGCAGCTCCTCGGGGATGTCCTCGCCCTCGAGGGCGAGCTCCATCACCTCGTCGCTGACGTTCGAGACGGTGTCGAGCAGCTGCTCGCGGTACTCCGCAGCCTTCTCGGCCAGGTCGGCCGGGATCTCGACGGTGTCGTACATCTCGCCCTTGGGCGCATCCGCGGACCAGACCAGGGCCTTCATCTTCACCAGGTCGACGACACCGGCGAAGTCGCCCTCGGCGCCGATCGGCAGCTGCATGACCAGCGGGGTGGCGCCGAGGCGGTCCACGATGGTCTGCACGCAGAAGTAGAAGTCGGCGCCCGTGCGGTCCAGCTTGTTGATGAAGCAGATGCGCGGGACACCGTAGCGGTCAGCCTGCCGCCACACGGTCTCGGACTGGGGCTCGACACCGGCGACACCGTCGAACACCGTCACGCCACCGTCGAGCACGCGCAGCGAACGCTCCACCTCGACGGTGAAGTCGACGTGGCCCGGGGTGTCGATGATGTTGATGGTGTGGTCGGAGTCGTCAAGCGTCCAGTGACAGGTCGTCGCGGCCGACGTGATCGTGATGCCGCGCTCCTGCTCCTGCTCCATCCAGTCCATGGTGGCAGCGCCATCGTGGACCTCACCGATCTTGTACGAGACACCGGTGTAGAACAGGATCCGCTCGGTGGTGGTGGTCTTGCCCGCGTCGATGTGCGCCATGATCCCGATGTTGCGGACCTTGGCGAGGTCAAGGGAGGTTGCAGCCATGGTGGCTCGTTCTCTCTCTGTCTAGTGACGGGGTTCGGACTACCAGCGGTAGTGCGCGAAGGCCTTGTTGGACTCGGCCATCTTGTGGGTGTCCTCGCGACGCTTCACGGAAGCGCCCAGGCCGTTGCTGGCGTCGAGGATCTCGTTCATCAGGCGCTCGGTCATGGTCTTCTCGCGACGGGCGCGGGAGTAGCCGACCATCCAGCGCAGCGCCAGGGTGCTGGCGCGGCCCGGACGGACCTCGACCGGAACCTGGTAGGTGGCGCCACCGACACGGCGGGACTTGACCTCAAGGGCCGGCTTGACGTTCTCCAGCGCACGCTTCAGCGTCACGACGGGGTCCGAGCCGGTCTTCTCGCGGACGCCCTCCAGGGCGCCGTACACGATCCGCTCGGCGGTGGAGCGCTTGCCGTGCAGCAGGATCTTGTTGACCAGCGAGGTCACCAGCGGGGAGCCGTAAACCGGGTCGATGATGACCGGGCGCTTCGGGGCGGGGCCCTTACGAGGCATTCTTACTTCTCCTTCTTGGCGCCGTAGCGGCTGCGGGCCTGCTTGCGGTTCTTGACACCCTGGGTGTCAAGCGAGCCGCGGATGATCTTGTAACGCACACCCGGCAGGTCCTTCACACGACCGCCACGCACGAGCACGATGGAGTGCTCCTGCAGGTTGTGGCCCTCGCCCGGAATGTAAGCGGTGACCTCGATCCCGCTGGTGAGGCGCACACGGGCGACCTTACGAAGCGCCGAGTTCGGCTTCTTCGGGGTGGTCGTGTACACACGCGTGCAGACGCCACGACGCTGCGGGGAGCCCTTCAGCGCGGGCGTCTTGTTCTTCTCGACCTTGTCCTGCCGGCCCTTTCGGACCAGCTGCTGGATCGTAGGCACCGTTTCTCCGTTTTCTGTGTGCCATCGCTTGGTAGATCTAACCTGCGGTGTTCCCAGCTCACGCCGACCCACGAGGTCGGGTGTGTTGGGCTCCTTCCGGTCCTGCCAGAGGCGGGGACTGCGGAGGAAATCGCGGAATCCTGATGTGCTGATGCGCAGCGACGGCGCTCACGCGCGAGTGGCGCGGCGGCCGGTGTGCTTGCACGCACAAGGACCCGGGGACACCCCAGGCACAAGGTCAGAGCGTACCTAGCGCATCGGGCGCGGTCAAAACAAATGCGACCTGGCTGGTCGTGGCGGGATAGCGGTGCCGCCGGGGACCGGGCCCACGGCCGGACATGTGTCCGGGCGCGACCTGCTGGTGGGTGTCGCCCCGCCGCCTCGTCCGTCGTACCACACCGGGGGCGGCCCGGCGACCCGAGGGCCTGCTCGGGTCGCCGGGTGCCCGGCCGGCCTCAGCCGCGCACGCCCATCAGCAGCACGCCGAGCAGCAGCACCGCCGCCCAGCCGGCCACCGAGAGGTAGCCCAGCACCAGGCCCGCGGTGGCCATGCCGTCGCCGCTCTCCTGGGTCTCGCGGATCTGCCGGCGGGCGAGGTGACCGGTGATCACGGCCGGCACGCCGAGCACCCCGCCGGAGGGCACGCAGAGCAGGCCGAGCACCAGGGAGGCGATGGCCATGCCGTTGTTGGGGGCCGGGCGCACCGGTGCCAGGAAGGTCGGCGGGACCGTGGCGGCCGAGGGGCCCGACACCGGACCGGGCATCGGGCCGGTGGGCAGATCGGCCACGATCTGTGCCAGCTGGCCGTAGGTCTGGGCCTGGTGGGCGGCGTCGAAACGCTCGGAGTACTCGGCGGACGACAGCCGGCCCTCCGCGTAGGCCGCCTTCAGCACGTCCACCGTGCGGTCCCGATCGGTGTGCGCGGCGCGCATCGCGGCGTAGCCCGCGCCCTGCGCGCTCGGCTGGGGGCTGGGCCAGCCACCGCCCTGCGGCCGGCCGGGCCGGCCCGCCGGCGGCCAGGGCTGCACGTCGCCCATCCGGTCTCCTCCCGAAAGCGGCCCGCCCCGCGCGCCGCGCCTGTCCCCCAGTGGACGAACCGCACCCGCCGCTGGGTTCCACTCTCCGGGCACCATCATGCCCCGAACCCCGCCGGTTGCCGCCGGGGTTGGCCCACCCGCCGGTGACCGGCGCACCGGGCCGGGCCGGTCGGCAGGCCCGCTGCGGCATCATGGACTCGGTGGACGTAGACCAGAAGAGCATCGGTGAGCTGCTGGGACGAGCGCTGTCGGCGGTGCTGGACGCGCCCGACCGCCGGGTCGAGGACGCCGTGGACAGCGGGGCCTCGCTGCTGGCCGCCTCCGCCGAGCGCTGGCCCGCGGTGAGCCGGGGGCTGCTGACGCTGGCGGACACCTCGCTCGGCGCGCTCTGGACCCGCGGCTGGCGCCCCGCGGACCTCGCCCGGCTGGTCCGCCGCGATCTGGCCGCCACCCACCAGGCGCTGCTGGTCGACCTGGTCGCCGCCGAGGCCCGCCGCTACTCCCCCGCCGCGCTGGACCGGCGCTGGCAGGAGCAGCTGCGCGAGCTGGCCGGCGAGGTCTGGTGGCCGCGCGACGAGGAGTTCCTGCCCGGCTTCGCGGCCCGCCACCGGCTGGACCGGTTCGCGCTGGCCACCACCGCCCTGGAGCTGCTGCGGCTGCTCGGACGGCTGCCGGCCATCGCGCCGGTGGGGCCCGCGCCCGGCGCCGCCCAGCGGCCGGTCGAGCACCGGGCCGCGGTGCGGGTGCCGGGCGAACCGCGGATGCTCTCCCGGATCCGGGCGCTGCTGGCCAAGGCGGAGTCCACCGAGTACCCGCAGGAGGCCGAGGCGCTGACGGAGAAGGCGCAGCAGCTGATGGCGCAGCACAGCATCGACGAGGCGCTGCTCGCCGCCGGCCAGCCGGAGAGCGGCCTGCCGGGCGCGCTGCGGATCGGGGTGGAGAACCCGTACGAGGGCCCCAAGGCGATGCTGCTGGACGCGGTGGCGGCGGCCAACCGCTGCCGGGTGGTCTGGGCGAAGGAGTTCGGCTTCTGCACGGTGATCGGCTTCGACTCCGATCTGGACGCCGTCGAGCTGCTCTACACCTCGCTGCTGGTGCAGGCCACCGCCGCGATGCAGCGCTCGGGCAGCAAGCAGCACCTGGACGGGGCCTCGCGCACCCGGGCGTTCCGGCAGTCCTTCCTGGTCTCCTACGCGGCGCGGATCCGCGAGCGGCTGACCGAGGCCACCGAGCGCACCACCCGGGAGGCCGCGGCCGGCCGCCACCTGCGCGAGGACGGCACCGCCGAGCAGCTGGTGCCGGACGAGCGGCTGCTGCCGGCCCTGGCCGCGCGCGAGGAGGCGGTGGACTCGGTCACCGACCGGATGTTCCCCAAGCTGACCTCGCAGCGGGTGCGGGTGAGCGACGGCGAGGGCTGGGCGGCCGGGCGCGCGGCGGCGGACCGGGCCGCGCTGCACGGGCGCGGCCGGGTGGGGCGCGGGCAGGGCTGAGCTGAGCTGAGGGCGCCTTGGGATCGAGCGGGCGTCAGTCCCAGAGCGCGCCCAGGGCCAGGAGCTCGTCGCGGTGCTCGATCCGCCGTACCCAGTCGGCCGGCCAGACGTCGGGGCCGGCGTGCGCGCCCGCGAACGCGCCGGTCAGGCAGGCCAGGGAGTCGGAGTCGCCGCAGGAGTAGGCGGCTCGGCGCACGGCGGTGACCGGTTCGTCGGGGAAGAGCAGGAAGCAGAGCAGTCCGGTCGCCAGCGCCTCCTCGGCGATCCAGCCCTCGCCGGTGGCCAGGCACGGGTCCGCCTGCGGGTCGGGGTCGGCGAGCGCCGCGTCCAGGCGGTCCAGGGCGGCCAGGCACTCGTCCCAGCCACGCGCCATGAACTCCTCGGGCCGCACGATGCCGACCTGCGCCGCCAGGTCGTCGAGCCAGTAGGCGTCGTACCGCTCGCGGTTGGCGAGGGCGTGCGCACGCAACCGGCCGGGCAGCTCGTGCGGCGCGGTGCCCTCCGCCAGCAGCCGGACGGTGAGCGCGGTCAGGTCGCTCGCGGCGAGCGCGGTCGGGTGACCGTGGGTCAGCGCGGACTGCAGCTGCGCGGCACCGGAGAGCTGACGTTCGGTGAGGCCGGGCACCAGCCCGAGCGGCGCGACCCGCATGTTGGCGCCGCAGCCCTTGGAGCCGAGCTGACTGGCCTGCTGCCAGGGCTGCCCGGGCCGCGCCAGCAGTCCGCAGGCGCGCAGGCAGGTCATGCCCGGCGCGCGGTTGTTCTCGGGCGAGCGGGCCCAGGAGACGAACTCGTCGCGCAGCGGCGGCACCAGCCCCTGCGGGGTGAGCTCCCCCGGCCCGGCCTGCCGCACGGCGCGGGCCAGCGCGAGCGTCATCTGCGTGCCGTCGGTGACCAACGCCGGGGTGGGCAGCGGGAGTTCGCGCCAGTCGGGGCAGTAAGCGGCGATCTGCTCGATCTCGTCGAACTCGGTGGGGTAGCCCATCGCGTCCCCGATCGCGAGGCCGAGCAGCGTTCCGGTGGCGCGCATCATGTGGTCACCAGCAGTTCGTTCAGGCCGCGGATCACATATCCGGGCTGCCAGGTGGGTTCCCGCACCAGCGCCAACTCGGGCGCGTGGCGCAGCAGGGCGCCGAAGGACTCGGCGAGTTCGAGCCGGGCCAGCGGCGCGCCGAGGCAGAAGTGGAGTCCGGCACCGAAGGAGAGGTGCGGGTTGTCGGCCCGGGTGACGTCCAGCTGATCAGGGTCGGCGAAGCGCTCGGGGTCGCGGTTGGCGGAGCCGAAGAGCAGCGCGACCTCGGCGCCGCGCGGGATGCGCACCCCGGCCACCTCGACGGGCTCCAGCACCCAGCGCTCGAACAGCTGCAGCGGAGTGTCGTAGCGCATCAACTCCTCGATGGCGCTGGGCAGATGGCGCTCGACATCGGAGCGCAGCAGGGCCAGCTGGTCGGGGTTGCGCAGCAGCGCCCACCAGCCGTTGCCGGTGGTGTTGACGGTCGCCTCGTGCCCCGCGTTGAGCAGCAGGACGCAGGTGGAGATCATCTCCTGCTCGCTCAGCCGGTCGCCCTCCTCATGGGCGGCGATCAGCGCGGAGACCAGGTCCGGGCCGGGCGCGGCGCGCCGTTCCCGGATCAGCTCGCGCAGGTAGTCGGAGAACTCGATGCTGGCGGCCACCGCGCGCTCGGCCGCCGCCGGCGTCGGGTTGAGCTCGTACATCCCGGTGATCGCCGCCGACCAGGGCCGCAGCAGCCCCCGGTCGGCCGCGGGCACCCCGAGCATCTCGGCGATGACGGCCACCGGCAGCGGCTCGGCCACGGCCTTGATCAGGTCGCCGCCGCCCTCCTCGACCAGGCCGGTGACCAGGTCCTCGGCCAGCCGCGCCACAGTGGGCCGCAGCGCCTGGACCATCCGCGGCGTGAACGCCTTCGAGACCAGCCGCCGGATCCGGGTGTGGTCCGGCGCCTCCAGGTCGAGCAGCCCGTTGTCGTTGAGCGTGTGGAACGGCTCGTGCGCCGGGTCCGGCGGCGTGCGCCCGAACTCCTCGTGGCTGAACCGGTGCGTGTAGGTGCGCCCGAGCCGGCGGTCCCGGAGCAGTGAACTGACGTCCTGGTGACGGGAGATCAGCCACTGCCCGGTCGGTTCGAAGTACCGGACCGGCGCCTGCTCCCGCAGCTCGGCATACGCGTCGTAGGGGTGCGCGATGAACTCCGCCGACCATGGATCGAAGTGCGTCATCCGAGCAGCCTAGCGAGCGGGCGGGGCCGTCCCCGGGGTCATCCCCCGGCCTGCAGGCGGCGCACCAGCTCCGGCAGCGCCTGCGAGATCGGCTCCCGGATCACCTCGTCCGCGAGCTCGTCGTAGGGCGTCGGCTCGCCGTTGACCACGATCAGCCGGGCGCCGTTCTCCAGCGCGATCCGCGGCAGTGCGGCGGCCGGGTAGACCTGCAACGGAGTCGGTCGACAGGCCGGCCCCGGTCAGGACGGCGACAAGCGTGCGGGTCATGAGGGGACCCTAGGGCGCGCACCCGTCCCCCGCACCCGGGTTTCCGGCGGCCCCGCCCGGTGCGGGCGCCTGAGCCCGCCCCCCAGGGGGCGGACCGGTCAGGCCAAGAGCGGTGCGCCCCCGGTCGCGGCGGGCCGCTCCTCGCGCAGCCCGTAGCGGGCGTGCAGGCGCGTCAGCGGGGCCGGCGCCCACCAGGCCGCGCGGCCGAGCAGGGCCATGGTGGCCGGCACCAGCAGCATCCGCACCACGGTGGCGTCGATCAGCACCGCCAGGCTCAGCCCCAGGCCGATCTGCAGGATCTGGCCGAAGCCGCTGGTCATGAAGGCGGCGAAGACGATCAGGATCAGCGCGGCGGCGCTGGTGACGATCCGCCCGCTCTGCGCCAGGCCGACCTGGACGGCGGCCTTCGGGTCACCGGTGCGCAGCCACTCCTCGCGGACCCGCGCCAGGATGAAGATCTCGTAGTCCATCGCCAGGCCGAAGGCGATCGCGGCGATCAGTGGCAGCGCGACCAGGTCCAGCGCGCCCATCCCCTGGCCGCCGAGCAGGGCGGCGCCGTGGCCGTCCTGGAAGACCAGCTCGGTGATGCCCATCGCGGCGCCCAGCGACAGCGCGGTGGAGAGCACGGTCTTGACCGGGATCAGCACCGAGCCGGTGAAGCCGAAGAGCAGCAGCAGGATCCCGCCGACCACCACCGCGAGCGCACCGGGCAGGCCGTCGGTGAGCATCTGCTGGAAGTCGGCCACCCGGGCGGCGGTGCCGCCGACCTCGGCGGTGAGGCCGGGGTGCTGGGCGCGCAGGGCGCGCACCAGGGCGAGCGCCTGCGGGCCGTCGCTGCCGCCCGTGGGGGTCAGCTGGAGCTCGGTGGTGCCGTCCGGCAGCGTGCCGAGCTGCGCCGCACCGACCTCGGGCAGCGTGCGGGCCCGCTCGGCGAACGCGTCGTAGGCCGGGCCGTGGCCGCCCAGCAGCACGACGACCGGGTCGGCCGTGGACAGCTGCGGGAAGTGCGTGCGCAGGGCCTGGTAGGCGAGCCGGCCGTCCGAGCCGGCCGGCAGGTAGCGGGCGTCGCCGGCAGTGGTGCGCAGGCCCGCCAGCGGCAGTGCCAGCGCGGCCAGCGCGGCGGTGATGGTGACGGCGAGGAGCAGCGGGCGCGAGGTGCCCAGCCGGGCGATCCGGGCGAAGCCGCGGCCCGCGGTGGGCTTCGGCTCGCGCAGCCGCAGCCGGCGGCCGAACCGGGCGAGCACAGCCGGCACCAGGGTGACCGCGGCGGCCATGTCGATCAGCACCACGGAGGCGGCGGCCAGGCCCATGCTGCGCAGGAACGGGCTGTTGAAGGCGAGCAGGCCGCAGAGGCAGAGCGCGACGGTCAGGCCGGAGAAGAAGACGGTACGGCCGGCCGCCTGCACGGTCCGGGTGACGGCGAGCAGCAGGTCCGGGGTGTGGCGGCGCTCCTCGCGGAAGCGGTTGATCACCAGCAGGGCGTAGTCGATCGCCAGGCCCAGTCCCAGCATCGTGGTGACCTGCAGCGAGGAGGCGCTGATCTCGGTGAACTCGGAGACCACCAGCAGGCTCAGGAAGGTCCCGCCGATCCCGCAGAAGGCGACCAGGATCGGCAGCCCCGCCGCCAGCAGACCGCCGAAGACCAGCAGGCAGAGCAGCAGCACCAGCGGCAGCGAGAACAGCTCGGCGCGGCCGACGCCTTCCTTGCCCGCCTCGTTCATCTGCTGACTCAGCAGCGGCCCGCCGCTGACCTGCAGATGCGTGGCGTGCAGCTGGCGCAGCCGGGCCTCGGCGGCGTCCTGGGCGGCCTGCTGATCGTCGTCGGACAAGCCCCCGGCCAGCGTGACCGGGAAGATCAGGGCCTGGTGGTCCGCCGAGACCGCGCCACCCGGGCGGTACGGATCGGCGACCGGCCCGACGCCGGGTATCGCGGCCAGGTCGTGGACCGCGGCGGCGATCTGGGCCCGGAAGGCCGGGTCGGTGACGTCCTGGCCGCTGAGCACGGCGCTGATCGTGCCGCCCGAGTGGTCCGAGCGGTCGAGCCGGTCGGCCACCCGGTGCGACTCGCTGCCGGGGACCGAGCTGACCGACCCGGTCATCCGGGTGGCGCTGATACCGCTGAGGCCGAAGCCGAGCAGGATCACGGCGAGCCAGCTGAACAGGACGGCGAGCGGGTGACGCGTGGTCACCCTGGCGAGGAACGAGGTCATGGCGGTAACTCTGCTGGTGGCACCGCTCATCACGGATCCCCCGGCCGAGCGGTCCGCTCACCTCCCCCGTACGGGGGAGACGAGCGGACCGGCCACGGCTCAGCCCTCGCCCGCCACCACCGCGCCCGCCTCGTAGGCGAAGACCACCGCGTGCACCCGGTCGCGCAACTGGAGCTTGCTCAGCACGTTGCTGACATGGGTCTTGACGGTGTGTTCGCTGACCACCAGCTCGGCGGCGATCTCCGCGTTGGAGCAGCCGCGGGCGATCAGCCGCAGCGTCTCCTGCTCCCGGATGGTCAGCTGCTCCAGCAGTCTGGCCGGCGCGCGCACCGCCGCGCCCGGGCCCACCGGGCGGCGCGCCGCGAACTCGCTGATCAGGCGCTTGGTGACGGAGGGCGCCAGCAGCGCCTCCCCCGAGGCGACCAGCCGCACGCCGTGCGCGAGGTCGTCGCGCCGCACGTCCTTGAGCAGGAAGCCGCTGGCCCCGGCGTACAGCGCGTCGTAGACGTAGTCGTCGATGTCGAAGGTGGTCAGCATGATCACCTTGGTCGCCGGGTACTCGGCGCAGACCCGGCGGGCGGCCTCCAGGCCGTCCATCACGGGCATCCGCACGTCCAGCAGCAGTACGTCCGGGCGGTGCGCGGCCACCACCTCGATCGCCTCCTGACCGTTGGCCGCCTCCGCCACCACCTCGATGTCGGGCTGTGCGTCCAGGATCATCCCGAACCCGGCCCGCACCAGCTCCTGGTCGTCGGCCACCACCACGCGTATCACGGACATCCCCGCTCCCTCGTCATTCAGCTCGCCGCCCCGAGCGGCAGCCGCGCCGTCACCACGAAACCCCGCCCGTCCGGCGCCGGGCCGGCCGCGGCCCGGCCCCCGCAGGCCGCCGCGCGCTCCCGGATCCCGAGCAGCCCGCGGCCGCCGGACCAGCCCGCCCCACCGGCCGACCGGCGCAGCTCCTGGGCCCTGTCGTCCAGCCCGTGCCCGTTGTCGCTGACCGCCAGTTCGAGCGCCTGGTCCACCTCGGCGATCCGCACCTCGGCCGCGTTGGCGCCGGAGTGCTTGACGATGTTGGTCAGCGCCTCCTGGACGATCCGGTAGGCCGCCGTCTCCACGGCGGCCGGCAGCACCGAGGCCCGCTCGGGCAGCACCAGCCGCACCGCCACCCCCGCCACCGTCATCCGCTCGGCCACGGCGGCGAGCTCGGGCAGCCTGGGCTGCGGGGCGAGCTGCGGGCCCGCACCGTCCTCCTTGAGCACACCCAGCACCCTGCGCAGCTGCACCATCGCGTCGCGCCCCGAGTCGGCGATGGTGTCGAACGTCTTGATCGCCTTCTCCGGGTCGGCGCGCACCACCAGCGGGCCCGCCTCGGCCTGGATCACCATCAGCGCGACGGCGTGCGCCAGGATGTCGTGCATCTCCCGGGCGATCCGCCCGCGCTCCTGTGCGACCGCGCGAGCCGCGTCGCTGGCCGCGCGCAGCCCGGTCTCGCGCGCCCGGTCGGCCTCCACCCGGGCCAGCCGGCGCAGCTCGCGCACCGCGGTGCCGAGCGCGAAGGAGCCGACCACGGTGAGTTCGCTGAAGATCATCCCGTCCAGCGAGCGGGTGCCCAGCACGTTGGCCGGCACCAGGACCGCCAGCATCAGCCAGCGCTGCCAGTTCTTCCCCAGGTCGGCCAGGGTGTAGATGGCGACGACCCCGTAGACCGGGAGCTGCGGCTGGGCGGAGTGCGCGAACACCCCCAGCGCCCCCGAGAGCAGCACGGCGGCCAGGAAGACCGCGGCCGGCGCCCTGCGCCGCCAGGGCAGCGGCAGCGAGCAGCCGGCGGCCAGCAGGTAGGTCCACAGCGGCCAGTGCGTCTCGTCGTTGTGGACCGCCCAGAGCGAGACCGCGACCGAGACCACCGCGATCAGGCCGTCCACCACGTACGGGTTGATCCCGGCCAGCCGCTCCCGCAGCCACCGCCCCCGTTCGGCCAGCCACTGCTGACCGCGCGTCATCGCTTCCACCCGTTCCCCTCCCCCGTTCGCAGGGAGCCTATCGCCCCAGGTCAAGAGGTCGTAGGCGGGCTGGAGCGGGCGCTTGTCAGGCATGCGAGACGGTGACGTTGCCGGTGTCGGACTCGGCGTCGATCGCATGGCCCGAGGCGCCGTCCTGCGGAACCGACACCTTGACGCTGCCCGTGTCGGCCGTCGCCTTGACCGCGTAGCCGCCGGCCGGGACCACCACCTTGACGTTGCCGGTCGAGGTCTTCGCGGTCACCGAGCCCGGCACCCCGGTGAAGGTCGCGGAGACGTTCCCGGTGGACGAGCCGAGGCTGGCGCTGGCGCTGGTGAGGCCCACTCCCTCGACCGAGCCGGTTCCGGTGCTGGCCTGCACCCCGGCGCTCAGCCCGGACAGGTGCACGTCGCCGGTGCCTTCGCTGACCTTGACGTCGGTGCCCGCCGGCACGTCGACGTCGTAGTCGATCCCGCAGTCGTGGCAGCTGTAGGTGAGGGTGAGGGTGCCGTCGGCCACGGTGTGCGTGCTGGCCGGTGCCTTGCTGCCGTAGTTCTGGTGCTCCACCACGTGCACCCCGCTGCCGGCGCCGACCACCCGGATGTTGCCGGTATCGCCCTTGATCACCAGGGCGTGCACCGGCTGGTCGATCCCGTAGCCGACGTCGCGGTGCTGCTGGTCGTCGAAGTAGCAGCCGGACATCCCGAAGACGACCAAGCCGGTGATCGCGGTACAGCCGAGCAGCCGGGTCAAGCGCTGGTTCATCGGAGAATCCCCCTGGATCGCGGGCCCGGACCATCCGAACCGACCCCCTCAGCCTGCCCGCTCGCCCCCTGACCGGGGATCGCTCCCCCGGGCGGTTTACCCTCCTCCCCCGCGCGGGGGAGGAGGGGCTTTCCAGGGGCCGCGGAACGCCGCTGGGCGGCCACCCCCCGAAAGGGGTGACCGCCCAGCGGTGTTTAGACCACTCAGCCCGTGTACGGGCCGTAGTCGTAGTCGTCCAGCGGGACCGCCTGGCCGGAGCCGGCGCCGAAGGGCGACAGGTCGTAGTCGTCGTAGCCGACGGCCGAGTACATCGCGGCCTTGGCCTCCTCGGTCGGCTCGACCCGGATGTTGCGGTAGCGGGGCAGACCCGTACCGGCCGGGATGAGCTTACCCAGGATG
The DNA here is from genome assembly GCF_042957465.1 of Kitasatospora sp. NPDC008050. Classification (NCBI taxonomy): domain Bacteria; kingdom Bacillati; phylum Actinomycetota; class Actinomycetes; order Kitasatosporales; family Streptomycetaceae; genus Kitasatospora; species Kitasatospora sp. NPDC008050. Next base: position 248,208 of record NZ_JBIBIJ010000005.1, read on the forward strand.
ACGTTCTCCTTGAGGCCCAGCAGCGGGTCCGACTTGGCGTGGATCGCCGCGTCGGTGAGCACCCGGGTCGTCTCCTGGAAGGAGGCGGCCGACAGCCAGGACTCGGTGGCCAGCGAGGCCTTGGTGATACCCATCAGCTGCGGACGGCCGGAGGCGGGGTGACCGCCCTCGGAGACCACACGACGGTTCTCGGTCTCGAACCGGCCGCGCTCGACGAGCTCGCCCGGGAGCAGCTCGGCGTCGCCCGACTCGATGATCGTCACGCGGCGGAGCATCTGCCGGATGATGATCTCGATGTGCTTGTCGTGGATCGACACGCCCTGGTTGTTGTAGACCTTCTGGACCTCGGCGACCAGGTGGATCTGGACCGCACGCTGGCCCATGATCCGCAGCACGTCGTGCGGGTTGGTGGCACCGACGGTCAGCTTCTGGCCGACCTCGACCGCCTGACCCTCGCTGACCAGCAGCTTCACACGCTTGGAGACCGGGTAGGCGATCTCGTCCGTGCCGTCGTCCGGGGTGACGACGAGCTTGCGGGTCTTCTCGGTGTCCTCGATCCGGACCCGGCCCTGCGCCTCCGAGATCGGGGCCACACCCTTGGGGGTACGGGCCTCGAAGAGCTCGACGACACGCGGCAGACCCTGGGTGATGTCGTCACCGGCCACACCACCGGTGTGGAAGGTACGCATCGTCAGCTGGGTGCCGGGCTCACCGATGGACTGGGCGGCGATGATGCCGACCGCCTCACCGATGTCGACCAGCTTGCCGGTGGCCAGCGAACGGCCGTAGCAGAAGGCACAGGTGCCGACGGCCGACTCGCAGGTCAGGATCGAGCGGGTCTTGACCTCGGAGATGCCGTGGCGGATCAGCTCGTCGATCAGCACGTCACCGAGGTCGGTGTTGGCGGTCGCGATGAGCTTGCCGTCGACGGTGATGTCCTCGGCCAGCATGCGGGCGTAGACGCTGGTCTCGACGTCGTCCGTCTTGCGCAGGACGCCGTCCTCGCCGACCGTGCCGATCGCCAGCTTGAGGCCGCGCTCGGTGCCGCAGTCCTCCTCGCGGATGATCACGTCCTGCGAGACGTCCACCAGACGACGGGTCAGGTAACCCGAGTCGGCGGTACGCAGCGCGGTGTCGGCCAGACCCTTACGGGCACCGTGGGTGGAGATGAAGTACTCCAGCACGGACAGGCCCTCACGGAACGAGGCCTTGATGGGACGCGGGATGGTCTCGTTCTTGGCGTTCGACACCAGACCACGCATACCGGCGATCTGACGCATCTGCATCATGTTTCCGCGAGCACCCGAGTCGACCATCATGAAGATGGGGTTGGTCTTCGGGAAGTTCGCGTTCATGGCCTCGGCAACCTCGTTGGTCGCCTTGGTCCAGATGTTGACCATTTCCTGCTTGCGCTCGTCGTTGGTCATCAGACCGCGCTCGTAGTTCTTCTGGACCTTCTCGGCCTGAGCCTCGTAGCCCTCGAGGATCTGCGGCTTGCTCGGCGGCACGACGACGTCCGAGATCGAGACGGTGACACCCGAACGGGTCGACCAGTGGAAGCCGGCCGCCTTCAGGTTGTCCAGGGTCGCCGCGACGATGACCTTGGGGTAGCGCTCCGCCAGGTCGTTGACGATCGCGGAGAGCTGCTTCTTGCCCACCTCGTAGTCGACGAACGGGTAGTCCTCGGGCAGCAGCTCGTTGAAGAGCGCGCGGCCCAGCGTGGTGCGCAGACGGAAGGACTCGCCCTCCATCCAGGCAGCCGGCTGGCCCTCGGACCACTCGGGGTCGACCGGCGGGGTCCAGCCACGCGGCGGGACGGTGCCGATCGGCAGGCGCAGGTCGATCGGGGCCTGGACGTCCAGCTCGCGGGCGTCGAAGGCCATGATCGCCTCGGCGGTCGAGGAGAAGGAACGGCCACCGCCCTTCACCTCATCGCGGTCCGAGGTGAGGAAGAACAGACCGAGCACCATGTCCTGGGTCGGCATGGTGACGGGGCGACCGTCGGCCGGCTTCAGGATGTTGTTCGAGGACAGCATCAGGATGCGGGCCTCGGCCTGCGCCTCCGCGGAGAGCGGCAGGTGGACGGCCATCTGGTCACCGTCGAAGTCCGCGTTGAACGCGGTGCAGACGAGCGGGTGGATCTGGATGGCCTTGCCCTCGACCAGCTGCGGCTCGAAGGCCTGGATGCCCAGGCGGTGCAGGGTGGGCGCACGGTTGAGCAGCACCGGGTGCTCGGCGATGACCTCTTCGAGGACGTCCCACACCACCGGGCGCGCGCGCTCGACCATGCGCTTGGCCGACTTGATGTTCTGCGCGTGGTTGAGGTCCACCAGGCGCTTCATCACGAACGGCTTGAAGAGCTCCAGCGCCATGGCCTTCGGCAGACCGCACTGGTGCAGCTTGAGCTGCGGGCCGACGACGATGACCGAACGGGCCGAGTAGTCGACGCGCTTGCCGAGCAGGTTCTGACGGAAACGCCCCTGCTTGCCCTTGAGCATGTCGGACAGCGACTTCAGCGGACGGTTGCCGGGGCCCGTGACCGGGCGACCACGACGGCCGTTGTCGAAGAGCGCGTCGACGGCCTCCTGAAGCATGCGCTTCTCGTTGTTCACGATGATCTCGGGGGCACCGAGGTCGAGGAGGCGCTTCAGGCGGTTGTTGCGGTTGATCACGCGGCGGTACAGGTCGTTCAGGTCGGAGGTCGCGAAGCGGCCACCGTCCAGCTGCACCATCGGACGCAGGTCCGGCGGGATGACCGGGACGCAGTCCAGCACCATGCCGTTGGGCTTGTTGGTGGTCTGCAGGAACGCCGAGACGACCTTGAGGCGCTTGAGCGCACGGGTCTTCTTCTGGCCCTTGCCGGTGCGGATGATCTCGCGCAGGCGCTCGGACTCCTCCGCCAGGTCGAAGGTCTCCAGGCGGTCCTTGAGGGCCGCGGCACCCATCGAGCCGGAGAAGTAGGTGCCGAAGCGGTCGCGCAGCTCGCGGTAGAGCAGCTCGTCGCCCTCAAGGTCCTGGACCTTGAGGTTCTTGAAGCGGGCCCACACCTCGTCCAGGCGGTCGATCTCGCGCTGCGCACGGTCGCGCAGCTGCTTCATCTCACGCTCGGCACCCTCGCGCACCTTGCGGCGCACGTCGGCCTTGGCACCCTCGGCCTCAAGCTCGGCGAGGTCGGTCTCGGCCTTCTTGGCGCGGTTCTCCAGGTCGGAGTCGCGGCGGTTCTCGATCTGCTGGCGCTCGACCGAGACATGCGCCTCCAGGGACGGCAGGTCGCGCTGGCGACGCTCGTCGTCCACCCAGGTGATCATGTAGGCGGCGAAGTAGATGACCTTCTCGAGGTCCTTCGGCGCCAGGTCGAGCAGGTAGCCGAGGCGGCTGGGAACACCCTTGAAGTACCAGATGTGGGTGACCGGCGCGGCCAGCTCGATGTGGCCCATCCGCTCACGACGCACCTTGGCGCGGGTCACCTCGACGCCGCAGCGCTCACAGATGATGCCCTTGAAGCGGACGCGCTTGTACTTACCGCAGTAGCACTCCCAGTCCCGGGTCGGACCGAAGATCTTCTCGCAGAAGAGCCCGTCCTTTTCCGGCTTCAGGGTGCGGTAGTTGATGGTCTCCGGCTTCTTGACCTCGCCGTGGGACCACTGGCGGATGTCGTCGGCGGTCGCGAGGCCGATGCGGAGCTCGTCGAAGAAGTTGACGTCAAGCACTGGTCGTCAAGCCCTCTTTCGTAAGTCGAAAGTCGTTCATCTGGTCTGAGGGGGGCCTGGGGGCGGGCCGGCCGACTGTTCGCCCTGGGGGCGGAATCAGCCGGCCCAACCTCCGTCAGACCTCTTCGACGCTGCTCGGCTCGCGCCGGGACAGGTCAATACCGAGCTCCTCGGCTGCGCGGAAGACATCCTCGTCGGAGTCCCGCAGCTCGATGTTGGAGCCGTCCGAGGACAGCACCTCCACGTTGAGGCAGAGCGACTGCATTTCCTTGATGAGCACCTTGAAGGACTCGGGAATGCCGGGCTCGGGGATGTTCTCGCCCTTGACGATGGCCTCGTAGACCTTCACGCGGCCGAGCACGTCGTCGGACTTGATGGTGAGGAGCTCCTGCAGCGCGTAGGCCGCGCCGTATGCCTCAAGGGCCCACACCTCCATCTCACCGAAGCGCTGACCACCGAACTGCGCCTTACCACCGAGCGGCTGCTGGGTGATCATCGAGTACGGGCCGGTCGAACGGGCGTGCAGCTTGTCGTCGACCAGGTGGTGCAGCTTGAGGATGTACATGTAGCCGACCGAGACCGGCATCGGGAACGGCTCGCCGGAGCGGCCGTCGAACAGCCGCGCCTTACCGGTGGAGTTCACCAGGCGCTCACCGTCACGGGTGAGGGTGGTGTTGTCCAGCAGACCGGTGATCTCGTCCTCGCGGGCGCCGTCGAAGACCGGGGTGGCGAGGTTGGTGCCGCCCTCGACCTTGTCCGCGCCGATCGCCTGCAGGCGGCGGGCCCACTCCTCGCTGAGGCCGGAGACGTCCCAGCCCTGCTTGGCGAGCCAGCCGAGGTGGATCTCCAGGACCTGTCCCGGGTTCATTCGGGACGGGACACCCAGCGGGTTGAGGATGATGTCGACCGGGGTGCCGTCCTCAAGGAACGGCATGTCCTCGACCGGGAGGATCTTGGAGATGACACCCTTGTTGCCGTGACGGCCGGCCAGCTTGTCACCGTTGGTGATCTTGCGCTTCTGGGCCACGTAGACCCGCACCAGCTGGTTGACGCCCGGGGGCAGCTCGTCGCCCTCTTCACGGTCGAAGACGCGCACGCCGATGACCTTGCCGGACTCACCGTGCGGCACCTTCAGCGAGGTGTCGCGGACCTCACGGGCCTTCTCACCGAAGATCGCGCGGAGCAGGCGCTCCTCCGGGGTCAGCTCGGTCTCACCCTTGGGCGTGACCTTGCCGACCAGGATGTCGCCGGTGACGACGTCGGCGCCGATCCGGATGATGCCGCGCTCGTCGAGGTCGGCGAGGACCTCCTCGGAGACGTTCGGGATGTCCCGGGTGATCTCCTCGGGGCCCAGCTTGGTGTCACGGGCGTCGACCTCGTGCTCCTCGATGTGGATCGAGGAGAGGACGTCGTCCTGCACGAGGCGCTGCGACAGGATGATCGCGTCCTCGTAGTTGTGACCCTCCCAGGACATGAAGGCGACGAGCAGGTTCTTGCCCAGCGCCATCTCGCCCTCGTCGGTGCACGGGCCGTCGGCCAGCACCTGGCCGACCTCGACCCGCACGCCCTCGTCCACGAGCACCTTCTGGTTGAAGGCGGTGCCCTGGTTGGAGCGGGTGAACTTGGCGGCGCGGTACGTGTTGTACGTGCCGTCGTCGTTGGCCACCGTGACGTAGTCGGCGGAGACCTCCTGGACCACACCGGCCTTCTCGGCGGTGATGACGTCCGCGGCGTCGACGGCGCAGCGGTACTCCATGCCGGTACCGACCACGGGCGCCTCGCTGCGCAGCAGCGGGACGGCCTGGCGCATCATGTTCGAGCCCATGAGCGCGCGGTTGGCGTCGTCGTGCTCGAGGAAGGGGATCATGGCGGTCGCGACCGACACCATCTGGCGCGGCGAGACGTCCATGTAGTCGATCTCGGTGCCGGGGATGTAGTCGATCTCGCCGCCACGGCGGCGCACCAGCACGCGGGGCTCGGCGAAGTGCAGGTCCTCGGTCAGCGGCGCGTTGGCCTGCGCGATGACGTAGCGGTCCTCCTCGTCAGCGGTCAGGTAGTCCACCTGCTCGGTGACGACACCGTCGACGACCTTGCGGTACGGGGTCTCGATGAAGCCGAAGGCGTTCACCCGTCCGTACGAGGCCAGCGACCCGATCAGACCGATGTTCGGGCCTTCCGGGGTCTCGATCGGACACATGCGGCCGTAGTGCGAGGGGTGCACGTCACGGACCTCGAAGCCGGCGCGCTCACGGGACAGACCACCGGGGCCCAGCGCGGACAGACGACGCTTGTGGGTCAGACCCGACAGCGGGTTCGTCTGGTCCATGAACTGGGACAGCTGGCTGGTGCCGAAGAACTCCTTGATGGAGGCGACGACCGGCCGGATGTTGATCAGGGTCTGCGGCGTGATCGCCTCGACGTCCTGGGTGGTCATGCGCTCGCGCACGACGCGCTCCATCCGGGCCAGGCCGGTACGGACCTGGTTCTGGATGAGCTCGCCGACGTTGCGCAGGCGGCGGTTGCCGAAGTGGTCGATGTCATCGACCTCGACGACGATGTCGCGGCCCTCGTCGTCACGCCACTCGGTCTCGCCCGCGTGCAGCTTCACCAGGTACTTGATCGCACCGATGATGTCGGGCTCGGTGAGCACGCCGGAGTCCAGCGACTCGGCGTTGCCCAGCTTGCGGTTGACCTTGTAACGGCCGACCTTGGCGAGGTCGTAGCGCTTCGGGTTGAAGTAGAGGTTCTCCAACAGCGTCTGCGCGGCCTCGCGGGTCGGCGGCTCGCCGGGGCGCAGCTTGCGGTAGATGTCCAGCAGCGCGTCGTCCTGGCCCTGGGTGTGGTCCTTCTCCAGGGTGGCGCGCATCGACTCGTACTCGCCGAACTCCTCGAGAATCATCTCGTTGGTCCAGCCGAGGGCCTTGAGCAGCACGGTGACCGACTGCTTGCGCTTGCGGTCGATGCGGACACCGACCATGTCGCGCTTGTCGATCTCCATCTCCAGCCAGGCACCACGCGAGGGGATGACCTTGCAGGAGAAGATGTCCTTGTCGGACACCTTGTCCAGGGTGGAGTCGAAGTACACGCCCGGGGAGCGGACCAGCTGCGAGACGACGACACGCTCGGTGCCGTTGATCACGAACGTGCCCTTGTGGGTCATGAGCGGGAAGTCGCCCATGAAGACCGTCTGAGACTTGATCTCACCGGTCTCGTTGTTGGTGAACTCGGCCGTGACGAAGAGCGGGGCGGCGAACGTGAAGTCGCGGTCCTTGCACTCGTCAATCGAGTTCTTCGGCGGCTCGAAACGGTGGTCGCGGAAGGTCAGGGACATCGACCCGCTGAAGTCCTCGATCGGGGAGATCTCTTCGAAGATCTCCTCCAGACCGGACTTGGTGGGGACGTCCTGACCACTCTCCAGGGCCGCCTCGACCCGGGACTTCCAGGCCGCGTTGCCGAGCAGCCAGTCAAAGCTCTCGGTCTGCAGGGCCAGGAGGTTCGGGACCTCGAGGGGCTCCTTGATCTTCGCGAAGGAGACGCGGAGCGGGGCGGTGGAATTGGCGTTGTTCGAGGCGTTGCGCGGCGCGGCCAAGAGGGGGGTCCTTCCGAGGGCTCGGAGCTCACTGCGCGCGTACCGGCCGGGCCTTGCCGAGGGGGGAAACCCCAGGTCAGGGCAGCGCACACTCCGGGCGACGAGTCACGGAGCAGCTAACAGGCAGCGCAAAGGGACAGTGTAGCCAAACGGCACACTGCTGTCCAGCCCTGATTCGGAGACCGAATCGGACACTCCCTACTGCTCGTCCTGCCACCGCGCACTGCAGCGGTGCCCAACCTCTCCTGAGGCCGGCACCGCGACTCACGTGAGTCATTTCCCGCCGCGACCCCGGGTTATGCATCCGGGGACACTCAAACTAACGGCCAACCGCCCTCACGGTGTCGGCGCGCGACTTGAGAATCGCGCGCCGCGTGCCGTTCGTCAAGGCCCGGCCGGAGCGCGGACCTCGTACTCTTCATCGCTCTGTGCCCCCGCCGCGTTACAGCGGACCTGTCAGCGGCCGGGGCCGCCGGTCGATGATCACCGGGATCGAACGTGATCACCTTACCGGCCCGCACCGACACAAAAGGCCGGGCCGGCCACCCCGCGAGGGGTGACCGGCCCGGCCGAAGTGCTCACTCAGGAGCGTGCTCACTCAGGAGCGAGAAGTCACTTGACGGTGACCTTGGCGCCAGCGGCCTCGAGGGCAGCCTTGGCCTTCTCGGCAACGTCCTTCGCGACCTTCTCCAGCACCTTGGCGCCGGCGGTGTCAACGAGGTCCTTGGCCTCCTTCAGGCCGAGGGAGGTCAGGGTGCGCACCTCCTTGATGACCTGGATCTTCTTGTCGCCGGCACCATCGAGGATGACGTCGAACTCGTCCTGCTCCTCGACGGCCTCAACGGCACCCGGGGCGGCAGCGGCGGCAACGGCAACCGGAGCGGCGGCGGTGACGTCGAACTTCTCCTCGAAGGCCTTCACGAACTCGGAGAGCTCGATCAGGGTCATGCCCTCGAACTCCGCGAGCAGGTCGTCCTGGGACAGCTTCGCCATGATGGCGTCCTTCCACTAAATCGGCAGGTGGTGCCGGATGTACGGGATTGGCGGGCGCGGGCCCGCAGCGAGGGCGTCAGCCCGTCGCCGATCACTCGGCGGCGGCGTCCTCGGCGGGAGCCGGCGTACCGGCACCGCCCTGCTCGGCCTTCTTCTCGCGCAGCGCGTCCACGGTGCGGACGAGCTTCGAGGGCAGGGCCTGGAAGAGCGCAGCAGCCTGGGAGGGCTTGGCCTTCATGGCACCCGCCAGCTTGGCGAGCAGAACCTCGCGGGACTCGAGGTCCGCGAGCTTCTTGATCTCATCGGCGGTCAGCGCCTTACCGTCAAGGACACCGCCCTTGATGATGAGAGCGGGGTTCTCCTTGGCGAAGTCACGCAGAGCCTTCGCCGACTCCACCGGGTCACCGGTGACGAAGGCGACAGCCGTCGGACCGGTGAACTGGTCGTCGAGCTCAGTGATCCCGGCCTCGTTGGCCGCAATCTTGGTCAGCGTGTTCTTCACCACGGCGTACTGGGCGTTGTCACCCAGCGAGCGACGCAGAGTCTTGACCTGCTTCACCGTCAGACCGCGGTACTCGGTCAGCACGGCCGCGTTGGAGGAACGGAACTTGTCCGCGATCTCCGCGACGGCAGCAGCCTTGTCGGGCCTTGCCATAGGCTTACGCCTCCTTCCGTGATGTCGAGGTCGGCCGACCTGGACAAGTCGACCTACACTGCCTCGGACCACCAGAAGGGCGCCTACGCGGAGAAAGTCTCAGCGGAGAACGGGAAAAGCCCCGGTGCGCAGGCGCACGGGGCTCAGTACAGACCTCGACGGACGCACGAAACCGTGCGAACCGGAAGTCCAAGCTCCAAACACTCCTGCGCGGGCTGCCTGCGACGAAGCGCAGATCCTTCGGTCGAACGTCCCCTTACGGACACGCCACGACAACCAGCGGTCTTTGGCAGGTTTCAGCGTACGGGGCGATGTGCGGGAACGCCAAATCCAATGAGCGGGAGAGCCCGCCGCTCAGGAGCCGCCGCCCTGGGTGTCGCTCTCGGCCGGGGCCTGGACGGCGAGGTTGCCGCCGAACTCGCTGTACTGGATCACCTGGTTCAGGTCGCCCTTGGTGCCGGTGCCGCCGCGCTGGAGCTGGACCAGCTGGTCCTTGTCGTTGAGCCACAGGTCCAGGGTCAGCGTGGTCACCCCGCCCTGGCCCAGGGTGGCGGCCAGCGAGTCCCGGCGGTCGGCGGTGAGCAGGTTCTGCTGGGCGGCGGCGTAGTCGGCCACCGAGAGGCTGGCCGTGTAGTGCTCCACGGTGCTGTCGCCCAGCTTCTCCTCCCCCAGCTTGCGCAGATCGGGGGCGTTGGCCGCGGCGGTGACCGCCTCCAGCGGGTTGAGCTGGTCGACCAGGGCGGCGAACGGGGTCACCGGGTGGCCGTCGGGGCCCAGCACCTCGGGCGACTTCACCCAGTGCTTGCCGCCGAGCCGGGCCGCGGTGGCCGCGTCACCGCCCTGGTAGCTGACGGTGTCCATGACGATCAGCTGGTCGGTGGCACCCGGATTGGTCTTGGTGAGCTGCATGATCGTGCGCGGCGCCCAGTAGAGCGAGCCGTCGGCGCTGTCGCTCTTCCCGTCCGGGGTGTCGAAGCGGTAGCTGAGCTTGGCCCGGCGGGCGGTCTGCAGCACCTGCTCGGCCGAGAGCAGCACACCCTGCGGGGAGCGGTCGGTCGGCTTGTCCGTGGGCGAGGCGGAGCCGATGGACGGGGCCGGCGAGGTGGGCAGCGTCACCGCGCCGCCGGCCGGGCCGCCGCAGGCGGCCAGAGCGGCGATGAGCGCGGCGGCCACCGCCGCGGCACCCGCCGTGCGCCGTCGCGCCACGCTCATCACCTCCCGGTCCGGTCCGTCTTCCTCAGAGTGCCACGCGTCCCCTGATCAGTCTGCGGCGGGCTGGGTCTGCCCCGGCTGCCCCAGCTGCTTGGCCGCCTGGGCGAGCAGCTGGGCCGCGTCCATGGTGTCCTCGGCCGGCGGCGGGGTGGCCGTGACCTGGGTCCCGTAGTCGGAGTAGCTCACGGTGACGTCGATCGGACCGTTGGCGCTCTGGGACTTGGTCTCCTGCTTGACCAGCAGGCCCTGGCCGTCCACCCAGACGTCGTAGTGGGCGCTGGTGATGCCCTGGCTCTTCAGCTGCTGGCGCACCGCGTCGATCTGGTCCTGGGTGAGCGAGGTGCCCTGTCCGGACATCTGGGCGAGGGTCAGGTCGGCCGCGTAGTGGGTCACCTGCGCCCCGTTGAGGCTCTCCTTGCCGACCTCGGTCACCTTGCCGGAGGCGATCGCCGCGCGGACCGTCGCCACCGGGTCGGCGTTCTTCAGGCCGTCCTTGAGGCTGTCCCCGGCCGGGCCCATGACCTTGGCGAGGTCGTCGTAGGAGTACCTGAACCAGTGCTTGCCGCCCATCTGGGAGAGCATCGACTGCGGCAGGTGCATGTTCACGTACATCGCGTCGGCCTGGTAGACGACGTCCGCCGCCCCGCTGGTGCCGAGCTTGCCCGCCACGGCGGACGGCAGCTGCATCGTCATCGAGCCGGTCAGGCCGTTCGCCCAGGACATGGCGCCCTGGCTGGTGATCTGGCCGGTCTGGGTCTTGATCACCTCGACGGCCTTGGCCGACTTCTGGGCGCTGCTCTTGTCGCCGACCTGCTGGAGGAAGGCGGCCGGGGTGACGGCGGCCGGCGGCTGGGCGGCCTCGGGGACACGGCTGATCGCCGCAGGTGCGGCGCTGGCGGCGGCCTTGGCCTTGCCGCCGGCCGACTCGTCCGGGCCACAGGCCGCCAGGCCCGCGGTCAGGGCGGCCACCGCGGCCGCGGCAGCGAGGGTGCGAATACGGGTACTGGTCATGCGAATCCCCTCCCCGGGGTCCCTGCGGGTGGTCAGCCGAGGCTGCTGATCAGCTTCGCCGCGGCGGCCGGGTCGGCCTGGTCGCTCGCGGCGGGTGCGCTGACGCTGACCTTCACGCCGAGGTTCGAGTACTTGACGGTGCTCGCGTTGGAGCCGGCGCCGGCGCTGCTCGGCGAGGAGCCGTCGACGTTCTGCTCCGTCATCTGGAGCAGCTGGTGCTTGCCGTCCACCCAGAAGTCGGTGATGACGGTCGAACCGCCGTCGGCGACCACCTGCAGGGCGGCCTTGCGCTGGGCGTCACTGAGGCTCGGCATCTTGCCGACCAGGTCGGTGGCCTGCATCGTGCTGCGGTAGTGCGTAGTGGCGGCGCCGGCCACCTGCTCCGAACCGACCTTGCTGAGGGTGCCGTTCTGCGCGGCGACGGTGAGCTCGGCGGTCGGGTCCATCAGCACGGCGAGCGCGGTGAACGGGTCGCCGATGGTGCTGCCGCTGCCGGCGTTCAGGTCGACCCAGTGCTTGCCGCCGAGCAGCGCGGCCTGGTCGTCCGCCACGCCGAGGTACGAACCACCGTTCACCAGGCGGAACTTGATGGTCTTCCCGGACTCCTGCTCGGCCAGGTCGAGGGCCGGCTTGGTGCCCCAGGCGTACACGCCGGTGCCGTTGCCCGAGGAGCTGTCACTCGAACTGACGGCCACGTCGGCGCTGCCGGCCTTCTGCATCACGGCGGCCGACTCCAGCAGCGCCGCCTTCGACCCGAGGTCCGACCCACCAGCGGCGGCGGCACCGGACGCGGCGGCGGCCGCACCGCCCGAGCCGGTGGAGCTCTTGCTACTGCTGCTGCAAGCGGTCAGTGAACCGACCAGCACGGCCGGAACAGCCAGCGCCACTGCGATGCGCGTACTGCGCACGACGTTTCCCCCTTTTGTACGTCTTACCGATGACCTGCGGACTCTAGCCGAGGGTGAAGACACGGGGGAAAGGGAATTCGGTTCCCAGCCGGAACGCGTCAGGGCCCGCACTCCTTGCGGAGTGCGGGCCCTGACAGAGCATCAGACCTGGATCAGGTCAGACCGGCACGGATCGGACCAGAAGAGGTCAGACCGACGCTGTGCGGTGAGGCTGGTCCTGACACCTCGCTCGCAAGCTCGCTCGGCGTCAGACCGACGCCGGGTCCTCCTCGACGAGGAGGTTGCGGGTGCGGTTCGGGTCCACCTGGATGCCGGGGCCCATGGTGGTGGAGACCGCGGTCTTCTTGATGTAGCGGCCCTTGGCGGCGGACGGCTTGGCCCGCAGGATCTCGTCGAGCGCGGCGGCGTAGTTCTCGACCAGCTGCTCGTCGGTGAAGGAGGCCTTACCGATGATGAAGTGCAGGTTCGAGTGCTTGTCCACGCGGAACTCGATCTTGCCGCCCTTGATGTCCGTGACAGCCTTCGCCACGTCCGGGGTGACGGTGCCGGTCTTCGGGTTCGGCATCAGACCACGGGGACCGAGCACGCGGCCCAGGCGGCCGACCTTGCCCATGAGGTCCGGGGTGGCGACGACGGCGTCGAAGTCCAGGCGACCCTTGGCAACCTCGTCGATGAGCTCGTCGGAGCCGACGATGTCGGCACCCGCAGCCTCCGCAGCCGCTGCACGCTCGCCGGTCGCGAAGACCAGGACCCGGGCGGTCTTACCGGTGCCGTGCGGCAGGTTGACGGTGCTGCGGACCATCTGGTCGGCCTTGCGCGGGTCGACACCCAGGCGCATGGCAACCTCGACGGTCGCGTCGAACTTGGAGGTGGAGGTCTCCCGGGCGAGGCGGATGGCCTCGAGCGGGGCGTACAGGCGGTCGCTGTCGACCTTGAGGTCCGCGGCCTTGAGGGCCTTGCTGCGCTTCACTGCTGCTCCTGAAGGGTGGAGTTGTGGTGTACGGGCCGCGCTGGCCCTACCACTGAACGGAAGGGGGTTTTCAGCCCTCGACGGTGATGCCCATGGACCGGGCGGTACCCGCGATGATCTTCTCCGCGGCGTCCAGGTCGTTGGCGTTCAGGTCGGGGAGCTTGGTGGTGGCGATCTCGCGCACCTGGGCCGAGGTCAGCTTGGCGACCTTGGTCTTGTGCGGCTCGCCGGAGCCCTTCTCCACGCCCGCGGCCTTCAGGATGAGGCGCGCGGCCGGCGGCGTCTTGGTGATGAAGGTGAAGCTGCGGTCGTCGTAGACCGTGATCTCCACCGGCACGACCATGCCACGCTGCGACTCGGTCGCGGCGTTGTAGGCCTTGCAGAACTCCATGATGTTGACGCCGTGCTGACCCAGCGCGGGGCCGACCGGCGGGGCCGGGTTGGCCGCACCGGCGTTGATCTGGAGCTTGATAAGCCCCGTGACCTTCTTCTTCTTGGGAGGCATGTCTCTCCGGGTCCTTCCTTCGATGGACGTGTGCACGGCTCCGGGGCGACACCCGGGTATGCGTACACACAGCGGACCAGGCTAACGCGGATGCGCTGCCCGGCCAAAACGGATTCGGGGTGGGGAGGCCCCCACCCCGAATCCGAAGACCTGTGTCAGTTCTTCTGGATCTGGTCGAACGACAGCTCGACCGGGGTCTCCCGGCCGAAGATCTCGACCAGGCCCTTGACCTTCTTCGAGTCCGGGTTGATCTCGTTGATGGTCGCCTGCAGGGTGGCGAACGGGCCGTCGGTGACGGTGACCGAGTCGCCGACCTCGAAGTCGAGCACCTGGATCTCGGCCGGGCGGACCGGCGAGGGCTTGCCGGCCTCCTTCGCGGCGGCGCGCTCGACGTCGGGGGCGAGCATCTTGACGACCTCGTCCAGGGTCAGCGGGTACGGGTCGTAGGCGTTGCCCACGAAGCCGGTGACGCCGGGGGTGTTGCGCACGACGCCCCAGGACTCGGCGGTCAGGTCGATGCGGACCAGCACGTAGCCGGGGAGCTTGTTCTGCCGGATCGTCTTGCGGTCGCCGTTCTTGATCTGGACGACCTCCTCCTGCGGCACCTCGGCCTGGAAGATGTAGTCCTCGACGTTGAGCGAGACGGCGCGCTGCTCCAGGTTCTGCTTGACCCGGTTCTCGTAGCCCGCGTAGGTGTGGATCACGTACCACTCGCCGGGCAGGGTGCGCAGCTCCTCGCGGAACTTGGCGACCGGGTCGACCTGCTCCTCGACCAGCTCGACGGCCTCCTCGGCAGCGGCGTCGTCGGCGGCCTCAACCTCGGACTCGACCTCGGCCTCGTCCTCCACGTCGGCCTCGGCGTCGGCGTCGACCTCGGCGTCGGCCTCGCTCACCTCGTGCAGCGCGGCCTCCTCGGCGGGCTCCCCGGCCTCGGCCTCGTCGGCCGCCTCGAGCTCGTCCTCGTCGCCGTCCACCGCGTCGGCGATCTGCTCGCCGTCGGTGGCCTGCTCGTCGTCGTCCGAGTACGCGGCGGGCTCGGCGAAGTCGGCCTCGGCGTCGGCAGCCTCAGCCGCGTCCAGCTCGGCGGCGACATCCGCCTCGCTGACGGTCTCGTCGGCGTCGTACAGAGGGGACTCAGACACGGTGGCTGCTTCTTTCCTGGAGGTGTGGAGATGGTACGGCTCCGGGGCGCGCCCGCCACGGGCCCGTGGGCGCGGGCGCGGGTGGCACGACTCGAAGTCTCAACAGTACCCAGTCAACGGTAGCGGGCTCGTCCGCACGGCGGCGACAGCTCGACCCGGACGGTCCCCCGTTGGTGCTCGGAGGTCCGACCGGGTCGAGTGGTGATGCTGTGGGGGCTGGATCAGCCGAAGATCCAGAAGCTGGCCTTGGCGAAGCCCCAGTCCAGGGTCGCGACCAAGCCGATCATGACGGCCACGAAGACCACCACGACGCTGGTGTAGTTCATCAGCTCGCTCTTGGTCGGCCAGACGACCTTGCGAAGCTCGGCGATGATCTGCCGGTAGTACAGCCCGATCCGGGCGAACAGACCTGCCTTGGCACGCTTGCCGGGCGTCTTGCCGCTACCGGACTCGCGGTTGGCGCGCTTGCGCTCACGGCGGGAGAGAGCCTTGCCACCCTCGCTCGCAGTGCCCTCGGCGGTGTCGACCGCGTCCTCGGCACCCTCGGGGTTGCCGCTCTCAGGCGTTGCGGTGGAGCCCGTGGTCTCCGTCACTCGTCCTCACCTGAATCCGGGTCCAGCCGAAGGTCACCGACGTGCCATGAGAGCACGGGCGATCCGGCGCAGTGCTGAATGGATGTGTTGAACAACTTGCGCCCTTTCCGCGTCAAGCCCGCTCGCTCTTGTGGAGCGAACGGGCTGGACAAGGATCAAGCAGCAGGGCACGAGGGACTTGAACCCCCAACCGCCGGTTTTGGAGACCGGTGCTCTACCAATTGAGCTAGTACCCTTCGGTGCCTCGCGGCTCCGGAGTCGACGACCAACCTACCCCATCTGACCGTCCGCGTGTTGAACGCTTCCGATCATCGTGGTGCGGCGGTGCCGTCGATCAGTGAGTGTACGGGTTCAACGGCGTTTGGTCGAACCTCTTACCTCGGGCCGGTACCGGCACGGTCACCAGGTGGACCGGACGCGTACGGATGGTGAAACGACCCCCCGGCGGCCCGCCGGCTTCTGCGACGATGCACATATGAGCGCTTCCTCCCCCGCCAACGTCCGCCCCGCCGACCGCCGGGTCTCCGCCCGGGTCGGCGCCATCGCCGAGTCGGCCACCCTCGCCGTCGATGCCAAGGCCAAGGCCCTCAAGGCGGCCGGCCGCCCGGTGATCGGTTTCGGGGCCGGTGAGCCCGACTTCCCGACCCCGGACTACATCGTCGCCGCCGCCGTCGAGGCGTGCCAGGACCCGAAGAACCACCGGTACACGCCCGCCGGCGGCCTGCCCGAGCTCAAGGCGGCCATCGCGGCGAAGACCCTGCGCGACAGCGGCTACCAGGTGGACGCCTCCCAGGTGCTGGTGACCAACGGTGGCAAGCAGGCCATCTACGAGGCCTTCGCGGCCATCCTGGACCCGGGCGACGAGGTCATCGTCCCGGCCCCCTACTGGACCACCTACCCCGAGTCGATCCAGCTGGCCGGCGGCGTCACGGTCGAGGTGGTGGCCGACGAGACCACCGACTACAAGGTCTCGGTGGCCCAGCTGGAGGCGGCCCGGACCGAGAACACCAAGGTGGTGCTCTTCGTCTCGCCGTCCAACCCGACCGGCTCGGTCTACACCGAGGCCGAGGCCGAGGCGATCGGCCGCTGGGCGCTCGAGCACGGCCTGTGGGTGCTCACCGACGAGATCTACCAGCACCTGGTCTACGGCGACGCGACCTTCAGCTCGCTGCCCGTGCTGGTGCCCGGGCTCGCCGACAAGTGCATCGTGGTCAACGGTGTGGCCAAGACCTACGCCATGACCGGCTGGCGGGTGGGCTGGCTGATCGGCCCCAAGGACGTGGTGGCCGCCGCGGCCAACCTGCAGTCGCACGCCACCTCCAACGTGAGCAACGTGGCCCAGCGGGCCGCGCTGGCCGCGGTGAGCGGCGACCTGTCGGCCGTCGAGGAGATGAAGGTCGCCTTCGACCGCCGCCGGCAGACCATCGTGCGGATGCTCAACGAGATCGACGGCCTGGTCTGCCCCGAGCCGCTGGGCGCCTTCTACGTCTACCCGTCGGTCAAGGGCCTGCTGGGCAAGGAGATCCGCGGCAAGCGGCCGCAGACCTCCGCCGAGCTGGCCGCGCTGATCCTGGACGAGGCCGAGGTCGCCGTGGTCCCGGGCGAGGCCTTCGGTACCCCCGGCTACCTGCGGTTGTCCTACGCGCTGGGTGACGCCGACCTCGCCGAGGGCGTCAGCCGGATGCAGAAGCTGCTGGGCGAGGCGCGGGACTGACCGCCTGAGGCCCGCGTCATCGCGGCGCACACCGCCCCCGTCACCCTTGCGAGGGATCCGACGGGGGCGGTTCCCGTCGAGGGGGTGCATGCGGCAGGATTCGTGAATGGAACAGCGAGACATCAGGGCGCTGCCGAAGGCCCATCTCCACTTGCACTTCACCGGTTCGATGCGTCCGGCCACACTGCTGGAGCTCGCCGACAAGCACCGGGTCCGACTGCCCGAGGCGCTGATCTCCGCCACTCCCCCCAAGCTGCGGGCCACCGACGAGCGCGGCTGGTTCCGGTTCCAGCGCCTCTACGACACCGCCCGCTCGGTCCTGCGCGACGAGGCGGACATCCGCCGCCTGGTCCGGGAGACCGCCGAGGACGAGGTGACGGACGGCTCGCGCTGGCTGGAGATCCAGGTCGACCCGACCTCCTACGCCCCGCGGCTGGGCGGACTGATCCCGGCCCTGGAGCTGATCCTGGACGCCGTGCGGGAGGCCTCGGCAGCGACCGGCGTGGGGATCCGGGTGCTGGTCGCGGCGAACCGGATGAAGTCGGAGATGGACGCCCGGATGCTGGCCAGGCTCGCGGTGCGCTACACCGACCAGGGCGTGGTGGGCTTCGGGCTCTCGAACGACGAGCGGCGCGGTATGGCCAGGGACTTCGACCGGGCCTTCGCGATCGCTCGCAAGGGTGAGCTGCTGGCGGCCCCGCACGGCGGTGAACTGGCCGGCCCCGACTCGGTGCGCGACTGCCTGGACGACCTGGGCGCGGGCCGGATCGGCCACGGGGTGCGGGCGGCCGAGGACCCTCGGCTGCTCCAGCGGCTGGCCGACCGGCAGATCACCTGCGAGGTCTGCCCGGCCTCCAACGTGGCGCTCGGCGTCTACGAGAAAGCGGCGGCGGTGCCGCTGCGGGCGCTGTTCGAGGCGGGGGTCCCGCTCGCGCTGGGCGCCGACGACCCGCTGCTCTTCGGCTCCCGGCTGGCGGCCCAGTACGAACTGGCGCGGACCGTGCACGGCTTCTCGGACCAGGAACTGGCCGAGCTGGCCCGGCAGTCGATCCGCGGCTCCCGGGCGCCGGAGGGCGTCCGCAAGGAGTTGCTCGGCGAGATCGACACCTGGCTGACATCAGAATCTGCTTGACCGGCCCGGTGGCGGCCATGGAAGGCTGACGCCCCATGAGTTCGCATCACGGCACCGGCCACGGCACCACCCACACCACCACGCACACCACGACGACCCACAGCACCACGACCCACCACGTGGTGCACCACGTGACCGTCGTGCACCGCAGCTACTACTACCGGAGCACGCACGGCGGCGGGCTCGGCCTGACGCTCTTCGTCCTGCTGGCCCTGATAGCCCTGGTGGTGTGGCTGGTGGTCCGCAGGGCGCGCGCCTGAGAGGGTCCGCCGGCGGACCCTCTGGGCCGCGCGCCCCGCGCAGGGGCCTCTCGGCCGACGGTCAGAGCTCGACGCCGACCATCACCGGCTCGTTGACCAGGTGCACGCCGAAGGCGGCGTGCACACCGTCGCGGATCTCCCGGGCCAGCGTGAGCAGGTCCTCGGTGCTGGCGCGGCCGCGGTTGGTCAGGGCCAGGGTGTGCTTGGTGGACAGGGTCGCGGGGCCGCTGCCGTAGCCCTTGCCGAAGCCGGCCCGGTCGATCAGCCAGGCCGCCGAGGTCTTGGTCCGGCCGTCCGCCGCGGGCCAGGCGGGCGCGGTGAGTTCGCGCTCGGCCAGGCGGCGCTGGAAGTCCTGGTACTGATCCGGCGTCAGCAGCGGGTTGGTGAAGAAGGAGCCCGCGGACCAGGTGTCGTGGTCGGCCGGGTCGAGCACCATGCCCTTGCCCGCGCGCAGCGCGAGCACCGTCTCGAAGGCGGTGCGCAGCGGCACCCGCTCGCCCGCCGCCACCCCGAGGGTCCTGGCCACCTCGGGGTACTGGATCGGGCTGCAGGCCCCGTCGGCCGCCTCCAGGGCGAACCGGACCCGCAACACCACATAGCGCTCGGGGTCGGCCTTGAAGCGGCTGTGGCGGTAGCCGAAGGCGCAGTCGGCGGCGGGCAGGGTGACCGTCTCGCGCTCGTGGCGGTCGTAGGCGACCACCTCGGTGATGGTCTGCGCGACCTCCTGGCCGTAGGCGCCGACGTTCTGCACCGGGGTGGCACCGGCCGAGCCGGGGATGCCCGCCAGGAACTCGATGCCCGCCAGGCCCGCCTCGACCGTGCGGGCCACCGCCTCGGCCCAGACCTCGCCGGCCGCCAGCTCCAGCACGGTGCCCGTCAGTTGGAACCCGGTGGTGGCGATCCGCAGCACGGTGCCGTCGAAGCCCCCGTCGCCGATCACCAGGTTGCTGCCGCCGCCGATCACCAGCAGCGGCTCGCCGGCCGCGTCGGCGGCCCGGACGGCGTCGACCACCTCGGCGTCGGTCCGGGCGGTCACCAGCCGGCGGGCGGGGCCGCCGAGCCGCAGGGTGGTCAACGGGGCGAGTGGGGCGTTCTCGGTCACGTGCACGCGCTCCACGGTAATGGATGGCCCGGGCGCTCCAGGGCGCTCCCGGGCAGCACGGCGCAACGCGAACGCGCCGCCCCCGGGCGTGTCCCGGGGGCGGCGCGCTGCGAGGTGAACCGGCGCTAGCTCAGCTGGACCACGGCGCGGGACATCCCGAGCACCTTCTGCCCGGCGCTGGTGACCACCAGGTCCACCCGCACCCGGCGGTCCTCCAGCAGCTGGGCCACCTTGCCGGTGACCTCGATCACGGCGCCGGTCCCGTCGTTCGGCACCACCACGGGCCGGGTGAACCGCACGCCGTACTCCACCAGCGACGCCGGGTCGCCGGTCCAGTCGGTGACCACCCGGACCGCCTCGGCCATGGTGAACATGCCGTGGCCGATCACATCGGGCAGGCCGACCTCACGGGCGAACTTCTCGTCCCAGTGGATCGGGTTGAAGTCCAGCGAGGCGCCGGCGTAGCGCACCAGAGTGGCGCGGGTCACCGGGAAGGACTGCGCGGGCAGTTCGGTCCCGACCTCGACCTCGTCGAAGCTGACAGCCATCGTGCTACTCCCCCGCTGCTTCGTCGGCCGCCCGGGCGACCAGGGTCATGACGGACGTCACGATGTGCTCGCCGCTCTCGTCCACGATCTCACCACGCACGGTGAGGACGTCATTGCCGGCCAGCGACTTGATGTTGTCGATGCCGATCAGCACCCGCACCCGGTCGCCGGCCCGCAGCGGGCGGCTGTAGATGAACTTCTGGTCGCCGTGCACCACCCGGGAGAAGTCCAGCCCCAGGTCCGGGTCCTGCACGACCTGGGCGGCGGCCGTGTAGCTGAGGGTGAAGGAGAAGGTCGGCGGTGCCAGGACGTCCGGGTGGCCCAGCGCCTTGGCCGCCTCCTGATCGGTGTACAGCGGGTTCGCGTCGCCGATCGCGAGGGCGAACTCACGGATCTTCTCCCGCCCCACCTCGTACACCTCGGTGGGCGGGTAGGTCCGCCCGATGAAGGAAGCGTCGAGCGCCATGGACTACTCCTCAATTGGGTTGTGCGGAAACGACTTCAGGCCGCACCCCGATGGGGTGCGGCCTGAAGCCTAAGACCTGAACGCCTTGCCAGGCCCGCAAACGCCTTACGGGGTCAGCGGGTCTCGCGGTGGGCGGTGTGCGAGTTGCAGCGCGGGCAGTGCTTCTTCATCTCAAGACGGTCCGGGTCGTTACGCCGGTTCTTCTTGGTGATGTAGTTCCGCTCCTTGCACTCCACGCAGGCCAGCGTGATCTTCGGGCGGACATCGGTGGCAGCCACGGGAGTGCCTTCCTTGAACAATGGGTGATGACACAACAAGAGTAGCCGATCGGGAGTTCGATCTCCCGACCGACTACGCGGGGTAGCGGTGACCGGACTTGAACCGGTGACACAGCGATTATGAGCCGCTTGCTCTACCAACTGAGCTACACCGCTTTGGTACTCAGAACCCCGACGAGCGGAATCCCGACCACCAGAGCCCCCATGCGGAATCGAACCGCAGACCTTCTCCTTACCATGGAGACGCTCTACCGACTGAGCTATAGGGGCGAACCGGCCGAACGAGGAAGAGATTACACGTTTCAGGGCCGGAGGTGAAATCCGTATCCGGAGCACAAGATCGCAGGTCGACGGCTCGCACGGGCCGGCGACTCCAGGGCGGGCGTTCGAGGCCGTGCCGGGGGCCGGGCGGCACCCGGCTCGGCCGGGCCCCTCCGGCGGTTGCGGGCGGCGCCCGCCGCGACCGGGCCGGTCCGCCGCGAGCCTCCGCCCCCCACGCCCGCGCTGACCATAGGCTCGACCGCCAGTGATCTTCCGCGCGGCGCGGGTGGCCGCGGCCGCCCGCGCCTACGACTGGAAGGAGCCCGCCGATGAGCCCGGACAGCACCTCCCCCGACGGACCGCACCCCGGCCCGCCCGGCTCAGGACCGGCCGGCTCGGAGCCCTCCGGCTCGGGCCCGGCCGGCCCAGGACCCTCCAGCCCAGGACCCTCCGGCTCGGGGCCGGCCGGCTCGGGCGACCAGGGCGGCGAAGGCGGACCGGGCCCCGGGACGCCGGGATCGGGCGCGGGCGGCTCGGGCACGGGCGCGGGCAACCCGCTCGGCCACGGCCCGGTCCTGCTGCTCAGCGGCGCCCGGCTGGCCGACGGGCGGGTGGTCGACGTACGGATCAGCGGCGACCGGATCCAGGCCGTCGGCACCGCCGGCAGCCTGGGGCCGCTGCCGCAGTCCGCGCTGCCGGCCGGTGCGGCCTGCGGCGGCGAGCCGGCGGTCGCGGCCGGCGCCCGGATCGACCTGACCGGCTACCTGCTGCTGCCTGCCCCCGCCGAGCCGCACGCCCACCACGACACCGCCTTCACCGGCACGGCCACCGGCGGCACCGAGCCGCGGCCCCCGCTGGCCGGGCCACCCGCCGAGGACCAGGACACGGCGGCGCCCCAGGACGAGGGCCGGGGGATGGTGCGCCGGATCACCGAGGCCGCGCTCACCTCGCTCGGCTACGGCGCCACCGCCCAGCGCACCCATGTGCGGATCGGCGACGCGCACGGGCTGCGCCGGCTGGAGGCGGTGCTCACCGCGCGCGGGGCCCTGCGCGGGCTGGCCGAGTTGCAGGTGGTGGCGGTGCCCCGGCTGCTCACCGGACTGGCCGGCGCCGAGGGCCGGGCCCAGCTGCGCGAGGCGCTGCGGCTGGGCGCGGACGTGGTGGGCGGCTGCCCGGAGCTGGATCCGGACCCGGCCGGCTACGTGCAGACCGTGGTGGCCGCGGCCACCGACTTCGACTGCCCCGTCGACCTGCATCTGCGCGGCCGCGACCCGGACCAACTGGCCCGTCTCACCGCCCTGTTGGCGCCGCTGCGACCGCGGGTCGCGGTGGGCCCGTGCGATCTGCTCACCGCGGGCTCCGCGGCGGGCCTGCGGGCGGCCGGACTGCGGGTGGTCTGCCTGCCGCAGAACGGCGCCTGCTGCGCCACCGACGGTCCGCCCGGCGGCCTGAGTCCTTCGGTGACAGCGGAGTTGACGTTCCATCAGGTCCCGCTGGCGGCGGGCAGCGGAGCGCTGCGGGACGCGGTCAACCCGGTCGGCCGGGCCGATCCGCTGGAGGCCGCCTATCTGCTGGCCGCCTCGGGCGCGCTGAGCGTGGGCGCCGCCTACGAGGCGATCAGCGGGCAGGCCAGGCAGCTGATGGGGCTGCCCGCGGTACGGGTGGACGCCGGGTTCCCGGCCGAGCTGCTCGCGGTGCGCGGGGACAGCCTGGCCGGCGCGCTCTCCGGTGGGCACAGCCGCCTGGTGGTGCACAGCGGCCGGGTGGTCTCCCGCACCAGCGCGGTACGGGAGTTCGCGGACACCGTGGCACTGGCGCTGCCGCGGCAGAGCGGCCACCACTGAGCCCGGCGCCACGGCCGGCGCCACGGCCGGCGCCACGACCGGCGCCCTGGGGCACGGCCTCAGCGGTACTCGCGCAGCCGGGGCCGCACCGCCAGCACGGTGAGCGCCAGCGCGCCCGCCAGCAGCACCGCGCAGGCGATCGCCGCCCCGCCGCCCAGCGCGTCGTCGCTCTGCTGGACGGCCTGGTCGAAGGCGTGCTGGTTGATCGCGATCACCTGGTCGAAGGCGTCGCTCAGCTTGCCGAAGTCCCCGTCCGACTGCCCCACCGCGGTGCCGGTGTCGAAGGCGATGGCGTCCGCCAGCCGGCCCTGGCCCTGCAACTGGCGGATCTGGCGGTCGTCCTGCTGGTAGGTCCGGAAGTCGCTCAGCACCTGGTCGGCGGCCTGCTGCTCACCGGCGAAGGTGATGTTGTGCTCCTCGTCCCCCAGGAAGCCGCCGAAGCCCACGGTGCCCGCCGAGGCCTGGTGTGCGCTGACCGCCTGGGTCAGCGCGGCCAGGTAGTCGGCCGGGTCGGTGTGGTCCAGCTTCACGACCTGCTGGCTCTTGTCGAAGAACGCCTGCGCGTAACTGTCCGCCCGGCTCGGGTCGCTCAGCCAGCGGCTCTCGTCGGCGTTGCTGTCGTAGGCCACCGCCTTGGCCCGGCTGAGCGCGATCACCGAGTCGTAGGCGTCCGCCTTGGCGGTGTGCAGCCGGTCGCTGGTGCCGGAGACGAGCGACAGGCCGTAGCCGAGGCCGATCACCGCCAGCAGCAGGGCCGCGATCAGCGGCGGGCTGATCAGCCGCCGGTAGCGGACCGTCAGGGTGCGCTGCAGCGTGCCCAGCAGGCCCAGCGCGAGCAGCCCGGTGACCAGCAGCCACCACCAGCCGGAGTCGAGATCGCCGCGCTGGGCGGTGTAACTCGACGCGACGACGGCCGCGTTGGCGTTGGCCACCTGATCGGCGTCGGGCAGCAGCTGACTGCGCAGCAGGTCGGTGGCCTGCCGGTAGGAGCTGAGCGCGTCGGCGGAGGGCTTGCCCGGCAGCGACCTGGCGGTGTTCTCCTGCAGGTCGGAACGGGCCACCAGGGCCTCGTACTGGCCGAGCGCGTCCAGCTCGTCCTGGACGGCCTTGCGGCCCGCCGCGTCCCCGGACAGCGCCTCGGTGGCCTGTTCCAGGTCGGCGTCCGCCTGGGCCCGGCGCTGGTCGTAGGTGTCCTCGACGGCCTTGCGCTTGGCGAAGTCGGCCTCGTCGGCGCCGACCAGCAGCAGGTTGGCCGCCTGCGCGTCCAGGTCCCCGAGGGCGAAGTAGAGGTCCGAGGCCCGTTCGGCCTGCGGGGCGGCGTGGTGGCCGATGGCGTCCACGCTGTCCCGGGCGCCGCTGAGCACCGTGTAGCCGACCCCCGCGAAGAGCAGCAGGGCGGCGAGCGCGGCCGCGGTGAGCGCGCGGACCCGGCGCGGAGTGGTCCAGAAGGCCCGCTGGAACAACCGGGCCAGGCCGGCCGGCGCCGGCCCCGCGGTTGAGGTGCGCGAGGCCGGCGCGGCAGCGGTGGAGGATCGGCCGGTGCGGGGGGCGCGCGGCCCGGAAGCACCTCCGGCTGTCACCGAACCCGTCCCTTCGGAGCGGATCTCCCCCGGTGCAACCTGTGGTGTGACTCCCGTGGCCATGGCCGCGCGTCCCCTCCCCATCACCTGGCCGCCGGCTCCTGGTGGGTCCCGATCGGGATCCACCGGTGTCCGGCACGGTCCAGCCCCTGACCCGGCAGTGAGCCGGGCTCCCCCACGGAGCGGAGCGGAACCGTTTCCTCACGAGTGACGCTAGCCCCTGGGCGTGATGATTGTGCTCCGTCCTGACGCCCCCTTGGCGCCTCCCGGACCGGTCTTGACGCATCATTAGCGCCCCCGGGCCCACCTGGGGTTTTACCTGGCCGTCTAGGGCTCGTAGCGGTAGCCGATACCCGGCTCGGTGATCAGGTGGCGCGGCCTCGACGGATCGTGCTCCAGCTTGCGGCGCAGGCCCGCGAAGTAGACCCGCAGATAGTTGCCCCGCTCCTCGTGGCCGGGCCCCCAGACCGCGCGCAGTATCTGCCGACCGGGCAGCAGCCGGCCCGGGTTGGCCAGCAGCATGGTGAGGATCTTCCACTCGGTGGGGGTCAGCCGCAGCTGGGACGGCCCCTGGTCGCCGGCGGCCCGCAGCACGGTGCCGGCCGTCAGGTCGATCACCCACTCCCCCAGCAGCGCCTTGGTCACCGCCGCGGTGCCGGCCGGGCGGCGCAGCACCGCGCGCAGCCGGGCGAACAGCTCGTCCATCAGGAAGGGCTTGGTGACGTAGTCGTCCGCGCCGGCGTCCAGCGCCTGGATCTTGTCGTCCGCGCCGCTGCGCCCGGAGAGCACGATGATCGGCACCGGGCCGCGCCCGCGCAGCCGGTGGATCACCTCCACCCCGTCCAGGTCGGGCAGGCCCAGGTCGAGCAGCACGGCGTCCGGCCGGCTGCGCTCGGCGGACTCCAGGGCGGCGGCCGCGGTGGCGGCGGTGGCCACCTTGTACTCGCGGGCCCGCAGGTTGATCCGCAGCGCGCGCAGCAGCTGAGGCTCGTCGTCGACGATCAGGATGTGTGTCACGGTGCCTCGTCCTCCTCCGTCGCGGTGGGCAGGGTGAGCAGCATGGTGGTCCCGCCGCCGGGGGTGTCCTCGACCTCCAGGGTTCCGCCCATCGCCTCGGCCAGGCCCCGGGAGAGCGCCAGGCCCAGGCCGACTCCGGTGGTGTTGTCGGTGTCGCCGAGCCGCTGGAAGGGCAGGAAGACCCGGTCCCGGTCGGCGGTCGGGATGCCCGGGCCGCGGTCGGCGATCCGGATCTGCACCTGGTCCAGGTGGGTGCTCGCGCTGAC
Organism: Kitasatospora sp. NPDC008050; assembly: GCF_042957465.1. Lineage (NCBI taxonomy): Bacteria > Bacillati > Actinomycetota > Actinomycetes > Kitasatosporales > Streptomycetaceae > Kitasatospora > Kitasatospora sp. NPDC008050. The sequence goes on from NZ_JBIBIJ010000005.1 coordinate 273,964, forward strand.
CAGCACCGGGGCGCCCGGGGCGTTGTAGCGCAGCGCGTTGGTGATCACGTTGGCCAGCACCCGCTCCAGCAGCGGGGCGTCCGCCAGCACGGCGGGCACCAGCTCCAGGTCGAGCGGCTGCACCGGGGCGTCGGGGTTCGCCAGCGAGTCGAGCGCGCGCGGCAGCACCTCGTCCACGTGGACCGGGCCCAGGTTCAGCGTGAGCGCCCCCGCCTGCAGCCGGCTCATGTCGAGCAGGTTGTCGACCAGGCGGTTGAGCCGGATCAGCGACTCGTCGGCGGTGGCCAGCAGCTCGGCCTGGTCCTCCGGCGAGAACTCGACGTCCGGACTGCGCAGCGAGCCGACCGAGGCCAGCGCGGCGGCCAGCGGGGTGCGCAGGTCGTGGCTGACGGCGGCCAGCAGGGCGGTGCGCATCTTGTCGGCCGCCTTGATCGGCTCCACCTCGGCGGCCACCGCCGCCAGCCGGTCGCGCTCCAGCGCGGCGGCCACGTGGGCCGAGTAGGCGGTCAGCAGCCGGTGCTGGTCGACGGTCAGCCGGCGCCCGGTCAGGATCAGCAGCGCGTCTGAGCCCACCGGCACCTCGGTGCTCTCGGTCTCGTCCGCGCCGTCCCCCGAGGAGTCGCTGCGGGCGATCACCTCGCCGCTCTCCCGGGAGAGCAGGGCCACCGAGTCCAGGCCGAAGGTGTTGCGGGAGTGCTCCAGCAGGGTCGGTATCGCCGACTGGCCGTGCCGGCCCGAGTCCTGGCTGCGCAGCACGGTGCCGGCCAGCGCGGAGAGCGTCTCGGCCTCGGCGGTCGCCCTGGCCGCCCGCCCGGTGAGCCTGGTCGCCCGGTCCACCACCGTGGAGACGGTGAGCGCGACCATCGCGAAGACCAGCAGCGCGATCACGTTGTTGGGCTCGCCGATGGTGAAGGTGTGCACCGGCGGGATGAAGTAGTAGTTGAGCAGCAGCGAGGCGATCAGCGAGGCCACCAGCGCCGAGGCCGCACCGCCGAGCAGCGCCACCGCCACCACGCCGAGCTGGAAGAGCAGCGCGACGGTGGTCAGGTTGAGCGTGTGGTGCAGCTGGGAGAGCAGGCCGGTCAGCACGAAGGGCAGCAGCAGGCCCGAGGTGAAGCCGGCCACCGTGCGCCGCCGGGAGTGCCGCCGGCCCAGCTTGGGCAGCCGGCCGCGCCCGGTGAACTCGTGGGTGACCATGTGGACGTCGATGTCCTCGGACTCGTCGACGGTGGTCTCACCGATGCCGGGGCCGGTCAGGAAGCGGGTGATCCGGCCGCGCCGGCTGGTGCCGAGCACCAGCTGGGTGGCGTCGTTGGCGCGGGCGAAGCCGAGCAGCGCACTCGGGATGTCGTCGCCGACCACCACGTGGTACGTGCCGCCGAGGGTCTCCACCAGGCGGCGCTGGTTGGCCAGCGCGCCGGGTGAGGCGCCGGCCAGGCCGTCGCTGCGGGTGACGTGCACGGCCAGCATCTGGCCCGCGGCGGTGCGGTCGGCGATCCGGGCGGCGCGCCGGATCAGTGTCTCGCCCTCGGGGCCGCCGGTGAGCGCGACCACCACCCGCTCGCGCGTCTCCCAGACCCGGTCGATGTTGTGCTCGGCCCGGTAGTCGCGCAGTCCCTCGTCGACCCGCCCGGCCACCCAGAGCAGAGCGAGTTCCCGAAGCGCCGTCAGGTTCCCGACCCGGAAGTAGTTGGAGAGCGCGGCGTCCACCTTCTCGGCCTTGTAGACGTTGCCATGGGCCATCCGGCGGCGCAGTGCCTGCGGGGCCATGTCGACGAGTTCGATCTGGTCGGCCCGTCGCACGACCTCGTCCGGCACCGTCTCCCGCTGCGGGGTGCCGGTGATCTTCTGGACGACGTCGTTGAGGCTCTCCAGGTGCTGGATGTTGACCGTGGTGATCACGTCGAGGCCGGCGACCAGCAGGTCCTCGACGTCCTGCCAGCGTTTGGCGTTCTTTCCGCCCGGGATGTTGGTGTGCGCCAGCTCGTCCACCAGGACGACGCCGGGGCGCCGCTCCAGTACCGCCTCGACGTTCATCTCGGTGAACTCGGTGCCCCGGTAGCTGCGGTGCAGTCGGGGCATCACGTCCAGGCCCTGCAGCATGCCCTCGGTGTGCTTGCGGCCGTGGCACTCGATGTAGCCCACCACGACGTCCGCGCCTCGCTCCTGTCTGCGTCGGGCCTCGTCCAGCATCCGGTAGGTCTTGCCGACGCCGGGGGCCGAGCCGAGGTACACCCGCAGCCGGCCGCGCCGGGGCGGGGCGGCGGAGGCGAGATCGCGAGCCATGGGGGGCTTCTTCTCTCTTCACGAAAAGATGGGCAGAGACAGGCCGGACCGGCCCGTGCGGGGCAGGTTCCCCGCACGGGCCGGTCCGGTCACTCGGTCAGCTGAGGTGTCACTTCAGCTCGTTGACCGCGTTGTTGAGCAGCACCACATTGACACCGGGGTCGCCGAGGAAGCCCAGCGAGCGGCCCTCGGTGTACTTGCTGACCAGCGCCTTGACCGCGTCCGCCGAGACGCCGCGGGCCTTGGCCACCCGGTTGACCTGCTCGTCGGCGTAGGCCACCGAGATGTGCGGGTCCAGGCCGGAGCCCGAGGAGGTGACCGCGTCGGCCGGCACGCTCGCCGGGTCGACCCCGTCGAAGGCGGCGATCGAGGCGCGGGCGTCGTTGACCGACTTCAGCAGGGTGTCGCTGTTCGGGCCCAGGTTGGTGGCCGCCGAGCCGTGCGGGTCGTAGCCCGCAGCGGAGGGGCGGGGCTGGAAGAACTTCGGGTCCGGCTGCGCCACCTCCTTCGAGTCGTTCGGGTCCTTCTTGGGCAGGTTGTAGTTCTGGCCCAGCAGGCTGGAGCCGATCTCCTTGCCGCCGGCGTCCTTGACGATCGAGCCGTTGGCCTTCTGGGAGAAGGCGACCTGGCTGATCCCGGTGACCAGCAACGGGTAGGCGATCCCGAGGATCACCGTCATCACCAGCAGCATCCGCAGGGCGGAGAAGTGGGTGCGCACCGAGGTGGGCAGTGGCTTGGACATGAGAGCTTCCTGTCGTTTCTCAGCGCAGACCGGGGATGAACTGGACGACGAGGTCGATCAGCTTGATGCCGATGAACGGCACGATCAGACCGCCGAAGCCGTAGACCCCGATGTTCCGGCGGAGCAGCGAACTGGCGTCGGAAGGACGGTACTTCACACCGCGCAGGGCGAGCGGGATGAGGCCGATGATGACCAGGGCGTTGAAGATGATCGCCGAGGTGATCGCGGACTTGGGGCTGTGCAGATCCATGATGTTGAGGTGCTGCAGGCCCGGGTAGACCGAGGCGAACATCGCCGGGATGATCGCGAAGTACTTCGCGACGTCGTTGGCGATCGAGAAGGTGGTGAGCGCGCCGCGGGTGATGAGCAGCTGCTTGCCGATCTCGACGATCTCGATCAGCTTGGTGGGGTTGGAGTCCAGGTCCACCATGTTGCCGGCCTCCTTGGCCGCCATGGTGCCGGTGTTCATCGCCACACCCACGTCGGCCTGGGCCAGGGCCGGAGCGTCGTTGGTGCCGTCACCGGTCATCGCGACCAGCTTGCCACCCTCCTGCTCCTTCTTGATCAGGGCCATCTTGTCCTCGGGCGTGGCCTCGGCGAGGAAGTCGTCCACGCCGGCCTCCTCCGCGATCGCCTTGGCGGTCAGCGGGTTGTCGCCCGTGATCATGATGGTCTTGATGCCCATCCGGCGGAGCTCGTCGAAGCGCTCCTTCATGCCCTCCTTGACCACGTCCTTGAGGTAGATCACCCCGAGGGCGCGGGCCGGGGCGCCGCCGATCTTGTTGGCCACCACCAGCGGGGTGCCACCGGCGGCGGAGATGCCGTCGACCAGCTGGGCGATGTCCTCGCCGACCGTGCCGCCGTTCTCGGTGACCCAGCGGGTGACCGAGCCGGCCGCGCCCTTGCGCACCGAGTGGATGCCGTCGGCCTCCTCCAGGTCCACACCCGACATGCGGGTCTGGGCGGTGAACGGGACCCAGGTGGCGTTCGTCAGTTCGCCCTGGGCGCGGGCCCGCAGACCGTACTCGGTCTTGGCCAGCACCACGATCGAGCGACCCTCGGGGGTCTCGTCGGCCAGGCTGGAGAGCTGCGCGGCGTCGGCCAGCTCGCCGGACTCCACGCCCGTGGCGGGCAGGAACTCGGCGGCCTGGCGGTTGCCCAGGGTGATGGTGCCGGTCTTGTCCAGCAGCAGGGTGTTGACGTCACCGGCGGCCTCGACGGCGCGGCCCGACATGGCCAGCACGTTGCGCTGCACCAGGCGGTCCATACCGGCGATGCCGATCGCGGAGAGCAGCGCGCCGATGGTGGTCGGGATCAGCGCGACGACCAGCGAGACCAGCACGATCAGGGTCTGCGGGGCGCCGGCGAAGGCGGCCATCGGCTGCAGCGCGGCGACGGTGACCAGGAAGACGATGGTCAGCGAGGCGAGCAGGATGTTGAGCGCGATCTCGTTCGGCGTCTTCTGCCGGGCGGCGCCCTCGACCAGGGCGATCATCCGGTCGATGAAGGACTTGCCGGGCTCCGAGGCGATCTTCACCACGATCTTGTCGGAGAGCACCTTGGTGCCACCGGTGACCGCGCTGCGGTCACCGCCGGACTCGCGGATCACCGGCGCGGACTCACCGGTGATCGCCGACTCGTCCACGCTGGCGACACCCTCGACCACGTCACCGTCGCCGGGGATGATCTGGCCGGCCTCGATCACCACGTGGTCGCCGAGCCGCAGCTCGGTGCCGGCCACCTCCTCCTCGGCCTGCGAGGTGGGCCAGTTGACGAGGCGCCGGGCCATCGTCTCGGTCTTGGTGCGGCGCAGCGTGTCGGCCTGCGCCTTGCCACGGCCCTCGGCCACGGCCTCGGCCAGGTTGGCGAAGATCACGGTGAGCCAGAGCCAGACGGTGATCGCCCAGGCGAAGACCGAGGGCTTGGCGATCGCGTCGACGGTGGTGACCACCGAGCCGACCTCGACCACGAACATGACCGGGTTCTTGATCATGACCCGCGGGTCGAGCTTCTTCACCGCGTCCGGCAGGGAGGCGACGATCAGCTTGGGGTCGAGCAGGCCGGACGAGACGCGGTGCGGCTGCTCGGCAGCCGGCGCCTGGTCGGCGGGAGCGGGAGTAAGGGTGGACGACATCAGTGCAGACCTTCCGCGATCGGCCCGAGAGCCAGGGCCGGGAAGTAGGTGAGGCCAACCACGATCAGGACAACGCCCGACAGCAGGCCCACGAAGAGCGGCTTGTGAGTGGGCAGGGTGCCCTTGGTGGCGGGGACCGGCTGCTGCTGCGCGAGCGAACCCGACAGCGCCAGCACGAAGATGATCGGCAGGAAGCGGCCGAAGACCATCGCGAGGCCGAGCGCGGTGTCCCACCAGGGCGAGGTCACCGTCAGGCCGCCGAAGGCGGACCCGTTGTTGTTCGCCGCTGAGGTGAAGGCGTAGAGCACCTCGGAGAAGCCGTGGGCACCGTCGTTGCCCATGTTGGCCCGCTCGCCGCCCAGCGCCATCGACAGACCGGTGCCGATCAGGACGATCGCCGGGGTGGTGAGGATGTAGAGGGAGGCGAACTTCATCTCCCGGCCGCCGAGCTTCTTGCCCAGGTACTCGGGCGTGCGGCCGACCATCAGACCGGCGACGAAGACCGCCACGATGGCCAGGACCAGCATGCCGTAGAGGCCGGAGCCGGTACCGCCGGGTGCGATCTCACCGAGCATCATGTCGAAGAGCGCCACGCCACCGCCGCCCGGGGTGAGCGAGTCATGCGCGCCGTCGACCGCACCGGTGGAGGTCAGCGTGGTGGAGGAGGCGAAGAGGCTGGTGGCCCAGACGCCGAAGCGGACCTCCTTGCCCTCCATCGCGGCGCCGGCCGCCTTCAGTGCCACACCGGAGGCGTGGGTCTCGAAGAAGGTCATCAGCGCGGCCGAGGCCGTCCAGAAGATGGCCATCACGGAGACGATCGCGTAGCCCTGGCGGTTGTCGCCGACCATCTTGCCGAAGGTGCGGGGCAGCGAGAAGGAGATCACCAGCAGCAGGAAGATCTCCAGCCAGTTGGTGAAGCCGGTCGCGTTCTCGAACGGGTGGGCCGAGTTGGCCGAGAAGAAGCCGCCACCGTTGGTGCCCAGCTCCTTGATGACCTCCTGCGAGGCCACCGGACCGCCCGGGATCGACTGGGTGTCGCCGGTGATGGTGGTGATGTCGTGGAAGCCGTGGAAGTTCTGGATCAGGCCCTGGCTGACCAGGACCAGCGCGAAGACGATCGACAGCGGCAGCAGCAGGCGCAGGTTGATCCGGGTGAGGTCCACCCAGAAGTTGCCGACCCGGTCGGTCCTGCTGCGCGTGAAGCCGCGGATCAGGGTGGCGACCACGGCGATGCCGACGGCGGCGGAGACGAAGTTCTGCACCGCCAGGCCGGTCATCTGGACGACGTGGCCCATGGTGGCTTCGCCGCTGTAGTCCTGCCAGTTCGTGTTGGTCACGAAGGAGATCGCGGTGTTCCAGGCGCTGTGCTGGCCGACGGCCTTGAAGCCGAGGCTGAGCATCAGGTGGTTCTGGACCCGCTGCAGGCCGTAGAGGAAGAGGATGCCGACGACCGAGAAGGCCAGCACCGAGCGGAGGTAGGACGGCCAGCGCTGGTCGGCGTCGCCGTCGACCCCGATGACCTTGTAGATGCCGCGCTCGACCCGAAGGTGCTTGGCGGTGGTGAGGAGCTTGGCGATGTAGTCGCCCAACGGCCGGTAGCACAGGGCCAGCGCGCCCACCAGGGCGAGGGCCTGCAGCCAGCCCGCGAGAGTGGAGCTCATGTCAGAACTTCTCCGGGTAGATCAACGCCACGACGAGGTAGCCGACGAGGACGACAGCGACGATGAGACCTGCGAGATTCTCGACGCTCACAGCTTCTCCACCCCCTTCGCGATCAGGGCGAGCACGGCGAACACGACGATCGTGAGGCCGATGAAGACGAGATCGAGCATGAGCTCCACCAGTTGCTTCAGGAACCTGGCCGTGGGCGGCCGGGCGGCTCCACACGACACCGGCGGCAGACCGGCCCACGTAGCAAATCGTGCGTTCGAGCCGCCCCGGCAACTCTTGACGCCCTCCATACGGGCGCAGTGGTGTTGTTGACGGCCTCCATACGGCGCGTCGAGAGGCGGTCACGAGGCGATAACGCGGCGGCAACGAGGCGGGGTGGACTCATCCGCGCCGTGCGGGCGTTCGAAAACGCGGCAGGCCCCGGGGGACCGTCTGGTCCACCCGGGGCCTGCTGGGGCTCCGCCGCCGGCTGCGCGTTCTCCGGCTGTGCTGCCTGTTCCGGCTCAGACGTTCTCCGGCGCCTCGATCTTCTCGCGCTCCTTGCCGCGGCCCTTGGCCGCCGGCTCACCACGGCGCACCGCGCCGGGGCCCCGGCGCGCCGGGTGATCGGCGTGCGGCGCCGAGGAGAGCTGCCAGGGCACGCTGATGACCATCACGCCGGGGGTGAAGAGCAGCCGGCTCTTGAGCCAGAGCGCCGACTGGTTGTGCAGGAAGTGCTCCCACCAGTGGCCCACCACGTACTCCGGGATGAAGACCGCGACGGCGTCCCGGGGGCTGGTGCGGCGCACCGAACGGACGTAGGCCACCACCGGCTTGGTGATCTCCCGGTAGGGCGAGTCCAGCACCTTGAGCGGCACCCGGATGTCGAACTCGTTCCACTGCTCCTTGAGCTCGTCGATGCCCTCCTTCTCCACCGCGACGCTGACCGCCTCCAGCGTGTCGGGCCGGAACGCCTCGGCGTAACCCAGCGCCCGCAGGGTGGGCTTGTGCACCTTGGAGACCAGCACGATGCCGTGCACCTTGGAGGGGCGCACCGCCTCGGCGTGCGGGTCGTCCACCGTCAGCTCCTCGGCCACCGCGTCGTAGTGCCGGCGGATGCCGCGCATCATCGCGAAGAGCACGATCGCGGCGAGCACCGCGAGCCAGGCGCCCTCCAGGAACTTGGTGGCCATGACGATCACCAGGACCAGGCCGGTGGTGCAGGCGCCGAAGGCGTTGATCACCCGGGAGCGCTGGGCCTGGGCCCGCACCGAGGGGTCGCTCTCGTTGCCGAGCACCTCGTTCCAGTGCCGGACCATGCCGATCTGGGAGAGCGTGAAGGAGGTGAACACACCCAGGATGTACAGGTGGATCAGGTTGGAGACGTTCGCCTTGTAGCCCCACAGCAGCAGGATGTTCACCACGGCCAGCGCGATGATGCCGTTGGAGAAGGCGAGGCGGTCGCCACGGGTGTGGAACTGCCGGGGCAGGTAGCGGTGCTGGGCCAGGATCGAGCCGAGCAGCGGGAACCCGTTGAAGGCGGTGTTCGCGGCCAGGATCAGGACGAGCGCGGTCGCGGCCTGGATGAAGTAGAAGAGGATGCTGTGGTCCCCGCCGAAGATCGAGGACGCCAGCTGCGCGATCACGGTCGGCTGCGAGGCGGTGTGGCAGTCGCCCGGGTACCCCACCAACTGGCAGGTGTCGCTGGTCTTGTGCACCTTGGCGACCAGCGCCAGCGCGGTGATGCCGATGAACATCACCACGGCCGTGATGCCCATGACGGCCATCGTGGTGGCGGCGTTCTTCGACTTCGGCTTCCGGAAGGCCGGCACACCGTTGGAGATCGCCTCGACACCGGTCAGCGCGGTACAGCCGGAGGCGAAGGCCTTCAGGCCCAGCATCAGCAGGGCGACGCCCGTCAGCGTCCCGTTGTGGTCGGTGGGCATGATCGCGTAGTGCGCGCTGGAGGCCACCGGGGTGTGTCCGAAGGCCATCTTGATGAACCCGGTGACCACCATCAGCACGATGCCGAAGATGAACATGTAGGTCGGCGCCGCGAACGCCTTGCCGGACTCCCGCACACCGCGCAGGTTCACCGCGGCCAGCAGGGCGACGAAGCCGCAGGCCATCGGCACCCGGGCGTCCCCGATGCTGGGGAACGCCGAGATGATGTTGTCCACGCCGGAGGCGACCGAGACCGCGACGGTCATCACGTAGTCGACCATCAGCGAGGCGGCCACCACCAGACCGGACCTGGCGCCCAGGTTCTGCGTCACCACCTCGTACGAGCCGCCGCCGCCCGGGTAGGCGTGCACCACCTGCCGGTAGGACAGCACCACGACCGCCATCAGCGCCACCACGCCGGCCGCGATCCACGGAGTCAGGTAGAGGAAGGCGGTGCCGCCGACGGTGAGCACCAGCAGGATCTCCTCGGTGGCGTAGGCCACCGAGGAGAGCGGGTCGGACGCGAAGATCGGCAGCGCCAGCCGCTTGGGGAGCAGGGTCTCGCCCAGCTCCTCGCTGCGCATGGCCTTACCGATCACGAGACGCTTGAGCGCCGAGGGCAGGTTGAACACAAGCGCGAGCGTATGCGCCCCGGGCGTATGGACAACGGGCGACTCGCGGGGGGCGGACGGCCTTCAGCGGCCCGGGTCCGGCAACGTTTCCGCAGGCCAGGAGGGGTGGCCCCGGAGACGGACGAGCGCTTTGGCGGCGTTAAGACGTCGCGCCAAGGGCGCAGCACATATCGAGCCGTTACCACTTATATAGGCTAATCGTGATGTTTGAGCCCTGTTCGCATGGTCAAAGGCATCGTTGCGCCTTACAACCGCAGGTGGCGGGCCGGGTATTCCCGGCTGACGCGAAAGCGCCCGACGGGAGTCCCGTCGGGCGCTTTCGTCGGCCGGGGATCGCCCCCAGCAGCTGGGGATCTCCCCAGCGGCCGGGGATCGTCCCCTGGGCCCCACTACATCCGCAGCCGCAGGCGGCAGACCACCGCGTCGGTGCCCCGGCGCAGCGCGCGGTCGATCAGCACACCGCGCTGGTTCTGCAGCGCCCGCTGCCAGAAGTGCACCGGCTCGACCTCCGCGATCAGCACGGTGATCCGGTCGTAGCCGTCGAAGCCCTCGTAGCCGTCCTCGCCGTCCCTGCCGTGCGCCTCGCCGGCCAGCCCGTTGACGAATCCGACCAGCGGCCGGCCCAGCCGCCGGTGCGCGTCCCGGACCTCGATCAGCGGCACCCCCGGCTGCCACAGCTCCCAGTCCCGGCGCAGCGCCTCCAGGTTCTGCCGGTCCTCCGCGTCGGGCTCGGTCGCCACCACGGTCACCGCGAGCACCTCGTCGCCCAGCGAGACCGCGGTGGACAGCGCCTCCCGGGTCAGCCGCGAGATCATCGTCACCGGGACCACCACCAGCGAGCGCTGCCGGACCACCGGGCCGGGCACCTTGCCCAGCTCCAGGCGCGCCCCGATCCGCCCGTACGCCCGGTGCACCAGCTCGAAGAGCAGCACCAGCAGCGGCAGCGCCACCACGATGCCCCAGGCTCCCTCGGTGAACTTGGTGCCGGTGACCACCAGGGTCGCGACGCCGGTCAGCAGCGCACCGAAGCCGTTCAGCGCCGCCCGGCCGCGCCAGCCCGCGCCGCGCTCCTGGAACCAGTGCTTGACCATGCCGACCTGGCAGATCGTGAAGCCGACGAAGACGCCGATCGAGAAGAGCGGCACCAGGCTGTTCACGTCGCCGCCGGAGGCCACCAGCAGCCCCGCCGAGACCAGCGCCAGGAAGAGCACGCCGTGCCGGTGCACCTGGTGGTCGGCGCGCAGCGCGAAGACGTGCGGCAGGTGGTTGTCCCGGGCCAGCAGCCGCATCAGCACCGGCAGGCCGCCGAAGGAGGTGTTGGCCGCCAGCGCCAGCAGGATCACGGTGGCGAACTGGACCAGGTAGAAGCCGAAGCCGTGGCCGAGCGAGGCGTCCGCCAGCTGGGCCAGCACCGTCACGCCCTCCACCGGCTGCAGGTGGAAGCGGCCGATCAGTACCGCGAGGCCGATCAGCATCACGCCGAGCACCGCGCCCAGCGCCACCTCGGTGTGCTGGGCCCGCTTGACCCGCGGCGCGCGGAAGGACGGGACGGCGTTGGCCACCGCCTCCACCCCGGTCAGCGCCGAGCAGCCGGAGGCGAAGGCCTTGAGCAGCAGCAGCGCGCCGACCGAGGTCGCGTTGGCGGCCAGGGTCGAGGCGTGCCCGGCGGCGGCGGCCGTGCTGGCGGGTGCCGAGCGGAACAGGCCGACCACGATGATCGCCATGATCGAGAGCACGAAGACGGCGGTGGGCACGATGAACCAGCGGGCCGACTCCGCGATACCGCGCAGGTTCACCCCCGTCACCAGGACCAGCACGCCCAGGCAGAGCCAGACCCGGTCCGGGTAGAGGGAGGGGAAGGCCGAGGTCAGCGCGGCCACACCGGCCGTCACCGAGACGGCGACGTTCAGGATGTAGTCGATCACCAGCGAGGCCGCGGCGGTCAGCGCGGTGCGCCGGCCCAGGTGGGTCTTGGCCACCGCGTACGAGCCGCCGCCGTCCGGGAAGGCCGCGATCACCTGGCGGTAGGAGGCGGTGAGCACCGCGAGCAGCAGGGCGATGGCCGCCGTCACCGGGAGGGTGAAGCCCAGCCCGTAGCTGCCGGCGGCGGCGAGCACCAGGACGATCGACTCCGGCCCGTAGGCCACCGAGGCCATCGCGTCCAGCGACAGCGCGGCCAGTCCGCCGAGCGCCGTCAGCTTGTCGCGGTCGTGCGCCTTCTCGTACGCCTCGTCGGGGGCGTGTCCTGAGGTGTGTCCTGAGGTGTGTCCGGGGACCTGTCCGGGCGCCGGGTTCCCGCCGGACAGGTGGCGCGCGGCCGGGCCGGTATGCGGCGGCTCGGCCTGGGCGGCATCAGGGGTTATGGACATCGGACGGATCCTCCGTGCTCGGGTGCGCTACGCATCGTCTCCGGGCAAGCCCGGCGCACCCCCGTCCCCATACGCCTTCCTAACGCTCGCCCCGGCACCCCTGACGCGCCGTTGACGGCACCCGGCCACCGCTCACCGCCGTTCGCCGCTCGGCAGGCCGTGCAACACCCACCGCTCCGCACGGATCCGCCGCCGCGGCCAGGTCGCCGAGCACGCGGCCAGCAGCGCGGCAGCCGTCAGCAGACCCGCCCTCCCCACCTCGGCGCCGCCGGCCCACCCGAGCACGGCGTACCGGTGCACCACGTACCCGTTGTAGAACAGCCACTCCACTACCCCGATCAGCGGTGCGGCCGCCGGTCGCGAGCGCCGGCCGAGCAGCGCGCCGAGCACCGCGAAGGCACCCAGCGCGACCCAGCCGGCCCGCAACTCCCCCACTCCGGCGAGCCCGAGCACCAGCCCCGCACTGCCGAGGAACGCGAACGCGCCGGAGCCCGGCACCGCCAGCCGGCCCACCACCGGCCGGTAGCGGCGCGCGCCAGGACGCGCTGTGTAGAAGAACATCGGCGCGGTCAGTGGCTCGAACCGGTCATCTCCATCGTCTCCAGCGGTAGGTGGTAGGTGTTGCGCCGCTCGAACGAGGCCAGCTCGCGCAGCAGTTGGGGCCTGGGCACGGTCAGCACCGGGCACCCGGCGTGCCGCACGCAGTAGTTGGTCACCGACGGCCGCAACCACCGCCGCCACCGGCCGCCGCCCGTACCCACGATCAGCACGTCGTCCGGCCCGTCCGCCGCCGCCACCAGCGCCGGCCCCGCCTCCCCACGCACCGCGACACACTGCAGCGGCACCCCCGCGAGCCCGCCCGGGAACGCCTCCCCCAGCGCCGTCCCGAGCCGCTCGACCGCCGCCTCCCGGCACGCCGACACCAGCGGCGGACAGGGCGCCCGCCGCACACTGTGCTCACCGCCCGGCGGCATCCACGCCAGCACGGTCAACAGCTCGGCTCCGGTCCGCCGCGCCTCCTCGGCCGCCCGGTGCAGCGCCGCCAGACTCCCCAGCGACCCACTGACACCCACGACGACCCGCCGCCGCTCGCCCATGACTGCCCCTTCTCCGCCGACTCGTCCCCCTAGCAAACCGAGCCGCCCCCACCCCCCATCACCCCCTTGACACAACCCTGACGCGCCCACCCCCCATCCCAACGCCCCCCTGACGCCCCCACGCACGGCCCGCGCGCTTCCCCTGCCCCTGCCCCTGCTTCCGGGTGCGCCACATGCCGTCCGCGCCACACCAGGGGAGCGTCAACCAGGTACCGGCGGAACGGGTTTGTCCGGTGCCGGGCCCGGCTCGGGGTCTCGGTCCTGACGGCCGACCAGGCCTCCCCAGCGCCAGGGCCTGTCCGTGCCCGCCCGCACAACGAAACAGCCCCCGATCTGCGTTTCCGCAGATCGGGGGCTGTTTCTCTATCCTGTGGCTGGTGCAGGGTTCGAACCTGCGTAGCTTGCGCGACAGATTTACAGTCTGCTCCCTTTGGCCGCTCGGGCAACCAGCCAGGATTGGTGTCTCTCGGGGCCTTGCCCCGTTCGACTGGGTAAACCTTACCTGATGGCAGGGGGTGCTCCGCCACTCGATTGGGCACGGGTGATCAGAGGGTCGGGGCGGGGTGGTGCTGGATAGGCTGGGGGCGTGAGAGCCCCGCATCGGTGGGGCAAGTGCTGCCGACATCGCAAGGAGACCACCACAGATGGCCGACTCCAGTTTCGACATCGTCTCGAAGGTCGAGAAGCAGGAGGTCGACAACGCGATCAACCAGACCTCCCGCGAGATCGCCACCCGCTACGACTTCAAGAACGTCGGCGCGACCATCGGCTGGACGGGCGAGCGGATCGAACTCAAGGCTGACGGCGAGGAGCGGGTCAAGGCCATCCTCGACGTGTTCCAGAGCAAGCTGATCGCGCGCAAGATCTCGCTGAAGGCGCTGGACACGGGCGAGCCGCAGCTGTCCGGCAAGGAGTACAAGATCTTCGCGACGATCAAGGAGGGCATCTCCCAGGAAGATGCCAAGAAGGTCTCCAAGATCATCCGCGACGAGGGCCCGAAGGGCGTGAAGGCCCAGATCCAGGGCGAGGAGCTGCGTGTCTCCTCGAAGAGCCGCGATGACCTGCAGGAGGTGCAGGCGCTGCTCAAGGGCAAGGACCTGGACTTCGCGATCCAGTTCGCGAACTACCGCTGACAGGCCGAGTCCAGCCACGTGATGGCCGTGTCCGGGGATCCCCGGACACGGCCATCACGCGTAGCGGCCGCCGCCGTGCGGGCGGTCGCACTGGGCGGCACCCCTGCGGCAGGCCAACCCGCCACGCCCACTTCTCCCAACTGTCCATCGTGCCGGTTGGTTTGACGATCCACCCGAGCAACTGTCGCCGCACTCGTGCGCGAGGAGCGATGGGCGGGTCGGCCGGGCAGGGCGGGGTCCCGCGACCTCCGCAGGGCGGTTGGTGACGGATCGTGATGGACCCGTGCGACCTGCCGCACTCGGGCCTGCGGTCGCGGTTGCGGAAGTTTCCTGAGAATTTGGTGTAAGTCCGCTGGGCGCCGGCTGCCCCCGCAAATGGGTTCGAACCGGTCAAGTCCAGGCCAGGTGGCTCCCGAAGGGTGGGCAGCACACCCGGCACGGAGGCAGGATCGGGGCGCGACGGCACGGGGCCGACGCCCGGGCTCAGTAATTCTTAAAAAACGAGCATTACGTTGACCCGGCTTGCCCCACCAGATCTCTCGAAGGGGACGCCACCGGTGACCAGCCCGCTCCACCTCGTCCGCTCCGCCGCCGACGCGACCCGTCCGGCGCCGGTCAGCTCCCCATCGACCGCCGAGGACCCGGCAGAGGGCGGGGCCAACGGCGCCTCCGGCGTCAGCGGCAAGCGCTCGGGGCCACCGCCGACGGGATGGCGCGGCCGACTGGCCACGCTCCAGGAGAGGCTCGCGCCGGTGAGTGAACGGCTGGCCGTCCTCCGGTACCGCACCCGGCACCTGCGGCTGCTGGCCTGGCCGCTCTACGGCTTCCTCCTCTGGCGGTACATCGCGGCCAACGGGCTGCCCTATGCGAACGACGTGGTCTTCTGCTGGCTGATCGGCGCGCTGGTCGCCGGTGCTGTGCACAGCGGCTACCGAGGCGGCTGGCTGCGGGTACTGCGGGACTGGCTCCCGGTGATGGGCGCCGTCTACGTCTACTCGCTGCTGCGCGGCTACGGCGCCCACACCCCGTGGGCGGTGCACTACGCGCCGCAGCTCGCGATCGACAAGGTGTTCGGCTTCGGCCAGGTGTGGACCGTGCGACTGCAGCACTGGCTGTACACGCCGGGACACCCGCACTGGTACGACTACCTGTGCACCACGGTCTACATGTCGCACTTCTTCGCGATCTTCGTGGTCCTGGCCGCGCTCTGGCGGCGGCGCCACGACCGGTTCACCCGGCTGCTCGCGTTCTATCTGGCGCTGACCTTCGCCGGCTTCGCGACGTACATCCTCTACCCCGCCGACCCGCCGTGGCTGGTCGCACAGAACGGGCACCTGCCGCAGCTGACCCGGGTGGTCTCGGATGTGCTGACCCAGAGCGGGCTGCCCCGGGCCGGGTCGATCTTCGAGAACGGCAGCCAGTTCGACAACGACGTGGCCGCGATGCCCTCGCTGCACGCCGCGTACCCGATGCTGCTGGCCCTCTTCTTCTGGCCGACGGCCGGGCGCAAGCTGCGGATCCTGCTGGCCGCCTATCCGCTGGCGATGGCGTTCACGCTGGTCTACGGCGCCGAGCACTTCGTGATCGACGTGCTGATGGGCTGGCTGTACGCGGCAGTGGTGGTCTTCGGTCTCGGCCGCCTGCTGGACCGCCGCGCGGCGAAGCGGCAGGCGCGCCAGGCCCAGGAGCTGCTGGCCACGCGGTCCGCGCCCAGCAGTCCTGAGCCGACCGGCGCGACGGCGACCGCGAAGGCGAAGACGGCGGTGCCGAGGACGGCAGCGG
Organism: Kitasatospora sp. NPDC008050; assembly: GCF_042957465.1. Lineage (NCBI taxonomy): Bacteria > Bacillati > Actinomycetota > Actinomycetes > Kitasatosporales > Streptomycetaceae > Kitasatospora > Kitasatospora sp. NPDC008050. Next base: position 289,733 of record NZ_JBIBIJ010000005.1, read on the forward strand.
TGAAGGCGACGGCGACCGCGGCGACTGCGGCTGCCGCTACGACGACCGCGACGACCGCAGCGGCGGCGGCGAAGGCCGCAGCGGCAACGACGACCGCGCCGAGCTAGCGGCACAGGGCGGGCGGGGGCGGTACGCCTTCCGGGGCGAGCGGTGGCACCGGCAGACTGGTCCGGTGCAGAATCCCTCCCCCGTGCCCCCGTTCCGCCCCAACGCCGAGCAGCTGGCGGCGGCCCAGAACGTGACCATCCCCGATGTCGCGGCTCCGGGCCTGCGCGTGCTGTTCTGCGGGATCAACCCCGGGCTCTGGTCCGGGGCGACCGGGCACCACTTCGCCCGGCCCGGCAACCGGTTCTGGCCCTCGCTGCACCGCTCGGGCTTCACCTCCCGACAGCTGCGGCCGGACGAGCAGGGCGAGCTGCTGGAGCTGGGCCTGGGCATCACCAATGTGGTCGCCCGGGCCAGTGCGAAGGCCGATGAGCTGACCCGGGACGAGCTCAAGCAGGGCGGCACGGCGCTGGTCGAGCGGGTGACGCGCCTGCGGCCGCGGGTGCTGGCGGTGCTGGGCATCGGGGCGTACCGCGCGGCGTTCGGACACCCGCGCGCAGTGGTCGGGCGGCAGGACGAGGGGCTGGCCGCGACCGAGGTCTGGGTGCTGCCCAACCCGAGCGGCCTCAACGCCCACTACTCGCTGGACGCGCTGGCAGCGGAGTTCCGCAAGCTGCGCGAGGCCGTGGAGGAGTGAGTGGCGGCGGCTCCGGCACAGGCGGGGCCCACGGTTAATGAATGAACAGTCATTCATCATTGATGGGGCGGGTGCGCGCGGGTGGGGTGGGAGCTTCCTGGGCGATCATAAATGACCAGCCATGCACTATCCCCGCCACCTGCCACGCCGCACACCCGCCCGCTCAGCCACCCCACGATGCATGAACGGTCATTCAGGAACCCCCGCGCGATGAATGCCCGCTCATTCATCAACCACCCCCGCCTTCCATGAATCACGCTCATGGAAGCCCCCCGCTCCATCAACGCGCCCCTCTGCAACCCGCTCCCCAGCGCTTCTACGGTGATCGCATCCCAACCAGCCGATCCCCTCCCGGAGCTCGCGATGTCCCGTCAGCCCATGGCCGTCCACCTGGTATCCCGCCCCGTCGGCCGCCCCAGCGCCGACAACTTCACCTTTGTGGCGGATCAGCTCGCCCCGCTCACCCCCGGCAACGCGCTGGTCGAGAACATCTACCTCTCCGTCGACCCCTATATGCGCGAGGCGATGGACGAGGGCGAGTGGGAGCTGAACGCTGCGCTGGAGGGTCGTTCGATCGGCCGAGTCATCGAGTCACGGACACCCGAACTCTCCGTCGGCGACATCGTCTTCCACCGAAAGGCCTGGCGCACCCACGCCGTGGTCGACGCCGCGGAGGTGCGCGTGCTGCGGCCGATCGAGGGCGTGCCGCTCAGCACCCACCTCAGTCTGCTGGGCGGCACCGGGCTGAGCGCCTACGTCGGGCTGACCAAGGTCCTGCGCCTGCAGCCCGGCGAGTCGATCTTCATTTCGGCCGCGGCCGGCGGTGTCGGCAGCGCGGCGGGCCAGATCGCCCAGTTGCTCGGCGCGAGCCGGATCATCGGCAGCGCCGGATCCGCCGCCAAGGTCAAGCACCTCACCGAGCGGGCCGGCTTCTCCGCCGCCTTCGACTACCACGACGGCCCGGTCGGCGAACTACTGCGCGCGGCAGCACCGGAGGGCATCGACACCTTCCTCGACAACGTCGGCGGCGACCACCTCGAAGGCGCCCTCGACGTGCTGCGCGACCACGGCCGGATCGCCTGGTGCGGCGCGGTGGCCCAGTACAGCAGCCTCGAACCCCCCGCCGCGCCGCGCAACCTCTACAACGTGGTCCACAAGAGCCTGCGGATGGACGGCTTCCTGGTACGGGAATACCGTGATGTCCAGCAGGAGTTGACGGACTTCCTGGCCCCGCACATCCGCTCCGGGCGAGTCCGGGCGGACGAGACGGTGGTCACCGGCTTCGAGAACGTCGTGACCGCGTTCCTCGGCATGCTCGACGGCGCGAACATCGGCAAGATGATCGTCCAGGTCGGCGATGCCGATTCCTGAGGCCTCATCAATCAGCTGACTCCGCACCGGACTTGTCAGTTGTCCCGTTCCACCGGCGGGCCCACGTAGACGCCACGCGCCCGCATCCGCAGCGGCGCCTCGCGATACTCCTCCATCGCATGGGCCAGCCAACCCGCCGTCCGGGCAACCGAGAAGACCACCTCGCCGGCCTCCGCCGCCATGCCTCCCAGTTGCGCGAACGCCGCCAGCGCCAGGTCCACGTTGGCGGCGTCGCCCGCCCGCGCCCGCGGCCCGCCGGCCGCCCGGACCACTGCCTCGACGGCCGCCAACACATCGCCTGAACCCGGCAGTTGGCGCATGGCTTCGAGCAGGGCGCGGGCCCGCGGGTCGCCTGTCCGATAGAGCCGGTGCCCCAGGCCCGGGATCGCCACGCCGGTGCGCAGGTACTCGGAGACCACCGGCACCGCATCCCCGGCCGCCAGCACCTCGCCGAGCATCCGATAGGTCAGCGCGCTGGCAGCGCCGTGCAACGGTCCGTCGCTGGCGCCGAGGCCGGCCGAGACGACCGCGTAGGGGTGGGCCCGCGCCGAGGCCGCGACCCGCGCGGCGACCGTGGACACCGCCAACTCGTGGTCGGCCAGCAACACCAGTGCGCGGTCCAGGCACTGCACCGCACCGCGCGTCGGCGCGACGGGCGAGAGCCGCGTCCACAGGCGGGCGGCGAGAGAGGCATCGGCCGGCGACCCGGCAGCGCCGGGCGCTGCCCCCGAAGCGGCGTCAGGCGCCGCCCCCGAGACGACCTCGGACGCCGCCCCCGAAGCGGACGGCAGTGCCTCCACCAGCGCGGCGATCAGTCCCGCCCCCACGGCCCGGACGTTCTCCTCCCGAAGGTCGAAGCGCAGCGGGTCGGCGGTTGCCGCGACCGCGGCCGAGACCCGCAACCGGTCGGGCAGCCGAGCCGTGGCCGGCAACGCCCGCCCGGCCCGCCGCAACGTGGCCACCAGCTCCTCGGGCGCACGCAGGACCACGGCGTCCTCGCCGGCCCCACCGCCCGGCGCAGTCCTCCCACCCAACCCAGCAGCACCCGCGTCGGCCGCCGATCCAGGCCCGGCGTCCGCCCCCACGCCCCAGAGCCAGCCGACCACCGCCTCGAACCCGCACCGCTCGGCGAGCCGCACGGCGTCCGCTCCCCGGTAGTACAGCCGGCCGTCCTCGATCAGCGTCAGCGCGGTGCGCACCGTGACCGGCTCGACGGGCGGCAGCCCCGGCACGGAGAACGGCGGCGTCCCCGCCTCGGCGACCGGCGGACGCGGCAGCCGACGGCGCTGACCGGCCACCAGGGCGTCCACCTCGCGCGCATCGAAGGTGCTGCCCTTGCCGCCCGGCACCCGCTCGCTGCTCAGCAGGCCGCGACTGGCGTAGGCGTAGACGGTCGCCACCTTGACGCCGAGCAGCTCGGCCACCTGCTGCGTGGTCAGCCGGCCCGGCGCACCCGCCCCTTCCCCTGCACCAGGAGTCGCACCAGAAGCCGCACCAGCAGGCTCACCGGTCACAGCAGACCAACCAGCCGCATTCCCCGCACCTGCCGCCCCGCCCGTGGCTCTGCGCTCTTCCATCCCTGCCCCTCTCCCGGCCTGCCTGCCCACATGCCGTGCCGCCTGCGCTGCGCTGCCCCGCGATCCCGGGCCATCTCGCTCAGCTGCAGTATGTCACATTGATTTCAATCAACATTGACAACATGGATCAACACTTGGAGAGTACCGACTGCCAGCCCACCGAAGGAGGTAGTCATGCCGACCGCAATAGACCCGGACCGGACCCCCACCGACCGCTCCCCCGCCACCGAGCCCCCGGGCATCGAGGTGCCGCGCGGCCTCAAGGGCGTCGTCGTCACCGAGACCGCGCTGAGCGACGTCCGCGGGATCGAGGGCTTCTACCACTACCGCCAGTACTCGGCGATCGAGCTCGCCGAACAGCGCAGCCTGGAGGACGTCTGGCACCTGATGCTGCTGGGCGAGCTGCCCGACGCCGCCACCCGCGCCGCCTTCCACGCCCGCACCGCACCCCTGCGCCGCCTGCCCGAGGCACTGCGCCCGCTGCTGCCCGCGCTGGCCGCCTCCACCAAGGACGCCGGCCCGCTGGCCGGCCTCGGCGCCGCGCTCTCCATCGCGTCGGCCGCCCGGGGCAGCCGACCGCTCTACGACACCGCGCCCGAGCAGCGGATCGAGGACGCGCTCTTCGCGACCGCGCTGGTGCCCACCGTGCTCACGGCGCTCTACCGGCTGCAGCAGGGCCAGGCCCCGATCGAGCCGCGCGAGGACCTCCCGTACGCCGCCAACTACCTGTACATGTTGACGGGGGGCGAGCCGGGCCCGGCCGAGGCCCGCGCGATCGAGCGCTACCTGGTCTCCACCGTGGACCACGGCTTCAACGCCTCCACCTTCACCGCCCGCGTGATCGCCTCCACCGGCGCCGACCTGGCGGCCTGCCTGGTGGGCGGGCTCGGGGCGCTCTCCGGTCCGCTGCACGGCGGAGCGCCGAGCCGGGCGCTGGACACCCTGGACGCGATCGGCACCCCCGACCGGATCGACGGCTGGATCCGCGAGCGCGTGCTGGCCGGCGACCGGATCATGGGCTTCGGCCACCCCGTCTACCGCACCGACGACCCCCGCTCGCGGATGCTGCGCGCCGTGGCCGAGGGCTTCGGGGGCGAGCTGGTGGACTTCGCCGTCGAGGTGGAGCGCCAGGTGCTGACGATCCTGGCCGAACTCAAGCCGGGTCGCGATCTGCACACCAATGTCGAGTTCTACGCCGGCGTGGTGATGCACCTGTGCGGACTGCCGCGCGCCATGTTCACCCCGACCTTCGCCGCCGCCCGGGTGATCGGCTGGAGCGCGAACATCCTGGAGCAGGCCGCCGACAGCAAGATCATCCGCCCCGCCGCCCGCTACACCGGCCTGGCCGCCCCACAGCCGGTGCCGCTCCCGTAGCCGACACCGCAGCTGTAGCCCCGACTGCGCCAACTCCCCTCCCCCCACTACGGCTTCAGCACCACCTTCCCGGCCACCGTCCCCGACTCCGCCAGCCGCAGCGCCTCGGCAGCCCTGTCCAGCGGCAGCTCGGCCCCGATCCGGGCGACGAGTTCGCCGCGCCGCGCGGCGGCGAAGACCTGAGCCAGGTCGGTCCGCAGCCGGGCCCGGAAACGGGACTTGCTGACGGCCCGCCCGGCCCAGACGTTGTAGAAGGAGGCGCGGCGCCCGTTGGGCAGGCTGTTCCACAGCCAGACCCGCCCGAGCAGCTTGAACACCGGCCACTGCTTGGAGCCCGTGTCGTCCCGGGTCGCGGCGCTGCCGTAGCAGACGAGCGCACCGCCGGGCGCGAGCAGCCGCCAGGAGTCGATCACGCCGCGCCCGCCGACGTGGTCGAACACGGCGTCCACCCCGCCGGGCGCCAACTCCCGTACCCGGGCGGGCACATCCTCGGTGCGGTAGTCGACCGGCAGCACGCCCGCCGCGCGCAGCGCGTCATGGTGACGGGCGGTCGCGGTGCCGATCACCCGGGCCCCGGCCGCCTGTGCCAGCTGGACCAGGACCGAGCCGACCCCGCCGTTGGCACCGTGCACCAGGACGGTCTGCCCGGCGCGCACCCGGGCCTGACGGTGCAGCAGCTGCCAGGCGGTGACGCCGTTGAGCAGCAGGGCCTCCGCCTCCGTGGCGCCGAGATCGTCGGGCACCTCCACCAGGTCCAGCGCGTCCAGCACCACGTGGCTGGCCCAGCCGCCGACCTTCACCAGCGCGGCCACCCGGCGGCCGGCCAGCTCGGGCGCGACGCCCGCGCCGGTCTCCAGCACGGTGCCGACCAGGTCGTACCCGGGCACGAACGGGAACGGCGGCTGGTCGTAGTACCGGCCGCGGCGCATCTGCTGCTCGGCGAAGGAGACGCCGGTCGCCTCCACCTCGACCACCACCTGGCCCGCGCCCGCCACCGGGACCGCCCCGCGCCGGATCTTCAGCCCCTCCGGCTCGACCTTGCCCGGCAGCACGACCTCGACGCACGTTGCGGCACCCATCGCCATCCACTCCTTCCAGAGGCCCCTTAGGGGCGCTTGTGTTAGTTACAGCTTCTAACTGAAGCGAAGGCCTGTCAACGGGTTCGCGAAAACTTTTGTTAGCCATACTGGCGAGAGTGATAGCCTCTAACCAACCGAGAGAGGCAGTGGATCCATGACTCCCAAGACCGGCGACCCGACCACCCCCCGCGAGCGCTACCGGAGCCAGCTGCGCGCGGAGATCAAGGAACGAGCCTGGGAGCAGATCGCGACCGCGGGCGCCACCGCGCTCTCGCTCAACGCGATCGCCAAGCAACTGGGCATGAGCGGCCCGGCGCTCTACCGCTACTTCGCCAGTCGCGACGAGCTGATCACCGAGCTGATCAAGGACGCCTACCGCAGCGAGGCCGCCACCGTGCAGAGCGCCGCCGCCGCGGGCGCCGACCTCGGCGGCCTGGCCCACGCCCTGCGCCGCTGGGCGCTCGACGACCCGCAGCGCTACTTCCTCATCTACGGCACACCGGTGCCCGGCTACCACGCACCCGCGGAGGTCACGACGATCGCCTCGGAGATCATGGCCGTCCTGCTCCGGGCCTGCGAGCCGCTGTCAGCCCCGGCCCCCACCACCGCGTTCGACGAACACCTGGCCGACCACCGCCAGTGGGACGGCGGCAACCCGGCCGCCACCCCGGCACTGCGCCGGGCGCTGGCCTTCTGGTCCCGCCTGCACGGCGTCCTCTCCCTCGAACTCGCCGGCCACTACGCGGGCATGGGCTTCGACCCCGCCCTGCTCTTCGAGTCGGAACTGAGCAGCCTGCTGGCCCCCTGAGGCGCACACCCACCCCGAGGCGCGCACCCGGCCCGAGGCACGCCCCTGACCTGCGGCGCGCACCCGGCCCCGCGTCGGATCAGCGCCCGCCGAACCGCTCGTCGGTGGAGACGATCTCCCGCCCCAGCGGCATCAGCGAGATCGGGATCATCTTCAGGTTCGCCACGCCGAACGGGATTCCGATGATCGACAGGAAGAGCGGGATGCTCGTCAGCAGGTGCCCGATCGCCAGCCACAGGCCCGCGAACAGGAACCAGATCACGTTCCCGATCAGCGAGGGCGCCCCGGCGTCCGGACGCTGCACCGTGGTGCGCCCGAACGGCCACAGGACGTAGCCGGCGATCCGGAACGACGCGACGCCAAACGGAATGGTGATGATCAGAATGCAGCAGATGACCCCGGCGATCACATAGCCGATGGCCATCCAGATACCGCAGAAGATCAGCCACAGGATATTGAGCACAAACCCGATCGCCTTCATGTCTCCAAGCCTCCCACTCCTGGCGCCGCCCATAACCTCCCCGGGCCGGGCAGCTTGCGCGACAGTGCCGGAGCGGACCGGGAAGGTGGCCGTTGGGCCGTGCCGGTGAGTGTTGCGCCCCCGCCCCTTCGAGCGCCCGGGCGTGGCGCGAGGCGGGTGGTTGAGTGGCCGCGAGACGGCCGCGTGAGGCGGCGGCGCGAGGCGGAGTCGGGTGGTGGCGCGGGTGGCGGGCAACGGCGGATTCCCGTCCCGGGGAGTGTGGCGGCGCCCCGCGCTGCGCTGGGTGGACGTCCTGGTCGGGGCCGCGCTGGTGGCGCTGCTGTACGGCCTGCTGGAGCTGGCGCCAGGTCTGAACGCGCCGTTCCTGCCCGACCAGGCGCCCGCCACGGTCTCCACCGATCCGGCCAACCTGCCGTACTACGCGGTGCGTTCACTGCTGCGGATGTTCGCGGCGCTGATCGCCTCGGTGCTGTTCACCTTCGTCTACGCCACCGCGGCCGCCCGGATGCGGCGGACCGAGAAGGTGCTGCTGCCGGTGCTGGACATCCTGCAGTCGGTGCCGGTGCTCGGCTTCCTCTCGGTCACCGTGACGGCGTTCATCGCGCTCTTCCCCGGCTCGACGCTCGGCCTGGAGTGCGCCTCGATCTTCGCCATCTTCACCGCGATGGCCTGGAACATGACCTTCGCCTTCCATGCCTCGCTGACCACCCAGCCCCGGGAGCTGGACGAGGCGGCCCGGGTGATGCGGCTGACCAAGTGGCAGCGGTTCTGGCGGCTGGACGTGCCCAGCGGGATGATCCCGCTGGTCTGGAACGGGATGATGAGCTTCGGCGGCGCCTGGTTCTTCCTGGCCGCCTCGGAGTCGATCAGCGTGCTCAACCACCACTACGCGCTGCCCGGCATGGGCTCCTACGCCGCCACCGCGATCGCGGACGGCAACCTGCGCCAGGTCGGCATCGCGATCGCCGTCATGGTGCTGATGGTGATCGGCGTCAACGTGCTCTTCTGGCGGCCCATGACGGCCTGGTCGGAGCGGTTCCGGGTGGAGGAGTCGGAATCCGCCGACCGTCCGCGCAGCGTGGTGCTCGACCTGCTGCGCCGCTCCAGCGTGCCGGCCAGGCTCGGGCGCCCGCTGCGCCCGGTCGGGGTGGCGCTGGACCACGGCACCCGGGTCTTCGGGCTGGCCGAGCACCCGCTCGCCCGGCCGGCGAGCCGCGAGCGGACCGGCGACGTGTTCTTCGCCGGCGCGGTCGCCGTGGTGGTGGTCTACGGCGCCTGGCGGGCCTTCGACTACGTGCACAGCACGGTCGGGCTCGGCGAGTTCGGCCACGCGCTGGGCCTGGGGGCGGCCACCTTCAGCCGGGTGGTGGTGCTGCTGATCGCGGCCACCGTCGTCTGGGTGCCGATCGGGGTGTGGATCGGGATGGACCCGAAGGTCACCCGGTTCGCCCAGCCGGTCGTCCAGGTGCTGGCCAGCTTCCCGGCGAACTTCATCTTCCCGTTCGCCACCGTCGTCTTCCTCGCGATCGGCCTCTCGCTGAACCTCGGCGCGGTGCTGCTGATGGCGCTGGGCGCGCAGTGGTACATCCTCTTCAACGTCATCGCCGGGGCCTCGGCCATCCCCTCCGACCTGCGCGAGGCGATGCGGGGCTTCCAGGTGCGCGGCTGGCTGCGCTGGCGCTCGTTCATCCTGCCGGCCGTCTTCCCCTACTACGTGACCGGCGGGATCACCGCGGCCGGCGGCGCCTGGAACGCCTCCATCGTCGCGGAGGTCGTCGACTACGGCTCGCACCACCTGAAGGCCACCGGCCTCGGCGCCTACATCGCGGAGGCCACCGGCACCGGGGACTTCCCGAAGATCCTGGTCGGGGTGACGGTGATGAGCGTGTACGTGGTCGCGCTCAACCGCCTGCTGTGGCGGCCCCTGTACCGGCTGGCCGAGACCCGCTACGCGCTGTGACCACTACGCGCTGTGACTGGAGCTGACCGAGCATGACCACTGTCGCCCGCCCCACGATCGTCGAGGCCGATGGCGTGACCAAGACCTTCAGCACCCCCGACGGCCGCGCGCTGCCGGTGCTGGACGACATCATGCTGCGGCTCTCCGAGGGCGAGATCGTGGCGCTGCTCGGCAAGTCGGGCTCCGGCAAGTCGACCCTGCTGCGCTGTCTGGCCGGCCTGATCGCGCCCTCCTCCGGCACCGTCTCCTACCGCGGCACACCGCTGAGCGCCGCCAACCCCGGCGTGGCGATGGTCTTCCAGTCCTTCGCCCTGCTGCCCTGGCTCACCGTCCAGCAGAACGTGGAGCTGAGCCTCCAGGCGCGCGGGGTGAACGCCGAGGAGCGACGCGAGCGGGCGCTCAAGGCGATCGACCTGATCGGCCTGGACGGCTTCGAGGGCGCCTACCCCAAGGAGCTGTCCGGCGGCATGCGCCAGCGGGTCGGCTTCGCCCGGGCGCTGGTGGTGGAGCCGGACGCGCTCTTCATGGACGAGCCGTTCTCCGCGCTCGACGTGCTGACCGCCGAGAACCTGCGCTCCGAGCTGATGGGCCTGTGGGAGGGCCACGAGGCACCGGTGAAGTCGATCCTGATCGTCACCCACAACATCGAGGAGGCGGTGCTGCTCGCGGACCGGATCCTGGTGCTCTCCTCCAACCCCGGCCGGATCAAGGCCGAACTGCCCGTCGACCTGGCCCGCCCGCGCGACCGGCGCACCCCGCAGTTCGAGGCGCTGGTCGACACCGTCTACGGCATCCTCACCGGCCGCGAGGAGCACGAGGCGCCGGCCGCGCCCGAGGCCGTGGCGGCGCCCACCAACGCCACTCCGATCACCACACCGCTGCCGGTGGCCAGCGTCGGCGGTCTGGCCGGCCTGCTGGAGATCCTGCTCTCCTTCGGCGGCGAGGAGGGCCTTGCCGAGATCGCGGACGAGCTGAACTTCGAGGTCGACGACCTGCTGCCGCTGGTCGACGCCGCCGTCCTGCTCGGCCTCGCCCGCACCGAGGGGCCCCGGATGGCGATCACCGAGGCCGGGCGCGAGTTCACCGTGGCCGACATCCTCACCAGCAAGCAGCTCTTCGCCCGCAACGCGGCCCGCCGGGCCCCGCTGGTGCGCGCCATCGTGCAGACGCTGGCCGCCACCGACCAGCACAAGCTGCGCGAGGACCTCTTCCTCGACCTGCTGCGCCGCGGCTACGACGCCGAGGACGCCCGGCGCCAACTGGAGATCGCCATCGCCTGGGGGCGGTACGGCGAGCTCTACGACTACGACGCCGACGACGGCGAGTTCACCCTGGAGCCCGGCGCGGAGGCGGCGCTCTAGGGCGGGAGGTTGCAGACAGCCCCAAGGCTCGGGATCCCCGCAGCTGGTGGGCGCACCGCGACGGCCGCGCGCCCCCGGGATCCGCTGCCGGGTGGCCGCCGGGAGAGCCCACAGGAACACTTGCTACATTGCGCAACCGAGCAAACAGCGAGGGAGCGGAACAGGTGGCAGACGAGTGGGCCGAACGGCCCGACGGTGACATAGCCCCGTGGCCGGGCCGGCCCGAGCCACGGTCACAACCGGCCACGCCCGCGGCCGCCCGTCGGCGCGGCGCCGAACCCGCCCCCGCGAGCCGGCGGCGCGGTGAGCCGGCCCCTACGAGCCGACGCCGCTCCACCCCGGCCGCACCACCCGCCCGCCACCGCGGCGCGGTCGTCCTGCTGGCGGTCGCCCTGCCGCTGGCCGGCGCCCTGGCCGACGAGCTGACCGGCCCGGGCCTGGGCCTGATCTTCGCCTGCTGCGCCGTCCTCGGCACGGCCGGCGCGGCCGCACTGGCCGGCCGCGCGGGCTGGTGGTGGGTGCTGCCGGCCCCGCCGCCGGTCGTGCTGGCCGCCTGGGCCGGCGCCGAGCTGCTCGGCGACTCCGCCAAGTACCAGGGCTCCAAGGCGCTGGCCACCGGATCCGTGCGCTGGCTGGTGCACGGCTTCCCGGTGATGGTCGAGTCCATCGGCGCCGCGCTGGCCGTCATCCTGATCCGCCTCGTTCTGCAGAAGAGGAACCGCCGTGGCTGACCAGTTCCCCAGCGACCCCAGCGACCCGATCGGCCCCGGCCGCGCGGCCCGCCGCCAGGCCCCGGCGACCGCCGGACGCCGCAGGTCTCCCCTGGTGGTGGCCGGCCGCACGATCGCCTGCACCCTCTCCCTCGCGGTGCTCGGCAGCAGCGGCTTCGCCTGGTACGCCTACACCTCGCTGACCACCGGCCTGACCACCTCCACCGCGCTGAGCGCCGTGAAGAAGTCCGCGCCCCCGCACCTGGACAGCTCGGTCAACATCCTGCTGATCGGCCTGGACAGCCGTAAGGACATGAACGGCAACGACCTGCCGAAGCAGTTCGTCCAGGACGAGCTGAACGCCGGCTCCAGCGACATCGGCGGCTACAACACCAACACCCTGATCGTGCTGCACATACCGGCCAACGGAGGCAAGGTCACCGCGCTGTCCGTCCCGCGCGACGACTACGTGCAGACCGAGGGCGCGGACGGGAAGATGCACAAGATCAAGGAGGCCTACGGCATCGCCAAGGCGGCCGCGGACGCCAAGCTGGCGAACAAGGGGCTCTCCAAGGCGCAGGAGGAGCAGCAGAGCCGGGAGGCGGGCCGCGCGGCCACGCTGGCCACCGTGCAGAACTTCCTCGGCATACCGATCGACCACTTCGCCGAGGTCAACCTGCTCGGCTTCTACGACATCGCGCAGGCGATCGGCCCGGTCCAGGTCTGCCTCAACCACGCCACCAGCGACCCGGCCGAGACCGGCCAGGGCTCCGGCTTCTCGGGCCAGGCCGGCATCAACACCCTCAACGCCTCCCAGGCGCTCGCCTTCGTGCGCCAGCGCCACAACCTGCCCGGCGGCGACCTGGACCGCACCCACCGCCAGCAGGCCTTCATCTCCTCGGCCGAGTACAAGCTCAAGCAGGAGGGCATCTTCGGCGACCTGGGCAAGATGCAGGGCCTGTTCGACGTGGTGAAGAAGGACGTGGTGATCGACGACCAGTGGAACATCCTGGACTTCGCCCAGCAGGCGCCCAACCTGACCGGCGGCAACGTCGAGTTCAACACGCTGCCGATCGCCGGCTTCGCGACCATCGGCGGCGAGGACGTCAACAAGGTCGACCCGGTGGAGATCAAGCAGATCGTCCGGACCCTGTTCGGCCATGACCCGGCGCCCGCGCCCACCGCCGCCTCCTCGCCCGCACCCGCCGGGAGCGGGGCGGGCCCCGCCGCGCCGAGCAGCCCCCCGGCCGCGCCCGCCGCCAAGCCGAGCGGCACGGTGGACGTCCTCAACGCCTCCACCGTCACCGGGGCGGCCGGCAACGAGTCCAAGGCGCTGGTGGCCATGGGCTTCAAGGCCGGACGCGTCGCGGAGGCGAGCAGCCACCCGAAGGAGGTCACGGTGACCTACGGCACCGGTGCCAAGGACGGCGCGGACGCCGCCGCGGCCCGGTACGGCGTGACGGCCACCGCCGCCGCCTCGGTGGCGCCCGGCCACATCCAGGTGGTGCTGGGCACCGGCTACAGCCCGCCCGCCGGCCCCGCCGCCGCGCCCCCGGCCGCCGCCGCCGCGAGCGCGGCCGCCAGTTCCACGGCCGACCCGGCGGCCAACCTGCCGATGCAGGGGCCGCCGGTCAAGATGGGCGGGATTCCCTGTGTGAACTGAGGTCGTGGCCGTGGTCGACGCCGGGGCCCGCGGCGCCCACCACGCACGCCTTGCGGCACGGAAATAGGATGAGCGTGCACCATGCCCGCCCATCGCCGACCGGCCCGGAAGAAACGCAGCACCGCACCCACGCAGCCCTCGGAGGGTCGATGACCCGACGCCGCCCCCCTCGCCACGCGAGTGCCGACGAGCTGCTGACCGAGCTCGGCCGGCTCACCGAGCAGGCGCTGGAACGCGCGGAGCTGCAGCAGGCCCGGGTCGAGCTGGCCGAGGCGCTGCAGCGCGAGCTGCTGCCCGCCGAGCTGCCCCAGCTGCCCGGCCTGCGGGCCGCCGCCCGGTACGCGCCGGCCCGGCACGGCCTGAACATCGGCGGCGACTGGTACGACGGCTTCCCGCTGCCGGACGGCTCGCTCGCCTTCTCGATCGGCGACGTCCAGGGCCATGACGTCGAGGCGGCCGCCTTCATGGGACAGGTGCGGGTCGGCCTGCGCGCGGTGGCGGCCACCGCCGCCGACCCGGGCCAGGTACTCAGCCGGGCCAACGACCTGCTGCTCTCGATGGACACCCGGCTCTTCGCCACCTGCAGCTTCCTGCGCTTCGACCCCGTCACCCGGGAGCTGGCCCACGCCCGGGCCGGCCACGTGCCCTGGGTCTGGGCGACGCCGGACGGCCGCTGGGGCCTGGGCGAGGACGAGGGCGGCCTGCCACTGGGCGTACTGCCGGACGAGAGCTACCCCGTCACCCGCCGGCTGCTGCCGGCCTCCTGCGCGTTCGTGCTGGTCACCGACGGGGTGATCGAGGGTCCGGCGTTCCCGATCTCGGCCGGTCTGGCCGAGGTGGCCCGGGTGACCCGGGCCGGGGTGGACGCCGAGCCGGCCGAGCTGGCCGCCGCGGTGATCAAGGTGGCGGATCTGACCGGGCACACCGATGACGCCGCCGTCCTGGTGCTGCGCCACGACCTGCCGCCGGGCTGAGTCCGCCCTGCGCAGGGCCGAGCGCGGTCCGGGCCCCGCCCACCCGTCGCGGAAACGCCCACCGACCGGCGGACCGCCGCCACCGCTCGCGCGTGTCACGGCCGCCCGCGCCCGCCCGGCGTTGTCTGATGACTGCTGTGACCCGTAACCAGGACCTCCGGCGCCCCCTCGCGGCGGTCCTACGGGTGCTCGCCGTCGCGCTCGCCTACTTCGTGGCCGGGCGGCTCGGGCTGATCCAGCAGGTGGTGGTCGCCGGCGCCAAGGTCACCCCGCTCTGGCCGCCCACCGGCATCGCGCTGACCTGCCTGCTCCTGCTCGGCCTGCGCATCTGGCCGGGCATCGCGCTGGGCACCTTCGCGGTGATCGCCACCATCGGGCCGCTGCACCCGGCCTCCTTCGGGATCATCGCGGGCAACACCGCGGCCCCGATCACCGCCTACCTGCTGCTGCGCGCCACCGGTTTCCGGATCGAGCTGGACCGGCTGCGCGACGGCCTGGCGCTGGTCTTCCTCGGCGCGCTGGGCGGCATGCTGGTCAGCGCCACGGTGGGCATCGGCCTGCTGCGGCTCACCGGCTCGGTGCCCGGGCACGACTTCTGGTCGGCCTGGTCGGCCTGGTGGACCGGCGACGCCATGGGCGTGCTGGTCTGCGCGCCGCTGCTGCTGGCGCTGTACCGGTTCCGGCTGCCCGAGGACCGCGGGCCCTTCGACCTGATCGAACCGGCGGTCCTGCTGGCCGGCACCGTGCTGGTCACGCTGGCCGTCACCAACAGCCACCTGAGCCTGCTCTTCCTGGTCTTCCCGCTGCTCATCTGGGCCGCGCTGCGCTTCCAGCTGATCGGCGCGGCGCCGTGCGTGCTGGTGGTCTCGGTACTCGCCATCACCGCGGCCACCGCCCACCGCGGGCCGTTCGCCCACCACGGGGTGCTGCAGACCATGGTGATCCTGCAGGCGCTCAACGGTGCGGCCGCGCTGACCGGCCTGCTGCTGTCGGCCATCATCGCCGAGCAGCAGTCGATGTACCGCCGGATCGAGCTGGCCTGCCGGGGCCTGGCCGAGGTGGTGGCCCGGCTGGCACCCGGCGAGGCCGCTTCGAACTGGCCCCCGCCCGAGGGCGACGACCAGCCCTAGTGCCGCGACGTCCGCTCAACTCCCGTCGGCGGTGAGCAGGATCGGGTTGGTCAGCGCCGCCATCGACCCCCAGGGCAGCGCGGCACCCATGGTGTTGCCCTGGCCCGGCGTGCCGTCCGCCAGCGGGTGGCGCACCTCGGCCCGCACGTAGCCGGCCAGCGAGGCCGTGGTGCGCCAGACCACGGTGCCCGCGCCGCTCGCCGGCAGCGATTCCTGGTGCAACTGACCCTCGTCGGTGACCAGGCGGACGGTGCCGTTCGGCACCCCGGCGACGGTGACCCGCACGTCCACCGGCGCGTCCACCGGGACGCTCAGCCGCTCCCCGATGCCCGCCTGCCGCCCGTGGCCGGTGACCGTGAAGTCGAGCCGGACGGCGGCGGACTCGGCCAGCCAGCTGCGCCCCGCCTTGAGCCCGGCCAGGATCTGGTCCCGGCTCAGGTCCTGGGCCAGCACGACGTTGTGCGGGGAGCCGATCACCTGCGGCACGCTGTGCGCGTCGCTGTTGCCCATCGCCGGCAGCCAGGGCCGGCCGGCCCGCACGGCCTCGGCGAGCTGGGCGTCCCAGCTGTCCACCGCCGACTCGTCGTCGTAGGTCCACGGCCCGTTCCACACCTCGACCGCGTCCGCGCCCTGGTAGCCGAACTTCCACTGGCAGGCGATGTACGGGCAGTACGGATGCGCGGGCACCACCAGGCCGCCCAGGCCGTGCACCTGGCGGACGACCCGGGGGTAGGCGTTGTCCCGGGCCCGGTAGCGCCAGTCGATCCACGTGCCGGGCGGCAGCCCGAGGGCGAGCCAGTGGCCGTTGCGGGTGGTGACCTCCTCCCCGGTGATGATCAGCAGGTCGGGACCGGCCAGCGGGCCCCAGACGCCGTGCGAGGCCGAGGTGTTGTGGTCGGTGGTGACCATGAAGTCCAGCCCGGCGGCGCGGGCCCCGGCGGCGACCTCGGCGGGCAGCCGGCGGCCGTCCGAGTAGACGGTGTGCAGGTGGCAGTCGCCGCGGTACCAGTCCCGTCCGCGCCCCTTGGCCCGCTCAGGCGGGTAGTCGGGGGTGAAGCCGGGCCCCGGCTCGCCGTAGGTCAGGGTCACCTGGACCTGGTAGTCGAGCCCCTGCGGCGCCACCTGGTACGGGCCCAGCACCACGTGCCAGGTGCCCGCCTCGACCGGCCCGGGCAGATAGCCCGGGGTGGCCTCGCCGTTGCTGATCGCGAACGACGTCCGGAACCCGCCGGACCAGCCGCGGAAGCCCTCGCCGCCCAACTCGGTGCCGCGCTGGTCGAAGACGCCGATGTCGCAGGAGTTGCCCGGCACACCGGCGGGGACGGTGGGCTTGTCGTAGCTGTACGAGACGGCGATCTGCTGGACGCCGTCCGGGACTTCGACCGGCAGCTGGACGAAGTCGGCGGCGCCGGTGTCGAGATGGCCGGTGATGGTGCGGCTGTCGATGCCGCTGCGGGGGCTGCCCGGGCTGGCGGCGGCGAAGGAGACCGGGGCCAGGGTCAGTGCGGTGGCCGCCCCGGCGAGCAGTCCGGTGCGCAGCAGTGCGCGGCGGTCCGGGCCCGGCCCGCCGTCGGCCTCGGGCAGGTCGTCGGCCTCGGGCCGGTCAAGGGGGTCGGGGTGCCGGCAGTTGTCGTTCTCGCACACGGTGGTCCTCCCGGAGGTCAGGTCGGGCCGGTCTCGACGCGTCCGTGCCGACCCGCTCTCCCGCCCCTTCCCCCGCCGGTTACGCCCGGGCGATCGGCATGCGGACGAGGCGGGACCAACAGGCAATCAGTGGACGCTGCGCCGTGCGGTCGCCGCCCGGGGTCAGCCCAGCGTGACCCGCAGCGGCTGCAGCGCGGGCACGGTCATGGTCGGCAGGAACTCGGTGACCTGGAGCTCGGCCACGCCCGCCTGCTGGAACGGGTCCTCGGCGAGCACCGCGAGCAGCTCCGCCCGGCTCCCGGCCTGCGCCAGGATCACCCCGCCCACCCGGGGCACCTGCCGCCCGGAGGCCAGGAAGCGGCCGGCCGCGTAGTTCCGCTCCAGCCACGCCACGTGGTCCGGCAGCAGGGCGTCGATCTGCTCCAGCGGGACGGTGTAGGTCATGGTCACGATGAACACGGACGGGCTCCTGCGGCTGAGGGTGCGGTGATCGTCGAGGGTGCGGTGATCAAGGTCGAGGCCAGGTTAACGCCCCGCCATCCGCTCCAGCCGGGCGATCCGCTCGGCCATCGGCGGGTGGGTGGCGAAGAGCCGGGTGCCGGAGTCGCCGCGGCGGAACGGGCTGGCGATCATCATGTGGCTGGCGGTCTGCAGCCGCGGCTCGGGCGGCAGCGGCAGCCGCTGGGTGCCCGTCTCCAGCTTGCGCAGCGCGCCGGCCAGCGCCAGCGGGTCCCCGGTGATCCGGGCGCCGTCGGCATCGGCCTGGTACTCGCGCGAGCGGCTGACGGCCAGCTGGATCAAGCTCGCGGCGAGCGGGCCCAGGATCATGATGGCGAGGATGCCGAAGAGCCCGGGTCCGTCGTCGTCCTCGCTGCGGCCGAACGGGATCAGCCAGGCGAAATTCACCAGGAACATGATCACCGAGGCCAGTGCTCCGGCCACCGAGGAGATCAGGATGTCGCGGTTGTAGACATGGCTCAGCTCGTGGCCCAGCACCCCGCGCAGCTCGCGCTCGTCCAGCAGGCGCAGGATGCCGTCGGTGCAGCAGACCGCCGCGTTGCGCGGGTTGCGCCCGGTGGCGAAGGCGTTGGGGGCCTCGGTCGGCGAGATGTACAGGCGCGGCATCGGCTGGCGTGCGCAGGTGGAGAGCTCGCGGACGATCCGGTAGAGGCCGGGGGCCTCGATCTCGCTCACCGGGCGGGCCCGCATGGCGCGCAGCGCGAGCTTGTCGCTGTTCCAGTAGGCGTAGCCGTTGGTGGCGAGGGCGACCAGCAGCGCGATCAGCAGGCCGGTCCGTCCGAAGAAGCTGCCGATCACCAGGATGAGTGCCGACAGTCCACCGAGGAGGACAGCGGTCCTCAGTCCGTTGTGCTGGCGGTGCACGGCAGCCCCTCCAAGTGGTGCGGTGGGAAGCCCTCTGTTCACATCCCTCGTGCCTGGTCAACGGAGGAGCGCGGGGTGCTGGTTCCCCGCGCTCGCCGTCGGTGCTTCGGGGCGGGTGCGAACCACCCCCGGAACAGGCTCTAGAACAGGCTCCCCGACACCACCTGGAGGACGAGCTGCGGGGCCGCCGAGAGCACCACGGCGCCCACCGCGGTCAGCCCCAGGGTCGCGGCCAGCGGCCGCGGCAGCCTGGTGCCCGTCGCCTGCCCGGCCGCCTCGGGGGCGGGGGTGAACAGCTTCGCCAGCCACAGCAGGTAGTAGTACAGCGCGATCACCACGTTGACCGCCATGAGGACCGCCAGCCAGCCGAGACCGGCGTCCACCGCCGCCTGGAAGACCACCACCTTGCCGAACAGCCCGACCACACCCGGCGGCAGTCCGGCCAGGCAGAGCAGGAAGAAGGCCAGCGCCAGCGCCGCCCAGCGGTTGCGGGCGAACAGGCCCTGGTAGTCGTCGAGCCGGTTGGCCGGGCTGGTCCGGGCCACCACCGCGGCCACCCCGAAGGCGCCCAGGTTGACCAGGCCGTAGATCAGCGCGTACGCCGCCGTGGCGCCCAGCGGGTGCGCACTGCCCGCGTACCCGGCAGCGGCCAGCGGGACCAGCAGGTAGCCGGCCTGGGCCACCGAGGACCAGGCCAGCAGGCGCACCGCGCCCTGGGCGGAGTCGGTCCGCTGGCGCAGCGCGGCCACGTTGCCGGCCGTCATGGTGACGGCGGCCAGCACCGCGAGCAGCAGGCCCCAGGTGTGGCCGTAGGGGCGGAACCCCAGGTTGGTGATCAGCGCGAGCCCGGCGAAGCCGGCCGCCTTGCCGACCACCGACAGGTAGCCGGCCACCGGCAGCGGGGCACCGGCGTAGGTGTCGGGCACCCAGAAGTGGAACGGGACGGCGGCCACCTTGAAGGCGAAGCCGACCAGGGTCAGCGCGGCGCCCGCCTCGGCGAGCGGCCGCAGCTGCCCGGGCAGGTGGCCCAGGGCGTCCGCGATCGCGGACAGGTGCAGGCTGCCGGTGGCGGCGTAGACGAAGCTGACGCCGAGCAGCATCACGGCCGTCGCGGTGACCGAGGAGAGGAAGAACTTCAGCGCCGCCTCGCCGCCGCGCCCGTCCCGCTTGAGGGCGACCAGCGCGAAGGACGGCAGCGAGACCACCTCCAGCGCGATCACCAGGGTCGCCAGGTCGCGGGCGGCGGGCAGCAGCGCGGCTCCGGCGGCACTGCTGAGCAGCAGGAACCAGTACTCGCCGGCCGGCAGCCGCTGCTCGTCCACCGTGTGCAGCGAGAGCAGCGCGGCGATCAGCGCGCCGCCGAGCACCAGCAGCTGGAAGACCAGCGCGAAGTGGTCCGCGACGTACGAGCAGCCGCCGGTGCCGCCCTGGCCGCCGGGCAGGCAGAAGGTGGCCCGCGGCTGCCCGCCGGTCAGCGGCAGCAGGGCGAGCAGCGCCAGCAGCAGACCGGCCGCGGTCAGCGGGCCGAGCAGCCGCTTGCGGGCCTCGGGCAGCAGCAGATCGGCCAGCAGCACCAGCAGCGCGGCCAGCGCGGCGATCAGCGGCGGCGCGATCGCCACCCAGTCGACCGACTGGATGAGCGCGCCGGGGTTCGCGACGGCGAGGTGGGTCGGGTTCACGGCTGGCTGCCCCAGGGAGTGAAGAGCGGCGAGGGAACTGGTCATCGGTCAGCCCCCCGCCAGCAGGTGCTTGACGGCCGGATCGGAGAGCCCGAGCAGCAGCGCCGGCCAGAGCCCGGCCAGCAGGGTCAGCGCGGCCAGCGGGGTCCAGCTGACCGCCTCGTACGGGCGCAGCTCGGCCACCTCGGCCGCTGCGGGCTGCGCCGGGTCGCCCATGCAGACCCGGCGGACCACGACCAGCAGGTAGGCGGCGGTCAGCAGGGTGCCGAGACCGGCCACCGCCATGAAGGTGACGAAGGCCGGACGGGACAGCCCGGCGGCCGGATCGAAGGCGCCGAACATCGCCAGCACCTCGCCCCAGAAGCCCGCCAGCCCCGGCAGGCCCAGGCTGGCCACGGCGGCGAAGGCGAGCAGCGCGCCGAGCCGGGGCGCACGGCCGTAGAGCGCGGCGCCCGTCTCACCGGCGAGGGTGTCCAGGTCGGCCGTCCCGTAGCGGTCCTTCAGCGCGCCGACGATGAAGAAGAGCAGGCCGGTGACCAGGCCGTGGGCGATGTTGGCGAAGAGCGCGCCGTTCACGCCCACCGGGGTGAGCGAGGCGATGCCCAGCAGCACGAAGCCCATGTGGCCCACCGAGGAGAAGGCGATCAGGCGCTTGAGGTCGCCCCGGCGGCCCGGGCGGGCGAGCGCGAGACAGGCGAGCGAACCGTAGACGATGCCGACGGCGGCCAGCGCGCCGAGGTAGGGCGCCAGCGTGTGGGCGCCGTCCGGCACCACCGGCAGCAGCACCCGGACCAGGCCGTACGTCCCCATCTTGAGCAGGACACCGGCCAGCAGCACCGAGCCGACGGTCGGCGCCGAGGTGTGGGCGTCCGGCAGCCAGCTGTGCAGCGGCCAGGCGGGGGCCTTGACCATCAGTCCCAGGCCGATCGCCAGTGCGGCCAGCACCTGGGTGCTGTGCGAGAGGCCGTGACCGTGGGCGGCGGCCAGCGCGGTCATGTCGAAGGTGCCCGCCTTCAGGCCGATCAGCAGGAAGCCGAGCAGCATCACCGCGGAGCCGAGCAGGGTGTAGAGGATGAACCGGTTGGCCGAGGCCGTCCGGGCACCACTGCCCCAGCGCGCGATCAGGAGGTACATCGGGATCAGCACGATCTCGAAGGCGAGGAAGAAGAGCAGCAGGTCCAGCACCAGGAAGGTGGCCAGCATGCCCACCTCCAGCAGCAGGAACAGGCCGGTGAAGACCCGGGCCGACGGGGTGCCCTCGCCGTTCGGCAGCTTCCTGGTGGAGTAGAGCGCGCACAGGAAGGTGAGCAGCGCGGTCAGCACCACCAGCGGCAGCGAGATGCCGTCCACCCCGAGGTGGAAGCGGACCTTGAGCGCGGGGATCCAGGCGACGTCGGTGACGCCCTGCATCCGGCTCGGGTGGGACCGGTCGAAACCGGCCGCCAGCGCGATCGACAGGGCCAGCACCAGGCCGGTCAGCACCGCGTTGAAGCGCAGCGCCCGCCGGTCCTGGGCCTCGCGGTCGGCGCCGAACACGGTGGCCGGGGCCAGCGTGGCGGCGGCGCCGAGCAGGGGCAGCGCCAGCAGGGCGATGAGGAGCACGTTCATCGGGGACTCCCGGCGCTGGCTGGGTCACAGGGGTGACTGGTGGACGGGTGAGGGGGGATCAGCCGGGCGTGCCTCATGTGCCGACCGCCACGAAGACCGCGATCAGCACCACGCCGGCCAGCAGCGCGCTCAGGTAGGTCTGCGCGTTGCCGGTCTGGCTGCGCCGCACCACCCAGCCGAGCAGCTTGGCCGTACCGCCGGAGGCCTGCACATAGCCCTCGACCACCTCGCGGTCCAGGAACTTGACCAGCTCGGCGGCGGCCACGGTGGGGCGCACGAAGAGCAGGCTGTAGAGCCGGTCCAGCCGGAAGCCGTGCTGGGCCGGGCCGTAGAGCGGACCGAGCAGCACCCGGCCCGGGTCGGCCGGGGCGGGCGCGGGGGCGGCCGGGATGAGCCGCTCGGCGTCGGGCGCGCCGCCCTGCTCCGGCACCCGTTCGGTGCTCCGGGCGCTGACGACCCGCCAGGTCGCGTAGCTGATCAGCACCCCGGCCACGGCCAGCCCGGTGCCGAGCACGCCGGTGACCAGGCTCGGCCGCAGCGAGCCGCCGTCCAGCAGCTCGGGCAGCCAGTCGGTGCGCAGACCGGCAACGCCGAAGGCCATGGTCGGCAGCGCCAGCACCCACAGCGGCCAGCGCATCGCGGCCGGCTCGGCCTGGCCTGGGGCGACCTCGTCGGCCTCGGGCGAGTAGGGCGCCCCGGGCTCGGCGGCGGTGGCGGAGGCGGCCGGGGCTGCGGCCCGAGCCTTGGCCTGAGCGGGCAGGCTCGGGAAGGCGAGCAGCCACAGCCTGGTCGCGTAGGCGGCGGTCAGCAGCGCGGTCAGCATCCCGGCGACCAGCACGATCCAGCCCGCCGCGTGCGGCACCGCGCCGGCCGGGCCGACGCCGTTGGTCAGCGCCTCGCCGGTGGCCGCGTGCTCGGCGGCGGTGAGCACCGCCTCCTTGCTGAAGAAGCCGGTGAACGGCGGCAGGCCGGCCAGTGCGACCAGGCCGATGCCCAGCGTCCAGCGGGCGTCCGGCACCCGGTCGCGCAGCCCGGGCAGCCGCGACATCGCGGAGAGCGAGTTCGTGTGCGCGGCGTGGATCAGCACCCCGGCGGACAGGAACAGCAGCGCCTTGAACGCGCCGTGGCCCACCAGGTGGAAGACGGCCGCCTCGCGGTCGCCGCTGGCCAGCGCGCCGGCCATGTAGCCCAGCTGGCCCACGGTGGAGTAGGCCAGCACCCGCTTGATGTCGTCCTGGGCCAGCGCGCAGAGCGCCGAGCCGACCATCGTCACGGCCGCCAGCACCGCCAGCACCACCAGCGCGGCGCCGGAGAGCAGGAAGACCGGCAGCAGCCGGGCCACCAGGTAGATGCCCGCGGCCACCATGGTGGCCGCGTGGATCAGCGCGGAGACCGGGGTCGGGCCGGCCATCGCGTCCGGCAGCCAGGTGTGCAGCGGGAACTGCGCGCTCTTGCCGGCCACGCCGGCCAGCAGCAGCAGCGCGATCAGCGTGGGGTGGTGCAGCTGACCGTGCGCGGCGGCCTGGAGCACGCCGCTGATCCGGAAGGTGTGCGCGTCGGCCGCCAGCGCGAAGATGCCGAACAGGAACGGCACGTCACCGAGCTTGGTGACCAGGAAGGCCTTGAGCGAGGCTCCCCGGGCGTCCGCGGTCTCCCAGTGGTGGCCGATCAGGAAGTACGAGCAGATGCCCATGATCTCCCAGCCGACCAGCAGCACCATCAGGTCGCCCGAGTAGACCACCAGGAACATCGCGGCGGTGAAGAGCGAGACCAGCGCCGCGTAGGACGGGTAGCGCGGGTCCGTGCGCAGGTAGGCGGTCGAGTAGACCTGCACGCAGGTGGCGACCAGGCCGACCAGGACGGAGATCAGCGAGGTGTAGCCGTCCAGGTGGATCGCGAGCGAGATGTCCGGGCCGCCGGTGGGGGTGAGCCGGGTGGCGGCGTCCAGGGTGTGGCCGGTGCCCAGCTGCACGGCGGCGACCAGGGCGAGCACCGCGGCGGCGGCCACCGGCAGGATCGCCAGCGGCCGGCTGTAGCCGGGGGCCTTGCGGCCGGTGGCGAAGGTGGCGGCGGCACCGAGCGCGGGCAGCGCCGGGACCAGCGCGGGGAGGGCGATGTTCACGAGACGGCCTGGCCCTTCGACGCGTCGTCAGCTTCGGTGTCGCAGGCGGCCGGGTCGAGCGGCGCGGCCGGGGCCGGGACCTCGGCGGCCCGGTCCCCCAGCGCGGTCAGCCGGTCGACGTCGGCCGTGCCCTTGGTCCGGAAGACCAGCAGCACGATGGCCAGCCCCAGGCCGATCTCGGCGGCGGCCACGGTGATGGTGAAGAGGGTGAGCGCCTGTCCGGCGTGCAGCGCGTCGCGCAGCCAGGCGTCGAAGGCGACCAGGTTGAGGTTGACGGCGTTGAGCATCAGCTCCACCGACATCAGCACCAGGATGGCGTTGCGCCGGGCGAGCAGACCGTAGACGCCGATGCTGAAGAGCAGTGCGGCCAGGACGGCGGGGTAGGCGAGATGCATCGGCGGTCAGCGCTCCTGCTGCTCGGGGGCGGCGGTGGCGCGGCCGGGGCGCGGGGCGCCGGGCGGGCGCGCGGTGCGCAGCCTGCCCGCGCGCGGCCTGGTGCCGCCCTTGCCGGTCCGGGAGATCACGATCGCGCCGACCAGTGCGGCCAGCAGCAGCACCGAGAGCGCCTCGAAGGGCAGCACCCAGTACCGGAACAGGCTGGCCCCGGTGACGGCGGCGCTGCCGCCGCCCCCGCCCAGGTCGATCCAGGAGGTCCGGAAGGCGTCGACCACCAGGGTCACCAGGGTGCCGGCCGAGGCCAGCGCGACGCCGAGGGCGACCCAGCGGTTGCCCGAGTCGGCGTCCGGCGAGCGGCCGATCGGCGCCTTGGTGAGCATCAGGCCGAAGAGCACCAGCACGACCACCGAGCCGAGGTAGATCAGCACCTGCACCCAGGCCACGAACTCGGCGGTGAGCAGCAGGAACTCGACGGCGAGGCCGCCGAGCGCCACGACCAGCCACAGGGCGGCGTGCACCAGCTGCTTGGTGGTCACCGAGATCAGTGCCGAGCCGAGCACCGCGAGGCCGACCAGGACGAAGACGATCTCCACGCCGGTCGGCGACAGGAAACCCCGGCTCGCGGGGGCGAGCGAGCCGGTGGCGGCGAGCAGCGCGCTCATGCGCCGTCACCTCCCAGGGCGGCGGCCAGCTTGTCGGCGGCCTTGCGGGCGGCGGCGATCTCCTTGGGCTCCTCGGCCGCGGGGTCCAGCGCCGGCGGCGCGGGCACGGTCCACATCCACTCGCGCAGCTTCTCGCGCTCGTGGGTCAGCTCCAGGATGTCGGTCTCCGCGTACTCGAACTCGGGCGACCAGAAGAGCGCGTCGAAGGGGCAGACCTCGATGCAGATCCCGCAGTACATGCAGAGCGAGAAGTCGATGGCGAAGCGGTCCAGCACGTTGCGGGTGCGGGCGCGCGCGTTCGGGTCGGCCGCCGGGAGGGTCTCCTTGTGCGAGTCGATGTAGATGCACCAGTCCGGGCACTCCCGGGCGCAGAGCATGCAGACCGTGCAGTTCTCCTCCAGCAGCCCGATCACCCCGCGGCTGCGCGGGGGCAGCTGCGGCTGCACCTCGGGGTACTGCGCGGTGACGGTCTTGCGCGTCATCGTCCGCAGGGTGACGGCCAGGCCCTTGGCCAGACCGGATCCGGGGAGGTTCACTGGGAGATCGCCACCTTGATGATGCCGGTCAGGGCGAGCTGGAGGAGCGCGAGCGGGATCAGCACGGTCCAGGCGAAGCGCATCAGCTGGTCCTCGCGCAGCCGCGGGAAGGTCACCCGGGCCCAGATCACCACGAAGGCGAGCGCGAAGGTCTTCAGCAGCGTCCAGAGCCAGCCGAGGCTGTCCGGCAGCGGGCCGTGCCAGCCGCCGAGGAAGAGCACCGCGGTCAGCGCGCAGAGCACCAGGATGCCCGCGTACTCGGAGAGCAGGAAGAGCGCGAAGCGCAGCCCGGTGTACTCGGTGTAGGCGCCGAAGATGATCTCGGAGTCGGCCACCGGCATGTCGAACGGCGGGCGCTGCAGCTCGGCGAGACCGGCCGTGAAGAAGACGAACCCGCCGATCGCCTGCCACGGGATCCACCACCAGTGGAAGGCGCCCATGATCCCGGGCAGCGACAGGGTGCCGGCCGCCATCGCCACCGAGGCGCCGGCCAGCAGCATCGGCAGCTCGTAGGACATCAGCTGGGCGGCCGTGCGCAGGCCGCCGAGCAGCGAGAACTTGTTCGCCGAGGCCCAGCCGGCCATCAGCGAGCCGAGCACGCCGATGCCCATGACCGCGAGCACGAAGAAGATGCCCGCGTCGATCGCCTGCCCGACGAAGCCGTTGGGGCCCACCGGCACGGCCAGCAGGACGAGCAGGTACGGCAGCAGCGCGACGGCCGGGGCCAGCTGGAAGACCCGCCGGTCGGCGCCGGCCGGGACGATGTCCTCCTTCTGCGCGAACTTGAGGCCGTCCGCCACCAGCTGGGCCCAGCCGTGGAAGCCACCGGCGTACATCGGGCCGAGCCGGCCCTGCATGTGGGCCATCACCTTGTGCTCGGTCTGACCGATGATCAGCGGGAAGGTGAGCATGACCACCAGCGCGGCGAGGCAGCGCAGCAGCGTGTCGAGCAGGTTCACGCGCCCTCTCCGTCCTGCTTCTCGGGGTCTGCGGGGGCTTGTGGGGCTTGTGGGGCTTGCGGGGCTTCGGGGGCTTGCGGCTCTTCAGGCGCTTGCGGGGCTTCCGGAGCGGCGGGTGCGTCGGCTGCCGGGGCGTCCGCAGCCGGCTCGGCCGGCTTCGCGGCCTCCTTCGCGGGCGCGGGATCGTGCGCCGGCACCGGGCTGTGCCACGGCGCGTCGGCGCTGCGGGTGCGCGCGGGACGGGCCGGGGCCGCCGGGGCCTCGGCCGTGGGCGCGCCCTCGGCGGCGGGCGCCCCCTCAGCGGCGGGCGCGGCAGGAACCTCGGGCGCCGCAGGTGCCACGGGTGCCGACTGGCTGGTGGAGCCGTCGCTGATGCTGCGGTTGCGGCGCGGCCGGTCGGCCCGCACCGCGGGCGCGCCCTCCGCCGCCGCCGCTGCCCCGGCCGCCGCCGCGCGCGGTCCGCGGGCGGCGCGGGCCGGCCGCTCGGCGACCGGCGGCAGGGTGCCCTTGAGCGGCCCCCACTCGTTGGGGTCCGGCACGCCGGGCGGCTGCATCTTGCGCCGGGCCGGACCGTCGTGGTCGCTCTCGCCCGGCTCCTTGGCACCCGGCCAGGCCTTGGCCACCCGGGCCGCGAGGACGAACTCCTTGCGCAGCGGGTGCCCCTCGAAGCCCTCCGGCAGCAGCAGCGGCGTCAGGTCCCGGTGCCCGGTGAACTCGATCCCGAACATCTCGTGCGTCTCGCGCTCGGCCCAGCCGGCCCCGGCGTAGACGCCGGCGGCGGTCGGCAGCGCAGCGCCCGCGCGCGGCACCCGAGTGCGCACCAGCAGGTGGCGCACCCGGGTGCCGTCCCCGGCGGCGGCCAGGTGCGCGCAGACCGCGAAGCCCTCGGCGAGCTCGTCCACCGCGCTCAGCCAGTCGAAGAAGCGCAGACCGAGCCCGTCCCGGGCGGCGGTCAACGCCTCGATCCAGTGCTCGGCCGGCACGTCGACGGTCAGCAGCTCATAGGCCTGGGCCGCGGTCGCCCAGGGTCCGATGGCCGCGGCCGCCCGCTCGGGCGTCAGCTCCTCGCTCACTGCGCACCTCCGGGGCCCGGCACCAGCGGACGGCGCAGCGCGGCGGTCGACGGGCCGGCGTAGCGCTCCGCCAGCGACTCGGCCGCGATCTTCTCCTGCAGCTTGAGGATGCCCTGCAGCAGCGCCTCGGGACGCGGCGGGCAGCCGGGCACGTAGACGTCGACCGGGATGATCTGGTCCACGCCCTTGGTGACCGAGTAGGAGTCCCAGTAGGGCCCACCGGAGTTGGAGCAGGCGCCGAAGGAGATGACGTACTTCGGCTCCGGCATCTGCTCGTAGAGGCGCTTGACGGCGGGGGCCATCTTGTCCGTCACGGTGCCCGAGACGATCATGAGGTCGGCCTGCCGCGGCCCGGGCGCGAACGGGATCACGCCCATCCGGATGAAGTCGTGCTTGGCCATCGACGCGGCGATGAACTCGATCGCGCAGCAGGCCAGCCCGAAGTTGAAGCACCAGAGGCTGTAGCGGCGCCCCCAGTTGAGCACCACCTTGACCGGGTCCGGGGCGAGCCGGGCCAGCGGGCCCAGGCGGCGCTGTTCCAGCGCCCCCGGGCCGGGGTTGGCGGGGTCCGGCAGGCCGAGCGGGACGGGTCCACCCGAGCCGTGGCTGTGGGTCAGGTCCATTCCAGGACCCCCTTCTTCCAGGCGTAGAGCAGACCGACCGCGAGGAAGCCGAGGAAGATGAACATCTCCACCAGCGTCCCCATGCCGTATCCCGCGGCGGCGAACACCGTCGCCCACGGGAAGAGGTAGATCACGTCGACCGCGAAGATCACGTAGAGGAACGCGTAGACGTAGTAGCGGACCTGGGTGTGCGCCCAGTCCTCACCGACCGGGTCCACTCCGCACTCGTAGCTGAGCAGCTTCTCGGGGGACCAGACCGCCGGGCGCAGCAGGCGGTTGGCCGTGAACGCCACCGCGAGGAAGAGCACGCCGACCACCGCGAGCAGCCCCACCGCCCCGTACGCGTGGAAGTAGCCGCCACCCTGCGCGGGGTCGGCCGCGAGGGCGGTGGCCCAGGGCCCCTGCATGCGTTCGCCTCCAGCTCAGCGGTGCCGCGCGGCTGGCCGGGCCAGGCAGCGCGGGCATTTATTTACTCATCCATAACCTTGCTACGCGGTGAGTCTATGGCCATGGCTCGGTCCCGCCGGAACCCTGCCCGCCACTTAAGACGACTCGGTCCACTGGCAGGACAGCCCCACGAGCAGCCCCACAACCGTTCCCGGGGCGAACCCCGGGACCGGCCGCCCCGTGGAGCAGGGGTGGGGATATCCCCCGGTGATGACTCGCCCTAGCCCCCGTGCGCGAAACCCCCCACCTCGGCGAAGCTGTCAGTCGCCCCACCCTCACGATTGGAACGGACGCCCCCATGAAGCTCCCCGGCGAGCGCCGCGACGCCCGGCCGCTGTACGGCGCCCAGCTGTGGCGTGAGGTGCGCCACCACCTGCTCGGCCTGCCCTTCGGCGTCGCGGCCTTCGTCTTCACCACCACCGTGATCGCGCTCGGCACGGGGCTGAGCGTGACGGTGGTCGGGCTGCCGGTCCTGGCCCTGGGGCTGCGCGGGGCCCGTGGCCTCGGCGCGGCGGCGCGCTGGCGGGCCCGGGCCAGCCTGGGCGCCCAGATCGAGGAGCCGGAGCCGCTGGCGGCCGCCAAGCCCGGGGTGACCGGCTGGGTGCTGGCCTCGCTGACCGACGGGCTGAGCTGGCGCTCGGTCCTCTACTGCCTGCTGATGCTGCCCTGGGGCATCATCACGTTCACCCTGACGCTGGTCTTCCTGCTGGCCGGCTGGCCGCTGCTGCCCTGGGTGGTGCGCTACCTGGCGGTGGCCCACCGGGTGCTGGTGGAGCAGTTGCTCGGCCCGAACCGGCTCTCGGCGCGGGTGCGCGAGCTGGAGGAGGACCGCGGCGCGGTGGTCGACACCGCCGCCGCCGACCTGCGCCGGATCGAGCGCGACCTGCACGACGGCGCCCAGGCCCGGCTGGTCGCCCTCGCCATGGACCTGGGCCTGGCCAAGGAGAAGCTGCTGGAGACCGAGCTGTCGACCGAGCAGGCCTCGGCCGCCAAGATGGTCGACGCCGCGCACGGCGAGGTGAAGCTGGCCCTGCAGGAGCTACGCGACCTGGCCCGCGGCATCCACCCCGCCGTGCTGACCGACCGCGGCCTGGACGCGGCGCTCTCCGCGGTGGCCGCCCGCTGCACCGTGCCCGGGGGCGTGAAGGTCAACGTGGACCTGACCGGCCCCGGTGGGGTCGCCGAGCGCCCGGACTCCGCGGTGGAGGGCATCGCCTACTTCACCGTCAGCGAGTTGCTCACCAACACCTCGAAGCATGCGGGGGCCACCAACGCCTCGGTGGACGCCTGGCGCTCCGCCGACCGGCTGATGATCCAGGTCAGCGACGACGGCCGGGGCGGTGCCATGGCCCCGGGTGGCGGTTTCCGCCCCGGCGGCGGGCTGGCCGGCCTGGCCGAGCGGGTCGGCGCGGTGGACGGCGTCTTCCTGGTGGAGAGCCCGGTGGGCGGCCCGACCACGGTCACCATCGAGCTCCCCTGGCACACCAGGGCGGCCCGGACCGCCTGAGCCTGCGCCTGCGCCCGAGCCGGGGCCGGGGCCACCCGAAGAGGTGACCGAACGAGCGTGGTCCGGCGGCGGCGACCCTTGCGCGGTACGCCGCCGCCGGACCGGTCCTTGACGGGCCGCCCCCGACGCCGGGTCAGGAGCCGAGCGTCCCCAGGGTCACGTCCGCCGTCTTGCCGGCGCCTGAACGGGTGTAGGTGACGGTGGTCCTGCTGCCGGGCGAGAGCGAGGCCAGCGCGGTGGTCAGCGAGTTGAGCGTGGTGATCGGGGTGCTGCCGACCTGGGTGATCACATCGCCCGCCTGCAGTCCGGCCGAGGCCGCCGGGCCGCCGGAGGTGGTGCTGACGATCACCACACCGGCCGGCTGGTAGCTGCCGCTGTAGTAGGTGCGGGCGGAGATGCCGAGCGCGGCGCGGCCCGAGTTGGTCACCTTGCCGCTGGAGATCAGCTGGTCGGCGATGCTGGTGATGGTGGCGCTCGGGATCGCGAAGCCGATCCCGGTGGCGGCGCTGCCGTTCAGCTCCGGGTCGACGGCGGCCAGCGTGTTGATGCCGATCACCTGGCTGGAGAGGTTGACCAGCGCCCCGCCGCTGTTGCCGGGGTTGATCGCGGCCGAGGTCTGCACCATGTTGCCGATGGTGGCGCCGGGCGAGCCGCCGCCCTGCGGCTCGGTGACGGTCCGCCCGGTGGCGGAGACGATGCCCTCGGTCACGCTGCTGGAGAGCCCGAGCGGGCTGCCCATCGCCAGCGCGATCTGCCCGACCTCCACCTGCGCGCTGTTGCCGAAGGTGACCGGGCGCAGGCCGCTGGGCGGGTTGGTCAGCTTGACCACCGCGAGGTCGGAGTCCGGGTAGCTGCCGACCAGGGTGGCGTCCAGCTGGCTGCTGCTGTTGGCCAGGCTCACCTGGAAGCTGGTCGCGGTGCCCACCACGTGGGCGTTGGTGACGATGTCGCCCTTGTCGTCGTAGACGATCCCCGAGCCGAGCCCGGAGGCGGTGGTGATCTGCACCACCGAGGGCAGCACGTTGCCGATCACCTGCTGGTACTCGGTCTGCAGCTGGTTGGTCACCGAGGGCGAGGCGCTGGCCCCGGTCGAGGAGGAGGCCGAGGACGAGGAGGACGGACCGCTGGTGCAGCCGGCCAGGGCCAGCGCGGCGCAGAGCACCACCGCCCCCGGCCCGGCCGACCGGAAGGCGACGGCCTTGGGTCCGGTGGGACGCGGGCCGGGCGGGATCGGGCGGGTGTGGTCCTTCGAGGGGTGCACCTGGACTGCCTCCGGTTCCGTCCATACGGGGACTGCTGCCCGGCCTTCGCCAGGCCACGTCAGCATTCCACCGATATGTCCGAATTGCCGTCAATGGCGCGCCGCAGGCGGCCCGGGACGGGCCCCGGACACGCCTCAGCGCTGCTCGGGCACCGCCGTTCCGTAGACCGCGTCCAGGGCGTAGACGCAGCGGTCCTTGCTGCTCACGAAGACCCGGCCGAGGGCGGCCACCGGAGAGCCCGTCAGCTCGCCCTTGGTCCCCAGCTCCCAGCGCAGCCGCCCGCTGCCGAGCTCCAGGGTGTGCAGCGAGTGGTCCCGGCTGCCCAGGTGGACCAGCCCGTCGGCGGCCGCCGGGGCCCCGACGATCTCGCCGCGCGCCGCGTAGCGCCACAGCTCCCGCCCGCTCACCGTGTCGAAGGCGTAGAGGGTGTCCCCGCTGGCGATCAGCGCGGTCCGCCCGGCCAGCACCACCGGCTCGGCGCCCTGCCGGCTCGCGGTCCGGCCCTGCCAGCGCACCCGCCCGGTGGCGCCGTCCAGCGCGTAGAGGGTGCCGAGGTAGTCGGCCACGTAGACGGCCGGAGTGGCCGAGTCGTCCAGCACCGGCGGGGTGAAGAGCACCACCGGCG
Organism: Kitasatospora sp. NPDC008050; assembly: GCF_042957465.1. Lineage (NCBI taxonomy): Bacteria > Bacillati > Actinomycetota > Actinomycetes > Kitasatosporales > Streptomycetaceae > Kitasatospora > Kitasatospora sp. NPDC008050. Next base: position 321,489 of record NZ_JBIBIJ010000005.1, read on the forward strand.
CCTCGAACCGCCAGCGCTGCGCCCCGCTCGCGGCGTCCAGCGCGTACACCGCGGTGCCCGCCGTGACGTAGACCAGGCCGCCGCGCACCGCGGGACGCGAGGGCACGTCCTCGCCGACCGGGAAGGTCCAGCGCGGCAGTCCGCCGCGGGCGTCCACGCAGCGCAGCCGTCCGCCGCCGTAGTAGTAGACCGACCCCGCCAGCAGCGCCGGGCCGGACTGCGGGTTCTCGTAGTCCTGCTGGGCGTCCTCCACCCGCCACAGCTCCGCCCCGTTGGCGCTGGAGCGCACCTGCACCCCGCCGCCGCGCAGCCCGCAGCAGAGCACCCCGTCCGCGGCGTCCAGCGCGTAGACCCAGCCGTCCAGCGAGGTGCGCCAGCGCTCGGTGCCGTCGGCGACGTCCACCGTGTAGAGGTGCGGGCCGTCGGCGGCGTGCAGCCGTCCGGCGTCCACCGCCACCGCCCAGGCCACGTCCCGGGTCTTGTAGCGGCGCCGGCCCGAGGCGATGTCCAGGGCGTGCACCTCGAAGCTGGAGATGAACAGGGTGCCGTCGGCGACCACCGGGGTGCCCCAGACGTCGTTGGACATCCGGAACCGCCACGGCCGCCAGCGGCCCGGCGCCGCCTGCTCGACAGTGCCGGAGGAGGTCACCGAGGAGGTGACGGCCGGGCCCGCGGCAGGGGCGCCCGTGGTCTCGGCGCGGCGCACCCAGTCGGTCTCGGCGGGCGTCGGCGACGACCAGCCGGGCGGGGCGGCCGGCGGCGCCGGCTCCACGCCGTGCGCCTGCGGCCCGGGCCCTATCCGCACCGAGGCGCCGGAGAGCTGGATCTCCTGGACGGGGTCGCGCCGGTGCCGGTGGGCCGAGCCGAGCTTGGCCGTGGCCACCTCGCCGTCCTCGTCCTGCGCCGCCCCGGCCATGCCCTGGCCCGTCACTCCCTGGCCGGTCACGGCCTGGCCCATGGCCGGGCGGCCGACCGCCGCGGAGCCCGCCGCCTGGGCCATCGCCGTGGACCCCAGCGGCCCCAGCGCCCCGGTGCGCGGGTCCACCGCCCCGCGACGCGCCGGCGGGCTCGTCCGCGGCGGCAGCGGCGGGACCGGCGGCGGCCCCCAGTGGCCCTCCGAGGCGGCCGGCCCGGCGTGCGCGGCCAGGTAGGGCGCGGGGACCGGCGGCGGGCCCGCCGGCAGCGGCGGAATCGCGGGCGGCGCGGCCGTCACCCGCGGGGCCGGCACCGGGCGGGGGCGGCGCTTGTGCTCGATCAGGTCCAGCGCCTCGGGCGGCAGCCAGGTGCCGCCCTCCTCCCCCGCGTCGTCCCGGGAGAACAGGTGCGGGGCCAGTTCCGCCTGGATCTGCGCGGGTGTGGGCCGGTGCTCGGGCGCGGGCCGCATGCAGGCCCGGACCAGATCGACCAGCTCCACCGGCAGGCCGGACAGGTCCGGCTGCTCGCGCAGCAGCTTGAAGACCGTCTCCACCGGGTTGCCGCCGTGGTAGGGCGCGTGCCCGGTGGCGCAGAAGACCAGCAGCGAACCGAGCGAGAAGACGTCGCTGGCCCCCGTGACGCTGCGGCTGTCCTTGGCCTGCTCCGGCGACATGTAGGCGGGCGTGCCGACCGCCACGTTGGTCATGGTCAGCCGGCTGTTCGAGACACCGGCCGCGATCCCGAAGTCGATCACCCGCGGGCCGTCCTCGACCACCAGCACGTTGGACGGCTTGAGGTCACGGTGCACCAGGCCCGCGGCGTGGATGGACTGCAGCGCCTCGGCGATGCCGGCGATCAGCCAGCGCACCGCGTCCACCGGCAGCGGCCCGCAGTCGCCGACCAGGTCCTCCAGCGAGGGCGCGGGCACGTACGCGGTGGCCAGCCAGGGCACCCGGGCATCCGCGTCGGCGTCCACCACGGCCGCGGTGTAGAAACCACCGACCGTCTTGGCCGCGGCGATCTCGCGCGCGAAGCGGACCCGGAACAGCTCGTCCTCGGCGAGCTCACCGCGCACCGTCTTGATGGCCACCCGCCGGCCCGAGGCGGACCGCGCCAGGTACACCAGCCCCATCCCACCGGCGCCGAGGCGCCCGAGCACCTCGAACGGCCCGATCCGTCTCGGATCCTGCGCCGTCAGCTGGTCCACTCGGCTGCCACCTCCCCGTCCCCACGACACCCGTTCGGGGGCCGGAGTTGATTCTCCAATGCACCTGGCCCCTGAGCCAATCTCTCCCCGCCCCAGGTCTGCGGCCGTGTCGCGCCATACCGTCGGCTTCCAGCCAGCCGCCGACCCGGGCCGACCGGGAAGAGGACCGACGGCCCGTCGACTCGACGATCGGCCAGCCGATCTGACGAGCCCTCGGGAGTCACCGCATTCATGCGCGGCACTACACAGAGCAACCCGAGTCCCCCTCAGCCCACTGGCCGTCACTCTGTGCCGCCATCAGCACACGGGGGGGCTTCGAATATCGCTATCGCGCCCCCATTACCGCCCCCGTGCGGACTAATAGTCGCATCACCGAATCGCGCCATGATCGGTGCGCGGTAAGCTGACGGCATGACAGGACAAGTTCGCACCGTCGACGGTCGCGTCGCCGGGCGACGCGGACAGGAGACGCGGCAGAAGCTGCTCGACTGCCTCCGCGAGATGCTCAGCACGTCGCCGTACCGGGACGTCAAGGTCATCGACGTCGCCCGTATGGCGGGTACCTCCCCCGCGACCTTCTACCAGTACTTCCCGGATGTCGAGGGCGCTGTCCTCGAGATCGCCGAGGAAATGGCCAAGGACTCCGTCGAGCTCAAAGAGCTGATCGACGGAAAGTCCTGGGCAGGAAAGTCCGGTGCCACCACCTCCGAAGAACTGGTGGACGGATTCCTCGCCTTCTGGCGCAAGAACGACGCCATTCTGCGCGTGGTCACCCTGGGTGCCGCGGAAGGGGACAAGCGGTTCTTCAAGATCCGTATGACAGTCCTCAACTCGGTCGCCAAGCCGCTCGCGGATGCCGTCAAGGACCTCCAGGCCAAGGGCCAGGCCGACAAGGCGCAGGACGCCGCGGCGGTGGCCGGCTCGCTGATCTCGCTACTCGCCTCGGCGGCGGAGCATCAGAAGGCCTTCACCTCCTGGGGCGTCAAGGTCAAGGACCTCAAGCCCACCCTCGCCCCCCTGGTCTACCTGGGCGTCACCGGCAAGAAGCCTCCCAGGTAGACCGTCCGACAACCCTAAAAACCCCATAGCGTGTGCTCGCGCGTGGCCCCGGCCTCCTGTCCGGTGGAACGTCGGGCGGCGGCCGTGTCCTCGGGGGAGGTTCGCCGACGTACCGCAGCGCGCCGGCCCCACACGTGGCGGTGGGCGGGATCCCGATCAGGGATCCCGCCCACCGTTCTGTTGTGAGCCGAGCCTGCGCCCGGCCTGGGCTCGTCCGACAGCCCTGGGGGCAGCCCGCTCAGGGGCAGCGGATCACCTGGCCCGCGTAGGCCAGCCCGCCGCCGAAGCCGAAGAGCAGCACCGGATCGCCGCTGCTCAGCTCTCCGCGCTCGACCAGCTTGCTGAGCGCCAGCGGGATCGAGGCGGCCGAGGTGTTGCCGGAGTCGATCACGTCGCGGGCGATCACGGCGTCGGTCGCGCCGAGCTTGGCGGCGATCGAGTCGATGATCCGCAGGTTCGCCTGGTGCGCCACGAAGCCCTTGAGCTGGCTCGGGTCGATCCCGGCCCGCTCACAGGTCTGCCGGGCCAGCGGGGCGATCTGGGTGGTGGCCCAGCGGAAGACCGCCTGACCCTGCTGGCTGATCACCGGCTTCCACCCGGTGATGGTCACCGCATCGGTCTTCTCCGGCTCCGAGCCCCAGACCACCGGGCCGATGCCGGGCTCGGCCCCCTCCGGCTGGGTCTCGACCACCGCCGCCCCGGCCCCGTCGGCGAAGATCACGCAGGTGCTGCGGTCGGTCCAGTCGATGGTGTCGGACATCCGCTCCGCGCCGATCACCAGCGCCCGGGTGGCCGCGCCGGCCCGGATCGCGTGGTCCGCGGTGGCCAGCGCGTAGGAGAAGCCCGAGCAGACGGTGTTGATGTCGTAGGCGGCGGGGCTGGGAATGCCGAGCCGGGCGGCCACCGCGCAGGCGGTGTTGGGGCTGCGCTCGACAGCCGTACAGGTGGCCACCACCACGAGGTCGATGTCCGCCGGGGCGAACCCGCTGGCGGCCAGCGCCTTCTGCGCGGCCTCGGTGGCGAGGTCGACGAGCGTCTCGCTCTCGGCGATGTGCCGCGCGCGGATGCCCACCCGACTGCGGATCCACTCGTCGTCCGTGTCGACCAGAACCGCCAGGTCGTCGTTGGTGAGGACCTTGGCGGGCTGGTAGTGGCCGAGCGCCACAATGCGGGAACCGGTCATAGTGCCACTCAACCCGGTTACCGGTGCGTCAACTGCTCACGGCCGGTGACAGGATCCGGCCCCGGAAGCTGTAGGAGACGAACAACAGCCCTTGTCCCGCAACGGGCCCCGTGGGGACATTCGGGGGCATAAAGAGGATTCTCAGGTGGCGAGCGAGGCCGCGTCGCCCATCACGATCACCGGGTGGGCCGCCGGATCGAGGGTGTGCAGCAGCTCGGTCATGTGGTCCTCGGTCAGCGAGACGCAGGCATGGGTCGGGCCGCCGTGGTCGACGTGCAGCCAGATGCCGCCGCCCTTGGCCGCGCCGAGCGGTTTCCGCTGGTCCAGCGGGGAGGTGCCGACAACCCGGTTGTAGTCGATCGCCACCACGTAGTCGAACGCGCCGGCCAGGGATTCGCCGTTGAAACCGGTGCCGCTCGCCACGAAGTCGCTGTCCTGGTGGTACGGCAGCTTGCTGCCCGGGTCCGGCTTCAGACCACCGGCGTCACTGAGCGTGTAGACGCCGATCGGGCTGCGCAGGTCGCCGTCGGTGTGGTCGGCGGTCCAGCCGGAGTCGCCGTTGTGGGCGTTCCACGCGCCGCCGGGGCGCCAGCGGCCCTCGGGGGTGCGGCTCCACAGCGTCACGGTGGAGTCGGCGGAGTCCTTGCCCGCGCCGGAGGCCAGTACCACCTGGGTGCTCTGGGCCGGGATCTTCGCGCTGAAGCCCGTGCCCAGGCCGGGTATCGCGGCGAAGGTGCCGTCCGCCCGGTCGGAACGGTCGGCGCTGGGTGCCTGGGAGTGCGGATCACCGGCGGGCTGCTGCCCGATCGGCTGCCCCGTCGGGGTCGCGGCGGCGCTCGCGCCGGGCGTGCCCTGCGGTGTGGCGGGTGCCTGCGCCCGGGGCGGCAACGGCAGCGGTGTGCCCTGGGCGGCCGCCGTGCTGCTGTGCGCGGTGAGCAGCCCGCCGGGGCCGAACCCGAACCAGCCGACGGCCGCGACCGCCAGCAGTGCCGCCGTGCCCGCCGAGGCGGCGCCGCGTCGCCGTCGGGCCTTGCGCCGCCTGCCGCGGGCCTGCGCCCGGGGTCCTGGGACCGCGCGCCCCCCGACGGGTTCCACGGTGGAGACACCCGCGGGGCGGCGGCGTTCGGCAGCACGACGTGTTCCGGACATGCGATCGATCCTGCCAAAAGCGGCCCGGATCGGTAAACCCGGGCCGCCATAAATCCTCATGAAGGGACGTCAGGCCTCGTGCGGAGGGCCTGTGTCCGTGGCCGGAAGGGCCTGTGTCCGAGGCCAGAAGGCCCTGTGTCCGAGGCCAGGAGGACTGCGCTCAGAGACGCATCGCCTGCGGGGTCTCGCGGCGCTGCAGGTCCGGGCCGTCGTACTCGCGGATCACCTCGTAGCGGGTGTTGCGCTCCATCGGCCGGAAACCGGCGTCCCGGATCAGCTCCAGCAGGTCCTGGCGGCCGAGCTTGTTCGGGGTGCCGAAGTTGTCCGCGTCATGGGTGATCTTGTACTCGACCACCGAGCCGTCCATGTCGTCCGCGCCGTGGCTGAGCGCCAGTTGGGCCGTGGTGACGCCGTGCATCACCCAGAAGACCTTGACGTGCGGGACGTTGTCGAAGAGCAGCCGGGAGACCGCGAAGGTCTTCAGCGCCTCGGCGCCGGTGGCCATCTCGGTGCGCTCCATCAGCCGGTTGCGGACCACGCCGTCCTTGGAGTCGTGGAAGTCGTGCTGGTAGCGCAGCGGGATGAAGACCTGGAAGCCGCCGGTCTCGTCCTGCAGCTCACGCAGCCGCAGCACGTGGTCGACCCGGTGCCGGGGCTCCTCGATGTGGCCGTAGAGCATGGTGCACGGGGTCTTCAGGCCCTTCTCGTGCGCCAGGCGGTGGATCCGCGACCAGTCCTCCCAGTGGGTCTCGTGGTCGACGATGTGCTGGCGGACCTCCCAGTCGAAGATCTCCGCGCCGCCGCCGGTCAGCGACTCCAGGCCGGCGTCGATCAGCTCGTCCAGGATCTCCGAGGCGCTCAGCCCGCTGATCTTCTCGAACCAGTGGATCTCGGTGGCGGTGAACGCCTTGAGCGAGACGCTGGGCAGCGCGGCCTTCAGCTCGCGCAGGCTGCGCGGGTAGTAGCGCCACGGGAGGGTGGGGTGCAGGCCGTTGACGATGTGCAGCTCGGTGAGCGAGTCCACCTCCATCGCCTTGGCCAGCCGCACGGCCTCCTCGATCCGCATGGTGTAGGCGTCCTTCTCGCCCGGCTTGCGCTGGAACGAGCAGTAGGCGCAGGAGGCGGCGCAGACGTTGGTCATGTTCAGGTGGCGGTTGACGTTGAAGTGGACGACGTCGCCGTTCTTCTTCGTCCGCACGTGGTGCGCCAGGCCGCCCAGCCAGGCCAGGTCGTCGCTCTCGTAGAGCGCGATGCCGTCCTCACGGGTCAGCCGCTCGCCCGCGTAGACCTTCGCCTCCAGCTCCCGCTTCAGCCCTGCGTCCATGCGGCGACCCGCCTCCTGTGTCATTCGGTGCAAAAGCCATCGGCCTGATGGCCAGATCGAGACTACGCCTATGCGGCGAGCAGCTCCGACAGCAGCTTGGGTTCCAGATTGCCGCCGCTGACGACCGCCGCGAAGACCCTCCCGCGCAGCTCACCGGCCCGGTGCAGGTACCCGGCGGTGGCCACCGCCCCGGACGGCTCGGCGACCAGGCGCCCGCGCCGGGCCAGCACGGCGACGGTGTCGCGGATCTCCGCCTCGCTGACCGTGACGATGTCGTCCACGTAGGCCTGCAGGTGCTCGAACGGCAGCACGCCCACGGCCGGGGTGCGCAGCCCGTCGGCGATCGTCCGGTAGGTGTCGGCGACCGGCCAGCTGATCCGCTCACCGGCCCGCAGACTGGCCCGGGCATCGGCGGCGAGCTCCGGCTCGACGCCGATCACCCGCACGCCCGGGGTGGTCAGCTTGATCGCCGCCGCCACCCCGCTGATCAGCCCGCCGCCGCTGACCGGCACCAGCACGGTGTCCAGCTCGTCCGGGGCGTCCTCGCCGATCTCCAGGCCCACCGTGCCCTGGCCGGCGATGATGTCCAGGTCGTCGAAGGGCGGCACCCAGACGTAGCCGTGACGCTCCCTCAGCTCGGCGGGGACGTCGTCGCGCCGGTCGGGGGCGACCAGCACCACCTCGGCGCCGTAGGAGCGGGTGCTCTCGACCTTCACCGCGGGCGAGGTGTCGGGCATCACGATGACGGCCTTGATCCCCAGCAGCCCGGCCGCATACGCGACCGCCTGGGCGTGGTTGCCGCTGGACTGCGCGACCACACCGCGCGCCCGGTCGGCGGCGCTCAGCTGGGCCAGCCGGTTGTAGGCGCCGCGGATCTTGAAGGCGCCGGTGGGCTGGAGGCTCTCCGGCTTGAGCCAGAGCCGGCGGTTGCCGTCCTCTGCCCAGAGCGCCGGCATCAGCGGGGTGCGTACCGCGACCCCGGCTATCCGTCGCTGAGCGGCACGCAGCTCTTCCAGCCCGACCAGTGGCATCCGATCCTCATTCCCGAGACTGATGTGCACTCGCTCGACGAGCCGCTCCCCCGCTGCGGACGGGGCCCGCCGCCGACCCGGCTCGGCGGACCCCACCCGGCGCCGCGGCGCGGCTCAGTCGCTCAGGGCCGGCAGGTCGCTGACCCGGTTCTCCCACTTGGTGGACAGTACGACGGTGGTCCGGGTGCGGGCCACCCCCTTGGTGCCCGACAGCCGCTTCACCACCGACTCCAGGCCCTCCACGTCGGAGACCCGGACCTTGAGCATGTAGGAGTCGTCGCCCGCGATGAACCAGCAGTCCTCGACCTCGCCGAGGTCCTTCAGCCGGTGCGCCACGTCCTCGTGGTCGGCCGCGTCGGTGAGCTGCAGGCCGATCAGGGCGGTCACCCCGAACCCGAGCGAGGCCGGGTTGACGGTCGCCCGGTAGCCGGTGATCACCCCGGCCTGTTCCAGGCGGTTGATCCGGTCCGTGACGCTCGGACCCGACAGGCCCACCAGGCGGCCCAGTTCCGCGTAGGAGGCGCGACCGTTCTCCCGGAGCGCCTGGATGAGCTGTCTGTCCACCGTGTCCATGTACCGTCCCGCGTCCTTCCGAACTCGCCAGACCCCGAGAGCATTATCCGCAAATCCAAGGGCTCACACGTGGCGCAACCCGGATTTCGCAGACGTCAGATGTCGGATGCCAGATATCGCAGAGAACATACTCTCTCGGCACGCACCCTCCTACGCCCCCTCCGCGGTGCGGGCCGCACCCAGTTCGCCGCCCCAGCGGCGGTAGAGCGCGTGCGGCACCTTGACCGCGTCCAGCACCCGCCCGGCCACGAAGTCCACCAGCTCCCGGGCGGTGGAGCCGCCCGCGTAGAACCCGGGCGAGGCGGGCAGCACCACGGCGCCGGCCGCGTCCAGCTCGACCAGGTGACGCAGCGTCACCCCGTCGAGCGGTGCCTCGCGGACGCAGACCACCAGCGGGCGGCGCTCCTTGAGGGTGACGGCGGCGGCCCGCTGGAGCAGGTCCTTGCTCAGGCCGAGCGCGATCCCGGCCACCGCGCCGGTGGTGGCCGGCACCACCAGCATCCCCTTGGCCGGGTAGGAGCCGCTGGAGGGCCCCGCCGCGAAGTCGCCGGCGGCCCAGTAGCGGACCCGGTCCAGCTCGACGGCGGCCGGGCCGTCGCCGTTGCCGTCGTTGTCGGTGTCGCTGTCGCCGGCGCTGTCGCCCAGCCAGGCGGCCAGGTCGGCCCGCCAGTGCGCGTCCCGGAAGGAGATGCCGGTCTCGTCCAGGATGGTCAGCCGGGCGGCCCGGCTGACCACCAGGTCCACCGCCTCACCGGCCGCCAGCAGCGCCCGGATCACCGAGGCCGCGTACGGGGTGCCCGAGGCCCCCGAGACCCCGACCACCCAGGGCCGCCGTACGGTGTCGTCTTCTTCCTTGCCCATACCCGCACCCTAGGGCCTGGGACGCGAGAGCATGGTGGGGTGACTCCTTCGCCGGCCCCGGTCCTGATCGACCTCACCCACCAGGTCACCACCGGCATGCCCGTCTACCCCGGTGACCCCGAGGTCGCGCTGCGCCCCGCGCTGACCACCGACACCGCCGGGGTGAACGTGCTCTCGGTGCACCTGGGCTCGCAGTCCGGCACCCACGTGGACGCCCCGTACCACGTGGATGTCACCTGGCCCACGCTGGACGGGCTGCCGCTCACCCGGTTCACCGGCCCCGCCGTGGTGGCCGACCTGCGCGCGCTGCCGGCCCGCACCCCGGTGACGCCCGATCAGCTGGCGCCCGCGCTGGAGCGGCTGACGCCCGACGCGATCCTGCTGCTGGCCACCGGCTGGCCCCGGTTCTGGGGCACCGAGCGCTATCTGGCCCACCCCTACCTGACCCCCGAGGCGGCCGAGGCGATCGTGGCGGCCGGGGTGCGCACCCTCGGGGTGGACGCGCTGAGCGTGGACCCCACCCCCGACCCCGGCCCGGCGGACCCGGCGGTGGCCGTGCTGCTGGCCGGTCTCGCCGACGAGCACGACGCCGCCCCGGCGGCCGAGGCGCCGCTGCTGGCCGCCCACCGGATCCTGCTCGGCGCCGAGGGCGGCGGGGTGATCGCGGAGAACCTGACCGATCTGACGGCGCTGCTGGAGGCCCAGGCCCGGGAGAAGCCGATCAGCATCAGCCTCTTCCCGCTGCGGCTGGCCGCCGCCGACGGCGCTCCGGTGCGGGCGGTGGCGCGGGTCGGCTGAGCCCGCGCCGCCCGTTCCCCACCTCGCTCCATAGGTCTAGACCAAGGTTCGCCGCCCCCGATAGGCTGCCCGTCCATGGCAGAGATCGTCGGAGTGGTCGAGCGACTCTGGCGCTACCCCGTGAAGTCCACCGCCGGGGAGCGCCTGACCCAGGTCGCCCTGGACGACCGCGGCCTGGCCGGCGACCGGCTCTACGCCGTCCGGGACACCGACGGCAGACTCGGCTCGGGCAGGACCACCCGCCGCTTGCGGCGGATGGACGGGCTGCTGCGTCTCGGCTCCCGGCTCGGCCACCGACTGGAGGGCCCCGAGCTGCTCGACCCGCTGGGCCGCCCGATCGCCGACCCCACCGCCTTCCTCCGCGCCTACCTGCAGCGGGACGGCGTCGAGCTGGCCCGCGAGGACGCCGTCTCGCACTTCGACCAGCTGCCGGTGAGCCTGCTGACCACCGCCACCCTGGACTGGGTCCGCGAGGCCGTGCCGACCGAGCTGGTGGACGAGCGCCGGTTCCGCCCCAACATCGTGCTGCGCACCCCGCCGGGCACCCCGCCGTTCGTCGAGGACCACTGGTTCGGGCGGGAGGGGGAGCTGCGGTCCGGCGCCCGGCTGGCCTTCGTCCGCTCCAGCGAGCGCTGTGTGATGTCCACCGCCGCCCAGCCCGGGCTGCCGCACGCCCCCGAGATCCTGCGGGTGCTGGACCGGGCCCACCAGCGGCGGCTGGACGCGCTGGCCACCGTCAGCGCGCCCGGGCTGCTGCGGGTCGGGGACCGGCTGCGGCTCCTCTAGGACAGGCCCTGGCGACAGGGCAGGCCCCGGCGACGCGGCGGCGCCGGTCAGTGCGACAGCAGGCAGAACGGGTGGCCGGCCGGGTCGGCGTAGATGACCCAGCCGGCCTCGCGGCGCAGGAAGGCCGCGCCGTGCGCGGTCACTTCGCGCTCGGCGGCCGGCAGGTCGGCGACCTGGACGTCCAGGTGGAACTGCTGCGGGTGGCCCGGGTCGGGCCACTGCGGCGGGTGGAAGTCCGCGACCCGCTGGAAGGCGAGCACCAGCCCGCCCGGCGTGTGCAGGGTGGACCAGTCCTCGTCCAGCCGCCAGCGCGGGTCGGGCCGGTCCAACTCGCCACCGAGCAGCTCGGCGTAGAACCGGGCCAGCGCGGCCGGGTAGTGGCAGTCCAGCACCACGCACTGCAGGGAACCGAGCATCGACGCCTCCTCCGGGGCCCCTTCGGGCTCCGATCATCGCGTACCGGCCGGGCCCCGGGGAGGTGCCACCCCGGGGTGGCCGGCCGGGTCAGGCGAAGTGCAGGCCGCGCAGGATCAGGTCCAGCAGGGCGAAGCCGAACAGCGAGATGCCGACGAAGCCGTTGGCGGTGAAGAAGGCCCGGTTGAGGCGGGAGAGGTCGTCCGGCTTGAGGATGCTGTGCTCGTAGCAGAAGGCGACGATCACCACCACCAGGCCGACGTAGAAGGCCGGGCCCGCGTGAGTGAGCACGCCGTACCAGACGAAGAGCGCGGTGGTGACGGCGTGGCAGACCCGGGCGCCGGTGAGCGCCGCGGCGACGCCGAACCGGGCGGGCACCGAGCGGACGCCCTCGGCCCGGTCGGCCAGCACGTCCTGGCAGCCGAAGATCAGGTCGAAGCCGCCGATCCAGATGCCCACCGCGAGCCCGAGCACCACCGCGTCCCAGGACCACGTGCCGGTGACGGCCAGCCAGGCGCCGACCGGGCCCATCGCCTGGGCCAGCCCGAGGATCGCGTGCGGGAAGTCGGTGAAGCGCTTGCCGTACGGGTAGACCACCATCGGCACCACGGCCACCGGCGCGAGCGCCAGGCAGAGCGGGTTGAGCAGGGCGGCCGCGCCGAGGAAGACCAGCAGGGCGAGGGCCGAGCCGGTGTAGGCGGTGCGCACCGAGACCGCGCCGGTGACCAGCTCGCGGCCCGCGGTGCGGGGGTTGCGGGCGTCGATCTCGCGGTCGATGATCCGGTTCGCGGCCATCGCGAAGGTCCGCAGGCTCACCATCGCGACGGTGACGATCAGCAGCTGGCCCCAGTGCACCCGCTTGTCCGCGAGGAACATCGCGGTGAGGGTGGCGATGTAGGCGAAGGGGAGGGCGAAGACCGAGTGCTCGATCAGGACCAGGCGCAGGAAAGCCTTGGCCTTGTTCGGGGGCGCCTCGAACGCGTCGGCGGTCAGGCTCACAGCCCGTACTCCGGAATACCCCCGCGAAGGCGGGGCACGCCGCCCTGCCCCTTCACCCTCATCATGTCTGCCGTCCTCACAGCCCGTACTCCTTCCAGCGCTTCGTCACCCGTTCGGCCGTGGCCGGGTCGGAGCTGACCATCTCCGGCCAGCCGCCGTCGCGGGTGTACCCCTCCTCCGGGAGCTTACGGGTCGCGTCGATGCCCGCCTTGCCGCCCCAGAACTGCTGGTAGGAGGCGTGGTCCAGGTGGTCCACCGGGCCCTCGACCACGCTCAGGTCGCGGCTGTAGTCGGTGTTGCCCAGTGCCCGCCAGGCGACTTCCTGGTAGTCGTGCACATCGCAGTCGGCATCCACCACGATGATCAGCTTGGTCAGCGACATCATGTGGGCACCCCAGATGGCATGCATCACCTTCTGCGCGTGCTTGGGGTACTTCTTGTCGATCGAGACGATCGCGCAGTTGTGGAAGCCGCCGGCCTCGGGCAGGTCGTAGTCGACGATGTCCGGGATGATGATCTTGAGCAGCGGCAGGAAGAAGCGCTCGGTGAACTTGCCCAGCGGCCCGTCCTCGGTCGGCGGGCGGCCGACCACGATGGACTGCAGGATCGGCCGGCGGCGCATCGTGACGCAGTCGATGGTCAGCGCCGGGAACGGCTCCTGCGGGGTGTAGAAGCCGGTGTGGTCGCCGAACGGGCCCTCGGGCAGCATCTCGCCCGGCTCCAGCCAGCCCTCCAGCACCACCTCGGCGTCGGCCGGGACCTGGAGCGGGACGGTCTTGCAGTCGACCATCTTGACCCGCTCGCCGGCCACGAAGCCCGCGAACAGGTACTCGTCGATGTCGCCGGGCAGCGGGGCGGTGGCGGCGTAGGTGACCACCGGCGGGCAGCCGAAGGCGATCGCCACCGGCAGCTTCTCGCCGCGCCGGGCGGCCGCCTGGTAGTGGTTGTGGCTGTCCTTGTGGATCTGCCAGTGCATGCCGATGGTCCGCTTGTCATGCCGCTGCAGGCGGTACAGGCCCAGGTTGCGCCCGCCGGTCTCCGGGTCCTTGGTGTGGGTCAGGCCCAGGTTGAAGAAGGAGCCGCCGTCCAGCGGCCAGGTGAAGAGCGCGGGCAGGGTGTCCAGGTCCACCTGGTCCCCGGTCAGCACCACCTCCTGCACCGGCGCCTCGGTCGTCCTGACCTTGCGCGGCGGCACATGGGTCATCGAGGCGAGCTTGCCGAAGGCGTCCCGGACGCCGGTGAAGCCGTGCGGCAGCTCGGGCTTGAGCAGCCCGGCGATCTTCTCGGCGATGTCCTCCGGGGACTTGAGGCCGAGTGACTTGGCGAGCCGGCGCTCGGTGCCGAAGACGTTCATCGCCAGCGGCATCGTGCAGCCCTTGACATTCTCGAAGAGCAGCGCCGGGCCCTTGGCCTTCTGCACCCGGTCGACGATCTCGCCGATCTCCAGATGGGGGTCCACCTCGACCTTGATGCGCTTGAGGTCGCCTTCTCGTTCGAGAGCCCGCAGAAATGAGCGGAGATCGTCGTATGCCATGCCTGCCAGTATCGGGTACCGGATAGCCTGGCCCGGTCAACAGGTCCCGCTCCGCTGCGGCGCGGGCCCCGCCGCCCGCTCGGTCTCGGGGGAGAGAAAACCGACGTGCTGGACTATCTGCCGTTCCTGGTCGTCCTGCTGCTGTGGGTCTGGGCGTTCATCGACTGCCTGACCACCCCTGAGCAGGAGGTCCGCCACCTGCCCAAGGTGGTCTGGATCCTGCTCATCCTCTTCTTCGGCGAGGTGCTGCTCGGCCCGCTCGCCTGGCTGCTGGCCGGGCGGCGCCGGGGCGCACCGGCCCTCGGGCGCACCGTGGGCTTCGCGCCGCCCGAGCCGGACCGCCCCGGGCGCCCGCCGGCGCCGGACGACGACCCCGAGTTCCTCGCCTCGCTGCAGCGCGACAACGAGCGCCGCCGCCGCGAGGGTCGTGGGGACGCCACGACCTGACGCCACCTGGGGCGGAGCGCGCTCCTGTGCCGCTTGATCAGCAATCTTCGCCTTTTGGCGCATCCCTACGACTGATGGTCCACCGGTCCACTGCCGGGACCAACCCCTAGGAACCCCTGACCGACACCCCGTCGACCGTTGTGACACCCCCCAGTAACCCACTCTGAGCTGCGCAATCGACTCATCCGCTCGCCTACCGCCGATCTTGGCGTGCACGGCGCAAGGCGGCGCCCCAGAGGCATTCGGGTGACTGCCTCCTGGGTACCGTGGCCAGATTTTCTGTATGTCCTCGACAGCTAAACCGAGAGGACCTTGTACGGAATCAACGCCGAAACGGAGTGGCCTGGCCTCGTAATGTCGTAGGGGAAGAAGGAAATCGCAGCCGGAGCCCACAGCCGACACCGACTGCTCGCTCGCTCACATACCTGGGAGTTCGAGATGACGGTGTTGCAGGAGGCCGCTGCGGGTGAGCCCGCGGACGCGCGTGGCCGGGTCGCCGAGCTGCACGAGCTGCGTGCGGCGGTACGGCGCGGTCCGAGCGACAAGGCGACCGAGGCGCAGCACGCCAAGGGCAAGTTGACGGCGCGTGAGCGCATCGACCTGCTGCTCGACGAGGGTTCGTTCCACGAGGTGGAGCCGCTGCGCCGGCACCGCGCCACCGGCTTCGGCCTGGAGGGCAAGCGGCCGCACACCGATGGTGTGATCACCGGTTGGGGTGCGGTGCACGGCCGGACGGTGTTCGTCTACGCGCACGACTTCCGGATCTTCGGCGGCGCGCTGGGCGAGGCCCACGCGCAGAAGATCCACAAGATCATGGACATGGCGATCGCGGCGGGCGCGCCGCTGGTGTCGCTGAACGACGGCGCCGGGGCCCGGATCCAGGAGGGCGTCACCGCGCTCGCCGGCTACGGCGGCATCTTCCAGCGCAACACCCGCGCCTCCGGCGTCATCCCGCAGATCTCCGTGATGCTCGGCCCCTGCGCGGGCGGCGCGGCCTACAGCCCCGCGCTCACCGACTTCATCTTCATGGTCCGCGAGACCTCGCAGATGTTCATCACCGGCCCGGACGTGGTGCAGGCGGTGACCGGCGAGAAGATCAGCCAGAACGGGCTGGGCGGCGCGGACGTGCACTCCAGCGTGTCGGGGGTGTCGCACTTCGCCTACGACGACGAGCAGTCGTGCATCGAGGAGGTGCGCTACCTGCTGTCGCTGCTGCCGCAGAACAACCGGGAGATGCCGCCGGCCACGGCGAGCGACGACCCGATCGAGCGGAGCAACGACCTGCTGCTCGACCTGGTGCCCGCCGACGGGAACCGCCCCTACGACATGCGCAAGGTGATCGAGGAGATCGTCGACCACGGCGAGTACCTGGAGATCCACGAGCGCTGGGCCACCAACGTGATCGTGGCGCTGACCCGGATCGACGGGCACGTCACCGGGATCATCGCGAACCAGCCGCAGTCGCTGGCCGGGGTGCTGGACATCCACTCCTCGGAGAAGGCCGCCCGCTTCGTGCAGATGTGCGACGCGTTCAACATCCCGCTGGTCACCCTGCTGGACGTGCCCGGCTTCCTGCCCGGTGTCGACCAGGAGCACGACGGCATCATCCGCCACGGCGCCAAGCTGCTCTACGCCTACTGCAACGCCACCGTGCCGCGGATCTCGCTGATCCTGCGCAAGGCCTACGGCGGCGCGTACATCGTGATGGACTCCCGCTCGATCGGCGCCGACCTGTCGTACGCCTGGCCGACGAACGAGATCGCGGTGATGGGCGCCGAGGGTGCGGCGAACGTGATCTTCCGGCGTGACATCAACGGGGCGGAGGACCCCGAGGCGATGCGCGCGCAGAAGATCAAGGAGTACAAGAGCGAGCTGATGCACCCGTACTACGCGGCCGAGCGCGGCCTGGTGGACGACGTCATCGACCCGGCCGAGACGCGTGCGGTGCTCGCCCACGCGCTGGCCATGCTCCGCACCAAGCACGCCGACCTGCCCAGCCGCAAGCACGGCAACCCGCCGATGTAGCAGCCGTCCGGCGGCCGACCGCCGCCGGGCCCGCGCGCCGCCTCGTCAACCACAGCTTTCGGGGGAGAGAGACCCAGCCATGACCGCAGCAACCGAACCACTCGTCCGCGTCACCCGCGGCACCCTGTCCGACGAGGAGCTCGCCGCCCTCACCGCCGTCCTGCTGGCCCGCGCCGCGGCCACCCAGTCGGCCGCCGGCCTCGCCCCCGTCGAGCCGATCGCCCGCTGGCAGCGGCTGGACCGCCACCCCGTGTACTACTCGCCGGTCAGCTGGCAGTGGGCTGCCTGACCAGCTCCTTCTCGAACCAGTGGGCGGCGTAGGCGCTGTCGTTGTAGCGGGGTATCTCGCGATAGCCCTGCCGCGCGTACAGCGCCCGCGCCTCCACCAGGTCGGCGCGGGTGTCCAGGCGCAGCGTGGTCAGCCCGAGCTCCAGCGCCGCCGCCTCGACGGCGGCGATCAGCCGCCCGCCGCCGCCCTGGCCGCGGGCGGCCGGGCCGAGGTAGACCTTGGTCAGCTCGCCCAGCCCCGGTGCCAGTTCACGCAGGCCCACGCAGCCCACCGGCAGGCCGTCCAGCCGGGCCACCAGGAAGGCGGCGAGGCCGGTGGCCGGCTCCCACTCCTGGACCTGGTCGACCTCCGCCTCGGTGGCGGGGCGCTGGTGGTAGCGGCCCACGATCTCGGTCAGGTAGGCGCGCAGCAGGGCGACGGCCTCGGGGTGGTCGACCGGGGTCGGTTCGATGGTCCAGCTCTTCGCGTTCACGCGGGTCATCATGGCCGCGACGGCGCTCGCGGAGCACCCTGATTTCTCCGTGGCCGGGTTCTCGTCGACGTTTCCCGTGGGCGTCTTCCGGTGGGCGTCTTCCCGTGGCGCGAAGGCCTAGGCGGCCACCAGGCCGGTGGAGCGGCCCGCGTGCATCAGGTCCAGGTGGTCGGCCAGCAGCTGCGGGTCCTGGGCCAGCCAGAGCCGCAGGGCGGCGCCCAGCATCGAGCTGCCCGAGCCCAGCCGCACCCCGGTCGCCAGCGCCACCTGGTCGGCGGCGGGCACCAGGAGGTCGGCCAGCGGCGCGGGCAGCCAGACCGTCAGGGCGCACGGGGCCGGCTCGGTCAGCGCGGCGAGCAGCAGGTAGGCGCGGGCGGTGCCGGACAGCGTCGGCAGGATGTCGAGCAGGCCGTCGGCCACCACCTCGGACAGATCGCTGCGGTGCCCCTGCGCGAGCCGCCGCAGCAGCGCCCGCTCCGCGACCGTGATCCGGACCGTCAGCATGAGCTCATCGCTGTCCATGTCGCGGCCTCCCCGCTGCCCGGCGCACCGGCATTCGTCCCGGTACGTCCCACTCTGTCACAGCCAGTTACTCGTTCCGAGTCCTGCCCACCCCGGTAACTCTGACACCCCGTCGGGCCGGTGATCCTGCTGACGTCCGCTCAGTGGCGGGCCGCGGGACCGGCGGCGGGACGGGGTGCCGGGCCGGTCGGATCAGCCCACACCCGCGTACGAGTGCTTACCGGTGATGAAGATGTTGACGCCGTAGTAGTTGAACAGGAAGCAGGCGAAGGCCAGCAGCGCCAGGTACCCCGCCTTGCGGCCCTTCCACCCCGCGGTCGCCCGGGCGTGCAGGTAGCAGGCGTAGACCACCCAGGTGATGAAGGACCAGGTCTCCTTCGGGTCCCACTCCCAGTACTTGCCCCAGGCCGCCTCGGCCCAGATCGCGCCCGCGATGATGGTGAACGTCCACAGCGGGAAGACCAGCGCGTTGATCCGGTAGGAGAGCTTGTCCAGGGTGGCGGTGGCGGGCAGCCGCTCCCAGATCGAGGCCGCGGTCCTGAACGGGCCGCCGGGCAGACCAGCCGCCACCCGCTTGTCGTAGGACTCCCGGCCCAGGTAGAGCGCGGTGGTGGCGAAGGCCGCGTAGAAGGCGCCACCGCAGATGATCGCGGCGGTCACGTGGATCGCCAGCCAGTAGGAGTGCAGCGCGGGCACCAGCTGCTCGGAGTCGGTGTAGAGCACGCTGGTGGCCAGGCCCAGGGTCAGACAGGCGGCCACCACGGCCGGCAGGCCCATCCAGCGGACCGGCTTGCCGAACGCCAGCAGCAGCAGGTAGGCGCCGATCATGGTGACGCCGAAGGCGCAGGAGAACTCGTACATGTTCCCCCACGGCCAGCGCATCACCGACAGGCCGCGGAAGAGCACGCCGCCGAAGTTGCACAGGAAGCCGAGGACGGTGAGCGAGATGGCGATCCGGCCCGCCAGGTCGCCCTTCTCGCTGCTGCCGGCCGCGCCCGGGCCGTCGAGCTCCAGCTCGTCGCCGCGGCCGCTGGTGACCACGGTGGCCCCTTCGCCGGCCAGCGCGGTACGGGTCAGCGTGGTGGTGCCGCCGTCGCCGGTGGCGACCGTGACGGTCACCTTCTTGGCCGCCTGGGCGGCCGCCAGCTGCCCGGGCAGGCTGGCCGCGGCGGCAGCGGCGGCCAGCGAGGCCTGCTCGGCCGAGCGGCGGGCGACCCCGCCCTTGCTGCCGAAGGTCCACTCGAACATGTGGGCGAACATGGCCAGCGCGTAGACGAACATGGCCGAGTAGATCAATTTGTCGGACAGGCCCGACAGCTGGGTATTGACCCCGGTGGCGAGGTACATCACCGTCTACTCCTTGGATTCCGGTGCGGCGGGGGTGGCTTCTGCGGGGGTGCCGGGTGAGTCGTCGGCTGACGGGTCCTCCGGGGCACCAGGGTCGTCGGCGGCTTCGGCGGCAGCTCGGTCAGCGGCCTCGTCAGCGGCTTCGGCGGCGGCTTCGGCGGCCGGGGTGTCGTCGTCGAGGGCCGGGGCGTCGTCCTGGAGGTCGACCGCCAGCTCGGCCAGCTCCTCGGCGATCTTCGCCGACTCGCTGCGGGCCAGGCCCGCCAGTTCCACCAGGGTCCGGCCGTCCGGCGTGGCGACCGCGCGGACCCAGATCCGGCGGCGCTGCACCAGCAGCGAGCCGATCAGGCCGAGCACCGCGAGCACCGCGCCGGTCAGCGCGACCGAGTTGCCGGGGCGGTGCGAGATGTTGAAGTTCGCCCACTGCTGGTAGCCGTCGAAGGTGATCGACCCGTAGCCGTCCGGCAGCTCCCAGCCCTGGCCGGGCACCATCTTGACCTTGGCCGGCTGCCCGTCCTGCTGCAGCTGGGTCAGGTGCGACAGGTCGAGCTGGTAGATGTTCTGCGGCTGGCCCGAGTCGGTGCCCAGGTCGCCCTCGTAGGCGGTGAGCACCATGGTCGGGGCCGCGGGGCCCGGGTAGAGCGAGCGCGGACCGGTGTTGGCGTCGAAGTTGGCCGGCGCGGTCGGCAGGAAGAAGCCGCTGAAACCGAGCTGGACCTTCTTGCCGTCCTTCTGCCCGTAGTCACCGACCTTGATCACGCCGGTCGAGGTCAGGTTGGTGTCCTGCGGCAGGAACGGCACCTTGTCGTGGTACACGACCTTGCCGCTGCCGTCCCGGACCGTGACCACCGGGGCGTAGCCGTGGGCGATCAGGAAGACCTTGCTGCCGTCGATCTCCAGCGGCTTGTTGACCTGGATCTCACCGGTCTTCAGCTTGGTCGGGTCCGCGCCCTGCCAGTACTGGATGTGCGCGGTGAAGTCCCGGGCCTCGCCGATCTGGTCACCGGTGGTCTGGTAGGTGGCGGTGAAGTGGTCCAGGTTGAAGCCGAACGGGTCCAGGTCCTCGGGACCGTAGAAGGCCGACCCGGTGAAGTTGTCCATCTGGGTCATGGTGTTGGTGTAGCCGCCGCCCTCCACCACCAGCTTGCTCCCGGTGCCGCTCGCCAGGCTCGCCCAGGCGAAGCCGGCCAGCAGGGCGAAGAGCGAGAGGTGGAAGAGCAGGTTGCCGACCTCGCGCAGGTAGCCCTTCTCCGCCCCGACCGCGCCGTTCGCCAGGTGCGCCCGGAACCGGCGCTTGCGCAGCAGCCGCTCGGCGGCGCGCACCGCGGTCTCGGGGTCGGCGTCGGTGTGCCAGGCCGCGTAGACCGGCATCCGGGTCAGGTTGGCCGGCGCCACCGGCGGCTTGGCCCGCAGCACCCCGACGAACTGCCAGGTGCGCGGAATGATGCAGCCGGCCAGCGAAACGAAGAGCAGGATGTAGATCGCCGAGAACCAGACCGAGCTGTAGACGTTGAACAGCTGGAGCTTGATGTAGAGCGGCGTGATGCTCTTGTGCGCGGCCTGGAAGGTCTGCACCTTGAACGGGTTCTCGCTGGTCTGCGGGATCAGCGAGCCCGGGATCGCGGCCAGCGAGAGCATGAAGAGCAGGATCAGCGCGACCCGCATCGAGGTCAGCTGACGCCACGTCCAGCGCGCCCAGCCCAGCAGCCCTATGCCGACCGGCGCCTCCGCCTCCTGCGGCGCGCTGGTCAGCCGCTCGGCCGACACCTCGTCCGCCGGGGTCTCACCCGGCGGTGGGGTGGCGTCCACAGGCTTGAGGTCGGTGTCACTCACGTCAGATTCCGATCTCGCCGCTGGGGGCGACGTACTGAAGCTGGTTCACCAGGTAGTCCCAGCCGCCGGTGACCAGCAGGATGCCGACGGCGACCAGCATGCCGCCGCCGATCCGCATGACCCACTGGTAGTGCCGCTTGATGAAGCCGAAGGCACCGAGTGCCTTGCGGAAGGCCAGCGCCGCCACCACGAACGGTATGCCGAGGCCCAGGCAGTAGACGGCCATCAGGAACGCCCCGCGCGCCGCGCTGGCCTGGTTGAACGACAGGGAGAGCAGGGCCCCCATGGTCGGTCCGATGCACGGCGCCCAGCCCAGTCCGAAGACGACGCCGAGCAGCGGCGCGCCGACCAGCCCGACCACCGGGCGGCGGTGCGAGCGGAACTCGCGGTTGCTGAACCCCGGCAGGAGCCCCATGAAGGCCAGGCCCATCAGCACCGTCAGGGAGCCCAGCACGACGTTGACGGTGTGCCGCTGGTGTCGCAGGGTGTCGCCGAAGTCACCGAAGAGCGCCCCGAACGAAATGAAGACCGCGGCGAAGCCCAGGATGAAGAGCACCGAGCCGAGCAGCATCCGCCCGCGCCGCCGGCCCTGGGCGTCCGCCAGGTCGGCGGCCGAGAAGCCGGTGATGTACGAGAGGTAGCCCGGGACCAGCGGCAGCACGCAGGGCGAGAAGAACGAGACCAGGCCGGCCGCGACGGCCACGGGGATGGCGAGCAGCAGCGGGCCGTTCAACACCGTCTGGTTGACCCCGTCGGCAAGGAACCCCGGTTCGCCGGTCACGAGTGCTGCTCCGCGAGCAGCGGCTCCAGGATGGCGTCCATGTCGTAGATCGAGACCGGCCGCATCGCACGGGCGGCCAGGCGGCCCTGACGGTCGACGACCATGGTGGTCGGGATGGTCTGCGGGTTGAGGCTGCCCTTGGGGAACTTGAGGATCTGGGTGCCGTCCGGGTCGTAGATGCTCGGGTAGGTGATCCCCTGGTTCGCCTCGAACTGCCGGGCGTTGGTCGGGTCGGTGTCCCGGGTGTTGATGCCGAGGAACTGCACGCCCTGGTCCTTGTACTTCTGGTACGACTGCTCCAGACCGGCCGCCTCCTTGCGGCAGGGCGAGCACCAGGAGCCCCAGATGTTGATCACCACGATCTTGCCGGTGTAGTCGGAGAGCGCGACCTGCTTGTTCTCCAGGTCCTTGCCGTCGATCGCCGGGGCGGGCTTCCGGTTGGCCAGCGGAACGGTGTCCACGCCGCCGTTGCCGGCGACGAAGCCGGTCTGGGCGTCACCACTGCCGCCGCTGCCGGTCGAGCTGCAGCCGGCGAGGGCGAGAACGGCGGCCGCCGCGGTGAGAAGTGCGGCCAGGCGGAAGCGGGGCGTACCAGACATGTGAAAAGTTTCGCATGGCAGTTCAGGGCGTTTCAGGGGGGTAGGCAGTTGCGTGTCGGCCCCCCTGTGAACTGGGCTTGTAAAGATCCTTTAAACGCCAATCGGCGTTAAGAGGAGCAAGCCCCGAAAGCCTTTCGACGGGGTCGATCCGAGCGGCGTTCGGGCGCCGGTCAGGAGTGCTGCTCGGCGAGCAGCGGCTCCAGGAGCGCGTCCATGTCGTAGATCGAGACCGGCCGCATCGCGCGCTCGGCCAGGCGGCCCTGACGGTCGACGACCATGGTGGTCGGGATCGCCTGCGGATTGAGGCTGCCCTTGGGGAACTTGAGGATCTGGGTGCCGTCCGGGTCGTAGATGCTCGGGTAGGTGATCCCCTGGTTCGCCTCGAACTGCCGGGCGTTGGTCGGGTCGGTGTCCCGGGTGTTGATACCGAGGAACACCACGCCCTGGTCCTTGTACTTCTGGTACGACTGCTCCAGACCGGCCGCCTCGCTGCGGCAGGACGAGCACCAGGAGCCCCAGATGTTGATCACCACGATCTTGCCGGTGTAGTCGGAGAGCGCGACCTGCTTGTTCTCCAGGTCCTTGCCGTCGATCGCCGGGGCCGGCTTCCGCTTGGCCAGCGGAACGGTGTCCACGCCGCCGTTGCCGGCGACGAAGCCGGTCTGGGCGTCACCGCTGCCGCCGCTGCCGGTCGAGCTGCAGCCGGCGAGGGCGAGAACGGCGGCCGCCGCGGTGAGAAGTGCGGCCAGGCGGAAGCGGGGCGTACCAGACATGTGAAAAGTTTCGCATGGCAGTTCAGGGCGTTTCAGGGGGGTAGGCAGTTGCGTGTCGGCCCCCCTGTGAACTGGGCTTGTAAAGATCCTTTAAACGCCAATCGGCGTTAAGAGGAGCAAGCCCCGAAAGCCTTTCGACGGGGTCGATCCGAGCGGCGTTCGGGCGCCGGTCAGGAGTGCTGCTCGGCGAGCAGCGGCTCCAGGATGGCGTCCATGTCGTAGATCGAGACCGGCCGCATCGCGCGCTCGGCCAGGCGGCCCTGACGGTCGACGACCATGGTGGTCGGGATCGCCTGCGGATTGAGGCTGCCCTTGGGGAACTTGAGGATCTGGGTGCCGTCCGGGTCGTAGATGCTCGGGTAGGTGATCCCCTGGTTCGCCTCGAACTGCCGGGCGTTGGTCGGGTCGGTGTCCCGGGTGTTGATGCCGAGGAACACCACGCCCTGGTCCTTGTACTTCTGGTACGACTGCTCCAGACCGGCCGCCTCGCTGCGGCAGGACGAGCACCAGGAGCCCCAGATGTTGATCACCACGATCTTGCCGGTGTAGTCGGAGAGCGCGACCTGCTTGTTCTCCAGGTCCTTGCCGTCGATCGCCGGGGCCGGCTTCCGCTTGGCCAACGGAACGGTGTCCACGCCGCCGTTGCCGGCGACGAAGCCGGCCTGGCCGTTACCGCCGTCGGCCGAGCTGCACCCGGCAAGGGCGACGACGGCGGCTGCGGCGGTGAGAATCGCGGCCAGGCGGACGCGGGGCGTACCAGACATGTGAAGAGCTTCGCACGGCAGTTCGGGGCGTTTCAGGGGGGTCGGCAGTTGACTGTCGGCCCCCCTGCGAACTGCGGCTGTAAAGATCGTCTAAGCGCCGATCGGTGTTGACCAGTGTGAAAAGGGTCAGGCCCCGAAGCTCTTGCCGACGGGCTTGTCGCCCTTGCTGCCCTTGCCGAGCAGGTGGGCCGGCAGCAGGTCCCGGGCCGGCTCGCGGTAGCCGACCGAGACCAGCTTGTCGCCCTCGTAGGTGAAGCTGGTCAGCGAGGCCAGCGAGCACTGCCGCTTGCGCGGGTCGTGCCACAGCCGGCGCTTCTCGGCGAACGAGCGGGCGATCCAGATCGGCAGCTGGTGGCTGACGCAGACCGCCTCGTGCCCGCGCGCGGCGTCCCGCGCCCCCGCGAGCGCACCCATCATCCGCACCGCCAGCTCGACGTACGGCTCGCCCCAGGACGGGCGCAGCGGGTTGACCAGGTACTTCCAGTAGCGCGGGTTGCGCAGCGAGCCGTCGCCGACGCCGAAGGTCTTGCCCTCGAAGATGTTGTCGGCCTCGATCAGGCGCTCGTCCACCGCGACAGTGAGGCCGTGCGACTTGGCGGTCGGCTCGGCCGTCTCCTGGGCGCGCTCCAGCGGGGAGGCGACCACGTAGGTGATGTCGCGGTCGGCCAGGTGCTCGGCGACCCGGTCGGCCATCTGCCGGCCCAGCTCGGACAGGTGGTAGTCCGGCAGCCGCCCGTACAGCACGCCCTGCGGGTTGTGCACCTCGCCGTGGCGCACCAGGTGCACCACCGTGGTGTCGGTCATCGCAGTTCCTCCGTGGGCTTGGCCAGCGCCGCGGCACGGGCGGCGGCGGGCAGGGCGGCGGCGATCCGCTCGATCGCGCGCTCGTCGTGGGACGCCGAGACGAACCAGGACTCGAAGGCGGACGGCGGCAGGTAGACCCCGTCCGCGAGCAGGCTGTGGAAGAACTCGGTGAAGCGGAACGCCTCCTGACGCTTCGCCGAGGCGTAGTCGGTGACCGGCTCCTCGGTGAAGAAGACCGAGAACATGGTGCCCGCCTTCTGCAGCCGGTGCGCCACGCCCTCCTTGGTCAGCGCCTCGGAGACCAGGCCGCAGACGGTGTCGGCGACCTGGCCGAGGGTCGTGTAGACCTCGTCGGTGCAGGCGCGCAGCTGGGCCAGGCCGGCCGCGGTGGCGATCGGGTTCCCGGAGAGCGTGCCGGCCTGGTAGACCGGGCCGGCCGGGGCCAGGTGGGCCATCACGTCGGCACGGCCGCCGAAGGCCGCGGCCGGGAAGCCGCCGCCCATCACCTTGCCGAAGGTCAGCAGGTCGGGCGCCCAGCCCTCGTGCGCCGCCTCCAGGCCGTACCAGCCGGCCTTGGAGACGCGGAAGCCGGTCATCACCTCGTCCGAGATGAAGAGCGCGCCGTTCTCCCGGCAGAGCCGGGCCAGGCCGGCGTTGAAGCCGGGCCCCGGCGGGACCACGCCCATGTTGCCGGGGGCGGCCTCGGTGATCACGCAGGCGATCTCGCCCGGGTGCAGCGCGAAGGCCTCCGCCACGGCCGCCAGGTCGTTGTACGGCACCACGATGGTGTCGCCCGCCTGAGCGCCCGTCACGCCCGGGGTGTCCGGCAGGGCGAAGGTGGCGACGCCGGAGCCGGCCGCGGCCAGCAGCGCGTCGACGTGGCCGTGGTAGCAGCCGGCGAACTTGACGACCTTGGCGCGGCCGGTGAAACCGCGGGCCAGCCGGATCGCGGACATGGTCGCCTCGGTGCCGGAGGAGACCAGGCGGACCTGCTCGACCGGAGCCACCCGGGCCACGATCTCCTCCGCCAGCTCGACCTCGCCCTGACCGGGGGTGCCGAACGAGGTCCCCTTGCCGACGGCCTCGCGCACCGCCTCCAGGACGGCCGGGTGCGCGTGGCCCAGGATCATCGGACCCCAGGAGCAGACCAGGTCGACGTACTCGCGGCCGTCGGCGTCGGTCAGGTAGGGGCCGGTGCCCGAGACCATGAACCGCGGGGTACCGCCGACGGCGCGGAAGGCGCGCACCGGGGAGTTGACCCCGCCGGGGGTCACGGCCGAGGCGCGCTCGAAGAGCGACTGGGACTGGGGTGCTTCATAGGGGTAGCTCACGAGACCACATCCTCTCAAACGGCGCCGCTCTCAAATCGTGTCCTTTACCTCTGCATGTCGGAGCCGATCATCTGGAACGATGATCCGTGTGCGGCCACGGTCGGTTCATCCCGCACACTGGAGAGCGCGGGTTCGCGCCCCGGTGCGGGGCTGGGCACGCGGTGACGTGATGCGGTCAACGCTGGCCGGGCACGGTGCACAATCGCTGACATAACGGGAAAAAGGGACATCCGGCGGGGCACCGGAGGTCCGGGGGTCTGTCGATTCCGGCGAATTCCGGTGAGGATGGTCCGAGTGTCCGAGGAGCAGGACGGCTTCGAGGAGGCCACGGGGGCCGGCCGCAAGGCCGCCCGCGCGGGAAGGGGAAGGCGGGGTGAAGGACGCGTGGGGGTGACGTACAAGTACTTCGGCGCACCCGACCGCGCGACCGCCGCGAGAGTCCCCACCGCGCTCGGCCCCGGGGGGCTGGGGCTGGACGCCGGTGAGCTCGGCTCGCTCGGCCGGCTCGGCGATCTGATGGAGACCAGTGGCTCCCCCACTGGCCATCTCTCCACCAAGATCAAACCCGAGACCATGAGCGCCATGGTCCTCACCGGGATCGAGGGCATCCCGCTGCACCAGGTCCCGCCGCTCGAACTGGTCGTGCTGCACCCCGACTACGCGGTGGTTCAGCTGCCGCACACCGTGGTCGAGCCACTGCGCAAGGCGGACGAGACCGAACTGGGCGCGGCGGCGTTCATCTGGTCCACCGTGCCGGACCGGCGCGGGCCCCGGGACGCGTTCGTGATCTACACGATGCTGCACGAGTGGCAGGACTTCGCGAACCGGCTGCACGACGCGGGGCACCAGCTGTACTGCCTGGTGTGGCCCTGACCTGCAGCTCCATGGGCTTCTGAGGGCTCGTCAGCGACCGTTTGGCGGGGCGTCACGGCTGGTCAACGAGCAGCCCGCCGCCGTCCGCCATCTTGTCGTAGGCCGGCGGCGTCATCAGGCCCAGCGTCTGGAACGGGTGGACCCTGCACACCACTTCCATGGGCACATCCGGGGCACCTGGAGCCCAAAAACGCCGCTGACCAGCGCCAACTACTGAAGTCGGGATCCTGCCGTGAACCTGCGGGAGTCGCCGGTGGTCCGGCTCACAGTGTGGGAAGTCGGGTGGACCGACTTCCCACACTCAGGTGCGGGCCTCAGCCGTGCAGGTAGACGATGCCGAGCTTGGTGAGCTGCCAGAGCTGGGCCGACGCGCCGGTGTCGGCGGCCAGCTCCACGATCGCGTTGTTCTGGGCGTCGTGGTCGGCGCTGACGGTGGCCACCTTGCCGGTGTCCTGGGAGTCGGCCAGCTTGTACTGGTTCTG
The DNA here is from genome assembly GCF_042957465.1 of Kitasatospora sp. NPDC008050. Lineage (NCBI taxonomy): Bacteria > Bacillati > Actinomycetota > Actinomycetes > Kitasatosporales > Streptomycetaceae > Kitasatospora > Kitasatospora sp. NPDC008050. The sequence goes on from NZ_JBIBIJ010000005.1 coordinate 348,664, forward strand.
GCCGGCGGGCTCGAAGACCCAGTGCTGGTTGCCGCCGCCGTTGCAGCCCCACTGCTCCAGCCGGGTACCGGGCGCGGTGGCCGCGCCGGTGGCGTCCAGGCACATGCCGCGGTTGCCGCTGAAGTCCAGCTCGTAGCTGCCGCCGGGCTTGGCCTCCAGCACGAAGGACTGGTTGAGGCCGCCGTCCGCCGGATAGTTGATGGCGGGCCGGCCGTTGGTGGCGTCGCCGTAGCTCCCGCCGCCGGAGAGGTCGAGCACCTGGCCGGTGGCGGCGTTGGTCAGCTGGTACCAGGCGCCGTCCTCGGGGGCGTCGCCGAAGGGCTGACCCGGCGTCAGCGGCATGATCGTGGTGCCGTCCGCCTGGTCCAGGGTGCAGTAGGCCTCCTGCTGGGCGGGCTCGCCGTAGAACTCGGCCAGGCAGTTGCCCTCGGCCTGGTAGCCGGCCACCCGCGGGTGGTAGGACTGCCGGATCTCGTTCTCGCAGAGCGAGAGGATGCCGATCGAGTAGTCGCAGCCGTTGCGGGTGTTCTCCGAGAGGTCGATCACGTCGCCGTTGGTGTACTCGTAGGGCGATGTGGTCCACTCGGCGCAGACCTCGTGGCCGTAGGTGACCCGGCGCTGGTCCAGGAAGCGCACCCCCGGCACGGCCTCGGCGGCCTGACGCAGTGCGTCGTCGAAGGTCGGCACCACCCAGTTGTGGCCCCAGGCCAGGTCCTCGGGGAAGGCCGGGCAGCCCTGGGCGAGCTTGGTCGCGGGGTCGTTGCTGCGGATGTCGGGGGTGATCGGGGTGAAGTACGACTGGTAGACCAGCTGGTAGTCGCCGTCCGCGTAGCCGGCGGCGCGCATGGTCTGACGGACGTCGGTGAGCGCGGCGGTCACCTTGGGGATCACCTTGGCGGCGCGCTGGGTGATGGTGGCACTGCCGATGGTGTCCCGGCAGCCCTGCGACTTGGGGATCGGGAAGTACTGCGCGAGGCAGCTCTCCATGATCCCGCTGAAGTCGAAGTCGTCGTTGGCGCCGATCGTGACGACGACCATCTTGACGTCGTACCTGGCCGCGGTCTGGGCGAGTTGGGCGTCCTGCTTGGGCTCGCCGAAGTCGCCGCTGCCGCCGCCGGTGACCTTGGCCAGGTTCGGGTCGCTGACCAGGTCGCCGGTCTGGGCGCCGGAGCAGGCCAGGTCGACGGCGGTGACGCCGGACAGGCCGGTGTCGAAGATCTCCGACTGGGGGTGCCGGTGGCAGTAGTCCTTGGGACCGTCGGTGCCGGCGAAGTAGCCGTCGTTCGTGTCGGTGCCGGCGCCCTCGCCGGAGATCGCGCTGTCGCCCAGCGAGACGATCGCACTGGGCAACGCGGCGCGCGGGGACGGCGAGTTGGCGGCGGCGTGGGCCGCCGGGGCGCCAGTGGCCAGGCCGATGGTGGCGACCAGCGCGGCGACGGCCAGCAGGACGGTGGGGGGACCGGATGTGAGCTTCCTGATCACGCAGACTCCTTGGTGGGGGTGGCGGAGCTGTGCGGTGAGCGGGTTCACATGGTAGGTACTGACAAGTAACGCAACAAGGCTCGTGACAGCAGAAGTTGAGGCTCCCTCATATAGCCCGGTGCGGAAAAGCCAAAGCCGCCGCCAGCCGCCTCAGGAGGGGAGACGACGGACGACGGCTTCGCCAGGGGTGAATCAGCCCTCGTTGACGCAGGTGTTGCCGAACGCCGGGTTCAGCAGGCCGATCACGTCGATGCTGTTGCCGCAGGCGTTGATCGGAACGTGCACCGGGACCTGGAGCAGGTTGCCGGAGAGGACACCGGGGGAGCCGACGGCGGCACCCTCGGCGCCCGCGCTGGCCATGGCGGTCCCGGCACCCGCGGCCACGATTCCGACCACGGCGGCGCCGACAGCGGCAGCCTTCTTGACGCTCATATTGAGTCTCCTTGTTGCTGAGCACGATGCGTGCATGATCAGCAACGACCCCTACCGCGAGTGGTTGCGGCCTCCGCCGCCGAATTCACCCGTTTGCGCGCAGCCAGCCGGCTCGCCACCCGCGCCCGGCCCGCGTGTGCAGGCGATCGGGTGATCCGGGGCGGTGCCCGTTTCCGCCCGCGCCGGTGCTCGTTCTATGTCGGGAAGCCGCTTCACACCGTCAGAAATCGTAGGCAGAAAGAGAATTCCGTCATGCGCAAGCTCGTCCACGGCGCGTTCGGCGTGGCCGCCGCCGCCGCTCTGATCATCGGTGGCGCGTCCGCCGCCTCGGCCAACGCGGGTGCCGAGGGTGCCGCTGTCGGTTCGCCCGGTGTGCTCTCCGGCAACCTGATCCAGGTCCCTGTGCACGTTCCGGTGAACCTCTGCGGCAACAGCATCAACGTGATCGGCCTGCTGAACCCGGCCTTCGGCAACACCTGCGTCAACGCCTGACCGACCAGGACGGTCATTCCGGTTCGCCACCCGAGTCGAATCGCCGGACTTTCGCCCGGCTGAGTGAATTCGGGCCGGTCGGCCGGAACCTTCCGATCGCCAATCCTGTTTCGCCCGGTACCCGGAACGACCGGAACGACAAACTGTCCGACCGAAGTGCTCCCGGGAAATCAACGGAGGAATAACTCATGCGCAAGTTCTCGAAGTCCCTCGTCCTGACCACCGCCGCCGCCGGCCTGCTGCTGGCCGGTGCCGGCGCGGCCAACGCCAGCGCGGGCGCCGAGGGTGCCGCGGTCGGCTCCCCCGGCGTGCTCTCCGGCAACGCCATCCAGGTGCCGATCCACATCCCGGTGAACCTGTGCGGCAACACCATCGACGTGATCGGCGCGCTGAACCCGGCGTTCGGCAACACCTGCGCCAACGCGGGCTGAGCCACCCCCGCTGACCCGGCGCCGCGGGCTGTGCGGCCGCCTCCCCCTGGCAGCACAGCCCGCCACCCCGTGATGATCCCCTAGGAGATCCCCCATGCAGTCCACCAAGAAGCTCGCCATCCTCTCCACCGCCGCCGTCGGCCTGGTGATCGGTGCCGCCGGCGCCGCCAACGCCAGTGCGGGTGCGGAGGGCGTCGCCGCCCACTCCCCCGGTGTCGCCTCCGGCAACGCCATCCAGGTGCCGGTGCACATCCCGGTGAACCTGTGCGGCAACTCGATCAACGTGATCGGCCTGCTGAACCCGGCTTTCGGCAACACCTGCGCCAACGTCGACGCCCCGCCGCACCACGACGACGACTGCTGAGCAGCGGAAGTCGCGTGAGCGCTGTCCCCCGGACTTCCGTGTCCGGGGGACAGCGCCGTTTGCGGCCCACAAGAGAGCCGGCCCGCAAGAGAGAAGGATCCCGTTGAGCCTCACCACCACCGGCGGCGCGCTGGCCGCGCTGGGGGCGGCCCTGCTGCTCACCCCCGCGGCGGCCGGCACCGCCCTGGCCGACTCCGCCGTACCGCAGGCCCCCGTGCCGAAGGCACAGCTGCAGCCGACCGAGGTCGGCCCGGCGCTGGGGGCCGTCGGCAACACCACCGGCTATGTCACCGGGCCGGTCAAGGACCTGCGCCTGGACCCGTTCGCCCAGTCCAGTGCCGATCCGCTGAACAACACGGTCGCGGTCAAGCCGGACAACCCCGGCATGCGGCCGGTCAGCAGCACGGCCCTCACCGGTGCGCTCAGCGACGGCGGCGGGGCCAAGGACCTGCCGGGCCTGGGCCTGCTGCTCGGCGCGGTGCCCGGCCACTGAGCGGGCGGCGCATGGGTCAGGCCCGGTGCGGGTGCTCGCACCGGGCCTGACCCATGCTCGACGGCCGCAGGGGTTCAGCCCTGGGTGGCCTCCTGGGCGGTGGCCGCGGTGGTGTCGAGCAGGTCCTGCGCCGTCTTGAGCATCGGGGTCTGCCGGTCGGGACCGCCGAGCGAGGCCTTGGCGTCCGGGCCCGCCGACAGCGCGCCGGGCAGCACCCGCGGGTCCAGGTCGCCGGCCGACAGCGAGCCGTTCTTCAGCTGGCCGTCCGCGCCCTCCACGAAGTTCAGCGGGTGCCCGAGGCCGACGGCCGGGCCCACCGCCTTCAGCGGCGCCGAGGGCGCGTCCAGGTCCAGGTTGCCGGGCCGCACCCCGTCGGCCACCGCGGGCAGCGGGAGGTCGCTGCCCAGGCTCGGGCCGACCTTGCTGAAGTTGAGCGCGGGCACGATCCTGTCCGGCACCAGCTCGTGCTTCTCCGGACCGCCCTGCACCGGCGGCAGCACCGGGGAGGCCGGCAGCGCGCCGTGGATGTCCCCACCCAGCGGCAGCATCGGCGCATGCTGGCTGACCGTCTCCAGCGGGACCCGCAGCGGCACCGTCTTGGTCGCCAGGCCGTCCTCCATCGCCGCCACCTGAGCCGGGGTCATCGGCTGGCCCGGGGTGACCGGCTGGGCACCGGCGGCACTGGCCGCACCCTGGCCCGCGATCGCCGACGCTCCGACTGCCAGCAGCAGTGCACCGGTCCGCTTGGGGAGCTTCATCGTCTTCTCTGATCCGATCTCGTGAGGCGCTGGGAAGTGCCCCCGGCACCGGTCGGGCCCGTCACACGGCCCGCCGGACAGGACCGGGGTCGATCTGTTTCAACGACCCGACGCGGTCGGAGTAGGCACGGCTTAACCGGAATGGCTCATTAATAGCATCGACGCGCCGACTGATTGGGTCGTACAGAATTTTTCCCGGCACGCCTCGCGTAACTTTCCGGGCCGCCGTTCTTTGATATCGATGTCACCGCACAACGAGCACGACGACGGCCGGATCGGATGCCCGATCGCACCGCAGCCAGAGGTCTGCCGAATGTGATCAATTTCCTGAATACGCCGCGGATGTCATGGTGACCGCAGACCAGGTCAATTCGGAGAACGGATTGCCCCCAGACGCAGCGGACGCAGCAATCCAGAGAGGAACCCCATGATCAAGAAGACCCTGGCCTCCGTCGGCCTGGTGGCCGCCGCGATGGCTGCCGGTGTCACCCCGGCGATGGCGATCGGCAACGCGGACGGCTCCGCGGCCTCGCTCTCCGGCAACGGCGGCACCAACAACACCGGCACTTGGGGCAACCACAGCCCCAACTTCCACTTCCTGGACAACACCAACATCTGCCTGCCGGAGATCCACCACGTCCAGGTCGGCCTCGTCCCGATCCAGGCGGACGTGCCGGTCGGCAACCAGCAGATCCACCAGGTCTGCAACCAGGGCCAGCCCACCCAGAGCAACGGTGACGGCGTCGCCTCGCACCTGGTCGGCTGAGCAAGCAAGCCACCCCGCTCCACCGCTCCATCGCTCCACCTCCCCCAGTAATCCCGTAGCAAGAGAGAGCACTCCCATGCTGAAGAAGGTCCTCGCCACCGCCGGTCTGGCCACCGCCGCCATCGCGATGTCCGCCGCCCCCTCGATGGCGATCGGCGACGCCGACGGCTCGGCCGCCTCGGTGCAGGGCAACGGTGGCACCAACCACACCGGCACCCACGGCGACCACAGCCCGAACTACCACACCCTGGACAACACCAACGTCTGCCTGCCCGAGGTGCACCACGTCCAGGTCGGCCTCGTGCCGGTCCAGGTCGACGTGCCGGTCCTCAACCAGCAGCAGCACCAGATCTGCAACGTGGGCCAGACCACCCAGGCCAACGGCGACGGCGCGCTGTCGCACCTGATCGGCTGATCAGGACCGACCAGCTGAGTCAGCCCCGCACACGGGCGGACCGGCCGGCCCCGGCCGGTCCGCCACGCGAGAGCTGAGCAGCACCCTGACCCTCCAGAGCAGCATCCGACCCTCCAGAGCTGGACCCAGCGGAGCCGGGGAGCACGCTTCCCCCGGCTCCGCTGTCATGTCATCGACTGACGGACAGTCAATCCCCTATCAGGAAGGCTCGATTACACATGCGCAATCCCCTGCGTACGACGGCCGCCCGGGCCGCCGCCGTCTCGGCCGGCGCGCTGATGATCGCCGGCATCGCCGCTCCGGCCTACGCCCACGTCTACACCGCCGGCGAGGGTGGCGGCGTGGTCAGCGGGAAGCACCCCGTCCTCGCGACCGGCTGGTTCGACGGCGTCGCGGGCACCAGCCACGTGCACACCGCCGGCATGGGCGACGGCTGGACCACCGCCACGGCCACCGGCGGCGAGGGCGCCGGCGGGGTGGAGATCGACGGGATGCACCACCACTGAGCCACTGAGCCGGGCATGACCGAGGGGGCGTCAGCAACAGCTGACGCCCCCTCGGTCATGCCGTCGTTCAGCGCGCGAGCATCCGCGCGGCCTCGACGGCCCAGTAGGTGAGGATCTGCTCGGCCCCGGCCCGGCGGATCGAGGTGAGCGTCTCCAGGATGGTCCGCTCGCGCTCGATCCAGCCGTTCGCCGCGGCCGCCTCGACCATCGAGTACTCACCGGAGATCTGGTACGCCGCCACCGGCACCGGCGAGCGGTCGGCGACCTGGCGCAGGATGTCCAGGCACGGCATGGCCGGCTTGACCATCACCAGGTCCGCGCCCTCGGCCAGGTCCAGCTCCAGCTCGCGCAGCGACTCGCGGGAGTTGGCCAGGTCCTGCTGGTAGGTCTTGCGGTCACCCTTGAGCGAGGAGCTGACCGCCTCCCGGAACGGGCCGTAGAGGGCGGAGGCGTACTTCGCGGTGTAGGCGAGCACGGCGACGTCCTGGTGGCCGGCGGCGTCCAGCGCCCGGCGGATCACCCCGACCTGGCCGTCCATCATCCCGGACGGGCCGACCATGTGGACCCCGGCCTCGGCCTGCACCACGGCCATCTCGGCGTAGCGCTCAAGGGTCGCGTCGTTGTCCACGCTGCCGTCCGGCGCGAGCACCCCGCAGTGACCGTGGTCGGTGAACTCGTCCAGGCACAGGTCCGACATCACCACCAGCTGGTCGCCGACCTCGGCGACCACGTCGCGGATCGCCTGCTGCAGGATGCCCTGCGGGTCGGTGCCCGCCGAGCCGAGGGCGTCCTTGGTCTCCGGCACGCCGAAGAGCATGATGCCGCCGAGACCGGCCTCCGCCGCCTCCACCGCCGCCTTGCGCAGCGTCTCGCGGGTGTGCTGCACGACGCCCGGCATCGAACTCACCGGCACCGGCTCGCTGATGCCCTCCCGCACGAAGACCGGCAGGATGAACTCGGCCGGGTGCAGCCGGGTTTCCGCGACCAGCCGGCGCACCGCCGGGGTGGTGCGCAGACGACGGGGTCGGGCGGCAGGGAAAGACACGATTCCTCCAGGTGTCAACGCGCCTTGCGACGGGAGCCGGGGCGCCGCTCGCTGGGCCGGTAGACCGGTTCGCCCGCCGAGGTGGCGGCGTCGCGGCGCCCGGCGCCGAACTCCGCCAGCGCCTCGGCCAGCGCGGCGGCGGACGGCGCGGGGGCCATCACGTCGACCCGCAGGCCGTGCTCCTCGGCGGTCTTGGCGGTGGCCGGACCGATGCAGGCGATGATGGTGACGTTGTGCGGCTTGCCGGCGATGCCGACCAGGTTGCGCACGGTCGAGGACGAGGTGAAGAGCACCGCGTCGAAGCCGCCGCCCTTGATCGCCTCGCGGGTCTCGGCCGGCGGCGGCGAGGCGCGCACGGTCCGGTAGGCCGTCACGTCGTCCACCTCCCAGCCGAGTTCGACCAGGCCCGCCACCAGGGTCTCGGTGGCGATGTCGGCGCGCGGCAGCAGCACCCGGTCGATCGGGTCGAAGACCGGGTCGTAGGGCGGCCAGTCCTCCAGCAGTCCGGCCGCGGACTGCTCGCCGCTGGGCACCAGGTCGGGCTTCACACCGAAGTCGACCAGCGCCTTGGCGGTGGTCTCGCCGACCGCGGCGACCTTGATGCCGGCGAACGCGCGGGCGTCGAGGCCGTACTCCTCGAACTTCTCGCGCACCGCACGGACGGCGTTGACCGAGGTGAAGGCGATCCACTCGTAGCGCCCGGTGACCAGGCCCTTGATCGCCCGCTCCATCTGCTGCGGGGTGCGCGGCGGCTCGACCGCGATGGTCGGCACCTCCTGCGGCACCGCGCCGTAGGAGCGCAGCTGCTCGGACAGGCCGGTGGCCTGCTCCTTGGTGCGCGGCACCAGGACGTTCCAGCCGAACAGCGGCTTGGTCTCGAACCAGGAGTGCGAGTCACGGTAGGCGACCTGGTCGCCCACCACGGCTATCACCGAGGTGGCCGGGTCCACCGGCGCGGAGACCGGCGAGGGCAGCACCCGGGCCGCCTTCAGGTCGGCCCCGATGGCGGCCAGCGTGGAGGTGAAGGTGCGCTGGCGGGTGGTGGTGCCCGAGAGCGTGGCGCACAGCGCGGCGTCCGGCTTGCGGCCGTGGGTGACCAGCGCGCTCGCGGTGGCGGGCAGCTGGCCGAGCGTGGTGCGCACCACCAGGGTGGTCTCGGGCGCGCCGAGGTCGACCAGGGCGCCGGCCAGCAGCGCCGAGCCGTCCACGAAGCGCACGTCGGCGCCGTTGCTGCCGCGCAGCGGCACACCCGCGTAGGCGGGGACGCCGACCGACTGGGCCACGCCCGGGATCACCTCGAAGGAGGTGCCCGCCTTGGCACAGAGCAGCATCTCCTCGGCCGCCCGGCCGTCCAGGCCCGGGTCGCCGTCGACGGTGCGGACCACGTGCTTGCCGGCCTGCACCGCGTCGGCGATCAGCCGGGCGAGCGCGCCCGCGTCGCCGCCGCCGATGTCGAGCGGCGCCGCGTCGCCCACCGGCACGCCCGGTGCGAACACCTGGACGCCCTCGGGGCAGTGGCTGCGCACCGCACCGGCGGTGAGCGGGTCGGCGATCAGCAGGTCGGCCGAGGCCAGCACCTCGACCGCCCGGAGCGTCAGCAGGCCGGGGTCGCCGGGGCCGGCACCGAGGAAGGTGCAGCGTCCGGACCGGTCGGCGGCGGTGGTGGTGGGGCTCATCGGACTCGCTCCCCCATCAGACCGGCCGCTCCGCCGTCGAGCAGCCGGGCGGCCAGCGCGTGGCCGAGGGCCCGCGCCTGCCGTTCGGCCGTCTCGTCGGTCGCGAGCGGGCCAGTGGTGGACATCGTCAGCAGGGTGGCACCGTCGACGGAGCCGACGACACCCTCCAGCCACAGTTCGTTCTCTTCGCTCACCCGGGCCAGTGCGGCGACCGGAGCCGAGCAGCCGGCCTCCAGCGCGGCCAGCAGGGCGCGCTCCGCGACGACGGCGGCACGGGTGGGTGCGTGGTCGAGCGCGCCGAGGGCGGCGGCGAGCTCGGGGTCGTCGGCCCGGCACTCGATGGCCAGCGCGCCCTGCCCGGGGGCCGGGAGCATCAGCTCGGGCTCCAGGTGCTCGCTGATCTCGGCCGAGCGGCCCAGTCGGTTGAGGCCGGCGGCGGCGAGCACCACCGCGTCCAGCTCCCCGCTGTGCACGAAGTTGATCCGGGTGTCGACGTTGCCGCGGATCGGCACCGTCTCGACGTCGGCGCCCTGGGCGGCGGCCCAGGCGTTCAACTGGGCCATCCGGCGCGGGGATCCGGTGCCGATCCGGGCGGTGCGCCCGGCGCACTTCTCGATCAGCGCCTCAAGGCTCAGGCCCTCGCGGGCGACCAGAGCGTCGCGGACGTCCTCGCGCTCGGGCACGGCGGCGAGCACCAGGCCCTCGGGGGCGGCGGTCGGCAGGTCCTTGAGCGAGTGGACGGCGAAGTCGATCCGGCCCGCGAGCAGCGCGTCGCGCAGCGCGGAGACGAAGACCCCGGTGCCGCCGATCTGGGCCAGCTGCTCGCGCGAGGTGTCGCCGTAGGTGGTGATCTCCACCAACTCGACCTCGCGGCCGGTCAGCCGACCGACCTCGCGGGCGACCATCCCGGACTGCGCCATGGCCAGCGCGCTGCGCCGGGTGCCGAGCCGCAGCGGTATTTCGGCGTCCAACTGGCCCTGCTGCGTGCTCAGTTGACCATTCATAACGTGATCATCCCGGTCGTGCTGGTGGTCGAGAAGATGGTTCATCGCGCAGCTCCGCCCGCGAGACTACCGCTGGCGGGCTGCCCTTGCGGCCCTACTGGTGTCCCCGACACGGCGTGCACCGCACCCGGGTCGAGGTCGAACAGCTCGCGCAGCGCCTCCGCGTAGGAGGCACCGCCGGGCTCGGCGGCCAACTGCTTGACCCGCACCGTCGGTGCGTGCAGCAGCTTGTCGACCACCCGGCGGACGGTCTGCGCCATCTCGGCGCGCGAGCGTTCGTCCAGGTCGGGCAGTCGGGCCTCCAGGCGGGCCAGCTCGGCGCCGACCACCTCGGAGGCCATCGCGCGCAGCGCCACCACGGTGGGGGCGATCCGCGCGGCGCGCTGGGCGGCGCCGAAGGCGGCCACCTCGTCGGCGACGATGGTGGTGACCGCGTCCACGTCACCGCTGCCGGGCAGCGCGGCGTCGACCTGGGAGAGCGACTCCAGGTCAACCAGCAGCGCGCCGGGCAGCTCGTGCACCGCGTGGTCCACGTCGCGCGGCATCGCCAGGTCCAGGAAGGCCAGCGGCGTCCGCTCGGCCCGGGCCGCCACCGCCGCGGCGACGTCGGCGGCCTGGATCACCGCGCCGGCCGAGCCGGTGCAGGAGATCACCACGTCCACGTCGGCCAGCGCCTGCGCCACCTTGGCGAAGGCGACCGTCCGGGCGCCCAGCGCGGCGGCCAGCCGTTCGGCCCGCTCGGGGGTGCGGTTGGCGATCAGGAGGTCGCTGACGCCGGCCCGGGAGAGGGTGGCGGCGGCCAGCGAGCTCATCGAGCCCGCGCCGACCACCAGGGCCCGCTTGCCGGCGATCTCGCCCGCCCCGGCGGCGATCTGCTCCAGCCCGAAGGTGACCAGCGACTGCCCGGCCTTGTCGATCCCGGTCTCGCTGTGCGCCCGCTTGCCGACCCGAAGGGCCTGCTGGAACAGCTCGTTGAGCAGGCGTCCGGCGGTGTGCTCCTCCTGGGCGCGGGCCAGCGCGTCGCGCAGCTGACCGAGGATCTGGCCCTCCCCGACCACCATCGAGTCCAGTCCACAGGCCACCGAGAAGAGGTGGTGCACGGCGCGGTCCTCGTAGTGGACGTAGAGGTGCGCGGTGAGCTCCTCCAGGTCGACCCCGCTGTGCTCGGCGAGCAGCAGCGACAGCTCGGCGACGCCGGCGTGGAACTTGTCCACGTCCGCGTAGAGCTCGATCCGGTTGCAGGTGTTGAGCAGGGCCGCCTCGGAGACGGTGGCCGTGGCGGCCGCGTCGTGCAGCAGCCGGGTGGGGACCTCACCGGTCAGCGCGGCGCGCTCCAGGACGGTGACGGGCGCGGTGCGGTGGCTCAGTCCGACAACGAGCAGACTCATGCCGGCATCACCGCGGACCGCTCGCTCTCGCCACGCGGCTCCGCCTTGCCGTCCCGAGCGGTGTCCTTGGCGTCCCGGACGTCCTTGCCGCCGCTCGCCGCGCGGCGCAGCTTGGCCGCCGCGGCGCGCACCGGGCCGGGGGCGCGGCTCGGCGCCGGCTCCTCCTCGGCCTGCGGCTCCTCGCCCGCCTTGCGCTGCTCGTGGAAGGCCAGGATCTGCAGCTCGATGGAGAGGTCGACCTTGCGCACGTCCACGCCGTCCGGCACGGTCAGCACGGTCGGCGCGAAGTTCAGGATGCTGGTCACCCCGGCCTCCACCAGCCGGTCGCAGACCTGCTGGGCGGCGCCCGGCGGAGTGGTGATCACACCGATGGAGACCTGCTGGCTCTCCACGATGGACTCCAGTTCGTCCATGTGCCGCACCGGCAGGCCCGCCGCGCTGCCGCCGACCACGGCCGGGTCGGCGTCCAGCAGGGCCGCCACCCGGAAGCCGCGGGAGGCGAAGCCCCCGTAGTTGGCGAGCGCGTGGCCCAGGTTCCCGATCCCGACGATCACGACCGGCCAGTCCTGGGTCAGGCCCAGCTCGCGCGAGATCTGGTAGACGAGGTACTCCACGTCGTAGCCGACGCCGCGGGTCCCGTAGGAGCCGAGGTAGGAGAAGTCCTTGCGCAGCTTCGCGGAGTTGACCCCGGCTGCGGCCGCCAGCTCCTCCGATGAGACGGTGGGGACCGAGCGCTCGGAGAGCGCGGTCAGCGCACGCAGGTAGAGCGGCAGCCGGGCCACGGTGGCCTCGGGGATGCCACGGGCACGCGTCTGACGTCCCACAGGGGTGCGGCGCATGGAGCCTCCGTCGGCGGTGCTGGGGGGCGAGGATTCAGGGGTGGATCGGCCGATTGCCACGGTGCTCCTGTGGGTGAAGCTGGGCTTTGGCAGCCAGGCTATGCGTTTGTGAACGTGTGCACAAAGATGATGTCCGTTTTGTCCCGCCACAGTGACGCGCATCACGCCACACGCCGCTCCGGCGGCACCATCGTCGCCCACCAGCGCCGGTCCGGCCAGAAGTTCGAACCGAAACGGCGCCGCGTCCGCGCTAGCGCGTGAGTGCGGCGCGCAGCCGGGCCTCGTCGACCCGCCAGAAGTCGTGCTGACGCCCGTCGATCAGCGTCACCGGGATCTGCTCCCAGTAGGTGCGGTAGAGCTCCTCGTCCTGGGTGATGTCCCGCTCCTCGAAGCCGGTGCCCAGCTCGGCGGTGACCCGCACGATCACCTCCCTGGCCTGCTCGCACAGGTGGCAGTCGGGCTTGCCGATCAGGGTCACGGTGCGATCGGCGGGGCTGGAACGCCGCTCGCGGCGCAGGAGAGGGGTCACGGCACCATTGTGCGCCGCCCGCCCGGGCGCACCGTCGCCCGGCCGCGCCGCGCCGCCTTCCCGCGGCGGGCAGAGCGCCGTGGCCCGCCCGTCCATACCGGCGCCCACCAGGGCTGACTATGCTCGGTGCCATGGCCGCGCTGCGAAGGCTCACCCAGGCAAGACGATCCTCCTCCGAGCGGGCCGCCCTGGCAGGCGAGGCCGCCGCGCAGGCGGCCGAGCAGGCGCTGCGCGAGCGGGCGCCGGCTCCGGTCGACGCCGGGTCGGCCCCGACGGAGCAGCCCGCCGAGCCGCAGCCCGTCGAGCCGCAGTCGGCCACGCCGCCGGTCGACCACCCGCAGGGCGCCGCCTTCTTCGACTGCGACAACACGATCCTGCAGGGCGCCGCGGTCTTCTACCTCGGCGTCGGGCTCTACCGCCGCAACTTCTTCTCCCGCCGCGACGTGGCCAAGTTCGCCTGGCAGCAGGCCTGGTTCCGGCTGTTCGGCACCGAGGACCCCGGGCACATCGCCGACGCGCAGCACACCGCGCTGTCGCTGGTGGCCGGCAAGCGCACCGCCGACCTGGAGGAGATCTGCGAGGAGATCTTCGAGGACATCGTCGCGGCCAAGGTCTGGCCGGGCACCCGGGCGCTGGTCCAGATGCACCTGGACGCCGGGCAGCGGGTCTGGCTGGTGACGGCCGCCCCCCAGGAGGTGGCCCGGATCATCGCCCGCCGGCTCGGCATGACCGGCGCGCTGGGCACAGTGGCCGAGGAGGTCGGCGGCCAGTACACCGGCCGGCTGGTCGGCGAGATGCTGCACGGCCCGGCCAAGGCGGCCGCGGTGCGCGCCCTGGCCCGGCGCGAGCAGCTCGACCTGGGCCACTGCGCCGCGTACAGCGACTCGGCCAACGACATCCCGATGCTCTCGCTGGTCGGGCACCCCTTCGTGGTCAACCCCGACGCGCGGCTGCGCAAGTACGCGCGGGCGCACGGCTGGCGGGTGCGCGACTTCCGCACCGGGCGCAAGGCCGCGCGGATCGGGGTGCCCGCCGCGGTGGCGCTCGGCGCGGTGGCGGGTGCGACGGTGGCGACCGTGGCGCTGCGCCGCAAGCGGCGCTGACGCGAAGCTGACGCGGCGTCAACCAGGACGCCATGCCGGGCGGGTGGGCCCGGTCAACCGGGCGTTCCGGACCACGGGCAGCCGCCCGCAGCGGCCCGAAACGCCGTCACCACACCTGTCACCAGCGGAATCCGACAAACTCCCAGCGTCGGCGGCCCAGTGACCGGATCTGATCGTTCGAACGCCCTGGAAAGTCTGGGATTGGCAGGCCTGTTGGCGGGGAAACCGCCCGGCCGACCTCGGAATCGGTCACAGCCCGCCCTCGATTGCTCACCAACAGCGCACGGTTCGGTGCTGCGTTCGGTCGGTTTCAGCTCATATACCACGCGAAGTGGATCCCTATCGACCACTTCCGCCACACGGTGTAGCTGTCATTGCACAAAGCGTTATTCTCTCCTGGATGCACGTCCACCCCAGGTGTCCCCCCGACGGGGTGACGGGGAGTGTGCTCTCCGCGCAGGCGGAGGTGATCCGTCCACAGTTCTGCCTCTGGGAGTCCCGTGTACCCACCCGTCCGGAACGACGCGCCTGCTCCCGCCCGCCCGTCGCCACCCGTCGCGCTCGCTGCCCTGCCCCGCGCGACCACCCGCAACCTCCGCCTGCTGCGCACCCTGCTGCGCAGTCAGCTGCTGCCCTCGCTGCCCGAGCTGGTCCCCGCCGGTGGTGCCTGGCAACCGGCCGACGGGCCCGGCCCGTTCGGGGTCTTCGGACCGGCCGCGGCGGGCACCGCGCTGCGCTCGGCCGCCACCGGCTCGGCGGGCACCCGCACCCGGGGGGCCGGCACCCGCGGCCGCACCGGCACCGTGCCGCACCAGGGCACCGAGACCGAGCACAACCCGATCATGGAGCTGGTCGAGCGCGCCCAGGCCGGCGAGAGCGAGGCGTTCGGGCGCCTGTACGACCACTACTGCGACACGGTCTACCGCTACATCTACTACCGGGTCGGCAGCCGGGCCACGGCCGAGGACCTGACCAGCGAGACCTTCCTGCGCGCGCTGCGCCGGATCGGCACCTTCACCTGGCAGGGCCGGGACTTCGGGGCCTGGCTGGTGACCATCGCGCGCAACCTGGTCGCCGACCACTTCAAGTCCAGCCGGTTCCGGCTGGAGGTGACCACCGGCGAGATGCTCGACTCCAACGAGTGCGAGCGCAGCCCGGAGGACTCGGTGCTGGAGTCGCTCTCCAACGCCGCCCTGCTGGACGCCGTGCGGCGGCTCAACCCGCAGCAGCAGGAGTGCGTCACCCTCCGCTTCCTGCAGGGCCTCTCGGTCGCCGAGACGGCCCGGATCATGGGCAAGAACGAGGGGGCCATCAAGACCCTGCAGTACCGCGCCGTCCGCACCCTGGCCCGGCTGCTGCCGCCGGACGCCCGCTGACCCGGCCCGATGACCATAGCTGACGCCGGGTCACCCCACGGACCGTTCCCACACGTCCGGGTGAGAATGCGGTCACATGATCACTCGTGCGTAACCGACCCCCCGCACCGCTCGTTGCCCAGCGTGCAAACCCCCTCGGGTCGCGTGGTCAAGCCAAGCCGCGAACCGTCACCCGAAGGAGTGGATTTGGCCCGCCGTGGCAACCGTCCGGCAGGCCGGGGAGTCGACAACGACGAAGGGAGGTGTGGCCCGTGACGGCAAACGTGCTGGAGCACCGGCGGGCGAAGGCCTTCGCCGAGGCGCTGGAGGCCCACCGGACGGGACAGCCCGCAGCGAGCGCGACCCTGGGCCAACTCCTCGGAACGACCGAGGTGTTGGCACAACTCTCCGCCCCCGCCATGGACGCCGGGGTGAAGAGCGAGCAACGGGCGCAGCTGATGGCCGCGTTCGAGCAGCACGCGGCCGGTGGCCTGCCCACCGTGCCGCGCCAGCGCCGGCACCGCACCGAGCGCGGCCTGCAACGGCGGCGCTGGGGACGGCGGTTCGCGATCACCGGCCTGGTGGCCGGGGTCACCGTGGGCAGCTTCGCCGGGGTGGCGGCGGCCAGTTCGGGCGCACTGCCCGGCGACCCGCTCTACGGGATGAAGCGCGGTCTGGAGGGCCTGCGGCTCGACCTGGCCGGCTCGGACGCCGAGCGCGGCTCGCTGCTGCTCGACCAGGCCTCCACCCGGCTCGCGGAGGCCCGCTCGCTGGTCGGCCGGCAGGGCGCGAGCGGTGCGCTCAGCCAGACCACGGTGGCCCAACTCGCCTCGGCGCTGAAGGACATGCACGCCGAGGCGGCCAAGGGCCGGGACCTGCTGCGCTCGGTCTACCGGGCCAACGGCTCGCTCGACCCGATGCGCAGGCTGGCCAGTTTCACCGAGGTCCAGGACAACCACTGGAGTGCCCTGCAGCAGCGACTGCCCCAGCAGTTGACGCCGATGGCGGGCCAGGTCGACCAGCTCTTCGACAACCTCAACGAGGACGTCGCACCGCTGCACCTGGAGCAGGCACCGAGCGCTCCGGCGCCCGGGCAGACCCCGGCTGCGGGCCCGGCCGGCGGCGGGGCGCAGGCCCCCTCGCCCGCCGGCGCCGCGAGCGGCGGCGGCCACCCCTCGACCGGCGGCGGCGCCCCGCAGAGCCCGGTCGGCGGCCAGGCCGGCGGCGGGCAGCCGTCGACGGGCGGCGGCACGCCGCAGAGCCCGGCGGGCGGCCAGGTCCGCCAGGGCGGCGGCGCGCTCGGCGGCGGCAACCCGGTGGGCGGGCTGGTCAACGGCCTCACCGGCAGCCTGACCGGCAACGGTTCCGGTACCGGTGCGGCACCCGCCGCGCCGGCCGCCCCGGGCACCGCGCAGAGCGCCCCGGCACCGGGCACCACGCCCGCGCCGGCCGCTCCGACGGCCGCACCCGGCCAGGGCGGCAGCACGCCGGCCACCGGGCAGGGGCTCAACCTGCCGCCGTTGATCCCGGGCCTGCTGCCGGGGCTGGGGCTGGACGGGAGCTGAACCGTGCTGGTGGGGGCGGCCCGACCGCCCCCACCAGCGCCTTCGGCGGGCTCGTCGGAACATCGGAACGTCTGGCGCCAGCAGAGTCGGCACCGTCGGCACCGCCAGAAGAGCCGGCAGAGTCAGAAGAAGAGGCTGCGCCTGGCCACCAGCAGCTCGTAGAGCGTGTGCTGGATGGTCTCGCGGACCTCGTCGGTCAGGTTGAAGACCAGCATCGGGTCCTCGGCCGCCTCCGGCGGATAGCCGTCGGTGCGGATCGGCTCGCCGAACTGGATCGTCCACTTGGTCGGCAGCGGGATCGCGCCGAGCGGGCCGAGCCAGGGGAAGGTCGGGGTGATCGGCAGGTAGGGCAGCCCGAGCAGCCGGGCCAGGCTCTTGACGTTGCCGAGCATCGGGTAGGTCTCCTCGGCGCCCACGATCGAGCAGGGCACGATCGGCACCCCGGCCCGCAGCGCGGAGGCCACGAAACCGCCGCGCCCGAACCGCTGCAGCTTGTAGCGGTCGGCGAACGGCTTGCCGATCCCCTTGAAGCCCTCCGGCCAGACCCCGACCACCTCGCCGCGCTCCAGCAGCGCCTGGGCGTCCTCGTTGCAGGCCAGCGTGTGGCCGGACTTGCGGGCCAGCTCGCCGATCAGCGGCAGCACGAAGACCAGGTCGGCGGCGAGCATCCGCAGGTGGCGCCCGGCCGGGTGGTGGTCGTGGATCGCCACCTGCGTCATCAGGGCGTCCAGCGGGACCACCCCCGAGTGGTTGGCCACCACCAGGGCACCGCCCTCGGCCGGGATGTGCTCGACGCCGCGGACCTCGATCCGGAAGTACTTCTCGGCCAGCGGCCGCAGCGCGGTCAGGAAGACCTGTTCGGTCAGCTCGCGGTCGAAGCCGAACTCGTCCACCTCGTAGTCGCCGGTGATCCGGCGGCGCAGGAAGGCCAGCCCGTCGGCCGCCCGGTTCTCCCAGCCCTTGCCGAACAGCCCGTCGGCCGCGGTCCCGACCCGCCCGGCCAGCAGCGTGCCCAGCCCCTCGGCCAGCCGTCCGGCGAAGTCCGCCGTCCCCTGGCCGGCGGGTCCGGGCGCCCAGCTCGGCGCGCTCTCGATCGGGATCACCTTGCCGGTGGCCCCGGCGCCGGGGCCCGGCCGGTCCTGGGCGGACCCCGTCTCCTGGTCAGGCTTCATCGGCCGGCGCTCCTGTGGTCGGTGGCGGGCAGCAGGGCGGCCAGCCGGTCGGTGAGTGCGGTCAGCCGCTCGGGCGGCAGCAGTCCGGCGCGCTGGCCGGCGACGAAGTCGGCGAACGCCTCGGGCGTGGTGAAGCGCGGCCGGTAGCCGAAGACCTCGCGCAGCGCGGTGGTGTCCACCACCCGGCCGTGGGTCAGCAGGCCGATCTGCTCGGTCGAGAAGTCCGAGACCCTGGTCCGCTTGGCCAGCTGGGCGACCAGGCCGAGCGCGGGCAGCAGCACCGGCACGGTGGGGCGGCCCAGCCGGCGGGCGCACTGGGAGAGCAGCAGCACCCCCTCCCCCGCGACGTTGAAGGTGCCGGTCCGTCGCGGCTCGCCCGGGCCGGGGTCGAGCGCGGCCAGCCGCAGCACCTCGACGGCGTCGTCCTCGTGCACGAACTGCAGTCGCGGGTCGTGGCCGAGCGCGGTGGGCAGCACGGGCAGCGAGAAGTACTCGGCGAGCGGGGTGTCGGCGCCGGGGCCGACCAGGTTGGCGAACCGCAGCACGCTGATCGCGACGTCGGGCCGGCGCCGGGCGAAGCCGCGCACATAACCCTCGACCTCGGCCGCGTCCTTGGCGAAGCCGCCGGAGGGCAGGGTCTTGGGCGTGGTCCGCTCGAAGAAGACGGCCGGATCGCGCGGGGTCGCGCCGTAGACGCCGGTGGTCGACTTCACCACCAGCCGGCGGATCAGCCCCGACTGCTGGCAGGCACCGAGCAGCTGCATGCTGCCGATGACGTTGATCTCCTTGACGGTGGCACGCGCCGCGGTGCCCGGATTGGTGGCGCTGACGTTGAGGTGCACCACGGTGTCCACCGCGTACTCGGCCAGCACCCGGGCGATGGCCGGGCGGCGCAGGTCGGCCGGGGCGAAGACGTAGTCGGCGAGCGGGCCCGTCCGTTCGTCCGGGGACGGCGACGCGAGGCCGCCGCGCAGCGGCTCGGTGTCCGCCCCGACCACCAGGTCGACTCCCGGCTCGCGGCGGATCCGCTCGGCGAACCGGGCTCCGAGCTGTCTGGCCACGCCGGTGACCAGCACGACCTTGCCCACGTGTCCGCCGCCTCCCTGCCGGCCCGCCCGCGTGGCGGGTGCTTGCACCGTACCGCGTCACGCTGGGAAAACGGGTGCTGCCCGCCCCGGCCTGATCGGCTGGGACGGGCAGCAGCGCACCGGGAGCGAGGCTCCGCAGGTGTTACTTCTTGTTACGACGCTGAACGCGGGTCCGCTTCAGAAGCTTGCGGTGCTTCTTCTTGGCCATACGCTTGCGACGCTTCTTGATGACAGAGCCCACGGAACAACCCTCGCTCACTGAGACTCCCGCCCGTGAGAGACGGAGTCCATACGACTGACGGAGGGCCTAGCCTACCGTTTACCCGGCCAGCCCCGTAATCGGGACCGAACGGGCCCGCCGGTCAGGCGCTCTGTCGGCCGACGTAGGAGTCCTTGAGGTAGTCGTGGACCGCCTGTTCGGGCACCCGGAAGGACCGGCCGACCCGGATGGCGGGCAGCTCTCCGCTGTGCACCAACCGGTAGACCGTCATCTTGGACACCCTCATGACCGAGGCGACTTCCGCCACGGTCAGGAAGTTGACCTCTTGCAGGGGGCGTTCGCCGGAACTCATGACCTCACCCGACCCTTTTCCGTGTGCAAGGCACCGGCTTCCCCTCCGGTGACTCCACCGACACACGCGTATCCCCAGAGTAGTTGCGGGTGATACCAGTGGGAAGAGGGGGGCGCCGAGATGTTTTACGGTCAGAGATCCGACTGTTGCAGTAGGTAGTCGGTCCATCCTCTGGCGCAGGCGCTCCGCGCTCCATCGTGCACCGAGCAGGCCTCGGCCACCAGACCCGCGGCAGCGGAAGGACCGGCGCCCCGGCTCAGGGCAGCAGGCCGTGGTGCGGGTAGACCGCGCGGCGGGCCGCCAGGATCGCCTGGTCGAGGCGGTCGCCCGGGTCGTAGCCGCTCTCCATGAAGTCGCGCCAGCCCGCCGTGGCGCCGTCGGTCATCCGAGCAGGTGCCTGACGGCGGGTCAACCGGTAAACCTCGGCGCGCCAGTGCGGCGGCGTCTCGGTCTGCGGCGCGATCGGCCGGCCCGCGGCGGTGGCCACCAGGTGGGTCCAGGTGCGCGGCACCACGTCCACCACCGCGTAGCCGCCACCGCCCAGGGCCACCCAACGGCCCTCGCAGTGCTGGTGGGCCAGCTCGTGCAGGCTCAGGGCGACCGCGCGCTGGGCGTCCACGGTGACCGCGAGGTGGGCCAGCGGGTCCTCGATGTGGGTGTCGGCGCCGTGCTGGGAGACGATCACCTCCGGCCGGAAGGCGGCAAGGAGTTCGGGCACCAGGGCGTGGAAGGCGCGCAGCCAGCCCGCGTCGCCGGTGCCGGCGGGCAGCGGCAGGTTGGCGGCGAAGCCCTCGGCGCCCTCGCCGCCGGTCTCGGTCGGCCAGCCGGTCTGCGGGAACAGCGTGCTGGGGTGTTCGTGCAGCGAGATGGTGAGCACTCTGGGGTCGTCCCAGAAGGCCTGCTGCACGCCGTCGCCGTGGTGCACGTCCACGTCGATGTAGACCACCCGCTCGGCACCGAGTTCGAGCAGCCGGGCGACGGCGAGCGCGGCGTCGTTGTAGACGCAGAAGCCGGCTGCCCGCCCGGGCATCGCGTGGTGCAGGCCGCCGGCGAAGTTGACGGCGTGCCGGGCGCTGCCCCGCCAGACGGCCTCGGCCGCGGCCACCGACTGCCCGGCGATGAGCGCCGAGGCGGTGTGCATGGCGGCGAAGGCCGGGTTGTCCTCGGTGCCCAGGCCGTGCCGCTCGTCCGGTGTCGCGGCGACCTGGGTGGCGGCGGCCGCCGCCCGGCGGACCGCCTCGATGTAGTCCAGGCGGTGCACCAGGTGCAGGGTGGACTCGCCGGCCGGCGGCGCGGCGGCCACCGTCACCCCGGCGGCGGCGGTCAGTTCGAACGCCTCGACCAGCCGCATGGTGAGCGCGAGCCGGGTCGGATCCATCGGGTGTCCCGGACCGAAGTCGTAGGCGGTGACCGCCTCGTCCCAGAAGAGGCGCAGGCTGCAGGGCTGGTCAGGCTCGGCTTGAGGCATGGTCCAAAGCTAGCGGCCGCTTCGCGGGCGCCGCGAAGTGCCCGGCGAGCGGGACCACGGCGAGCACCAGCAGCATCGGTGCCAGCAGCGCCCAGTGGTACGAGCTGGCCCCGGCAATCGCGCCCACCAGCGGGGCGCCGACCAGGAATCCCACGTAGTTGAAGAGGTTGAGCCGGGCCACGGCCGCGTCCAGGTCGTCCGGGAAGAGCCGGCCGCCGGCCGCGAAGACCTGCGGGATCACCGCGCAGTTGCCGACCCCGAGCACCGTGAAGCCGGCGATGCCCAGCCACGGCGTGGGGGCCAGCGCGGCGATCAGCAGGCCCAGTGCGGCCACCCCGGCGCCGGCGCGCACCACGGCGGTGGCGCCGAACCGCTGGACCCAGCGGTCGCCGACCGTGCGGCCGATCAGCAGGGTGGTCAGGTAGCCGGCGTAGGCGAGCGCGGCGACCCGGTCCGAGCTGTGCAGCGACTCGGTCAGGTCCTTGGCGCTCCAGTTGGAGACCGTCGCGTCCGCGATGTAGGCGAAGGCCAGCACGGCGCAGAGCGGCAGCAGCGGCTTCCAGGGGATCGCCCGGGCGGCGGCCGCGGCGGCCTCCTGGACGGCGGAGCCCAGTTCGCGCGGGCCGGCGAAGGAGCGGCCGGCGAGCAGCGCGGCCGGGATCAGCACGACCGCGCAGGCGCCGAACAGGGTGAGCAGGTGCAGGCGCGCGCCGGCGCTGGCCAGCAGCGCGCCGATGATCCCGCCGAGGCTGTAGGCGGCGTAGAAGCCGAGCATGATCGAACGCCCGTAGCGGTGCTGCAGGGCCACCGCGAGCATGTTCATCGAGGCGTCCAGCGCACCGGTCAGCAGGCCGAAGGCGGCCAGCACCGGCACCAGCGCCCAGAGCCGGTGGCCGAGTCCGCCGGTGACCAGGGTCAGGATGAGCAGCGGCTGGACGGTGCGCAGCACGGCGCGCGGGCTGGTCCGCCTGACCAGTTGCTCGGAGCAGAGCGACCCGACGCCGGCCAGGATCGGCACGGCGGCCAGGATGACGGTCAGGGTGCCGTCGGTCAGCGCGTACTGGCGTTGCAGGCCGGGGATCCGGGTGACCAGCAGGGCGAAGGTCGCGCCCTGGAGCAGGAAGCTGACCAGCAGGGCGGTACGGGCCTGGCGCAGTGCGGCCGGTTGCTCGGCCGTCGGCTCCGCTGACGTCATCCGGGACCTCGCTCACCACCGGCGCCACTACCGGCCGGTACGACGACATTGGCGTGAGCGTAGGGGGTGGGCCGACTTTTGGGGAGGGGTCCGACCGCACTGATCCAGCGCTGCCGAGCAGGTCGGCGCCGAGCGGCGTCAGCCGGTGCCGAGCAGGGGCGCCACCTCGGCCAGGCTTGCGATCAGGCCGGTGGCGCCGGCCCCGGTCAGCCGCGCGGCCGGGGTGAGCGCGGTGTAGCCGTACACGTCCATCCCGGCCGCCCGGGCGGCCAGCACGCCCATCGCGCTGTCCTCGATCACCAGGCAGCGGGCCGGATCGGCGGCCAGGGTGCGGGCGGCGTGCTGGAACAGGTCGGGCGCGGGCTTGCCGACGCCGACGTCCTGGGCGCTGAAGATCCGCTCCTCGGCGAAGAAGCCGCGCAGGCCGGTCAGGTCGAGCGCGGTGCGGATCCAGTCGTGCCCGGCCGAGGAGGCCAGGCAGTACGGCACACCGCGCTCGGCCAGCTCCTTGAGCAGCTCGGCCGCGCCCGGCACCGGGGCCAGCTCCTGCTGGAAGGCGGCGAAGACCCGGGCGTGGAAGGCGGCCTGGAAGCCGTCGGGCAGCGTGCCGCCGAACCGCTCGGCGACCACCTCCGGCACCGCGTGGGCCGCGCGGCCCATGAAGTCCCGGTAGGAGTCCTCGATGGTGGTCGGGTAGCCGAGTTCGGTGAGGTACCCGGCGAGCAGCCGGTTGGCGATCGGCTCGCTGTCGACCAGCACGCCGTCGTTGTCGAAGACGACCAGGTCGTAGCGGCGGTGCGGGTTCGTCGGTTCGCCGGGCAGCCGGTTCGGTTCCTGGGCCACGTCCCGGTGAGGTTCCTGGGCCACGTCCCGGCTCACTTCCCGCCCGAGGCGAGTTCCTGGGAGCGGTCCCGGGCGGCCTCCAGGGCGCCCAGCAGCGCGGCGCGCACCCCGTGGTTCTCCAGCTCGCGGATGGCCGCGATGGTGGTGCCGGCCGGCGAGGTGACCGCCTCGCGCAGCTTGACCGGGTGCTCGCCGGAGTCGCGCAGCATCACCGAGGCACCGATCGCGGACTGCACGATCAGGTCGTGCGCCACCTGCCGGGGCAGGCCGAGCAGGATCCCGGCGTCGGTCATCGCCTCCACCAGGTAGTAGAAGTAGGCCGGACCCGAGCCGGAGAGCGCGGTGGCCGCGTCCTGCTGGGCCTCCGGCAGCCGCAGGGCCTTGCCGACCGACTCGAAGATCTGCTCGGCGCGCCGCAGGTGCTCCTCGGTGGCGTGCGAGCCGCCGGAGATCACGCTCATGCCCTCGTCGACCAGGACGGGCGTGTTGGGCATCACCCGCACCACCGGGGTGCCGGCCGGCAGCCGGGCCTCGAACCAGCGGGTGGGGATGCCGGCCGCGGCCGAGATCACCAGGCGCTCGGGGGCGACGTGCGGGCCCAGCTCCTCCATCAGGGTGCCCATGTCCTGCGGCTTGACGGCCAGGATCAGGGTGTCGGCGAGGCCGGCCGCCTCCTTGTTGGAGCAGGCCGCCACGCCGTACTTGCGCGCCAGTTCGGCGGCCCGCTCGGGGCGGCGCGCGGTGACCCAGAGTTCGGCCGGTCGCTTGCCCGACCGCAGCAGCCCGGAGAGCAGTGCCTCACCGATCTTGCCGGTACCCAGAAAAGCGATCCGCTGAGGGTGGACGGCGCTGCTGGTCATGGCGTGACTCCTTGATCACCGCGACGGTACTGCCGCCCATCCTCGCACCAGGGCCCGCCGGATCGGGGGGCGTGTCCATCGGGCGGACATCTGGTGACCAGCGGGATGACCCCGCCGGGGCGACCGGCGCCCGGGTCCGGCTCGCCCGGGTCCGGCTCGCCCGGGTCAAGTTCGAGCGGGTCAAGTTCGAGCGGGGCCGGGCACAGGCCCTCAGGAGGAGACCCGGGCGCCGGTCCCCTACTGGAGGGCGCACCCGGCAGGGCTCACCAGTAGGGGAAAACTCAGGGCCGCAGAGGCTGGCCCGGGCGCCGCCCGAGGAGCACCGTAGAGGCATGGAACACGGAAATCTGTCGCGACGCGAGAACCGTCAGCTGGCCGTCGCCTCCGCCACCGTCGGACCGTGGCGCGCAGCCGCGGCGGTGGGCGCGGTGGTGGGCGGTGCCGCCCTGGCCGTGGACGTGGTGACCGGACACTGGTCCACCGGCATCCTGGCCGGCCCGGTCGGGCTGGCGCTGTTCTTCTTCTTCCTGGTCGGCACGGTCGGCGGCCAGCTGCGCAAGGACACCGGCGACCGCCGGCTGCGCCGCTGGGCCGACGCCCACCCCTGGCAGGCCGCACTGCCCGCCAGCGGAGCCCTGCTGGTGCTCAACACGCTGGCCCTGACCCTGCTCGGCAGCTGGGGCGTGTTCGGCGCCCTGTTCACCTCCCTGCTCCCGGCCGGCATCCTGCTGGTGGTGGCCGGCGTGGTCGGCTCGGTCAAGGCCGCCCGGCACTCGGGCTGACGGGAGGCCACCCCGCCCCGGGCGGGGAGCAATCACCACAGATCGCACAGAACGCACACCGGCCGCCCGCAAGTTGTCCGGCCGGTGTGCGAACTGTCTTACCCGATCGGCATACTGACCCGGTGCCGATAGCCGAAGACCCCGACCAGCAGCCCCCCGGCGATCCTCAGCAGCAGGAGCCGACCAGGACCCCTCAGCGCCGGTTCGCACGGCCGCCGAAGGCCGCGGACCCCTGGGGCAACCCGAAGCGCCGCAGCACGACGGGCTGGCAGACGCCGGTCTTCCTGCTGCTCACCGTCGCCGTGGTGAGCGCCGGGCTCAACATCAACGGGCTGCACAGCTGGTACCAGAACAGGTTCGGCGGCAGCTCGGACAGGGCGGCCGCCGCCCTTCCGGTGAACCCCGAGCCGGTGGTCACCCAGGCCCCGGAGACGGCCCGGCCCACGGCGGCGCCCTCCACGCAGGTCCCGCAGGTCCCGTCGGTGGCCCATCCGTGGGCGGGCTCGCCCGCCGATGCCTGGCCCGCCGGGGCGGACGCGATCGTGCTGCCGCAGGCGCAGGCCACCGGGGTGTTCGGCGCCGACGAGGTGGCGGCGCAGCTGAAGCTGGTGAAGCAGTTCCTGGTGGGCGCCAACCTGGACCCGGGCGTGGTCGCGGGCGGCGACCCGCAGCAAGTGGTGGGCCTGCTGGGTGGAAAGACCCGAAGCGAACTTGAGGACGCCCTCGCCCATCCGGGACCGGACCACGACCCGACCAGCTGGATCAGCCGGTTCAACCCACGCACGGCGATACCGGCCGGCAGCGTGGTCAAGCTCCAGGGCCGGATCACCTTCGAGGGCGACACCGACCCGGACGACAGCAAGGGCGTGGTGGTCCACACCGACTACACCTTCGTCTATGCCCTGGTACCAGGCCCGCAGGTATTCGATCCGTCGAGCGTGCCCGGCCCCTCGGCCTCCCCGAGCGGCAACCAGCAGTCGGTCTCCCTGCGGAGCCTGGAGCCGATCGCCGAGGTCACCCGCGAGATCGTCCGCCGGGTGCAGGACTTCGTCTTCTACGACCCGGCCCACTTCAAGGTCTCGGCCGACAAGCTGTACTTCGGCAAGGGCAACAGCGACATGGGCAACAACTACTGCGTGGTGGGTGACGGCTGGCTGGAACCGGAGTTCCCACGGCCCGCGATGCCCGGCGCCGGTAGCGGTGGCCCGGACGGCGGCCCGACCAGCGACCCCTACGACCGCAGCAAGCCGCTGCCCGACAACGATGGCAAGTGCGGAAGCGTGAGCCGCACCTAGCTACCGCTTCTTCCGCTTCCCCGGCCGCCCGTCCCGCGAAGCCTGCCGCTTCACGAGCCGGGCGGTCTCGCGTTCCCAGGCCGCCCGCTTGACCGCCTCGCCCGGGGCCTCGACCAGGCTGCGGAAGAAGTACGCCGCGGCCGCGCCCACGCAGCCGATCAGCCAGACCGCCCCGAGCGACTTGTCCTCGGCCATCCAGCCGTCCAGCGAGTCGCGGCCCTCGGCGAGAATCTTCCAGTTCCGCAGCGCCGCCAGGCAGGAGCAGACGGCGATGGCGGCGAGCAGCAGCCCGTTGACGAAGCCGCCCGCCTTGGAGAGCTGCACCCCGCTCACCGCGAAGCGCAGCACCAGCGCGCCGAGGGCCACCGTCAGCATCGCGCCGAGCGAGACGACCACCCGCCGCACCCAGTAGTCGGCGCCGCGCGCCACCCAGCTGGTGCCGAAGAAGCGGATCGGCTCGGGGGCTGCTGCGGGGGTGGGGCGCTCGTCGGTCACCCCTCCAGTATCACCGAGCAGCCCCGGAGCCCGGCCGCTCACCCCAGTCGGCTGACGTCGCGCACCGCGCCCTTGTCCGCCGAGGTGGCCATCGCCGCGTACGCCTTCAGCGCCGCGCTGACCGGGCGGTCGCGGTGCACCGGCTGGTAGCCGCCCGACGCCTCCAGGCGCAGCCGGCGCTCGTGCAGTTCCTCGAAGGAGACCTCCAGCTGCACCGAGCGGCCCGGGATGTCGATCGAGATGACGTCACCGTCCTCGACCAGCGCGATGGTGCCGCCCGCGGCCGCCTCCGGGGAGGCGTGGCCGATCGACAGGCCCGAGGTGCCGCCGGAGAACCGGCCGTCGGTGATCAGCGCGCAGACCTTGCCCAGACCCCGGCCCTTGAGGAAGGAGGTGGGGTAGAGCATCTCCTGCATGCCGGGGCCGCCCTTGGGGCCCTCGTAGCGGATGACCACCACGTCGCCCGCCTTGATCCGCTTGGTCAGGATCGCGTCCACCGCGTCCTCCTGCGACTCCAGCACCACGGCCGGGCCGCTGAAGGTCCAGATCGACTCGTCCACACCGGCCGTCTTCACGATGCAGCCGTCCTCGGCCAGGTTGCCGTAGAGCACGGCCAGCCCGCCCTCCACCGAGTAGGCGTGCTCGACGCTGCGGATGCAGCCGCCGGCGGCGTCGGTGTCCAGCGTCTCCCAGCGCTCGGACTGCGAGAAGGCGGTGGCCGAGCGGACGCAGCCGGGCGCCGCGTGGAACAGTTCGACGGCGGTCGGCGAGGGGGAGCCGCCGCGGACGTCCCAGGTCTTCAGCCACTCGGCGAGCGAGTCGCTGTGCACCGTGTGCACGTCCTCGTTGAGCATCCCGCCGCGGTACAGCTCGCCCAGGATCGCCGGGATGCCGCCGGCCCGGTGCACGTCCTCCATGTAGTACGAGCCGTTCGGCGCGACCTTGGACAGGCAGGGCACCCGGCGCGAGATCTGGTCGATCGCCCGCATGTCGAAGTCCAGCTCGGCCTCCTGGGCGGCGGCCAGCAGGTGCAGGATGGTGTTGGTCGAGCCGCCCATGGCGATGTCCAGCGCCATCGCGTTCTCGAAGGCCGCGCGGGTGGCGATGGAGCGCGGCAGCACCGAGTAGTCGTCGCCGTCGTAGTGCCGCTTGGTGATCTCGACGACGGTGCGGCCCGCGTCCTCGTACAGCGCCCGGCGGGCGGTGTGGGTGGCCAGCGTGGAGCCGTTGCCGGGCAGCGAGAGGCCGATCGCCTCGGTGAGGCAGTTCATCGAGTTGGCGGTGAACATGCCCGAACAGGAGCCGCAGGTCGGGCAGGCGTTCTCCTCGATGATCGCGATGTCCGCGTCCGAGACGTTCTCGTCGACGGCGTCGGAGATCGCGTTCACCAGGTCGAGCTTGCGCACCGTGCCGTCCACCAGCACCGCCTGGCCGGCCTCCATCGGGCCGCCGGAGACGAAGACGGTGGGGATGTTGAGGCGCAGTGCGGCCATCAGCATGCCGGGGGTGATCTTGTCGCAGTTGGAGATGCAGATCAGCGCGTCCGCGCAGTGCGCGCTGACCATGTACTCCACGCTGTCGGCGATCAGGTCGCGCGAGGGCAGCGAGTAGAGCATGCCGTGGTGGCCCATCGCGATGCCGTCGTCCACCGCGATCGTGTTGAACTCGCGGGCGATGCCGCCGGCCGCCTGGATCGCCTCGGAGACGATCCGGCCCACCGGCTGCAGGTGGGTGTGGCCCGGCACGAACTCGGTGAAGGAGTTGGCGACCGCGATGATCGGCTTGCCGAAGTCCTCCCGGGCTACACCGGCGGCCCGGAGGAGGGCGCGGGCGCCTGCCATGTTGCGACCGTGGGTGACCGTACGGGACTTCAGCTCGGGCACGGGATCTCTCCATTCCCAGGGGTAGGTAACAGCCGAGCCTACGCCCCCGTCCCACCCGCCGGACCCGCCGTCCGCATGCCGGTCACCCCGGCGAGCGCGCCGCTCAGGCTCGCTTGACGCCGACCCAGAGGTCCAGCTGGTACGGCTCGACGACCTGCCCGTCCGGGAAGTCGGCCAGCAGCGCCTCCCGTTCGGCGGCCAGCACCGGCTCGCGAACCTCGGGCTCCAGCACCGCGAAGTACGACTTCGAGCGCAGGTCGGTCAGCACCTCCTCGACGCCGAGCCGGCGCTCCCAGCGCAGCGTGCGCCGGGCCACCTCGAAGGGGTGGCGGGCCAGCTGGTCGCCGATCGCGTTCATCGCCCCGTAGTAGTGGTACGAGGGCAGCGCCGCGACCAGCCGGGCCTCCTGCGCGGCCAGATACGGCACCGAGCGGTCCTTGATGTTCCACCACAGCGCCACCGCGCCGCCCGGGCGCAGCACCCGCAGCACCTCGGGCAGCGAGCGCTCGGGGTCGGTCCAGTGGAAGGCCTGGGCGTAGGTGATCAGGTCCGCGGTGGCGTCGTGGCACGGCAGGTCGTTGCCGTCGCCCTTGATCAGCGTGATCTCCGGGCTGACCCGGTGCAGCTGGGCCGCCATCCCGGGGCTCGGTTCGACGGCGGTGACCCGGGCGCCACGGGCGTGCAGCAGCCTGGTGGCGATGCCGGTGCCGGCGCCGACGTCCAGCACCGCCGCGCCCTTGATCACACGGCCGGTCAACTCCTCGATCGCCTGGAAGAGTTCATCGGGATAGGACGGCCGAGCGCGGTCGTACTCGGCGGCCACCGCGCCGAAACTCTCCGCGTGGGCCCTGTGCTGATTGTCCGTCATGGCACCCCTTCGGCAGATCGTTCGTACCGTCAGGGTACGCGCGAGCCGGTGGCCAGATGCAGTCGGGTGAAGGCCAGCGCCTCGGCCAGATCGGCCTCCCGCTCGGCGGGCGAACCGGAGCGCCGGGTGTTGACCTCCAGCACCACATGGCCCTCGAAACCGGTGCGCGCCAGGCGCTCCAGCAGCTCGGCGCAGGGCTGCTTGCCGCGCCCGGGGATCAGGTGCTCGTCCTTGCCGGAGCCGGAGCCGTCCGCCAGGTGCACGTGGGCCAGCCGGTCGCCCATCCGGTCGACCAGCGCGAAGGCGTCGATCCGCGAGGTGGCCACGTGCGAGAGGTCGACGGTGAAGTGCCGGTACGCCTCCTCGGTGACCTCCCAGCCGGGGGCGTAGGCGAGCACCTCGCGGTCCTTGTAGCGCCACGGGTACATGTTCTCCACCGCGAACCGCACCGCCGTCTCGCCCGCCATCCGGTCGATGCCCTGGACGAACTCGCGCGCGTAACTGCGCTGCCAGCGGAACGGGGGGTGGACCACCACGGTGTCGGCGCCCAGCGTCTCGGCCGCCGCCCTGGCCCGCTTCAGCTTGGTCCACGGGTCGGTGGTCCAGACCCGCTGGGTGATCAGCAGGCAGGGCGCGTGCACCGCCAGGATCGGCATCCGGTACTTCTCGCCCAGTGCGCGCAGCGCGTCCAGGTCCTGGCTGACCGGGTCGTTCCAGACCATCACCTCCACGCCGTCGTAGCCCAGCTTGGCGGCCAGCTCGAAGGCGATCGCGGTGTTGTCGGGGTAGACCGAGGCGGTGGAGAGCGCGACCTTGGTGTCCGGGACGTGCAGCGCGGGGTGCGCGGGCAGCACCAGCCGGTCGGTGGTGCGCAGCAGCGGCTCGCGCCGCAAGACGGCCGCCTTGCGGCGCGGCGCCCTGGGCAGCCTGGGCCGCGGCGCGGGCTCCGACGGCGACGGCCCGCCGCGCCGGCGCGGCTGCTCCTCGGCGCGCCCGCCGCCCGCTCTCTTCGCCTGCTCCTCCACCGGAGACCGCTCCTCCACGGGATTCAGGTTAAGCGCCCAGCAGCGCGGGCGGGGTCGCGGCGCCCTGCTGCCCCATGCTGTCCAGCCGGCGCAGGATGATCCCCTCGCGCAGCGCCCACGGGCAGATGTCCAGCGCCTCCAGGCCGAACAGGTCCATCGCCGCGTCCGCCACCAGCGCGCCGGCCAGCAGCTGGCGGGACCTGCCCTCGGAGACACCGGGGATCTTGGCCCGCTCGGCCGCCGTCATCGCGGCCAGCCGCGGCACCCAGGCGGCCAGACCGCTGCGGGTGAGCCGGCGCGGCACCCGCGGGCCGGCCTCGGCGGGCGCGGCGCCGGTCATCCGGGCCAGCTGCTTGAAGGTCTTGGAGGTGGCCACCGCGTGGTCCGGCGGCCCGAGTCTGGCCACCTCGCCGACCACGCCGGCGATCTCGGCCCGGATGTGGCGGCGCAGCTCGCGCACCGCCTCAGGGTCGGCCACGTCGCCCGGCAGCCAGTTCGCGGTCAGCCGGCCCGCGCCCAGCGGCAGCGAGCAGGCGGTGTCCGGCTGCTCGTCGATGCCGCAGGCGATCTCCAGCGAGCCGCCGCCGATGTCCAGGTCGAGCAGCCGCCCCGAGGACCAGCCGAACCAGCGGCGCACGGCCAGGAAGGTCAGCCGCGCCTCGTCCTGCCCGGCGAGCACGGTCAGCTCGACGCCGGTCTCCTCGCGCACCCGGCGCAGCACGCTCTCGCCGTTGGCCGCCTCGCGCACCGCCGAGGTGGCGAACGGCAGCAGGTCGACCACGCCCTTGTCCTCGGCCACCCGCAGCGAGGAGGCGACCATGTCGATCAGCCGGGCCACCCCGTCGTCCCGGATCGCCCCGCGCTCGTCGAGCATTTCGGCCAGCCGCAGCTCCGCCTTGTGCGAATACGCGGGCAGCGGTGCGGCGCCGCGGTGGGCGTCCACCACGAGGAAGTGGACGGTGTTGGAACCTACGTCGAGCACACCGAGTCGCATAGATCCCCACGCTACGCCACGGCACCTGCGGAAATCCCGCCTGTTCGATTGCCGATCGGGCGGCTCGCGGGCCAGCCTGGTGGCTGACGACCACTCACACCCCGGGAGCCACCCATCATGACGATCAGTCACCGCCGCCTGGGCGCCGGCGAGCACAAAGTCATCGTCCTGCACGACTGGTTCGGCACCACGGCCGGCTGGGGCCCGTTCCTGGACTACCTGGACAAGAGCGCCTTCGGCTACGCCTTCCTCGACTACCGCGGCTACGGCGAGCGGGTCGAGGTCCCCGGCGAGTTCACCCTCGCCGAGATCGCCGCCGACACCCTCGCCCTCGCCGACGAGCTGGGCTGGGAGCAGTTCTCGCTGGTCGGCCACTCGATGGGCGCCAAGGCGGCCCAGCTGGTGCTGGCCCAGGCGCCGCACCGGGTGCGCAAGCTGGCCGCCGTCGCGCCGGTGCCGGCCGCGGCCTTCCCGCTCGGCGAGCAGGAGCACGCCCTGTTCCACGCCGCCCCGCGCAACTTCACCGCCCGGCGGATGATCCTGGACCAGGTCACCGGGCAGCGGGCGAACGCCGTCTGGCTGGACCGGATGGTGGCCCGCTCCACGGCGACCAGCCGGGTGGACGCCTTCGACGCCTATCTGACCGAGTGGACCACCCAGGACTTCGCCGCGAAGGTGGCCGGTCTGCCGCTGCCGGTGCGGGTCTTCGTCGGCGAGCTGGACCTGGCGCTCACCACCGAGACCTTCCGCACCGGCTGGCAGCCGCTCTACCCGGCCGCCGAGCTGCAGGTGCTGCCGGCCACCGGCCACTACCCGATGTACGAGACCCCGGTCGCCTTCGCCACCGCGCTGGAGGCCTTCCTGCGGGGCTGACGAGGCGCTTCAGGCGGCACCGTCGCCGATGGCGGCTACCCTTGCCGGGTGGCCGCCATCGACATCCCCGCCCCCACCCTCAAGAAGCCCCAGCCCGAGGTCGGGCTGGACTTCCCGCGCGCCTGGGTCGAGTTCGCCGACCCCGCCGACGACGAGCAGGTCTTCCGCTGCGACCTGACCTGGCTGACCTCCCGCTGGGGCTGCATCTTCGGCCAGGGCTGCCACGGCATCCGCCCGGGCCGCGGCGAGTCCGACGGCTGCTGCACGCTGGGCGCGCACTACTCGGACGAGGACGACGAGCAGCGCGTCATCGAGCACGCCAAGCGGCTGACCCCCGAGACCTGGCAGTACTTCGAGCGGGGCACCGACAAGAAGGGCCGGCTCAAGCTCGACGGCGGCATCACCATGCTGGACGAGGACGGCGACCGGCAGACCCGCCGGGTCGACGGCGCCTGCATCTTCCTCAACCGTCCCGGCTTCGCCGGCGGCCAGGGCTGCGCGCTGCACACGCTGGCCCTGCAGGAGGGCAAGGAGCCGCTGGAGACCAAGCCGGACGTCTGCTGGCAGCTGCCGATCCGCCGCACCTACGACTGGATCGACCGCCCGGACGACACCCGCTACCTGCAGGTGAGCATCGGCGAGTACGACCGGCGCGGCTGGGGCCCGGGCGGCCACGACCTGCACTGGTGGTGCACCAGCAGCCCGGAGGCGCACCAGGGCCCCGACGCGGTCTACGTCAGCTACCGCGCCGAGCTGACCGAGCTGATGGGCCCGGCGGCCTACGCGGTGCTGGCCGAGCTGTGCGACCAGCGGATCAAGAGCAGGGCCGACCGCAAGCTCGCGCCGCACCCCGCCGACCCGAAGCGCAAGAAGGACGCGTAGCCGCAAGACGGACGCGCAGCCGCGAGAAGGACGCGCAGCCGCCGGCGGCTGCCCGGCTCCCGGCTACTTGTCGATGTCCCCGACCACGAAGAACATCGACCCGAGGATCGCCACCATGTCCGCCACCAGTGTGCCGGGCAGCAGCTCGATCAGCGCCTGGATGTTGTTGAAGGACGCCGAGCGCAGCTTGAGCCGCCAGGGCGTCTTGTCGCCGCGCGAGACCAGGTAGTAGCCGTTGACCCCGAGCGGGTTCTCGGTCCACGCGTAGGTCTCGCCCTCGGGTGCCTTGAGCACCTTGGGCAGCCGCAGGTTGACCGGCCCGCCCGGCAGCCGCTCCAGCCGGTCCAGGCAGGCGTCCGCCAGGTCGAGCGAGTTGGTGGTCTGCTCCAGCAGGCACTCGAAGCGGGCCAGGCAGTCGCCCTCCTCGCGCACCGCCACGGTGAGCACGTCCTGCAGCTCGCCGTAGGCCAGGTAGGGCTCGTCGCGGCGCAGGTCGAAGTCGACGCCGCTGGCCCGGGCGATCGGGCCGGTGATGCCGTAGGCGTGCACGTGCTCGGGGGCGAGCACGCCGACTCCCGCCGTGCGGGCCCGGAAGATCTCGTTGCCCAGCACCAGGTCCTGGTAGACCGGCAGCTGGCCGCGGACGGCGGCGATCGCGGTGCGGACCCGGCCGAGCCAGCCGGCCGGCAGGTCCTCCTTGAGGCCGCCGACCCGGTTGAACATGTAGTGCATCCGGCCGCCGCTGGCCTCCTCCAGCACCTGCTGGAGTTCCTCGCGGCTGGTGAAGGCGTAGAAGACGGGGGTGATGCCGCCCAGCTCCAGCGGGTAGGAGCCGATGAACATCAGGTGGTTGAGCACCCGGTTGAGTTCGGCGAGCAGGGTGCGGGTCCACACCGCGCGCTCGGGCACCTCCATGCCCAGCATCCGCTCGACGGCGAGCACCACGCCCAGCTCGTTGGCGAAGGCGGAGAGCCAGTCGTGCCGGTTGGCCAGCATGATGATCTGCCGGTAGTCCCGGGCCTCGAAGAGCTTCTCGGCGCCGCGGTGCATGTAGCCGATGACCGGCTCGGCCGAGACGATGCGCTCACCGTCCAGCACCAGCTTGAGCCGGAGCACACCGTGGGTGGCCGGGTGCTGCGGGCCGATGTTCAGCACCATGTCGGTGGAGGCGCCCAGACCGTCATCAAGGGGGGCGGCTCCCGCACCGATGCCGACCGTGGTCTCCCTCAAGCTGCTCATGCCCCCAGAGTCTGCCATCCCGCCAGCCCCGCCAAGCTCCGCGGTACCGGCATCCGGACAGCCTGGACGAGCCAGCCGAAGCCGCCCAACCCGGCGGTGGCCGTGAGCTCGGCCGCCTCCCCCGCGGCGGCCAGCGCCCGGACGTACCCTGCCGGGTCGCTGGAGGCCAGCGCGAGCGGCGGCCTGCTGCCGTCGACACCGAGCGCGCGCAGGGCGTCCCGCTGGGTTGTCCACAGGCTGTGGACACCGGGGACGGCCACCGAGTCGAGCGCCACGTGCGCCGTCAGGTCGCAGCTGCCGTCCGGCACCGGGGGCACCTCGCGGCCGTCCCGGAAACCGGTCAGCGTCCCGAAGATCGGCCGGTCCGACTTCCGGTGCGCGTAGTCCACCGCCACCGCGAGCCCACGGTCCAGCGCGCCCACCGCCGCCGCCCAGGCCGCGTCCCGGGTGCCGCCCAGCTCAAGCCTTTCCCCCTGGGTCCGATCGCCCTCGGGCCACCACCGCTGCGCCCACTCGGCGTCGGCCCCGGTCAACGGCGGGCCGAGCCGCTCCTCCCCCGTCACGGTGACCTCGACGTAGCGCGGCACACCGTCCTCGTCCCGTTCGGCGATCGCGAGCGGCACGTTGTCCAGCCACTCGTTGGCGAACAGCAGCCCCACCGCCCCCTGGGGCACCCGCTCGGTCCACCGCACCTGCTGCGGCAACCCGCCCGGGCGGGCCGCCAGCTCGACGCCGTAGGCGCGCAGCCGGCCCGGCAGCAGCTCGCAGAGCGCCCCGACCAGTTCCCCGCGGCCGGCCCCCACGTCGATCAGGGCGATCTCCTCGGGGTGGCCGAGCGCCTCGTCCACCTCCAGGAGCAGGCGCCCGACGGCCGCCGCGTACTGGGGTGAGGCGTGCACGGAGGTCCTGAAGTGCCCGGCAGGTCCCTCAGGACGGTGGTAGAAGCCGCCCTGGGACCCGTACAGGGCCCCTTCCATGGCGGGTCGCCAGCGCATCCAGGTCATGTCCGCGACGGTACCGGGCTCCGACCTGCGGACGAGGCCGGGATCGCTCTTGTGGCGGACGGGATGGCCCTCGGCGACTGCCTAGGCTTGTCACGTGCATCGACTCTACGCCTGGCTTCGCGGACACCCCATGGTGGTCGATGGCGTCTGGGCGTCCATCGTGCTCTTCCTGGCCCTGGTGTCCAACATGAACACCGTCGGCTGGCGCCGCGAGGCCTACTACCTCATCACCGTGCTGATGTTCGGCCTGATGGTGGTGCGCCGCCGCTGGCCGGGGCCGACCACGGTCGCGGCGATGCTGCTCGGCCTGATGCAGGTGCTGGCGAACATCGACCCGGACGCCTCTTCGCTGGGCTACCTGGTCTTCGTCTACACCGGCGCCGCCTTCGCCGTCCCCTGGATCTCGCGCTTCGCGCTGGTCAGCGGCCTGCTCGCCGGACCGCTGACGGTCGGCATGCTGCACAAGACCTCGGACGACGGCTCACCCGTCCACGGCTTCCTGCAGCAGGCCTTCGTGGCCGCGCTGCTCTCCACCCCCTTCATCCTCTGCTGGGCCTGGGGCCGCCTCACCCGGGTCCGCAGCGCCTACCTGGTGGAGCTGGAGGACCGCGCGGCGCGGCTGGAGCGCGAACGCGACGCCCAGGCCAAGGTGGCGGTGGCCGCCGAGCGCGCCCGGATCGCCCGCGAACTGCACGACGTGGTCGCCCACAACGTCTCGGTGATGATCGTCCAGGCCGACGGCGCCGCCTACGTGATGGACAACTCGCCGCAACAGGCCAAGGAGGCGCTGGGCACCATCGCCTCCACCGGGCGGCAGGCGCTGGTCGAGATGCGCCGCCTGCTGGGCGTGCTGCGCACCGCCGACGCGATCGAGGAGTACGTGCCGCAGCCCGGGGTGGAGGAGCTGCCCGAGCTGCTGGAGCAGGTGCGCACCGCCGGCCTGCCGGTGGAGTACTCCACCTCGGGCGAGGTCCGCGAGCTGCCGCGCGGCGTCGAGCTGACCGTCTACCGGATCGTTCAGGAAGCCCTCACCAACGTGCGCAAGCATGGCGGACCGAACGTCAGCGCCCGGGTGGCGGTGGACTTCGGCGACCGCGACCTGAACGTGCTGATCGAGGACGACGGCCGTGGCAGCACCGACGAGCAGCTCTCCCGGGGCGGCACGGACGGCCAGGGCCATGGTCTGATCGGCATGCGTGAGCGGATCGGCATGGTCAGCGGCAGCCTGGACGCCGGCCCGCGGCCCGGCGGCGGGTTCCGGATCCGCGCCGTGCTCCCCCTCAAGACGGCCCGATGAAGGAGAACCCCAGGTGACGATCCGCGTGATGCTCGTCGACGACCAGGAACTGCTGCGCACCGGCTTCCGGATGGTGCTGCAGTCGCAGGCGGACATCGAGATCGCCGCCGAGGCGGGCGACGGCGCCCAGGCCATCGAGGTGGCCGCCGCCAGCCAGGTCGACGTGATCCTGATGGACGTCCGGATGCCCCGGCTGGACGGCGTGCAGGCCACCCGGCGGATCTGCCTGGAACCCGACGGCACCCCCCGCGCGGGAGCCCCCAAGGTGCTCATCCTGACCACCTTCGACCTGGACGAGTACGCCTTCGCCGCGCTCAAGGCCGGGGCCAGCGGGTTCCTGCTCAAGGACGTGCCGCCCACCGAGCTGGTCACCGCGATCCGCTCGGTGCACGCCGGCGACGCGGTGGTCGCCCCGACCACCACCCGGCGGATGATCGACCGGTTCGCCGAGGTGCTGCCCATCCCGCAGCCCGCCTCGGGCCCGCCCGCGCTGACCCCGCTGACCGAGCGCGAGCGCGAGGTCTTCCTGCTGGTCGCCCAGGGGCTGTCGAACAGCGAGATCGCCGCCGAGCTGGTGCTCTCCGAGGCCACCGTGAAGACCCACGTCGGGCGGATCCTGGGCAAGCTGGGCCTGCGCGACCGGGTGCAGGCCGTGGTGCTCGCCTACGAGGCCGGACTGCTGCGGGCCGGCCGCGCCTAGGGCTTGTCCGGGCGGGTCCGGGCCGGGTCGTAGGATGGGACGGACCGTCTGGTACCCGTATGAGGACTGGAACGCAGAAGCCCGTGAGCACCTCCGATCTGTTCGCCCTCCCCGACCCGGGTGACCCCGCGGCCCGTCCCGCCCGCCTGACCGTGGGCGTGGTGGGCACCGGACGGGTCGGCCCCGCGCTGGGCGCCGCCCTGCAGCTGGCCGGCCACCAGGTGGTGGCCGCCTCCGGCGTCTCCACCGCCTCGCGCCGCCGTGCCGAGGCGCTGCTGCCCGGGGTGCGCCTGGTGACGCCCCCGCAGGTGCTGGCCGCCGCCGACCTGGTCCTGCTCACCGTGCCGGACGACGCGCTGGCCGACCTGGTCGCCGGCCTGGCCGCCACCGGCGCGATCCGCCCCGGCCAGCTGGTGGTGCACACCTCGGGCGCGCACGGCGTGGGCGTGCTGGCCCCCGCCACCCGGGTCGGCGCGCTGCCGCTGGCGCTGCACCCGGCGATGACCTTCACCGGCGGCTCGGTCGACCTGGCCCGCCTGGCCGGCTGCCCGTTCGGGGTGACCGCTCCCGAGGAGCTGCGCCCGGTGGCCGAGGCGCTGGTGGTGGAGATGGGCGGCGAGCCCGAGTGGGTGCCCGAGGAGGTCCGCCCGCTCTACCACACGGCCCTGGCGCACGGCGCCAACCACCTGGTCACCCTGGTCGCGCAGGCCATGGAGCTGCTGCGCACCGCGGGCATCGCGGAGCCGGGCCGGCTGCTCGGCCCGCTGCTCGGTGCCGCGCTGGACAACAGCCTGCGCTCCGGCGACGCGGCGCTGACCGGCCCGGTCGCCCGCGGCGACGCCGGCACCGTGCGCCGCCACCTGGCGCAGCTGACCACCGTGTCCCCGGACATCCCGGCGGCCTACCGGGCGATGGCGAAGGCCACCGCACAGCGGGCGCTGGCCCACGGGACGCTGACGGACGAAGCGGCGGCCTCGCTGCTGGACGTACTCGACGAGGAGAACTAATGGCCCGCCCCAAGCCCGCCGCCAAGGCCCCCAAGGTCCGCAAGACCCAGCTCACCCACACCGTCGGTGACTTCGAGGCGGCCTTCTGGCCCGACGAGAGCCCGGTGGACAACGCGCTCGTGATGACCATGGGCGCACTGCACGAGGGCCACGCCGCGCTGATCCGGGCCGCCCGCAAGGAGGTCGGCCCCGAGGGCCGGGTGGCCGTGACGGTCTTCGTCAACCCGCTGCAGTTCGGCCCGACCGAGGACCTGGACCGCTACCCGCGCAGCCTGGCCGCCGACGTGCGGCTGGCCGAGGAGCACGGCGCCGACGTGGTCTTCGCCCCGCTGCCCGAGGAGGTCTACCCCAACGGCACCCCGCAGGTGAGGCTGAGCGCGGGCCCGATGGGCGAGCGGTTCGAGGGCGCCACCCGCCCCGGGCACTTCGACGGGGTGCTGACCGTGGTGGCCAAGATGCTGCACATCACCGACCCGGACTACGCGTTCTTCGGCGAGAAGGACGCCCAGCAGCTGGCCGTCATCCAGCGGATGGTGGCCGACCTGGACTTCGACGTCGAGGTGATCGGCGTGCCGACCATCCGCGAGACGGACGGCCTGGCGCTCTCCTCGCGCAACCAGTACCTCTCCGAGACCGAGCGCGCCCAGGCGCTGGCGCTCTCCCGCGCGCTGTTCGCCGGCCGCGACGTGGCCGCCAAGGGCCCGGCGGCCGTGCGCGAGGCCGCCGCCCAGGTGCTGGCCGAGGCGGACGGCGTCGCACTCGACTACCTCGCCCTGATCGACCCGCACGACTTCGTCGAGGCGCCGGACGACTTCCAGGGCGAGGCGGTACTGGCCGTGGCGGCGAAGGTGGGCTCCACCCGCCTGATCGACAACGTCCGCATCCAGGTCAGGTAAGTCAGCAGTCCCTTCGGCATGCACTCAACCCAGGAGGCGTGACCCATGCTCCGCACCATGCTCAAGTCCAAGATCCACCGGGCCACCGTCACCCAGGCCGACCTGCACTACGTCGGTTCGGTGACGGTCGACCAGGACCTGCTCGACGCGGCCGACCTGCTCCCCGGCGAGCTGGTCCACATCGTCGACATCAACAACGGCGCCCGGCTGGAGACCTACACCATCGCCGGGCCGCGCGGCACCGGCGTGATAGGCATCAACGGCGCCGCCGCCCGCCTGGTCCACCCCGGCGACCTGGTGATCCTGATCGCCTACGGGCAGATGGACACCGCCGAGGCCAAGGCCTACCAGCCCAAGGTGGTCTTCGTGGACGCGGAGAACAAGATCACCGGCTTCGGTTCCGACGCCGCCGAAGCCCTGCCCGGGACGGACACCCTGCGCGGCGACGCCGTACACGCGTAACACCGGCCGACTGGAGCCTGAGATGCCTGCGACCCACCGCCTCACCGCACCCGCCCCCGGCTGGACCGCCACGACCGACGTCGTGGTGGTCGGCTCGGGTGTCGCCGGCCTGACCGCCGCCCTGAACATCCGCAAAGCGGGCCTGCGGGTGACGGTGGTCACCAAGGCAGTGCTCGACGAGGGCTCGACCCGCTGGGCCCAGGGCGGTGTCGCCGCCGCCCTGGGCGAGGGCGACACTCCCGAACAGCACCTGGCCGACACCCTGGTGGCCGGCGCCGGGGTCTGCGACGAGCAGGCCGTGCGGGTGCTGGTCACCGAGGGCCCCGAGGCGGTGCGCCGCCTGATCGCCCTCGGTGCGGCCTTCGACACCGACGCCGAGGGCGAGATCCTGCTCACCCGCGAGGGCGGCCACCACCGCAACCGGATCGTCCACGCGGGCGGCGACGCCACCGGCGCGGAGATATCGCGCGCCCTGGTCGCCGCCGTCCACGCCGACCCCGAGATCGAGCTGGTCGAGCACGCGCTGGTGCTCGACCTGCTCACCGACGCCGCGGGCCGCACCGCCGGGCTGACCCTGCACGTGATGGGCGAGGGCCAGCGTGACGGGGTCGGCGCGATCCGGGCCAGGGCCGTGGTGCTGGCCACCGGCGGCATGGGCCAGGTCTTCTCCGCCACCACCAACCCGGCGGTCGCCACCGGCGACGGGGTGGCGCTCGCGCTGCGGGCCGGCGCCGAGGTGGCCGACCTGGAGTTCGTCCAGTTCCACCCCACCGTCTTCTGGGTCGGGCCGGGGGCCGAGGGCCAGCTGCCGCTGGTCTCCGAGGCCGTCCGCGGCGAGGGCGCCCACCTGGTGGACGCCGCCGGCACCCGGTTCATGGTCGGCCGGCACGAGCTGAACGAGCTGGCCCCGCGCGACATCGTGGCCAAGGCGATCATGCAGCAGATGGCGGCCCAGGGCGCCGAGCACATGTACCTGGACGGGCGGCACTTCGGCGCCCGGATGTGGGCCGAGCGCTTCCCCACCATCCTGGCCGCCTGCCGGGCCCACGGCATCGACCCGGTCACCGAGCCGATCCCGGTGGCCCCGGCCGCGCACCACGCCTCCGGCGGGGTGCGCACCGACCTGCACGGGCGGACCTCGGTGCCCGGCCTGTACGCCTGCGGCGAGGTGGCCTGCACCGGGGTGCACGGCGCCAACCGGCTGGCCTCCAACTCGCTGCTCGAAGGCCTGGTCTTCGCCGAGCGGATCGCCCACGACCTGGCCGAGCGCAGTGCGGCCGGCGAACTGCCGCTGCGCGAGGTCGATGTGGCCGGCGCCCGGGCCGCCACCCCCGTGCCACTGCCCGCCCCCGAGGCCCGGGCCCGGATCCAGCACCTGATGTCGCGCGGCGCGGGCGTGCTGCGCTCGGCCGGGAGCATGGCCGGCGCCACCGAGGGGCTGGCCGCGGTCGCCGCCGGCGCCGCCGAGCGCGCCGCCGAGCAGAAGCCGGCCGACCCGCGGGTGGAGACCTGGGAGGCCGCCAACCTGCTGCTGGTCGCCACCGCGCTGGTGGCCGCGGCCACCCGCCGCACCGAGACCCGCGGCTGCCACTGGCGCGAGGACTTCCCCGATCGCGACGACGCCACCTGGCAGCGTCATCTGACCACCGTCCTGGACGCCGCCGGTGTCCGCGTCCGTGAGGAGCACCAGAACCGATGACCCACAGCCACGAGGAACTTCCGATGGCCGATCAGGACGGCTGCGGCGCCGGCTGCGGCTGCGCCGACGGCGAGGGCTACGAGACGGGCCTGGACCCGGCGCTGGCCGAGCTGCTGGAGCAGGCGGGCCTGGACCCGGTCGAGGTCGAGGACATCGCCACCCTGGCGCTGGCCGAGGACCTGGCCGGCGGCGAGGACGTCACCTCGGTGGCCACCGTCCCCGAGGACGCGGTGGCCACCGCCGACTTCACCGCCCGCGAGGCGGGCGTGGTGGCCGGCCTGCGGATCGCCGAGGCCGTGGTCTCGCTGATCTGCGAGGAGGAGTTCGAGGTCGAGCGGCACGTCGAGGACGGCGACCGGGTCGAGGCCGGCCAGGTGCTGCTCTCGGTGCGCAGCCGCACCCGCGACCTGCTCACCGCCGAGCGCAGCGCGCTCAACCTGCTCTGTCACCTGTCCGGCATCGCCACCGCCACCCGCGCCTGGGCCGACGCCTTGGCGGGGACCGGCGCCGCGGTGCGCGACACCCGCAAGACCCACCCGGGCCTGCGGGCGCTGCAGAAGTACGCGGTGCGCTGCGGCGGCGGCGTCAACCACCGGATGGCGCTCTCCGACGCCGCGCTGATCAAGGACAACCACGTGGTCGCCGCGGGCGGCGTGGCCGAGGCCTTCGCGGCCGTCAAGGCCGCCTACCCCGAGCTCCCGGTGGAGGTCGAGGTGGACACCCTGGAGCAGATCCCGCCGGTGCTGGCTCTGGGTGCCGACCTGATCCTGCTGGACAACTTCACCGTCCCGCAGATGCGCGAGGCGGTCGAGCTGGTGGCGGGCCGGGCCAAGCTGGAGGCCTCCGGCGGTCTGACCCTGGCCACCGCGCGCGAGGTCGCCGAGACTGGTGTCGACTACCTGGCGGTCGGCGCGATCACCCACTCGGTGCCGGTCCTGGACATCGGCCTGGACCTGCGGGCCTGATCCAGCGGCCGACCGCTGACGACCCTTGACGACCCCTCCGATCCGGAAAGCGGGGCCCATGCTCCTCACCATCGACGTCGGCAACACCCAGACCACGCTCGGCCTGTTCGACGGTGAGGAGGTCGTCGACCACTGGCGGATCTCCACCGACCCGCGCCGCACCGCCGATGAACTGGCGGTCCTGATGCAGGGGTTGATGGGCCGCCAGCCCGGTGGTGCGGGCCGTGAACGGGTGGACGGGCTGGCGATCTGCTCGTCGGTGCCCGCCGTGCTGCACGAGCTGCGCGAGGTGACCCGCCGCTACTACGGCGACCTGCCCGCGGTGCTGGTGGCCCCCGGCGTCAAGACCGGGGTGCATGTGCTGATGGACAACCCCAAGGAGGTCGGCGCCGACCGGATCGTCAACGCGCTGGCCGCCAACCACCTTTACGGCGGACCGTGCATCGTGGTCGACTTCGGCACGGCCACCACCTTCGACGCGATCAACGAACGCGGCGACTACGTGGGCGGCGCGATCGCCCCCGGCATCGAGATCTCGGTCGAGGCGCTGGGGGTGCGCGGCGCCCAGCTGCGCAAGATCGAGCTGGCCAAGCCCCGCAACGTGATCGGCAAGAACACCGTGGAGGGCATGCAGTCCGGCGTGCTCTACGGCTTCGCCGGCCAGGTGGACGGGCTGGTCACCAGAATGGCCAAGGAGCTGTCGCCCACCGACCCCGAGGACGTCCAGGTGATCGCCACCGGCGGCCTGGCCCCCCTGGTGCTGGACGAGGCGAGCACCATCGACGTGCACGAGCCCTGGCTGACGCTGATCGGGCTGCGACTGGTCTACGAGCGGAACACCGCCACCTGACGGCCTGTCATATATAAAGCTGGGCCATCCGGGCGGCGCCATGCGAGGCATCCCGCAAATCGGATATTCCTCACGTAGTGTCAACTTATGCCCACGCCTCACGGATCCCGCGGTGGCATGGCCTTCAGCGCCGACGAAGTGCGCGTGCTGCGCCGTGCCCTCGCCCAAGCCCTCCACCCCGCCGTTCCCGCCCAGTTGCCGGCCGGCCCGCTGTTGGCCGACCTCTGGGCCGAGGACGTCCAGGAGGCACTCCGGCTGACCGAGGCCATCGACGAGGCCGTCAGCGAGGGCGGCCGGTTGCGTGGCTTCCTCCTCGCCGAGCTGGTCCGCTACCGGTCCGCCCTGCCCGGCAGTGCCCGCGGCTACCTGGAACGCCTGGAGGAGGCCGTCACCGACGGCTACCTCCCCGAACCGGACGATCTGGCCGCCCTGCGCTCCCTGGCCAAGCTGCCCTGCGGCCCCGGCGAACGTGCCCGCCGCTCCCGCCTGGCCGGCCGCTGCCACGCCCTGGCCGAGGCCGCCATCCGCGAGCGCCTGGCCCGCACCACCGGCCTGCCCCGCCCCGCCGTCCCGGGCCCCGCCACCGCGCGGCACCTGGCGGCCGTGCCCAGCCCCCTCAACGACCGAGCCGACCGCGCCGGAGGACCGATTCCGATGAGCACCCCCGCTGGTACCCCCGCCCCCCGCCCGACCACCTCCGCCAAGGCGGGCACCTCCGCGGCCCCGGCCGCCGGCCGGATCCCCACCCCTGCCGAGCTCTTCGCCCGCCGCCCGGCCCCGGTCGTGGTCGCGCGGACCGAGGAGGACGAGGAGCTGGCCACCGGGACCGGCTGACCAGCCGTCCGGTCGTCCCATGCACTGCGTGCCATCGCCCTGGGGGCGGTGGCGCGCAGTGCTTTATCGATAATGTGATGACTTAGTTGCTGACTTATGGTCAAGCTTCACTAAAACTTGAGCGCATTTGAGACAGCACTGCCCGAAACTGTCCGATTCGCGCCTTCCCCTCTGCCCCTATGGTCCGCTGGGAATATTCAGCAACCAGGGGGACCTCGTGCTCTCAGCCCGCACCCGCCGCGCCACCGCCACCGGCGCCACCGCACTCACCGCGCTCCTCACCGCCGGCCTGACGGCCCTGCCGGCCCATGCTGCCGCCGGCGGGCTGACGATCAGCGGCGCCGCCGCCTACGCGCTGCCCACCGACGGCAGCGTGCAGAACATCGACGTGACCGTGACCGCCCCCGGCGCGTCCTCGCCGCAGGGGGGCAAGCTCACCATCGACCTCAGCGCCCTGGCCGGGATCGCCACCTTCCAGAGCAGCGCGTCCTGCACCTCGCAGGGCTCCATCGTCACGTGCGCCCAGTCCGTCGGCCCGCGGATCGGCAACCAGATCGAGCTGCCGTTCCAGGCGGTCAAGGGCGCGAAGCTCGGGGCCGGCGGCAAGCTGCACCTGACGGCCACCACCGAGGACGGCGGTTCCGCCTCGTTCGACACCGTCCTGACCGTCGGCGGCTCCAAGCTGTCGGTCAAGCAGATCCCGGCGCAGAACGGCGTCAAGGTCGGCTCGACCGTGTCCACCGGGCTCGACATCACCAACAACGGCCCGCTCGCCTC
This sequence comes from Kitasatospora sp. NPDC008050, assembly GCF_042957465.1. Lineage (NCBI taxonomy): Bacteria > Bacillati > Actinomycetota > Actinomycetes > Kitasatosporales > Streptomycetaceae > Kitasatospora > Kitasatospora sp. NPDC008050. The sequence continues at coordinate 393,332 of NZ_JBIBIJ010000005.1, forward strand.
GACCCGGACGACCATCGAGATCTACTCCTCCGTCGCCCTGCCGTTCCACCAGCAGTACGGGAACTGCGAGTACGGCAAGGGCGCGAACGACTACTCCTCGACCGCGATCTGCACGATCGACACCGGCATCGCCCCCGGCGAGACCGTGCACCTGGACCCGGTGCAGTTCGACGTGTCGAGCCAGGCGCTGGAGAACTTCGTCGAATTCGCGGTCAGCCCGCAGCCGTTCGACAACTCCTACAACTCCGGCGTCACGTTCACCCAGGGCAGCGGCCCGCACCTGACCCTCGGCAAGCCCGAATCCCCCGTCACCGGGCCCTCGACCATCGCCGACCTCGGCCGCAACAGCGAGGCGGAGCTCGACGTCACCGCCGTCAACCACGCGGACTACGTGGCCCTCGGCAGCTGGCAGCCGCAGGCCGGCGGCAAGCAGGGCACCCTCGAGGTCGGCCTGCGCAACGACGGCCCGGCGCTCTTCAGCAACCGGTCGGGATCCTCGATCGCCGACCTGCAGGTGATCCTGCCCGCCGGCGTCAAGGCCACCACGGTGCCGAACGGCTGCCTGCTGCAGACCCACCTGACCGACGCGGCGAACCGCACCATGTACCGCTGCGACACCAAGCAGACGCAGCCGGCCGGCTTCAAGATCACCTTTGACTTCGGCATCCAGGTGGACGACCCGAGCGCCGTGCGCAACGGGCTGGTCGACTTCGTCGACGGCGAGCTGCCGTCCGACTTCAACGCCACCGACAAGCTGAGCTTCGACCCGAACCCGGCCAACAACAGCGTCCAGCTGGCCTTCGGTGCCCAGCCCGCCACGACCCCGAGTGCCGCCCCGACCGGCGCCGCCCCGGCCGCCGCCACCAGCGCCGCGCCGACCACCACCGCCGCGACCGGCAAGGCCACCGCGACCGCCGCGGCGAGCAAGCCCGCCGGCCAGGAGCTCGCCTTCACCGGCGGTGGCTCCGATGCCGGCGCCATCGCCGCCGCCGGCGGTGCCGCGGTGCTGCTCGGCGCCGGCGCCCTGGTGTACGCCGCCCGCCGCCGCAAGGCCGGCGCGCAGCACTGACGACCTGGCCACAGGCCCCGCCCCGCCGTCCGGTGATATCCGGTGGCGGGGCGGGGCGTTTGGCTCGCTACCCTGGTGAGGTGAGCGATCAGAGCAGCCTTCCCGCGACCGACGACCTTCCCGAGCAGATGCGCGTGAGGCGCGAGAAGCTCGACCGGCTCCGCGCCGCCGGGATCGACCCGTACCCGGTCGGGTTCCCCCGGACCACCACCATCGCGGACCTCCGCGCCAAGCACCCGGACCTGCCCGCCGACACCGCCACCGGTGAGCGGGCCGGCGTCACCGGGCGCGTGATCCTGGCCCGCACCGGCGGCAAGCTCTGCTTCGCCACGCTGCGCGACGGCTCGGGCGACCTGCAGGTGATGCTCTCGCTGGACAAGCTCGGCGAGGAGCGGCTGGCGGCCTGGAAGGCGGACATCGACCTCGGCGACCAGGTGGGCGTCGAGGGCGAGGTGATCACCTCCAAGCGCGGCGAGCTGAGCGTCATGGTGGACCGTTGGGAGCTCACCGCCAAGTGCCTGCGCCCGCTGCCGGACAAGCACAAGGGCCTGACCGACCCGGAGGCCCGGGTCCGCCAGCGGTACGTGGACCTGATCGTGAACCCCGAGGCCCGCGAGATCCTGCAGCTGCGCAGCAAGGTGGTCCGCTCGATCCGCCGCACCTACGAGGACCGCGGCTTCATCGAGGTCGAGACCCCGATGCTGCAGCCGGTGCACGGCGGCGCCAACGCACGGCCGTTCAAGACGCACATCAACGCGTACGGCATCGACCTCTTCATGCGCATCGCCCCCGAGCTGTACCTCAAGCGGCTGGTGGTCGGCGGCGCCGAGAAGGTCTTCGAGATCAACCGCAACTTCCGCAACGAGGGCGCGGACTCCACCCACAACCCGGAGTTCACCTCGCTGGAGTCGTACGAGGCGTACGGCGACTACAACACCCAGGCCGAGCTGATCCGCGCCACGATCGTCAACGCGGCCCGCGACGCGCTGGGCACCACGGTGATCAAGGGCCTGGACGCGCACGGCGTGGAGCACGAGATCGACCTGGCCGAGCCGTGGGAGGAGGTCAGCGTCTACCCGGGCATCTCCGCCCGCCTGGGCAGCGAGGTGACCCCGCAGACCACCGTCGAGGAGCTGCGCAAGCTCGCCGACGCGGCCGGCGTGCCCTACGACAAGGAGTGGGGCCACGGGCAGATCGTCCTGGAGATGGTCGAGCGCCTGCTGGAGGAGAACGCGATCCGGCCGACCTTCATCAAGGACTACCCGACCGAGGTCTCCCCGCTCACCCGCCAGCACCGCTCGATCCCGGGCGTGGCGGAGAAGTGGGACCTGGTGATCTTCGGGACCGAGCTGGGCACCGCCTACTCCGAGCTGATCGACCCCGTCGAGCAGCGGGCCCGCCTCACCGCCCAGTCGCTGCTGGCGGCCGGCGGCGACGTCGAGGCGATGCAGATCGACGAGGACTTCCTGCGCGCGCTGGAGTACGCGATGCCGCCCACCGGCGGCCTGGGCCTGGGCGTCGACCGCCTGATCATGCTGCTCACCGGCAAGAACATCCGCGAGACGGTGCTCTTCCCGCTGGTGCGGCCTGACCTCGGCGGTGGGGCCGCCGCCAGGACCACGGGGACCACCGAGCAGACCGAAGAGTCCGAGGGAGAGTGACCTGATGGAGTACGTCAGTGCGATCGTGCCGCCGCTGGTGATGGCGATCGGGTTCGGATTCCTGGTGCGGGCCATCATCCGCAACCAGGGCGGCGCCCAGAAGAGCAAGGAGGACGCCGCCGCCGAGGTGCTGGTGCAGGCCAGTGCCGCGCGTGGTTCGGCGGCCGAGTAGGGGCCGCGCGGCACGCGCGTGGGCCCCGTGTGGGCCCCGTGTGGGCCCGAGTAGCACAGTCGTACCGCAGGGCTGAACGTGTAAACGCAGGCCGCCTCCCGATTCGGGTGGCGGCCTGCGCCATTAAACAGACAAAAGTCTCTAAAGTGGTCGTATGGTGCGCTCGCTCGGTGAACTCGAGAACGCCGTCATGACCCGGGTGTGGCGGTGGAACCGCCCGGTGACGGTTCGCGAGGTTCTGCTCGATCTGCGCACGGAACGCGATATCGCGTACACCACGGTGATGACGGTGCTGGACAAGCTCTACCGAAAGGGCTGGCTGCGCCGCGAGCGCGACGGGCGGGCCTATCGATATGCGCCGGTCTCCTCCCGTGAGGCGTACACGGCATCTCTGATGAACGACGCGTGGGCCACCAGCGACAATCCCGCGGCGGCCCTGGTGCACTTCTTCGGCATGATGTCGGCCGACCAGCGCGCGGCACTGCGCGACGCGCTTCGGGTCACCGGGCCCGATCCTTCGGACGAGAGCAATCCACCCCTCGGCACCGATGGGACCGAGCCGCCGCCGACACGATAACGTCGCGCCCATGGAGGTCACCATCCGCCGGGCGCGGACCACTGATGTGCGGGCCGTCCGCCGGCTGATCGACGGCTACTCGCGGGGCGGCATTCTGCTCGACAAGCCCACTGTCACACTGTTCGAATCCGTTCAGGAGTTCTGGGTCGCCGAACGCGATGACGACGGGAGCGTGGTCGCCTGCGGCGCGCTGCACGTGATGTGGGAAGACCTGGCGGAGGTGCGCACGCTGGCCGTCGATCCGATCTGCCGAGGTCACGGCATCGGACATGTGCTGCTGGAGAAGCTCTTGCAGACCGCGCGCTGGCTCGGCGTCCGTCGGATTTTCTGCTTGACGTTCGAGGTCGCGTTCTTCGCGAAACACGGCTTCGTCGAGATCGGCGAAACCGATGATGGTACGACAGACCCGGCCGTCATCGCTACGGAAGTGTATGAAGAACTCCTTCGGTCCTACGACGAAGGAGTGGCGGAGTTCCTCGACCTGCAGCGGGTGAAGCCCAACACCCTGGGCAACTCGCGCATGCTGCTGCACCTCTGAACCGGCCTGTGCACTAGTCGCGGCGCACTCCCCGGCGCAACTGACGACGACTTGCCGATGCCGCTCGGCACGCCCGGCCGAAGAGACCGGGGTTTGTGTTTTCCGAGAAAAGGCGGTTTCCTTTCCCTAAGGCATTGGGTCGTTAAGCGGAAAGGGAGTCCCGTGGCACAGAGGGTGCAGGTCATTCTTGAAGACGATCTCGACGGCGGTTCGGCGGACGAGACGGTGACGTTCGCGCTCGACGGCGTTGCCTACGAGATCGACCTGAAGTCCGGCAACGCGGAGAAGCTGCGCGGTCTGCTCGCTCCGTACGTCGAAAAGGGCCGCAAGCAGAGCGGCCGGCTCACCAGCGCGCGCAGGGCCGGTGGCCGCGCCGCCGCCCGTCCGGCGGCCGGTAGTGCGGACACGGCCAAGATCCGCACGTGGGCGAAGGACAACGGCTACAACGTGAACGACCGCGGCCGGGTCCCGAGCAACGTCCGCGAGGCCTACGAGGCGGCCAACGCCTCCTGACCCGCCCCCGGGCGGGTCAGCACGGCGAGCCGCAAGCGCACGCCGGGCGGATCGCAGGACACGAGCGGACTGCGCCATCCACGACGGCGCGCGGAGGGTCCCCCTCCGCGCGCCGTGGCCGCATCGGCGGGCGCGCCCCGTCCCGTGGCCGCAGGCGCGCGCCATCCCGCGCCACAGGCACTCGATGGACGCGGATCACCGGCGGGCCGGGCCACCGGCAGCAGAACGCTCACGCACTGTGCAACGCTGGAACGGCGGGCCGGTCACGGTATCGGCCCCGTTCGGCTCTACCAGGAGGCCGACGGCCGAAGCGGCAGGGTGTTCTCCCGCCGGGCGGGCAACTTCTCGCCGGGCGAACAACACTGCCGGGGAAACTGCACGAGAACGGCCGGAATTTCCGGTATGAATGCAGGTGGGGCGGGCGACTGGGGCGTGAGTGGCTTCCGGAGCCCACCCCGGAGGCAGGCCGCGAAGCCGGGAATCGAGGCGAGTGCGCACTGTTCCCCATCGGGGTCCGATGCGTGTTCGCCATTGGCGTAGCGGCAAGACGTGCATCGCGCGTACTGGCGGGAACACCGTTCCTCACCATCAGGTTGGGAAGGGTGTCGGCTGGTCGCGCAGCACGATTTCCTCGCAGTCGCGAGGAACACCGTAGGCCGCGCCGCTGAGCGGGACTAGCATGCGGAAGGACAGGGCGGGGACAGTCCCCGAACTGCCCGACCGCTCTGAGGAGCGATTAACGATGTTCGAGAGGTTCACCGACCGCGCGCGGCGGGTTGTCGTCCTGGCTCAGGAAGAAGCCCGGATGCTCAACCACAACTACATCGGCACCGAGCACATCCTCCTGGGCCTGATCCACGAGGGTGAGGGTGTCGCCGCTAAGGCCCTGGAGAGCCTCGGGATCTCTCTTGAGGCGGTCCGCCAGCAGGTCGAGGAGATCATCGGGCAGGGCCAGCAGGCTCCGTCCGGCCATATCCCGTTCACCCCCCGGGCCAAGAAGGTGCTGGAGCTCTCGCTCCGCGAGGCCCTTCAGCTCGGCCACAACTACATCGGCACCGAGCACATCCTGCTCGGCCTGATCCGCGAGGGCGAGGGCGTCGCCGCCCAGGTCCTCGTGAAGCTGGGCGCCGACCTCAACCGGGTTCGCCAGCAGGTCATCCAGCTGCTCTCCGGGTACCAGGGCGGCGGCAAGGAGTCGGCCACCGCCGGCGGCCCCGCCGAGGGCACCCCGTCGACCTCGCTGGTCCTCGACCAGTTCGGCCGCAACCTCACCCAGGCCGCCCGCGAGGCCAAGCTCGACCCGGTGATCGGGCGCGAGAAGGAGATCGAGCGGGTCATGCAGGTGCTGTCCCGCCGCACCAAGAACAACCCGGTGCTGATCGGCGAGCCCGGCGTCGGCAAGACGGCCGTCGTCGAGGGCCTGGCCCAGGCGATCGTCAAGGGCGAGGTGCCCGAGACGCTGAAGGACAAGCAGCTCTACACGCTCGACCTCGGCGCCCTGGTGGCCGGTTCCCGCTACCGCGGTGACTTCGAGGAGCGCCTGAAGAAGGTGCTCAAGGAGATCCGCACCCGCGGCGACATCATCCTGTTCATCGACGAGCTGCACACCCTGGTCGGCGCGGGCGCCGCCGAGGGTGCGATCGACGCGGCCTCCATCCTCAAGCCGATGCTGGCCCGTGGTGAGCTGCAGACGATCGGCGCCACCACGCTGGACGAGTACCGCAAGCACCTGGAGAAGGACGCCGCGCTGGAGCGCCGCTTCCAGCCGATCCAGGTCGCCGAGCCCTCGCTCCCGCACACCATCGAGATCCTCAAGGGTCTGCGCGACCGGTACGAGGCCCACCACCGGGTCTCCATCACGGACGCCGCCCTGGTCGCCGCCGCCACCCTGGCCGACCGGTACATCTCGGACCGCTTCCTGCCGGACAAGGCGATCGACCTGATCGACGAGGCCGGCTCCCGGATGCGCATCCGCCGGATGACCGCGCCGCCGGACCTGCGCGAGTTCGACGAGAAGATCGCCGAGGTCCGCCGCGAGAAGGAGAGCGCGATCGACGCGCAGGACTTCGAGAAGGCCGCCTCGCTGCGCGACGACGAGAAGCAGCTCCTGAACGCGAAGGCCAAGCGCGAGAAGGAGTGGAAGGCCGGCGACATGGACGTCGTCGCCGAGGTGGACGAGGAGCTGATCGCGGAGGTCCTGGCCACCGCCACCGGCATCCCGGTCTTCAAGCTCACCGAGGAGGAGTCCTCCCGCCTGCTGCGCATGGAGGACGAGCTGCACAAGCGCGTCATCGGCCAGAAGGACGCCATCAAGGCGCTCTCCCAGGCCATCCGGCGCACCCGGGCAGGCCTCAAGGACCCGAAGCGTCCCGGTGGTTCGTTCATCTTCGCCGGCCCGTCCGGCGTCGGTAAGACCGAACTCTCCAAGACGCTCGCCGAGTTCCTCTTCGGTGACGAGGACGCCCTGATCTCCCTCGACATGTCGGAGTTCAGCGAGAAGCACACCGTCTCGCGGCTCTTCGGCTCGCCCCCCGGCTACGTCGGGTACGAGGAGGGCGGCCAGCTCACCGAGAAGGTGCGCCGCAAGCCGTTCTCGGTCGTCCTCTTCGACGAGGTCGAGAAGGCCCACCCGGACATCTTCAACTCGCTGCTGCAGATCCTGGAGGACGGTCGCCTGACCGACTCCCAGGGCCGGGTGGTCGACTTCAAGAACACGGTCATCATCATGACCACCAACCTCGGTACCCGGGACATCTCCAAGGGCTTCGGCCTGGGCTTCGCCGCCAGCGGTGACACCCAGACCGGGTACGAGCGGATGAAGGCCAAGGTCGGCGAGGAGCTCAAGCAGCACTTCCGCCCCGAGTTCCTCAACCGTGTCGACGACATCGTGGTCTTCCACCAGCTGACCGAGGAAGACATCATCCAGATCGTCGACCTGATGATCGAGAAGGTGGACGGCCGCCTCAAGGACCGCGACATGGGCCTGGAGCTCAGCATCGAGGCCAAGAAGCTGCTGGCCAAGCGCGGTTACGACCCGCTGCTCGGCGCCCGCCCGCTGCGTCGCACGATCCAGCGCGAGATCGAGGACCACCTCTCCGAGAAGATCCTCTTCGGCGAGCTGCGTGCCGGCCACATCGTGGTCGTCGGCGTGGAGGGCGAGGGCAAGGAAGCCAAGTTCACCTTCCGTGGCGAGGAGAAGTCGGCCGTCGCCGACACTCCGGCCGCGGTGGCGGCGACGGGTCCCGACCTGACGAAGTAACACCTGCCAGGTGCCTTGAACGGCCGCGGCTCCCTCGAAGTCCTTCGAGGGAGCCGCGGCCGTTCGCCGTCCCGGATCGGGGCGACAGGTCAGCTCAGCGCGGCCAGCTCCGCCGCGATGGCGGCCTCGGCGCCCGCCTTGTCCAGACCGAGCCCGCTCAGCACGCCGGAGCCGTCCTCGAACTCCAGCAGCGCGAGCAGGATGTGCTCCGTGCCGACGTAGTTGTGGCCCAGCCGGATCGCCTCACGGAAGCTCAGCTCCACCGCCTTGCGCGCGCCCGCGTCGAACGGAATGAGCGCGGGGATCTCCTCGGCGGAGGCCGCCGGCAGGGCCGCGGTCGCGGCCTCCCGCAGCCGCGCGGCCGTGATGTCCTGCGCCAGCAGGGCCTTGACGGCCAGGCCGTCCGGCTCGTGCAGCAGGCCGAGCAGCAGGTGGTCGGCGCCGATCTCCTCGTTCCTGGCGGCGCGGGCCTCCTCCTGGGAGGCCACCACCACTTTGCGCGCCCGGGGGGTGAAGCGGCCGAAGCCCTGGCTGGGGTCGAGGTCGGTGGGCTCGCCCGGGTCCTTGGCCACGAACCGCTTCTGCGCGGCCTGCCGGGTGACGCCCATGCTGCGGCCGATGTCGCTCCAGGAGGCGCCCGAGCGGCGCGCCTGGTCCACGAAGTGGCCGATCAGGTGGTCGGCCACCTCGCCGAGGTGGTCGGCCGCGACGACCGCGTTGGAGAGCTGGGTCAGGGCATCGCCGTGGCCCTGCTTGATGGCCTCGATCAGGTCGTCGAGGCGTACGGAGTTCGTCTTGCGAGTGGAGTTCGCCATGTGTCAACCGTAGGTTGACACATGGCCTGGCGTCAACCACCGGTTGACACCTTCCTGCTAGCCGCCGAGCAGCCCACCGGTCGTGCTGCTGGTCATGGCGGTCTCGGGCGCACTGTGGTGACCGCCGAGCAGCGGGTCGAGCACCGTGCTGTTGCCGAGCAGATTCGGCGTCTTGCCGTCCCCGAGCGAGGTGGCCGCGTGGGCGGAGGGCGCCGCGAGGGAGGCCGCGAAACCGACGGCGAGGGAGGCGACGGCGAGCATGCTGCGCTTCTTCATGCCCGGCACAACGAGCGGCCCGACCCGGGGGTCACGGGGCGCAGAAGTGTCCGGCTGAACCGCGCCCCGGACAGTAGCCGTGTACCGGGCGGGACGTGACTACTTGTCACTCCGCACTGTCTCAACTCCTTTCGAAGGATACGAAGATGAACGTGAACCTGAAGCGCGCGGCAGGCGTTGTCGCGGCTGCGGCCGGCCTCACCCTCGCCCTGGGCGGCAGTGCCTTCGCCAGCAGCGGCGCCCACGCGTCGTCCAGCCAGTTCCAGATCTGCTCGCACGGCAGCTACGCGTCGTACGCCGTGTTCCCCAGCACGCCGCTCCCCGGCGGGGCGGTGTCCATCTCCTTCGCCACGCTGGTGGTGGCCCCCGGCCACTGCTCGCCGGCGTACACGCTGCACCCCGGCAACACCACGGCCAAGATCTACGGGGTCGACTCCAACGGGAAGGACTTCCTGATCGACACCGACTCCTTCGACTACACCTCGCCGGACCACATCGTGACCACCGGCAGCCAGAACAACCCCGACTGGAACGCCACGAACTAACGCTCCGAGTGCGGGAGGGGACGATGTGGGTCGTCCTCTCCCGCCAGGCCGCCCCACGCCACGGTCAGGCGGTGCGGCGCGACGGCCTCCCGGGCGGCGACGCAGCTGTCGAGTCGAGGATCGGGCGCGTTGCGGCTGAGCACGATCCTGGGTCCGCGCTCGCCGCCGAGCGGGGAGAGGTCGATCGGATGGATCGGGCTCTTCGTGAAGACGAACGTCACCGTCCCGACCGCCGCCAGAAAGCCAGGGTCGAGCACGATGTCCGAGACCCAGTCGTCCACCGTGATGACGAGCTCCTCCAGCGGTGGCAACGGGTCCCCGCGGAAGTTCCGGAAGAACGCCGCGTACAGTCCGATCCGCCGGATGCCGGGAACGCTTCGCAGCAGCCGGGCCAGCTCCTCCGCGGTGGCGATGCCCCCCACCTCGTGCAGGAACAGGGAGGTCATCGAACGCCCGGCCAGCGCCGAGAGGTCCTTGAGCCGGTGACAGCCGGCCAGGCTCAGATGCTCCAACTCCGGCAGTGAATCGAGGAATTCAAGGCCGGTCAGGGCCCTGTCGCCGGTGATCGCCAGATGCGAGACGCTCAGTTGCCCGAGCAGCTCGCGCTCCAGCGACCGGCTGCCCTTGAGCTCCAGCGTCCCCAACGGCCCCACGCCGATGAGCGAGGCGAGCTCCTCATCACTGTGGACCGTGACCGTCGACCGCGCCAGGTCCACCCGCGCCAGGACCTCGCGCGCGAAGGTCTCCACGTCGCACCGCCCCCAGAGCCGGGACAGCTTGCTGCGCCCGGCGGGGTCCAACTGCCCGGCGAGGTCGGCGAGCCGGGCCAGTGACCGTTCGCTGCCGATATCGGCCAGCAGCCCGAAGACCCGCTCCTGCCAGCCCTCCCCCTGGTCGCGCAGCGACAGGCAGGGCACAATCTCGTCACCCGCCTGCGCCAGCAGCCGCACCTGCCCTTCGTACAGCTCGTAGAGCCCGCCGCGGCACAGCTTCGTCGTGCTCTCGGTGATCCGGTGGCGAACCTGCTCCGGCAGCCGGGTGGCATAGGGCAGGCAGGTCGCGACCAGTACCCGGATCGCGCGACTCCGTTCCTTGCCGCGCGCCCTCTGCGCCGCCTCCAGCAGGCGGGTGAGCAGTTCGCCGCGGTCCGCAGGCCCGGCATGACCGACCGTCAGCCGGATCACGTCGGACCACTGGTCCTCGGCCGCGTGGCCGGCCAGCAGGCCGAAGTCCCGGTCCTCGGTGAACTCCAGGGCGGCCAGATAGTCCTGGAAGGTCCGGTGGACGAATTCGAAGCTGTCCGCACTGGTCTCGGCCAGCAGGCCGGACCGCTCGACGAGCTGGGCGAAGATCAGCTCCGGCGAGACGGCACCGGCCTCGTAGGAGAGGGTCGGCAGCAGCCGGCGGATCTGGTGCACCGCGTCGCAGGGCGACGCCTCGGCGGCCGAGTTCTTGACCAGCCAGGCCGCGATCCGCTGCAGCACGGCCAGTTGCTCCTCCTTGGTCAGCGGCACCACGGCGGCGGCCTCCACCCCGCGCTGCTGATCGCGCCGGACCAGCAGCATGTTCAGCGCGGCCTCGTAGACCTCCATCCGGCGCCGCGGCAACGCGCCGTCCCACTCCCGGTTCAGGGCACAGAGCATGGCGCAGAGCAGCGGGCTGTCGGCCAGCTGGGCGAGCTCCGGCGAAGCCAGCAGGAAGCGCAGCAGGCGCCCCTCAAGAGCGGGCAGTTCCACCCGGTCCAGCTCCGAGCGGCTCTCCTCGGCGGCGGCCGCGTGCCAGCGCTCGATCAGCTGGATGCGGTCGGCGGGCACCATCGGGCAGAGCGACAGCTCCTCGAAGCGCAGCTCGCGCAGCCAGTTCGACGGTACGGCGGAGGGCCGGACGGTGGCCAGGTAGTGGTTGTCCGGGTAGTGCGTCAGCAGCTTGCCCAGCCAGCCGCGCGCCTCCTCGCGCTGCGTCTCGGGGACCTCGTCCAGGCCGTCGACCAGCACCAGTGCGCGCCCCGCCCGGAGCACCCGCTCGGCCCACCCCTCGGGCTGGTCGCCGAGCCAGCACTCGTTCAGCGCGAGGAACTCCTCGGGTCCGGGCCGCAGGTTGCCCCGGTGGTACATCGAGCGCAGCCGCAGCACGAACGGCACCTGCTCGGCGTGGACCGCCAGCCACTGCACCAGGGTGCTCTTGCCGGAGCCCGCCTGACCGCGCAGCAGCACCCGGGGGCGGCTCCTGAGCATCGTCTCGACCCGGTCGCGGTCCAGGTGGTCGGTGCTCTCCAGGCTGAGGTAGGCGGTGTCCAGCTCGCTCAGCCGGGAGTGGCTGCGGGAGAGGTCGAGGCCGAAGATCCGCAGCTTTCCGTGCTCCCGGGCGATCCACTCGCGGTACCGGCGCTCGAAGTCGGTGTCCGCGACGTCCGGCACCGCGGCCCGCTCCAACCGCACCGGGAACGGGAGGTGCTCGCGGAAGGCCTCGATGTCCAGCAGGGCGCTCACCGGCCGGAAGGTCAGCCACGCGTGGTCGGTGCGCCAGTCCGTCAGCACGATGCCGAGCAGTTGGTCCCGGCAGAAGACCCCGGCGCCCGACATGCCCGACCAGGGCTCACGCCCGGCCGGCACCCGGTTGACCTCCAGGACGTGCTGGTCCAGGACCGCCCCCGAGCCCGGTGTCAGGGTGGCCGTCACCTGGAGGCTGTCCAGCCGTCCGTCCCGCTCGCGGGCGGCCGACGGGAACCCGGTCAGGTGGCACGGCGACAGCGGCTCCACCAGCCGGTCGGTCGCGGCCCAATGCGGCGGCGCCAGCGGGTCGGCGGCCGGTGCGGCGGCGCGCAGCAGCGCGACGTCGAGCTCGGCCGAGGACCAGAGCACCGTGGCGCGGACCCAGCCGCGCCCGCCCGCTCTCCTGGGCGCGGCGACCTCCACCTCACCGCAGGCCGTGTGGCCCGCCGTCAGCACCAGCCGCTCGGTCAGCAGGACCCCGCTCCCCTGCTGACCGCCCCGCACCGCCACCGCACGCATCACGCGTCTCACCCTCGCAGGCTCTCCCGTACCGCCACCGTCAGCGGATGCCCGGCACTCAGATAGGTCAGGCACAACGCCAGTGTGCGCCCGGCCAGTTGGGCCGCCTCCACCGCGTCCCCGGCCCCCCAGTAGGCCTTCGCCAGCTGGTGGCGGGTGCGCAGGGTGTCCGGGTGGCGCTCGCCCAGCAGCCCCCAGCGGTCGGTGAGCACCTCGCGCAGCAGCCGCACCGCCTGCCCGGGGTCGCCCACCCGCCGGGTGGCGACGCCCAGTTCGTGGCGCAGCGCGAGCGACTCGGGGTGCTCCTCGCCCACCGCGCGCCGGGCCCGTTCCAGGGTGCTGTGCAGCAGGTCGAAGGCGAGGGCGTCCTCGCCCTGGTCGAGATAGGCGACGGCGAGGTGGCGCCGGGCACTGAAGGTGGCGGGATGCCGCTCGCCGAGCACCCGGGTGCGGGCCAGGTCGATGGCCTCCAGCAGCGGGACGGCCCGGAACAGGTCACCGGCGTCGGCATAGGCGGCGGCCAGCCGCAGGCTCGCGGTCAGGGTGGCGGGGTAGTCCTCGCCGAGCGCGCGCACCGCGTCGGCCCGCACTTGTTCGAGGGCGGCGATGGCCCGCGACAGGTCACCGGCCTCGGCCAGCGAGGCGGCCGCGTCGGTGCGGATCACCAGGGTGATCGGGTGGTCCTCGCCGAGCGCGTGCTCGGCGTCCATCAGCAGCCACTCGAAGGTGGTGATCGCCTTGGCGAGCAGGCCCGCGTCGCGCAGCGCGGCGGCGTGGTTGCCGCGGGCGGCCAGCGCCTCGCCGCTCGCGGGGCCGTGCAGGTCCTCGGTCTGCGCGGTGAGGTCCTCCAGCAGCGGGATCGCCTGGCCGATCGCGCCGGCCTGCAGGTAGGCGGCGCCGAGCCGGCCGCGGATGTGCAGCAGGTCGGCGGTGGCGGGCGTGCCGCCGGCTCCGCTACCGCCGGCCCCCGCTTCGGCGGCCGCCTCGGCGTCGGCGAGCAGCTGCTCGTAGCACGGCAGCGCGGCGCTGAGCTGACCGGAGTCCAGGTAGGCCTCGGCCAGCCGCAGCCGCGGGCCGAAGGCGTCGGGGTGGCCGGGGCCCTTCACCGCCTCGGCGAGGGTGACCAGTTGCTCCAGGACGGGGATCGCCCGGGCCAGGTCGCCGGCCTCCTGGTAGGCGCGGGCCAGCACCTCGCGGGAGGCGAGCGCGTCGCGCGAGGAGTCGGGCGAGCCCTGTTCGGCGGCGATCCGGCTGTTGATCGCGGCCAGCCGGCTGAGCGCCTCCTCACCGCCCATCCGCTCCAGCAGCCGGCAGACCAGCCAGAGCGGCAGGTCGGTGTCGGGGGTGAGCAGCGACAGCAGGTCCTCGCCGATCGCGAACAGCCCCTGCCACTCGCGCTGTTCATAGGCGGCCTCGGCCTCCACCGGGTAGAGCCGCAGCAGCGGTTCCACCGCGGCCAGGACCTCGGCGCGCACGTTCTCGGCCAGCACCGAGGCGTACGGCAGGCAGCTGGCGGTGACCAGCCGCATCCAGCGGGCCTCGCGCGGGTCGGGGCACTCGTCGGCGGCGGCCAGCAGGCGGTGCAGCAGGCGGGCCCGGTCGCCGTGCGAGCAGTGACCGACCGCCATCCGCACCACGTCCGCCCAGTGCTCGTCGGCGGCCCGCCCGGCCAGCAGGCCGAAGTCCCGGTCCTGGGCGAACTCCAGGCCGGCCAGGTAGTCCTGGAAGGTGCGGTGGACGAACTCGAAGGTGTCCACGCTGGTCTCGGTGAGCAGGCCGGTGCGTTCCACCAGGTGCCGCAGCATCTGCTCGGCGTCCAGGCCCGCCCGGGCGGCGGGCAGGCTGGGCAGCACCTGGGCGATCTGGCGCAGCGCGTCGCTGCGGTCCCCCTCGTGCTGGCCGTTGAGCACCAGCCAGCGGGCCATCCGCTGCAGCGGCGCCAGCTGCTCCTCGCGCCCGTACTGGTAGCCGGCCGGCTCCACGGCCACCCGGCGCTGCTTGTCACGGCGCAGCAGCAGCATGTCCAGGGCCAGTTCGTAGAGCTCCATCTTGCGGCGCGGCAGCGCGCCCTCCCAGTCCCGGTGCAGCGCGCAGATCATCGCGCACAGCAGCGGGCTGTCGGTGAGCAGCTCCAGCTCCGGCGACTGCCGCAGGGTGCGCCGCAGGGTGTTCTTCATCCCGCGGAACTGGTCCTCCATCGCGGCGAGTTCGTCCTCGGTCAGCTGCTCGGGCACGGTCGCCTCGGTGGCGGCGCGCTCGGCGGCCAGTGCGGCCTGGTGCCAGCGTTCGACGAAGCGGTTGCGGTCCCACTCGTCCATCGGGCAGAGCAGCAGCTCCTCGAAGCGCAGGTGGCTGAGCCACTGCGCGGGCACGCCGGAGGGGCGCACGGTGACCAGGGTGAAGCAGTTCGGGTAGGAGGCGAGCAGCTCGGCCAGCCACTCCCCGGCCTCGTCGCGCTCGCCCTGCGGGATCTCGTCCAGGCCGTCGACCAGCAGCACCGCCCGGCCGGCGGCGAAGAGCCGGTCCGCCCAGCCGGGTGGCTGGCTGTCGGCGACCGGGCTGCGGTCCATCGCCAGGAACTCGGCGGGCAGCGGCTGCAGGTTGCGCAGCTGGAACATGGTGCGCAGGCGCAGGACGAACGGGACCCGGTAGTTGAGTTCGGCCAGTTCGCCGACCAGGGTGCCGGCCACCGCGTTGACGGCCAGCCACTGGAGCAGGGTGGTCTTGCCGGAGCCCGCCTGGCCGCGCAGCAGCACCCGGCGGCGGCTCTTGAGCATGCCCTCCACCCGTCCGCGCCGCTCGGGCGGGCCGAGCAGGGTGTCCCCGGAGGGCGCCACGGGGTTGCCGTAGCCGCGCCGGGGCGCCGGGGAGTCGGCGCTGCGCTGGGTGTCGGAGAGCTGGACGGCCTGCAGGCTCAGGTAGGCGGTGCCCAGGTCCCAGGGCAGCGACTGGGGCAGGCCGAAGATCTTCAGCCGGCCGTGCTCCTTGCCGATGCTGCGGGCGTAGCGCTCCTCGAAGGCGGCGTCCCGGCGCTCCTGGGCCGAGATGCCCTGGATCCGGACCGGTGCGGGCAGCCGCCGGGCCAGCTGCCGGCTGAACTCCGGGGTGTCGAGCAGCGGGACGACCGGGACCAGGCCGAGCTGGGAGTGGCTCCAGACCTCCGGCGCGAGGTCGGCTGTGGCCAGGCCCAGCAGCAGACCGTTGAAGATCACCGGAGCGCCCGACATGCCCGACCACGGGGAGTCGGCGCCGCTCACCGGCCCCGGCGGCTGGTGCTGGGTGGTGAGGGTGTGCCGGCCGGTGCCCAGGCCGGTGGCGGGGGCCAGGGTGCCGACCAGCTGGTGGCTGCGCAGCACCCCGCCGTCCTCGCGCCCCGCGGCGGGGTAGCCGATCGCGTGGCAGAGCGGGACCGGGTCCAGGCCCTCGATCCGGCCCCAGCGCAGCGGGCTGAAGCCGGCCGCCACCTCCGGGCGGACCAGGTCACCGGCGGCCAGCAACAGCACGACGTCCGCGCCCTCCTGCGGGGCGCGCCACAACGGGGTGCAGCGCACCCAGCCCCGGCCGCCGGGGACGGCGGCCTCGATCCGCACGGGTGCCGCGCCCTCGGCCGGCAGCAGGTGCGCGACGGTCAGCAGCAGGCGGCCGGTGAGCAGCACGCCGCTGCCCTGGCCCGCCGCGCGGACCGCCGCGACCCGCTGAGCCGTCAGGCTCAATTGAAGCCCTCACGGCTGCCCAGGTCCCGGTTGCCGACCCGCACACTGCCGTTGGTCGCGAGGTCCTTGGGGGTGAGGCTGACGGTGACCCGGTGGCTACGGGTGCGCCCCGCCGCCGCCTCGGCCTGACCGGAGAGCACCCAGGCCCGCACCCGCCCGGCGGCCTTCACCTCGCGGCGCAGCTCGACGTCGAACTCCAGCTCCACCGTGCCGACCTCGAACTGGAAGCGCTCCCCCTCGGCACGTTCGGCGGCCGCCGCCAGTTGCCGGCGGACGGCTTCGACCGCCTCCGCGAGTTCGATGTCCGCGAACCGGTCGTCGCTCACTGGCACTCCTCGGGGGCCGCCTGCCGACGCTTCGTCAACTGATCACCCATCAGCGTTGACGATGCCCGACGGACCGTCAACCCCCTTTCGCCAGAAGCCCGAGAAAGCCACGGAAGGAGTCGGCGACCTGCTGCGCCGACCAGGACAGCGCGGGCGTCAGCGCGGTCACCTCGGTCATCGACAGGCCCGGCAGCCGACTCTCCCACCAGCTGCCGAAGAGCGCGTCGCCGTCGGCCTCGGCGTGCCGCAGCGTCGCCTCGGTGAGCCGCTGCGCGGGATACGGCAGCCAGAGCTGGAACTGGTGGGTGTGGGGCGGATCGGGGTGCAGCCGCCCGCCCGGCACCTCGGGCAGCACCGCGCGCAGCCCGTCCGCGACGATCCGGGCCTGGGCCAGATAGCCGGGCAGGCGCGGCAGTTCGCGATTCAGCGCGGCGAGCGCGGAGAGTGCGGCGGGCCACTGCTGGTAGAGCAGTCCGCCGTAGCGGTGGCGCCAGGCGACGGCCTCCCGCACCAGCTCCGGATCGCCGGCCAGCACCGCCCCGCTGAGGCCGCCCAGCGCCTTGTAGAAGGAGACGTAGACCGAGTCCCCGAGCGCGGCGAGCTGGGCCGGCGGACGGTTGTAGTGGGCGGCGGACTCCCAGAGCCGGGCGCCGTCCAGGTGCACCACCGCACCACGGCGGCGGGCGGCGGCCACCAAGCGGGTCAGCTCGGACCACTCGGGCAGCACGAAGCCGGCCTCGCGCAGTGGCAGTTCGACCATCAGCACGCCGAAGGGCTCTTCGAACGCGGTCAGTTCGGCGGCGGTGGGCAGCCGGCCTTCGGCGGTGGGCCAGACCGTCTCCAGGCCGGTGAGGCGGCGGTAGGCGTGGCGCTCGTGGGTCTCCAGGTGGAACTGCGGGTGGGCGGCCACCACCCGGCTGCCGCACCGCCGGGCCCAGCAGCGCAGCGCGACCTGCTGGGCCATGGTGCCGGTGGGGAAGAAGAGCGCGGCGGGCTTGCCGAGCAGGTCGGCCACCCGGCGCTCCAGTTCGGCGACCACGCCGTCGCCGTAGACGTCGGGACGTTCCTGCGGGCCGACCACGGTGCGGGCGTCGGCGCCCAGTTCGGCGAGGCGTTCGTACAGGGTGACCGGGCGCGGCCCGGACAGGATCCGGCGACTGGAGCGCCACCGGGCGAAACGCCGGTCCTGCGGGCCGACCACCGGATCCGATGGGCCGTTCGACTCGTCCGTCATCTCTCGATGGTCCGTCAGCCGCGCGGCACGGGGAATGCCCGTGCCGGGACTGCTCAGTGGCGGGCCGGGGTGAGCCGGGGTGGGCCTTGTCACAGCCCGAAAGCCTGATACGAGCCGGCGTAGTAGGTCGTGAACGATTGGTCGCCGATCTGATCAATGGACCAATCCGCCGATCGCCTGAAATTTTCAGTCGCCTCGCACTACACACCGTCGTAGCTGATCGGATTTCGCTACCACCTCACCGACGGTAAAGCTGTAGGCCCCCCGCCGCGTGCGCCTCCAAGGCCGGCTCCGCGCTGCCCCGAACCACTGCGAGGTCGAGCACACGATGTCCTTCCAGCCCCGTTCCGCCGCCCGCTCAGCCGCCCGCTCCGCCATCCTGCGCCTCACCGTCCTGCGCACCCGGCTGGGCCACGGCCGCCATGCGCGGCCGCGGCTGGTGCGGCGCCTGGCGCTGCCCTCGCCGGACCCGTACGCCGTCTTCCGCGGCCCGCACCGGCACAAGGCGGTCTCCGCCGCCGTGGCGGCCGCGGCCCTGGTCGGGGTGGCGGTGGCGGCGGTGCCGGGCAGCGCGGTGGCGCAGACCGTGCACCCGACCACACCCGGCAGCTCCGCGTTCAGCACCGCCCGCGAGGCGGCACCGTTCGACAACCTGGTGCAGGTGTCCGCGCCGCGCCCGTACCGGCCGGCCGGGGGCCTGAAGGATCTGCAGCAGGCCGTCGCGGTGGCGGGGAACCTGGCCCCGGCCACCCCCGCCGCGCCGCAGCCGGCGCCACCGGCCCCGCCCGCCGCGCCTGCTCCGCCCGCCTGGTCGGCGCCGGTGCCCGGGGCGCGGATCAGCTACCTCTTCGGCACCCCTGACAGCGGCTACGCGGCCGGCTACCACACCGGGGTGGACTTCGCGGTCGACCCGGGCACCCCGGTGCACGCGGTCGGCGCGGCCACCGTGGTCTCGGCCGCCTGGGACGGGGCCTACGGCAAGGAGGTGGTGCTGCGGCTGGCGGACGGCCGGTTCGCGCAGTACGCGCACCTGTCCCGGCTGGAGGTCGACCCCGGTGAGCAGGTGAGTGCCGGTCAGCTGGTCGGGGCCTCCGGCAGCACCGGCAACTCCACCGGGCCGCACCTGCACTTCGAGATCCGCACCGTCGACACCTACGGCGCGGTGGTGGACCCGGTCGCCTACCTGACGGCGCACGGGGTGACCGACCTCTGACGGACCTCTGACCGGCCACTGACCGACCTCCGACCGGCCACTGCCCGGCGGGGCCCGGCGCGGGGATCCCGGCGCCGGGTCAGCCCACCGCGCAGTCCTCGCGCGGCCCGATCCGGCCGGCGATCTCCAGCGCCACGGTGAGCGCGGCCTGCATCGCCTCCGCCTCGCTCGTCGCCCGGGCAGCCGCCAGCGGCGGCAGCCCGCACTCCTGGTCCGGGTCGTGCTTGAGCAGGAAGAACGCGGAGTTGACCGAGAAGAGCGCCATGGTGGCGCGCAGCCGGTCCTCGAACGAGGCACCCGGCCCCTGCACCATGCCGACCATCCGCAGCATCCGGCGCTTGAACTCCAGCCCGGCCGGGGAGCCGCGCAGCGCCGGCTGGTTGTCGTGGAAGAAGCGCAGCAGCGGCGCCCGTTCGGCCATGCCCGCCGCGAAGCGCCGTACCAGCTCGTCGCGCACCTCGGTCGACCAGGACTGCTGCTCGCCCCAACTGATCGCCTCGTCGATCGGGGCGGCCATGCTCTCCACGATGCCGTGGACGATGTCGTCCTTGGTCTTGAAGTGGTAGTACAGCGCCGCCTTGGTCACCCCGAGCCGGTCGGCGATCTCCCGCAGCGAGGTCTTTTCGTACCCCTGCTCGGCGAACAGCTCCAGCGCGACCGCGATGATGCGTGCCCGGGTGCCACCGCGGGGGCTCTGCGACGTACTCATGGCTTCCTGGCCTGCCTAGATAGCTGCGGAGGGGACCCGGAGGTCGGACCGCGCCCGGCCTCCCGTGCGGACATTCTCGCCGGTGCGCACGGATGGGGCCGAATTCGGCTTGACGCCCGGCTTACCCAGACCTTACCGTGCCAGCTGACAAACAACTAGCCGGTCGGCAAGTAAGCTTCTCGCTCCACCACTCGGGCACCACAGTCAGCAGCCGACACCAAGAGGGCCGCGAGTCGCGGACCAGACGCGCTTTCGGGAGATGCACCATGGCACAGCAGCAGGTCGACGCCAAGGCGGACACACCGCCGGGAGGCGTCGTGGGGGAGGGCGAGCGCCCGGCCCGTTCACCGCGAGAGATCCGCTTGGTGATGATCGGTCTGGTCATCACCATGATGCTCGCGATGCTCGACAACCTGATTGTCGGCACCGCGATGCCCACCATCGTCGGCGACCTGCACGGGGCCGACCACCTCTCCTGGGTGGTCACCTCGTACACCCTGGCCACCGCCGCCGCCACCCCGATCTGGGGCAAGCTCGGCGACCTCTACGGCCGCAAGGGCACCTTCCTCACCTCGATCGTGATCTTCCTGGTCGGCTCGGCGCTGGCCGGTCTGTCGCAGAACATGAACGAGATGATCGCCTTCCGCGCCCTGCAAGGCCTGGGCGCCGGCGGTCTGATGGTCGGCGTGATGTCGATCATGGGCGCGCTGGTCACCCCCCGCGAGCGCGGCAAGTACCAGGGCATGTTCGCCGCCGTGATGGCGATCGCCACCGTCGGCGGACCGCTGCTCGGCGGGTTCATCACCGACCACTTCAGCTGGCACTGGATCTTCTACATCAACCTGCCGCTGGGCGCGATCGCCCTTGCCGTCGTGATGATCACCCTGCACCTGCCGAAGGTCCGCTCCGACGCCAAGATCGACTACCTCGGCGCGCTGCTGCTGACCGTCGGCATCACCTCGCTGGTCCTGATCACCACCTGGGGCGGCACCCAGTACGCCTGGGGCTCCAAGCACATCATCGGCCTGATCGTGCTGGCCGCCGCCTCGCTGATCGGCTTCTGCTACGTGGAGGCCCGGGTCCAGGAGCCGATGCTGCCGCTGAGCCTGTTCCGCAACCGCGACTTCACCGTGGTCTCGATCATCGGCTTCATCGTCGGCTTCCAGATGTTCGGCGGCGTCACCTTCCTGCCGCAGTACCAGCAGATCGTCCAGAACGCCTCGGCCACCAACTCCGGCCTGCTGCTGATGCCGATGATGTTCGGCATGCTGGTGGTCTCGCTCGTGGTCGGCCAGGTGGTCACCAAGACCGGCAAGTACCGGCTCTTCCCGATCATCGGCACCGTGGTGATGGGCGCCGGTTCGCTGCTGCTGTCCACCATGGGCGTCGGCACCACCCGCCTGACCTCCGGCCTCTTCATGGCCCTGCTCGGCGCCGGCATGGGCTTCCTGATGCAGATCACCATGCTGGTCGCCCAGAACAGCGTGGGGCTCAAGGACATGGGCGTGGCCAGCTCCACCGCCACCCTGTTCCGCACCATCGGCGGCTCCTTCGGTGTCGCGCTGTTCGGCGCGATCTACACCAACCACCTCAAGGACACCCTGACCCAGAAGCTCGCGGGCGCCCCGGGTGCCGGCGGTCAGCTCGACAGCGCCGACCAGATGACGCCGGCCAAGCTGCGCACCCTGCCGCCGCCCGTGCAGGACGCCTTCCACCACGCCGTGTCCAACGGCATCCACTCGGTCTTCGTCTGGGCCGCGCTGATCAGCCTGGTCTCGGTGGTCGCGGCGCTCTTCCTCAAGGGCACCCCGCTGCGCGGCGCCGGCAAGGCCGCCGGCGAGAAGGCCGAGGGCAACGACATGGCGGCGATGGCGCACTGACCGGCGCACCTGCCTGAACAGCCGAAGGCGGGTGGGCCCGGGATCACTCCCGGACCCACCCGCCTTCGTCATGCCCGGCTTCGTCGTGCCCGGCCTCGGCGTGCCAGGCCTCGGCGCGACCGGCTACTGGGGCAGCCGGTAGACGCCCGGGGCCACCGGCTCCACCAGACCGTCGACGATCAGGCCGTGCAGCGCCCGCGAGCGCTGCACCGGCTCGGGCCAGACGGCGTCCAGACGGTGCTGCGGGACCTCGCCGTGGGCCTCGCGCAGCACCGCCAGCAGCTTGCCGCGGACCTGGCGGTCGGTGCCCTCGTAACTCTGGCCCCGGCGGGCCGGCCCCTGGTACGGCGGGCGCCCGGCCCGGTCCCAGGCGCAGTGCGCGCGCAGCGGGCAGCCGCCGCACTCGGGGCTGCGGGCGGTGCAGACCAGCGCGCCCAGCTCCATCACGCCCACCGCCCACTGGGCGGCCACCTCGGGGTGGTCGGGCAGCAGCTCGACGGCCGTGCGGCGCTCGGCGGCGGTGGTGGCCTGCGCCGGGTACTCCTCGCCGGTCACCGCCCGGGCGAAGACCCGGCGGACGTTGGTGTCCAGCACCGCGTGACGTTGGCGGAAGGCGAAGGAGGCCACGGCGGCGGCGGTGTACTCACCGACGCCGGGCAGCGCGAGCAGCTCGGCGTGGTCGCTCGGCACCTCGCCGCCGTGCCGCTCGACGATCGCGCTCGCGGCCGCGTGCAGACGCAGCGCCCGCCGCGGGTAGCCGAGCCGTCCCCACATCCGCACCGCCTCGCCCGGCGCGTCACCGGCCAGCGCGGCTGGGGTGGGCCAGCGTTCCAGCCAGGCCTGGTAGGCGGGCAGCACCCGCTTGACCGGGGTCTGCTGGAGCATGAACTCGCTCACCATGACCGCCCAGGGCGAGGCGTCGGAGTCCCGCCAGGGCAGGTCACGGGCATGCTCCCGGTACCAGTCCAGCACGATCGTGTGCAGCAGGGGAGCGGGAGCGTGAGAGGTGGTGGTCGCCATAGCGCTACCGATCCTCGCACACGGCCGGACGGCCCCGTTTCCCTCCCTCAAAGGGAGGAAATACCGGATGATCTGAAAGATCGGGGTTCGAGACCGGTGTTGGTGCGACAAGCGGTGCTCCGCCTCTCGTAGAGTTTGATCGTGCCTTCATTGCGTCAGCCTGTCGGACCGCTGCCCGCCTCGATCTACTGGCGGCGGCGGGTTGTTGTGCTCGCAGCCGCCGCGGTGGTGGTGGCCCTGGTGGCCTGGCTGACCGTGGGTCAGGGCGGCGACGGCGGCAAGCAGAAGACCGCGCAGCCGGCCCCGGCGACCGGCACGCCCTCCGCGGCGGCCTCGATCACTCCGGGGGCCAGCCCGACCGGTCCCGCGATCAGCTCCCGCCCCGGCGGCACGAGCGGCGGCGGCACGTCCGGCGGTACCGGCGGTACCGGGGGAACCGGCGGATCCGGGGGAACCGGCGGCAGTGAGACCGGCGGCGGCACCGGCGCGATCTCGGGCAGCGCCGGCGGCGACGGCTCCGGCACGGGCGGCTCCGCCGGCAGCACGGGCTCCGGCACGAGCGGTGGCTCCGGCGGCGAGAGCGGCGGCGGTTCGGGCAGCAGCGGTACCAGCGGCGGCTCGGGCAATGGGGGTTCGGGCAGCGGGGGTTCGGGCAGCGGCAACCCCCCGATCAACACCGGCGAGGTGATGGCCCTGCCGGTCTGCACCGCCTCCCAGCTCACCCTGGAACTGGCCGGCACCCAGAACGCCTACCAGCCCAAGGAGAAGCCGACCTTCGAGCTGAAGATCCGCAACGCCTCCTCGGCCGGCTGCCGGGTGGACCTGAGCCAGGCCGCCGCCGCAGTCACCGTCAACTCGGCCAGTGGCGAACGGATCTGGTCCTCCGCCGACTGCGTCACCGACAAGCAGAGCCGCTGGGTGCAGGTCTCCCCCGCGAACGCGCTGACCGAGACCTTCGTCTGGGACCGCACCCGCAGCAAGGCGCAGTGCGCGACGCCCAGCGACACCTCGCCCGCGCCGGCCGGCAACTACCTGGTGCAGGCGGAGTTGACCGGCCCCAGCGGCGGCCCGGTGCCGGCCCGCACCTCGACCAGGCTGGACGCCTGACGCCCCGTCGTCCACACCACTGAGCCCACACCACTGAGCCCAGGCCTCTCGGCCTGGGCTCAGCTGCGGGTGCAGGTGCGACGGATCAGACGTAGCGCTCCAGGATCGAGGACTCCGCCAGCCGCGACAGACCCTCGCGCACCGAGCGCGCCCGGGTCTCGCCGACGCCCTCCACCGCCTGCAGGTCGTCGATGCTGGCCGCCAGCAGCTTCTGCAGCCCGCCGAAGTGCTCGACCAGCCGCTCGATCACGGTGTTCGGCAGCCGCGGGATCTTCGCCAGCAGCCGGTAGCCGCGCGGCGAGACGGCCGAGTCCAGCGACTCCGGCGAGCCGGAGTAGCCGATCGTTTTTGCAACCGTCTGAAGGTCCAGCAGCTCGGCGTGGGTGAGCGCCTCCAGGTCGGCCAGCACCTCGGCGACGGTCCGGCCGCGCTTGGCCGCCCGCTCGGGGAAGTAGTCCCGGGCCACCAGCTCGCGCTCCGGCTCGACGCCCGCGATCAACTCGTCCAGCTGCAGCGAGAGCAGTCGCCCGTCGGTGCCCAGCTCCAGCACGTAGCCGGCGATCTCGGCCGCGATCAGCCGGACCATCTCCAGCCGCTGGGCCACCGCCGTGACGTCCCGGACGGTGACCAGGTCCTCGATCTCCAGGGCGGAGAGCGTGCCGGCCACCTCGTCCAGGCGCAGCTTGTAGCGCTCCAGGGTGGCCAACGCCTGGTTGGCCCGGGAGAGCACGGTGGGCGAGTCCTCCAGGACCCGGCGGCTGCCGTTGACGTACATCGCGATCAGCCGCATCGAGTGCGAGACGGCGACCACCGGGAACCCGGTCTGCTTGTTGACCCGCTCGGCGGTGCGGTGGCGGGTGCCGGTCTCGTCGGTCGGGATCGAGGCGTCCGGCATCAGGTGCACCCCGGCCCGGACGATCTTGGTGATGTCCTTGTCGAGCACCACGGCGCCGTCCAGCTTGCACAGCTCGCGCAGCCGGGTGGCGGTGAACTCGACGTCCAGCACGAAGCCGCCGGTGCAGACCGACTCCATCGTCTTGTCGAAACCGAGCACGATGAGACCGCCGGTGTTGGCCCGCAGCACCCGCTCCAGACCGTCGCGCAGCGGCGTTCCGGGCGCGATCGCTTGCAGGGAGGAGCGCAGCAGGGCCTCCTCACGGGGGGACTTCTCCACCCGGTCGCTCGCTGCCACGTGACTCCTCCGGCCGGCCCGGTCCGCTCGGCGCGGTGGCCCCGGTCCCTCGTTCGCTACTGCCCGATCTGGTGCTTGACAGGGCAAAGTCTACGGTGCGGGCGCGCTGACGGAGCCTCGGTCAGACCACTTCGTCCGAATCGACGGGCTCCCAGCTCCCCATCACCTCCTCCGGCCAGGCGGCCGGGGGCGGCACCACCGGGGCCTTGTTGGCCTGCGAACGGTGCTCGGCACCCTTGACCGGGGCCTTCGCGGCGGCGGCGCGGCGACGCCCGGGCAGCGCGCGCAGCGCCTCGCCGATGTCGGCCACCTCGACCACCTTCATGCCCGGCGGGACCTTGCCCGGGTCCGGGGGGACCAACGCGTGGGTGAAACCGAGCCGGTGTGCCTCGGCCAGCCGGCGCTGCACACCCGTCACCCGGCGCACCTCGCCGGCCAGACCCACCTCGCCGATCGCCACCAGGTTGCTCGGCAGCGGGGTGTCGGTGGAGGAGCTGGCCACCGCGAGGGCGACCGCCAGGTCGGCGGAGGGCTCGCTGAGCTTCACCCCGCCGACGGTGGCCGTGTAGATGTCCTGCTTGCCGAGCTTGACCCCGCCGTGCCGCTCGACCACGGCCAGGATCATCGCGATCCTCGGCGACTCCAGGCCCGAGGTGGTGCGGCGCGGGGAGGGGATCTGCGAATCGACCATCAGCGCCTGCACCTCGGCCACCAGCGGGCGCTTGCCCTCCAGGGTGACCGTCAGGCAGGTGCCGGGGACCGGCTTGTCACGGCGGGTCAGGAAGAGGCCGCTGGGGTCGGCCAGCCCCTCGATGCCCTCGTCGTGCAGCTCGAAGCAGCCGACCTCGTCGGTGGCGCCGTAGCGGTTCTTGATGCCGCGGATGATCCGCAGCCGGGCGTGCCGGTCGCCCTCGAAGGAGAGCACCACGTCGACCAGGTGCTCCAGCAGGCGCGGCCCCGCGATCTGGCCGTCCTTGGTGACATGGCCGACCAGCAGGGTGGCCATGCCGCGGTCCTTGGAGGCGCGGATCAGCGCGCCCGCCACCTCGCGCACCTGGGCCGGGCCGCCGGGCGCGCCGTCCAGCTCGGCGGAGGCGATGGTCTGCACCGAGTCCAGGATCAGCAGCCCCGGGTTGACCTGCTCGATGTGGCCGAGCACCGCGCCCAGGTCCGACTCGGCGGCCAGGTAGAGGTGGTCGGAGAGGGCGTTGATCCGGTCGGCGCGCAGCCGGACCTGACCGGCCGACTCCTCACCGGTGACGTAGAGGGTGCGGTGCTGGGAGGTGGCGGCCTTCGCGGCGACGTCCAGCAGCAGGGTGGACTTGCCGACGCCGGGCTCGCCCGCCAGCAGCACCACGGCGCCGGGCACCAGGCCACCGCCGAGCACCCGGTCCAGCTCCGGGACGCCGGTGGAGCGGGCGGTGGCGACCTGGCCGTCGACCTGGCCGATCGGGCGGGCCGGCGCGCTGACCGGGCCGGCGGCGGTGGTGCGGATCGGGACCGCCCCGTACTCCTCCACGGTGCCCCAGGCGTTGCACTCCGGGCACCGGCCGACCCACTTGGGCAGCTGGTTGCCGCACTCCGTGCAGCGGTAGGCCGGGCGGGGCTTGGCGGTGGTCTTCGAGGTGCGGGCTGCCATGAGGGCCACCGTAGCGGGTGGCACCGACAAGGGGCGGCCGGCTGGGGATTGTCAGCCGGTGGGTGGTGTTGTTACCCGAAAGAAGGACAAGTGGCCCGACTTTCCGGGTCAGCCGGGGCGAGGTCCCTAGCGTCAGCAGGATGAGACATCGTCCGGCCCCCGCGCCGAACTCCGCGCCCAACCCTGACCAGCTGCTGGACGGCCTGTACACCTACTGCCTCTCGGTGCTGTGCGACCAGCGGGCGGCGCTGGCGGTCCTGGCCGAGACCCGGGACCTGGCCGCCGCCAACGCGGACCGGCTGACCGACCCCGGGCTGCGGCGGGCCTGGCTCTACGCGGTCGCGCGGTACGCCTGCGTGCGGCGGCTGGCCGGGGCTGACGGGTGGTCGGCCTGGGCCGTCGCCGAACCCGACACCGAACCCGACAGCGACACCGGGACCGGAACCGGGACCGGGACCGCCGATGACACCGGCGCGGCGCCCGGGACCGCGGCGCTGCTGGCGCCGCTGGCCTGGCCGGCGGCGGCCGGGACCACGGCGGAGCAGCGTGAGGCCCTGGAGCTGGCGGTCCGCCACCGGCTCACCCCGCTGGAGGTCGCGGCGGTGCTCGGCCTGGACGGGGCGGCGGCCCGGCGGCTGCTGGCAGCCGGGAGCGCCGAGGCCGAACGGACCGGACAGGCGCTGCGCGTGCTGGCGGCGGGCCGCTGCCCCGAGCTGACCCGGCTCGGCTGCGCGGGGGCGAGTACGGGCGCGGGGGCGGCCGAGGACGGCTGGGTGCTGGGGCCGGCGCTGCGCCGCGAGCTGGTGGGGCACCTGGTCGACTGCCCCACCTGCCGGGGCACCGCGGAACAGCTGGCCGGCGCGGTCGGCGCCACGCCCGGCGGCGGGCCCGGGCTGCGGCTGCTGCCCGCTCCGGCATCGGCACGGGACGGCATGGAGGGCGGTACGGCGGGCGGTGCGGCAGCTGATGACCGCGGGGCTGATGGTGGCGCGGCGGCCGAGGATGGCGCGCCGGAAGTCGGTAGAGCCGACTTCCGGCGACGCGCTGCCCACCGCTCGTCCATGCTCACCCCCGCCTGGGCGCGGCCCGGCGCCGTCCGCTTCGACCAGCGCGGCTTCCCCCGCCACCGGGCCCCGAGCCTGCTGGAGCGCCACCGGCGCGGCGGCGACCTGCACGAGCGGGTGGTCCTGGTGCGGCAGCGGGCCGTCACCACCGGGGTGCTCGCCGCCGTTCTCTCGGCCCCGCTGGCGGCGCTGTGGATTGCGCACCGGGACACCTCCGGCGCCACCGGCGCCACCACGGTCTCCGCGGTCCGGGTGGCCGACGGCGACCCGGGCCCGGACGGTCCTGGCGGCCCGGACGGCCCGGTCGGCTCGGGCAACACTGGCGGCTCGGGGGACCTCACCGGCGACGGGGTCGGCGAAGATCCGGCCCCCGCCGCGGTCGCCCCGATCCCGGCACCTCTCGCGGGGCCGGGCCGGGGCCTGGGCGCCGTCCTGCCGGGCGTGGCGGGCGGTTCGACGGCCGGCACCGGCGTGGCCGCCAGCCTGGTCGACGTGGGCGGCGCCGCGGACCCGGCGGAGGGTGCCCTGGACGGCGCGGGTGCCCTGGGCGCAGAAACGTTTCTACCGGCGGTTCAGGGCGCCGCTGTTCCGGTCCCGGCCCCCGGTGCCGTCCCGCTCGACAGTCCGGGCCTGCACAGCGCGCCCGTCCCGGCGCCGACCACCGGCGCCCGGCTCACCGTGGCGGCCGGCGCCTACGGCAACCGGACCGTGCTCTCCCTGACCAACACCGGTGACACCCCGATCGACTGGCGCGCCGTGCCCGACCACGACTGGCTGCGGCTGAGTCGCGACGCGGGCACCCTGGCCCCCGGCCAGCGGATCACCGTCACGGTCACCGTCGACGAGCAGCGCGCGCCCGCCGGTCAGTGGACGGCCGAGATCGCGCTGCCCCCGTCCGAGGCCGTGGTCACCCTGCAGGGCGGCCCGACCGGCGAACCCAGTGCCCCGCCCACCCCCGTGTCCGGCCCGTCGGCCTCCTCCTCCGCACCGACCGTGGCACCGAGCGCGAGCGCGAACCCCAGCGGTGTCGCCAGCCCCAGCCCCTCGGAGACCTCCACTCCGGGCAGCAGCGCCAGCAGCGCGCCGAGCAGCAGCGACAGCCCCACCGCGAACCCCACGTCCGGTCCCTCGACCCCGGCGAGCCCCTCCGTGCGGCCCAGCAGTCCGCCGAGCGCCGCGCCGACTCCCACGCCCGGGCCCGCGTCGCCGTCGGCCGCACCGCCGGCCGCCACACCCAGCCCCGTTCCGACCTCCACCACGACCAACCCTTCGTCCTCGTCACCCGCGCACTGAACCCCGGACCGTCCAGTCATGTGACTATGACTCCCCAGGCGCCGGTCATGTTGCGCGCCGTTGATGAAAAAGCTCCGAGAAAATCGGCCACCCGGCCCAGCCGACGCCCGGACCGCGACACCGACGTACCTGGCCTCCCGTCACTTCGCCCTCGGCTGATCCGCCACGGGCGTAAGTCCCACTCTTCGGCGGCACCGGTGGGCAGCATCGCGGGTATGCGAATCCTGATACTCGGCGGCTCGGTCTTCCTCGGGCGCGCCTTCGTCACCGAAGCCCTGGCCCGCGGCCACCAGGTGACCACCTTCAACCGCGGCACCTCGGGGCCCGACCTTCCAGGTGTCCGGGCACTGCGCGGCGACCGTGGCAACGACCAGGACCTGGCCGGGCTGACCGCCGCCGCCACCGGCCCGGACGACCCCTGGGACCTGGTGATCGACACCAGCGGCCAGCAGCCGCACGCCGTCGCGCGCACGGCCCGCCTGCTGCGCGAACACGCCGCGCGCTACCTCTTCGTCTCCTCGGTGCACGCCTTCGCGGGCTGGCCCGCCGAGGCGATCGACGAGCACTCGCCGCTGCACGAGTGCCCGGCCGACTCGCCGCCCGACCAGCCGTTCAGCACGGCGCTCAAGGCGGGCTGCGAGCGCGCGGTCCTCGAACAGTTCGGTGACCGCTCGCTCATCCTCAACTGCGGCCTGCTGATCGGGCCGCACGAGAACATCGGCCGCCTGCCCTGGTGGCTGGAACGGATCGCCCGCGGTGGGCAGGTGCTCGCCCCGGGGCGGCCCGACCTGCCGATCCAGCTGATCGACGCCCGGGACTTCGCCGTCTTCGGCCTCGACCTCGCCGAGCGCGGCGCCTCGGGCAGCTATCTCACCACCGCGCTGCCGGGATCGAGCACCTACGGGCAGCTGTTGGCGCACTGTGTGGCGGCCACCGGCTCGGACGCCGAGCTGATCTGGGTGGCGGACGAGCGACTGACCGCCGCAGGGATCGAGGAGTGGACCGAACTGCCGCTCTGGGCCACCGAGTTCGTGGACGGCAAGCCGTACGGCATCTGGCAGGCGGACAGCCGCAAGGCGGCGGCGGACGGGCTGCGCTGCCGGCCGCTCTCGCAGACCGTGCGCGACACCTGGGCCTGGATCCAGCAGCGCGGCCCGCGGGAGGGGCCGTATCTGCAGGGCACCGAGGTGCTGGGCATCGACCCGCAGAAGGAGCGCCGGATCCTCGACGGCTCCTGAACCTCCTGTTGCCCGAGGGCGGTTGGCCCGCGGGCAACAAGGTCGGGACCGGACGCAGCGCGTCAGCGCGGCGGTGGCAGCCGTTGCAGGAAGACCTCGAAGGCCGTCGGCTTGACCGCGGTGACCCCGGTGAACGGGAAGTTCATCTCCTTGATCACCAGCAGCGATATCACCACCAACCCGCCGAGCGAGAGCACCATCAGCGAGTGGGCCAGGGTGTTGGGCAGGCCGAACAGGAAGGTGAAGCCCACGGTGAGCACCGCGCCGACGATCAGCGCCACCCAGAGCAGCGTCGGGACCTCGTCGTCCACCTCGTTCAGCCGGGCCCGGCGCTGCGAGGCGAGGTCCTCCATGTGACTCACCGCGTGCTCGTAGAGCACCTGCTGCTGCGGGCCGTTGGGGTTGATCGCGAAGACGCTGTCGCGGATCTGGTAGACGAGGTCGGTCGCCGCCGGGCTGCTCTGGTGCGAGGCCATCAGCGGCCACTCGGTGTCCATCACGGTCCGGGCGTAGCTGAGGGTCTGCTGTTCCAGCTGCGGGCCGAGCGGCGCGGGCAGCTCCCGGGAGATCCAGTAGATGCCGGCGAGCGAGTCGGCCTCCTGGAAGGTGGTCTTGCGGGCGGCGTCGTCGTTGGTCCAGACCGTGACGACCACGAAGGCGACCAGGACGGCGTAGATCACGCCGACCGCGGCGAAGATGAAGCCGGCCACGTCGTTGTGCGCCTCGCGCACCGGGTGCGGGACCCAGCGCTGCAGGAGGAACAGTCCGACGGCCAGCACGGCGAGGACTATGAGGACGATACCGATGTCCGTCAGGCTCATGAGAGGGTCCTTGCTGTTCTGCTGTTCTGGTGAATTTGCGGGGCCAGGACATGCACGACCGCCGCCACCCGTGCGGCGGGACGAGGGCGCGCCGTGCAGCGCGACCCGCGTGCCCACGGGGGGTGGTGTGATGCGGTGCGGTCGGTGTGGACTCAGCGGATGCGGCGGGTGACCAGCTCGGCAAGGGCCAGCAAGTCCCCGGCGGCCGAGGGCTCCGGGACGGCGACGGAGAGGTGCTCGATCGCGGCGGCCATCCGCTCGCACGAGGCGCCTTGGGCCCAGGCCCGGCCACCGGCCCGCTCGACGGCGTCGGTGGCACGCTGGACCTCGGCCGCGGTGAGCGGACGGTCCAGGGCGTAGATCTCGGCCAGCTCGGCCCCGGCGGCCGTGCCCGAGCAGAGCGCCGCCACCACCGGCAGCGACTTCTTGCGGACCAGCAGGTCGGCCCCGACCGGCTTGCCGGTCACCGCCGGATCACCCCAGATCCCGATCAGGTCGTCGATCAGCTGGAAGGCCAGGCCGATCTCCCGGCCGAAGGCGTCCATCGCCGCCGCCCCGGCCTCGTCCGCTCCCCCGTAGAGCGCGCCGATCGCGCAGGCGGTGCCGAGCAGCGCGCCGGTCTTGGCCTCGGCCATGGCGAGGCACTCGTTCAGCGAGACGGTGCTGCGCCGCTCGAAGGCGCAGTCCGCCTGCTGGCCGTCGCAGAGCTCGACCACGCAGTGGGCCAGCCGGCGCAGCGCCGGGCCGGTCGCGGCGTGGCTGTCCTCGGCGAGGGTGCGCAGCGCGAGCGAGTGCAGTGCGTCACCGGCCAGGATCGCCTCGGTGGCGCCGAACGCCCGCCAGGCGGTGGGTCGATGGCGTCGGGTCACATCACGATCGATCACATCGTCGTGCAGCAGCGTGAAGTTGTGCACGAGCTCGACGGCGGCGGCGGCCCGGACGGCGGACTGTACGGCAGGTGAGTTCACTGCGAAGGAGTCCGCCGGGACGGCACCGGTTCCGACCCCGGCCCCGGCCCCGGCCCCGGGAGAGCCCGCCGCAAAGGACTCCACCGCGCGGGAGTTCGCCGCACAGGCCTGGGCGGCGGCCAGCACGAGTGCGGGCCGGATGGCCTTGCCCGCGTCCGCCTCGGCGGGCGTGCCGTCGACCTCGCGCCACCCGAAGTGATAGGCGACGACCCGGCGCATCGACTCGGGCATGCTCTCGACGGCGGCGCGCAGCGCCGGGTCGACCACCGTTCGGGCACGGGCCAGGATCTCCAGCGCCTGGTCCTCGCCGATCGGAGCGGCCTGCTCCACCGATCCGACCCTGGCGGCCGGTATGGCACCGCCGTCGCGGGGCCGGTCGGCGGATTCGTTGTGGTTGTTTTCTCGACTCAGCGTTTCGGCGCCCATGATCCGGCTGGCCCCCCAGTTGTCGGGCCGCCCCGGGGAATGCCCCGGGGCGACCAAGAATGGACAGTCTCAGCCGCGCGGGCGGGCAATTTCCACGTTTTCCAGCACACCGATCGCATCGGGGACCAGAATAGCCGCCGAGTAGTAGGCGCTCACCAGGTAGGAGATGATCGCCTTTTCGTTGATCCCCATGAATCGGACCGAGAGACCGGGCTGGTACTCATCGGGGATGCCGGTCTGGTGCAGGCCGATCACCCCCTGGTTGTCCTCGCCGATACGCATCGCCAGAATCGAGCTGGTGTGGCCGTCCACGATCGGGATCTTGTTGCAGGAGAGCACCGGCACCCCACGCCAGGAGGGCACCTGCTGACCCTGGTACTCGATCGTGCCCGGGTAGAGGCCACGGCTGCTGCACTCGCGGCCGAAGGCGGCGATGGTCCGCGGGTGGGCCAGGAAGACCTTGGTGCCACGGCGGCGGCTGAGCAGCTCGTCCATGTCGTCGGGGGTGGGCGGGCCGGAGTGGGTCTGGATCCGCTGGTCGTACTCGGCGTTCTGCAGCAGGCCGAACTCGGGGTTGTTGATCAGCTCGTACTCCTGGCGCTCGCGCAGCGCCTCGACGGTGAGCTTCAACTGCTGCTCGATCTGGTTCATCGGCTCGTTGTAGAGATCGGCGACCCGGCTGTGCACCTGGAGCACCGTCTGGGCGACGCTCAGCTCGTACTCGCGCGGAGCGACCTCGTAGTCCACGAACGTGCCCGGCAGCTCGAGCTCGCCCTCATGGCCGGCCGCGAGGGCGATCTCGGCCTCACCGTGCCGGGTCTGCGGCTGCTGGGCGTCCGAGAGGAACTGCAGGATCTGGGCGCGCAACGCCTCCGAGCGGTCCGCCAGCTCCTGGAAGGCGGGCCAGGCGAGGGCGAGCACCGTACCGGCGGTGGCGGCCCGCACGGTGAACGGCCAGGCTCCGTCCGACTCGGTCAGCGCCTCGTCGCCGATCCGGTCGCCGTCGGCCAGCACGCCCACCACGGCCTGGTCGCCGTACTTGCCGGTGCTGATCTTGTTGACCTTGCCGTGCGCGATCAGGTAGACCTCGTTGATCGGCTGCCCCGCCTCGAACAGCACCTCACCGGCCTGGAATTCACGCTGCACGAAGCGGCCGGCCAACTGCTCCAGCACCGCGTCGTCCTCGAAGTCGCGCAGCACCGGCAACTCGCGCAGCGAGGGCGGGACGATCCGCACCTCGGCGCCGGTCTTCACAAAGCTCACCCGGCCGCGCCCCACGGCATAACTGAGCCGTCGGTTGACCCGGTAGGTGCCACCGGAGACCTGCACCCAGGGCAGTGTGCGCAGCAGCCAACGGGAGCTGATGCCTTGCATCTGCGGCGCGGACTTGGTGGTGGTCGCGAGGTTCCTGGCCGCGGCCGTACCAAGGCTCTGCTGCTGGTTCTCCGTCGAGCTGCCAGGTGCCGGAATACCGAGATCGGTCTCAGTCGTCATAACAGGACCCTCCCCCAAGGAAGATGCGGACGTATGCATTCCAGAGTGGGGCCCCGACGATCACAACGCAATCACTCGGACGAGTGATTGCATCGGCGGATCAATAAGTACGATTAGCCAGTCTGATCGATTTACTGTTCGGGCGAATTCCGGGCAGAATCGTTCCTCGACATAAGGCCGTTTATGGTCGGCCGGGCTCATCACCCGGGCCCGTCCCAGTCCAAGGTGGGCGCCAGCCAGCCTTCCAGGGTCAACAGCCAGCGCTTGACGTCCAGCCCCACCCGACCGTTGCCGAAGCCGCCCAGGCCGTCCGCGGCCACCACCCGGTGGCAGGGCACCAGCACCGCCAGCGGGTTGGCGCCCATCATCTGGCCGACCGTGCGCGCCGCCAGCCCCGGGCTCTCCGCCACCCCCTCGAACACCCCGCTGCGCTGGGCCAGTCGGCCATAGGTGATGGTCTCGCCGTAGGGCACCGTCCGGAAGAGCGTCTCCAGCACCACCTGGTGCGGGCCGCTCGCCAGCCGCCAGTCCACCGGCAGCGCCAACTCCCGCGCAGCGCCCGTGAAGTACGCGGCGAACCGCTCGGTCACCGTCGCCACCCGGCGCCGATCGGCACAGCGCGGCGCGTCCCCGGGCACCGACTCCGGGGTGAACTGCACGCTCGCCACACCCCGTTGGGTGACCCCGACGCTCAGCGGGCCGGTGGGCAGCGGGCTGGCCACGCTGACCCACTCGATCGCACCGCCGCTCATGACCGCTCCCTGGCTGCGGCCTCGCCGCCCGCGCCCTGGGCCGGCCGGTCGGGCTCGGCCGCCGACCAACTGGCCAGCAGCGCCAGCCGCTGCGCCGTCGGGCTGCCCGCCTGGGCCGTGTAGCCGACCAGCATCTGATCCGGGTCCCCCGGCAGCGACAGCGTCTCGTAACCCAACTCCAGCTCGCCCACCAGCGGATGCCGCACCAGCTTGGTGCCCCAGGTCTTCTCCTTCACCTGGTGGTCCGCCCAGAGCCGGCCGAACTCGGGGCTGCGCACCGAGAGCTCGCCCACCAGCGCGGAGAGCTTGGGATCGTCGGGGTGCCGCCCCGCGTCCAGCCGCAGGTAGGAGACCGTCTCGGCCGCCACGGCCTCCCACTGCGGATAGCACTCCCGTGCCGACGGGTCGAGGAAGACCTGGCGGGCCACATTGCGCTGGGTGAGGGTCGAGTAGCCGGCCACCGCGTCGGCCAGCGCGTTCCAGGCCAGCACATCCAGCCGGCGCCCGAGCACGAAGGCCGGCACGTCCGTCATCATGTCGAGCAGCCGGCGCAGTCCGGGCCGCACCTGCCGGCTCCCCCGGGCCGGGGCCGCGCGCCGATCGCCGGGGCGCGGCGGCCTGGCCAGCGCCCGCAGGTGCTCGTGCTCCACCTCGCCCAGTTCCAGCACCCGGGCCACCGCGTCCAGCACCGCGTCCGAGACGCTCTGACCGCGGCCCTGCTCCAGGCGGATGTAGTAGTCCACACTGACCCCGGCCAGCTGGGCCACCTCCTCCCGGCGCAGGCCGGGCACCCGGCGGTGCCCGTAGGAGCGCAGCCCCACGTCCTCCGGCCGGATCCGCGCCCGGCGCGACCGCAGGAACTCCCCCAGTGTGTTCTCCATGCCATCAAGCCTAAGTGCCTGCGCCGACAGCCTTCCTGGTACTGGCGGACCCAGGAACAGCATCACCCTGGGCGGCCGTCGCGGACCCGAGCAGGATCGGTGGTGCCGGCCGGAACACCGGCTGCCGCAGACCTCAGAAGGAGACCCGCGATGACCCTCACCAGCTACCCCGAGCTCGCCGGCCGCACCGCCGTGATCACCGGCGCCGCCTCCGGCATGGGCGAGGCCACCGCCCGCCTGCTGGCCGCCGGCGGGGCCCGGGTCGCGCTGCTGGCCCGCCGCGCCGAGCGGCTGACCGAACTGGCCGAGAAGATCACCCTCGGCGGCGGCCAGGCCCTGGCGGTGCCGGTCGACATCACCGACCAGGCGGCCGTGGACGCCGCCGCGGCCCAGGTGCGCGCCGCCTTCGGTCGGGCCGACCTGGTGGTCAACGCGGCCGGGGTGATGCTGCCCAACCCGGTGGCCGACGGCCGGACCGACGAGTGGACCCGGATGATCGACACCAACCTGACCGGCGCGCTGCGGGTGATCGACGCCTTCCGCTCCGACCTGGTGGCGGCCGCGGCCGAGGGCCGCACCGCCGACCTGGTCAACGTCTCCTCGATCGGCGCGCACAGCGTCTACCGCGACTTCGCCGTCTACTCCGCCACCAAGGCCGCGCTGACCCACCTCTCGACCGTGCTGCGCGCCGAGTTCGGCCCGCTGGACGTGCGGGTGACCAACATCGAGCCCGGCCTGACCCGGACCGAGCTGGGCAGCCACATCGACAACGCCGACATCTCCGCCCTCGTCGACGGGATGTTCGAGAGCATCCCGCCGCTGACCTCCGAGGACATCGCGGACCTGATCGGCTGGACCACCAGCCGCCGGCGCGGGGCCAACCTGCGCCAGGCGGTGATCCTGCCGACCCGTCAGCTCTGAGCACCGCCCGGCATCCGGTCGAGGACCGGTTCGGCGACCAGTGGCAGCCCGTCGCCGGCCGGGCCGTGCAGCTCCAGCAGCACCACCTCGTTGCAGCCGGCGCGCAGCAACGGGCCCGGCAGGTAGAGGGTCTGCTGCGGCCCGATGTCCCAGTACCGGCCCAGCAGGAAGCCGTTGACCCAGCACAGGCCCTTGCCGTGGCCCTCGGTCAGCACGAAGGTGTCGGCCGGGTGCTCGACGTCGAGCACGGCCCGCCGCAGCACCGGACGGTCCATCAGAGCCTCGTCCGGCGTGCCGCTTTCAGGAAAAGGCAGCCCGGTCGGGTCGTCCAGCGGCAGCGAGTACATCCGCCACCCGAACAGCAGCTGCCGGCCGAGCCGGACGCCGCCCGTGATGCCCTTGCGATCGGCCTGCTGTGGACCGTAGTTGGCCCGTCCGAGGTTCTCCACCAGCAGGTCGAGTCGGGCCCCGCCGGCCGGGATCGCCAGCTGGAGCGACTGCGCTCCTTCAGCCGTGCGGTCCAGCACGCCCACCGGGTGGCCGTCCAGGAAGACCTGCGCGCGGTCACCGAGTCCGTCCACCTCCAGCCCGGCCGCCTCGCGCGGGCCGCTGACCTGGGTGCGGTAGAGCACGAAGCCGTAGGACTGGTCGAGTTCCTCCATCGCCAGGGTGGCGGCCGAGTGGACCGGGGCGGCCATCCGCTCGGCCAGGTCGAGCAGCGGCAGCGGGGCGCCGAGCGTCAGCACCCGGGGGGCCAGGGTGTCGGCCGGGCTCTCGTCCGGCGGTTTCGGCAGCTCGGTGTAACGGCCCAGGACTTCACGCAACGCCCAGTACTTGGCCGTTGGGCGCCCGTCCTCGCTGATCGCCGCGTCGTAGTCGTAGCTGGTCACGGTGGGGCGCAACCGCCCCTCCTCCAGGTTGGCGCCGTTCAGATAGCCGAAGTTGGTGCCGCCGTGCGCCATGTAGAGGTTGACCGAGGCACCGGACGCCAACAGTTCGTCCAGCACCCCGGCCGCGTCGGCCGCGTCCCTGGTGTGGTGCGGGGCACCCCAGTTGTCGAACCAGCCGTTCCAGTACTCCATGCAGATCGCCGGCCCCTCGGGCAGGTGGCCGCGCAGCACCTCGAAGCTCTCCGCCACCCGGTCGCCGAAGTTGACGGTGGGCAGCACCCCGGGCAGCGTCCCGCCCTGCAGCATGGGGTGGGTGGGGCCGTCGGAGGTGAAGAGCAGACAGCCCGCCCCGCGCCGCCGCAACCCCTCGGCGAGGTGGCGCAGATAGTCCGCGTCATTGCCGTAACTGCCGTACTCGTTCTCCACCTGGAGCGCGATCACCGGACCGCCCGCCTCGGCGAGCAGCGGGGTGATCCTGGGCAGCAGCACGTCGAACCACCGGTCCACGGCGGCCAGATAGCCGGGGTGCGCACAACGCAGGCGCATCGCGGGGTCCTTGAGCAGCCAGGCGGGCAGACCC
Source organism: Kitasatospora sp. NPDC008050 (assembly GCF_042957465.1). Classification (NCBI taxonomy): domain Bacteria; kingdom Bacillati; phylum Actinomycetota; class Actinomycetes; order Kitasatosporales; family Streptomycetaceae; genus Kitasatospora; species Kitasatospora sp. NPDC008050. Next base: position 431,129 of record NZ_JBIBIJ010000005.1, read on the forward strand.
CCGAACTCCCACTCGGCGCAGATGTACGGCCCGGGCCGCAGCAGCACCTTGAGCCCGTGCCGCTCGGCCGCCCGGACGAACTCCACCAGATCGAGCCGGCCGCCGAAGTCGTACGCGCCGGGGCGCGGTTCGTGCAGGTTCCAGGCGACGTACGTCTCAACGGTGTTGAGCCCCATCGCGCGAAGGAGGGAGAGCCGGGCGTCCCACTGCTCGGGCAGCACCCGGAAGTAGTGCAGGGCGCCGGAGAGGATCCGCAGCGGACGGCCGTCCAACGTGAAGCCGTCCCGGTCATAGGTGAGGCTGGACATCGGCGAGAAGCTCCTCGGGGTGGGGGGTCTCGACTGGCACGGTGAACTCCTGCCCAGCAGATCACGGCGCCCCGCCCGGGTCGAGTGGGACGCGCTCCTGCCACCTGTGCACCTCGTCACGCCCGGCGGGAGCGGGCTCAGCCCATGCAGTGGTGCGCCCGGGGGGCGAAGTCCGGCTGGACCTTGAACCAGCACACCAGCTCGACGAGCAGCAGCAGCGGCGCCAGGAACAGCAGCAGCGTCAGCAGCGGGTCGAGCAGCCCGGTCACCCGGCGGCCCGCGCGCCGGGCCACGGTGAGCAGCAGCACCGCCGCGGCCGTCGACAGCAGGCCCAGCACCGGCGCTGCCCAGGTCGCCGCCCGGCCGAGCAGGGGCAGGCCCGGGCTGTTCAGGCAGGCGGCCAGCACCGCGGTGACGTAGCGCCGGTCGGCCCACCGCGCGCCGGCCGCGCTCAGCGGACCGAGGAGCGCGCCCGCCAGCACGAGCCGGGTCGTCCAGCGCCACGGCCGTGGCGCGTGCGGCTGTTCGTCCGTCATCTCAGTACCAGTCCGGATTCACCCGCACGAAGTGCAGCTTCTGGTGGCCGCGCCCCTCCTGGAAGGCGTCGATCCGGCCGCCCAGGCTGCCGTTCCTCATGTCGCCGCTGTGCTGGGTGTAGCGGACGTCGCCGTCGGGCGTGACGGCGGTGACGACCGCCGTGTGGTGGATCTGGCCCTTGCCGTCCTGGTCGTCCTGGTCCGAGTCCTCCTCGTAGTAGACCAGGTCGCCCGGCCGCACCTGGTCCTGCGGGATCTCCTGCCCGCCGTGCGCCACCATGAAGTCGTGCATGTTCTGGGCGCCGCCCCAGGCGTGGGTGTGCTGGGGCAGGATCGCGTCCAGGCCGAACCCGGAGGTGTCCGATCCGCCGCGGACCCAGCCGTCGTCGTCCAGGGTGTTCCACCCGTCGTACCGGACACCCGCCTCGTGCAGGGCCTGCGAGGCGAAGTTGGTGCAGTTGTCGGCGTCCAGGTCGGTGCTGTCGTCGTTCCAGTGGTCCAGGGCCCACTGGACGAGCTTCACCCGGTCGTACTTGGCGCCCGGGCCGCCGCGCAGCTCCTGCCGCACGTCCTCGGGGATGCCGGGCAGGTTGGCGAGGGTGACCGGGTCGGAGAGTTCCAGCTGTCGCTGCCGGGTGCTGTCGAGGCCCCTCCACCAGGCGGCCACCAGGCGGGGGTCCTTCCCGTCGGGGATGCCGCCGGTGTACATCGCCAGCTCGACCTGCGAGGCCCCGCCCTGCAGGGAGTTGAGGGCGATGTCCGGCCGGGTCTCACCGGTCGCCGCGCCGAGCCTGCGCAGCTCGGCCGCCGCCGAACAGTCGGCCTGGGTGGCCTCGCGCAGCGCCTCCCAGAGCAGGGCGTTGACCTCCTGGACGGCGTCGGCCGCGGCGGGGTCCTTGCTCGCGTCGTCCGGACGCACCTGGCCGGTGCCGTCGTCCACGGTGAAGCCGTGCGAGGCGGCCAGGTCGAGCGCGTGCGCCAGGACGGACCTGGCCTGCGCGACCTCGGCGGTCAGGCCGCCCAGCACCATGGCGACGCCGCGCATGATGTCGGCGCCGGCCTCCAGGATGTCCGCCTGCTGGGCGAGTTTCGGCCCGGCGAGCCGGCCCACCCGGTCCTGCCAGTTCGCCTTCACCGGATTGACGCCGTTGTCGTGGATGTCGTCGACGGCCTGTCGGCACTCCTTCGACAGGGCGGTCCAGCCGTCGGTGGCGGCGTGCAGGGCGGCGGGGTCCGTCGCCCGGAGGCCAGGGAGGTCGACCATCAGTTCCCCTGTGCGTTCAGGTCGGCGACGGCCTGCCGGAACCGGCGGGCCGCCTCCTGGTCGACGGCGTCATAGGAGTTCGCGGAGGTCCGCAACTGGTCCGCGTAGCTCTGCAGTTGCTGCAGCACGGCGGAGATGTGAGCCTGCCACCCCTGGGTGCAGTCGTTGAGCGCCCCGCCGGACTCCCAGCCGGTCAGCCCGCCCGCGGCCCTGAAGCTCGCGTCGAGCCAGTGGCCGAGCGCCGGAGCGGTCCGGTCGGCGGTCCCTTCCACCGACGTGGCCGCCGCCCGCAGGGTGTCCGGGTGGACCTGGATGTCGTTCAAGGCTGCCCCCTTGGCGCCCCCGGTGATGTGTCGCGGTAGGGAGCATAGCGGGACGAAGACACTTTGATCGCCATCGAACAATCCATCAAAGCCCGTTCGATTCCGGCGAGTTCCTATTCCTCCTCGGCCGCCGCGCCCACCGCCCAGAGCCCCGCGTAGACGCCGCCCAGAGCCACCAGCTCCTCGTGCGAGCCGAGTTCGACGATCCGGCCGGCCTCCATCACCGCCACCCGGTCGGCATCGCGCGCGGTGTGCAGGCGGTGGGCGATCGCGATCACCGTGCGGCCGGCCAGCACCGCCGCCAGGGAGCGCTCCAGGCGGCGGGCGGCCCGTGGGTCGACCAGCGAGGTGGCCTCGTCCAGGATCAGCACCCGCGGATCGGCCAACACCAGTCGGGCCAGCGCGAGTTGCTGAGCCTGGGCGGGCGAGAGCCCGACTCCGCCCGGGCCGACCGGGGTGTCCAGGCCCAGCTCACCCGCCCACGACCAGGCCTCCACCGCCCGCAGTGCCGCGACCATCCGCTGCTCGTCGGCCGTGGCGAGGGCCAGGGCGAGGTTGTCGCGCAGCGTGCCGTGGAAGACGTGGTGCTCCTGGGTGACCAGGGCGACCTGCCGGCGCCGTTCGTCCAGCGGCAGGTCGGCCAGCACCGCGCCGTCGACCAGCACCGCGCCGCGGTGCGGCGGGTGGATGCCCGCCAGCAGGCGTCCCAGGGTGGACTTTCCGGCGCCCGAGGTGCCGACGATCGCCAGCCGCTCACCGGGTCGCACCTCCAGGTCGATCCCGTGCAGCACGGGCTGCCCGGCCCGGTACTCGTGGCCGACGTCCACCGCCCGCAGCAGCCCCGGGCCCGATCGGCGCTCCGTCGGATCCGCCTCCCGGGCCGGGGTCGCGGCCTGCGCCACCCCGAGCAGCCGGGCCAGCGAGGCGCCGCCCACCTGGAGCGTGTCGAGCTGGGCGATCATCGTGTCGACCGGTCCGATGGTCTGCTGCACGTAGAGGACGGCCGCGGTGACCGCCGCCAGCGAAGCCATCCCGTGCAGGTAGTAGAGCCCGCCGATGACCAGCGTGGCCACCACCGGCAGCACGTAAGCGGTGTCGGAGATCGGCAGGAAGACGGTGCGCAGCCAGAGCGTGTGCCGCTCGGCCGCGTACGAGCGGGCGATGTCCTGGCCGGCCCGCTGCTGCCTGCGGTGCGCGATCCGCAGCGCCTCCACCGTCCGCGCGCCCTCGACGGTCTCGGTCAGGCCCTCGGTGAGCTGGGCGTAGGAGGCGTTCGCGGCCAGGTAACCGGCCCGGGCCCGGGACAGGTACCAGCGCGTCGCGCTCCACAGCACCGGCACGGCCACCAGGCAGGGCAACGCCAGCAGCGGCCCGAGCAGCAGCACCGCGCCGAGCGTGAGCACGATGGTGCCGATCGAGATCAGGGTGTCCGGGACGGCCTGGCGCACGGCCCCGGAGAGTGCGTCCACGTCCCGGGTGGTGCGACTGACCAGGTCGCCGGCGCCGGCCCGTTCCACGGTGGCCGGCGGCAGCGCGAGCACCCGGTCGACGAACTCCTCCCGCAGCTCGGCCAGCACCCTCTCGCCCAGGCGGGCGGAGGCGAAGACCGCGAACTGGAGCAGCCCGGCCTCCAGGGCGACCGACAGGCAGATCAGCAGCCCGGTGCGGGCGGCGTGGTCGACGCCGTGCCCGGACTGCTCGACCAGCTCGCCGAGCAACCGGGGTGCGAGCAGCCCGCACGCGGCCGCCAACGCGTGCAGGGCCAGGGCGCCGGCCAGCTCGGCGGGGTAGTGCAGCGTCAACCTGCGGGCGTAGGAGCGTACTTCGCGCGCGGAGGCGATGGGAAGCACGGCTCCGGCCTGGTCGGTGGCAGTGGTCATGCCGGGTCCCCTCCTCGGGTGACGACGGCCCGGTAGTGCGGGTCGGCGAGCAGCTCACGGTGCGTTCCCTCGGCGGTCACCTTGCCGCCCGTGACCAGCACCACCTGGTCCGCCTGGGAGAGCAGGATCGGGCTGGTGGCGAAGGTCACCGTGGTGCGCCCGGCCCGGGCGGCACGCAGCCGCTGCGTGATCCGGGCCTCGGTGTGCGCGTCGACCGCGCTGGTCGGCTCGATCAGCACCAGCACCTCGGGGTCGACCGACAAGGCCCGGGCCAGGAGCAGGCGTTGCCGCTGCCCACCGGAGAACTCCCGTCCGGACCCCGCGATCCAGCCGTCCAGGCCGCCGGGCAGTGCGTCCACGATGTCGCGGGCCGAGGCCGCGTCCAAGGCCTCCAGCAGCAGCCGCTCGTCGGCCACGGCCCGGTCCGCCGGGTCGAGTTCACGACGCAGCGGCCCACTGAACAGGCGTGCCTCGTGGTGCGCCACCAGGATCCGCTCCCGCACCTCGGCCAGCGGCAGTTCGGCCAGCCGGACGCCGCCGTACTCGGCCGCCGAGTCGGTGTAGCGGCCCAGCCGGTCGGCGAGGTCGGCGGCCTCGATGGGGTCGGCGCAGACGACGGCGGTCCACCGGCCCGGCTGGACCAGCAGCCCTGTCCCGGGGTCGTGCAGTGCGCCGGGTTCGCGCAGCGCATCAGGAACCGCCCGCGCTGCCGCCTCCTGGTCGCCCAACTCCGGCTCCAGCGTGAGCAGCCGGATCACCCGGGCCGCCGCGACCCGCCCCCGGGTCAGCTTGTCCGCGACCTCCGTCAGCCGCCGCAACTGCGGTGACAGGAAGACCGCGTAGCCGTAGAAGGCGACCAACTGCCCGACGCTCAGCCGCCCGTCCAGTACCTCGCGGGCGCCGAGCCAGACCACGACGGCCACCAGCATCCCCGGCAGCAGCACTTTCGCGCCGTCCAGCAGCGCCTCCACCCGGGCCAACCGGACCCCGGAGCCGCGCACCCGCTGCGAGATCGCCCGGTACCGGTCGGCGAAGACCCGTTCGCCTCCGATCCCGCGCAGCACCCGCAGACCGCCCGCGATGTCCACCGCGAGCTCGGTCAACTCCCCCTGCTCGGCCCGAAGCTGCTCCTGGCGGCGGTGCAGCGGGCGGATCAGCCGGGCCACCGCCCAGGCCATCAGCGGCACGCCCACCAGCACCACCGCGCCCAGTTCGGGAGCCGTGCTCAGCATGATCACCGCCACCGCCACCGCGGAGACCGCCGCCCCCGAGCCGCGCGAGGTCACCTCCATCAGCCGCCCCAGGGCCGCGATGTCGCCACTGCCGACGCTGATCACCTCGCCGGCCGAGACCCGCTTCGGCAGGGTGGCGCCGAGCCTGCCGGACTGACGGGTGATCAGCTCGGTGGTCAGGTAGGTCGCACCGAGCTGGCCCATCAGGCTGCAGCGGTCGCGCAGGATCGCCCCGGCGTTCACCACCAGCCCGAGCAGCAGCACGGCCCCGCCCCACAGGAGCAGCGCATGCTGGTCCCGCCCGACCAGCCCACGGTCGATCGCCCGCCCGATCGCCGCCGGCACCAGTGCCTGCGCGAGCAGGGTGATCACCCCGAGCAGCACGCCCCAGGCCACCGAGACCCGTAGCCGGCCCGCCAGCCAGCGCAGGAAGTGCCACGGCGACCGGCAGTCCGGCCACGGGGCCACCGCCTCGTTCCCCGGGCCGCCACCGCCTGCCGGGATGTAGTGCATCGCCCGGCCGAGCCCCCACCCACCGTCACCCGATGCCGCCGCCACCGCTCCTCCGTCCGTCGCGCCTGCCAGGCGCCGCTGGGCGCGCGCGAACAAGCCCTCCGCACGCCCCGGATCGGTCCCGGGCGGTGGACGGCTGGTCGGCGCGCGTGATCGCTGACCGCCGGTCAGCAGCGGTCGATCGTCAGCGACGGCGGACGGCCGGATGCGGCCTCGGTCGGCCAGAGGAGCCGGCGGACGGAGAAGCGCCCCACCCGGCCCTCACCCCGAGCCCGCGGCACTCGAAGTCCGCCGGGACATCCTGGTGGAAGGAACGCGCACGATTCAACCGAAATACCGGCCGCGCTCCCGGGCACTCGGGGGCCCGGTCAGCGGTCCAGGCGCCGTCCCCGCCACAGCGTGCGCCCGGGGTGGTCGACGAGCCGCACCGGCACCGGCACCAGCTCGCCCCCGGTCCGGGCCGCGGCATGCAGATGCAGGTGGGGTTCGGTGGTGTTGCCCGAGTTGCCCACCTCGGCCAGCGGCTGCCCGACCACCACCCGTTCGCCCACCGCGACCCGCAGGCTGCCCGCCCTCAGGTGGGCGAGCACCAGCACCACGTCCTCAGCCGCCTCGGTGCGCAGCAGCAGGTGGTTGCCGTAGACATGCTGGCGCAGCATCGGCCCCGGCTCGAACGGGCTGGCCAGCACCGGCTGGTCGGCCTGCCCGTCGAGGACCGCGAGCACCGTCCCCGCGCACGGCGCGGCCACCGTGGCGCCGTACGCCCGGTACGCCGCCCACCGGCGCGGTGCCGGGCCGCGGGCTCGGGCGCCGAAGCGGTTCAGGCAGAGCAGGTCCAGCGCGTACCGCTGGACCGGGTGCCCGGCGTGGTGGTTGACACTGCCCCCGCCGCCCTGGCCGATCAGCGCCCGGCTGCCCGGCAGCGGATTGGCGATCAGCAGCGGCGCGCGGTCACCGGGCACCTCCCGCAGGCCGCGGACGGTCGCGGCGGCGGCCGGCCAGGTCAGCCCCGCGAAGGCGAGTTGTACCCAGTCGATCCGCCCCACTGGCAGGCCCGGCAGCCGCGCCAGGCCGACGGCCGCCAGGACCAGTGCGGCGCCGACCACCACCAGCCGGGCGTACTGGCTGACCCAGCTCCAGGGCACGCTGAACCAGCTGATCACCGCCACGGCGGGCACGCCCAGCAGCGCGGCCAGCATCCCCGCGCGGCTCTCGGCCAGCACCGCGTCGGCCGCCATCAGCGCCAGAAGGAGCAGGATGCCCAAGGCCACCGCCAGGGGCAGCTGTTCGCGCAGTCGCTGCCCCGCCGGCCGCGATCGGTCGTCCAGGACCGGCTCCAGCAGCAGCTCGGTGATCAGGCCGTGCTCGTCCACCGCCACCCGCGCCTCGACCACCGCCCGCGGGCAGAGCACCCGGTAGCGACGCGGCTTCGCGGGCTCGGCGCTCCCGCGGGGCTCGACGGCTCCGTCCGGTTCGATCGTCCGCACCCCGCCGGCCGTCCGGCGGATCTCACGGCGGAGCTCCGCCAGCTCATCCGCGCCCACACTCGCCAAGTACTCCGGTGCGAAGAGCGCATGATCAAGTCGCGAACCTGTCAGATAATCTCGCAGACGCTCTTGCTCGACATCCGTCCCGCTCACCCGCGTGTTCCCCCTTGCACGACCTACGGACCCCCCGGATCGCCGGTTCAGTCTCATCCGCGGATGAGCGGCCGGTCAAGCTCAACCTCCCGTCCCCATGGAACTGTTCGGGTCCGCACCGCGTCGATCGATACGTATCCATCCCGTCGCCCCAGTCCTGAGGTCCCACTGATGCCGATACCCAGGCCCTCCCAGCCGGCCGACTCATCCAGCTCGGCCTCCCCCTTCTACCCCTCCCGCCGCCGCCTGCTCGCCTGGACCACCCTGGGCGCGGCCTCGCTGGCCTCCGCCGCACTGGCCGGCTGCTCGGACTCCGCACACGCCCACTCCGGCGCCGCCGGGGCCCCTCCCGAGAGCCCCTCGGACTCCTTCTCCCCCAACGCCACCCTCGACCCGAAGGCCATCTCCGCCCTGCCCAGCCCCGCGGCGGCCTCGCCGGTGGCGGTGCGCACCAAGCCGGTCTTCAAGGTGCACGACATCCTGCCGGACGCCCCCGCCGACGCGATCGCGCTGACCATCGACGACGGCCCCGACCCGGTCTACACCCCGCAGGTGCTGGCGCTGCTGCGCAAGTACGACATCCGGGCCACCTTCAACGTGGTCGGCATCCCGGGCCACGCCCACAAGGACCTGATCCGCCAGCTCGCCGCCGACGGCCACACCGTGGCCAACCACACGATGACCCACCCTCAGCCGCTCTCGAAGCGCACCCCCGCGGAGATCGAGAAGCAGATCACCGACGCGCAGTCGGTCATCGTGGACGCCGGTGCCCCCGCCCCGACCCTGTTCCGCTCACCCGGCGGCGACTGGTCCCCGACCATCTTCGCCGCCGCCGCCAAGTACGGGATGATCCCGATCGACTGGGACGTCGACCCGGACGACTGGAAGCGCCCCGGCGTCCCCAAGATCACCGAAAAGCTGATGGCCGCCCACCCCGGCGACATCCTGCTCTGCCACGACGGCGGCGGCAACCGCTCCCAGACGGTGGACGCACTGAAGACCGTCCTGCCCGCCCTCAAGGCCAAGGGCCTGACCTTCGTCACGCTCTGACCCACCCCCGCCGGGGCGGTGCACCCGGCCACCGCCCCGCCGGGCTCGGAGACGGTCACGAACCCCATCGTTGGCCCCATCGGAACGGCTGCCTGACGGCCCGTCCCCAGGCTGTCCCCAACTGACGCCGAAGCCCCCTCCAAGTGATCTTCGAGGGGGCTTCGTTTCATGCTGCGGTGCGGGTCAGGCTCGGAGCCCCCTGTCGGGTTCGAACCGACGACCCCCGCTTTACAAGAGCGGTGCTCTGGCCAGCTGAGCTAAGGAGGCATGGCGGCCGGCCACGGTGAGCCCGCGGTGGCAACCGGGTGGCAGTCTACCGGCAGGGGTGGCCGCTGTGGGGGTGGGCGGGTGGGGAGAAGGCGGGCGGGGCGAGGAGGGGGCGGGCAGTGTGATCGGACTGGTATGAGGAGGGGCTGACAATCTGCTGAACGGGCAGGTACCCTCGGCCGGAACCGGTTCTCCTGTGGTCTGGACCACCAGTGGCACCGGTTCGAACAATCCAGCCTTTACTCGGATCGTCCGGCACGTTCCTGCCGGTGAAGGAGAGCAGAGCCATGGCTTCTGTCACGTACGACAAGGCGACCCGCCTCTACCCGGGCGGCACCAAGCCCGCCGTCGACGCGCTCGACCTGCACATCGAGGACGGCGAGTTCCTCGTCCTGGTCGGCCCCTCCGGTTGCGGCAAGTCGACCAGCCTGCGGATGCTCGCGGGTCTGGAGGACGTGAACGGCGGCGCCATCCGGATCGGCGACCGCGACGTGACCCACCTGCCGCCGAAGGACCGGGACATCGCCATGGTGTTCCAGAACTACGCGCTCTACCCGCACATGTCGGTCGCCGACAACATGGGCTTCGCGCTCAAGATCGCCGGCGTCAACAAGGCGGAGATCCGCAAGAAGGTCGAGGAGGCCGCCAAGATCCTCGACCTCACCGAGTACCTGGACCGCAAGCCGAAGGCGCTCTCCGGTGGTCAGCGCCAGCGTGTCGCGATGGGGCGCGCGATCGTCCGCGAGCCCCAGGTCTTCCTGATGGACGAGCCGCTCTCCAACCTGGACGCCAAGCTCCGCGTCTCGACCCGTACCCAGATCGCCGGCCTGCAGCGCCGCCTGGGCATCACCACGGTCTACGTGACGCACGACCAGACCGAAGCCATGACCATGGGCGACCGCGTCGCGGTGCTCAAGGACGGTCTGCTGCAGCAGGTCGACACCCCGCGCCGGATGTACGACAAGCCCGCCAACGTCTTCGTCGCCGGCTTCATCGGCTCGCCCGCGATGAACCTGGTCGAGGTCCCGCTGGTGGACGGCGGTGTGAAGTTCGGCGGCTCGGTGATCAACATCGACCGCGAGCACCTGGCCGGCGCCGGCAGCGACAAGACGGTGACCGTCGGCATCCGCCCCGAGCACTTCGAGATCGTCTCCAGCGGCGGCATCGAGGGCGTGGCCGTCACGGTCAACGTGGTGGAGGAGCTCGGCGCGGACGGCTTCGTCTACGGCACCACCAAGCTCGGCGGCGAGGACGCGGACATCGTGGTCCGGGTGCACGGCCGGCAGATCCCGGCGAAGGGCGAGACCATCCACGTGGTCCCGACCGGCGGCGAGACCCACGTCTTCTCGACCAGCACGGGCGCGCGCCTCAGCGCCTGACCACCCCCTGGTCGGCACGCCCGAAGTCAGCACACCCGAACGACCGCTCAGGGCCCCGTCGGACACCCGTCCGGCGGGGCCCTGACATGTCGTCACTCGTCCGTGTGACGGTGTGTCCGCACCGCCTCACTCGGCGCTACCCTCACTCCCGTGAAGCAGCTCGTTCGCCGCATCGGCCAGACCCTCGCCCTCACCCTGCCCGTGGTCCTGGTGACCACCGGCACCCTCGCCGTGACCCGGGTCGCCTGGGCCCCGCCCATCGGAGACGACCAGCAGGTGGTCGCCGCGACCAGTACGGTCGGCACCGGCATCGGGCGCAGCCCCGCGACCGGGACGACCGGACCCGACGGCAGCGGCCCGGCCGCCACCCACCCCGGCCTGGCCCCGCAGGACGCGCTGCGCGCCGACCTGCTGGAGGAGCTGCGCTCGCGCGGCGCCGGCTCGGCGCTGGACCTGCTGGAGCGCACCATGCGCGAGCAGCCCTCGCTCACGCCGTACTGCACCTCGCTCGCCAAGGACTTGGGGCAGGCGACCCTGAAGCTGTACCAGGGCGACGTGCAGCGGGCCCGCTCCTTCGCCCGCCCGGTCTGCGACGGCTCCTTCGCCGCCGGCATCGCGGGCTGACCGGTCCGACCCCAAGCCGGTCCGACCCCGAACCGGTCCGAGTCAAAGCCAGGGCCTCCCCACTGCCTGACTCACCGTCAACCCGCCACAAAGCGACGCCGATCAGCACCCGCAGCTGCCCCACCGGTCCTATCCTGCTGCTCATGACCGGCTACGACGCCTCCGCCCCCACCGCCGCTCCCACCGCCCCCGTCGTCACGCAGGCGGTGATCCTGGCCGGCGGCCAGGGGTCGCGCCTGCGCCCCTACACCGACGACCGGCCCAAGCCGCTGGTCGAGATCCCCGGCACGGGCACCCCGATCGTGGGACACCAACTCGCCTGGCTGGCAGCCGAAGGCGTGACAGACGTGGTGATCTCCTGTGGCCATCTGGCCGAGGTGCTGCAGGCCTGGCTGGACCAGGCCGACCTGCCGCTGCGCGCCAGCACCGTCGTCGAGGTCGAACCGCTGGGCCGCGGCGGTGGATTGAAGTTCGCGGCGAAGGCGCTGCCGCGCCCGGACGAGCCCTGGTACGCCACCAACGGGGACATCTGGACCAGGTTCAGCCTGCGCGAGATGGCCGCCTTCCACCACGAACGGGATGCCCTCGCCACCCTCGCGCTGGCCCGCCCGCGGATCCCCTGGGGTGCGGTGGAGACCGACCGCTTCGGCAACGTGCTGGACTTCATCGAGGCCCCGCCCTCCCCCTTCCTGATCAACGCCGGGCTCTACGTCTTCGCCCCCGGCTTCGCCGAGCTGCTGCCGGACGTCGGCGACCACGAGCGCACCACGTTCCCCCAACTCGCCCGCGCCAAGCGGCTGGCGGGCTACCAGCTGCCGCAGGGCGTGTACTGGCGGGCGATCGACACCGCCAAGGACCTCACCGAGGCCGCGAAGGAACTCGCCCAGCTGCAGGGGCAGCCGGGCGAGTAGCGACAACCCGGACAAGCCGGTTGCCCTCCCCCGGACCTTCCGGGGGAGGGCAACTGACGTGCCATCAACGGACGAGCAGCGTGTCAGACCACCGGCCGCGCCCCCGCGCCCGTCGCCGCGCCACCGGCGCCGCCACTGCCACCGGCACCGGCACCGGCACCGACCGGCATCCCGAGGCTGGTCGGCAGCCGCAGCGAGGGTGCCCCGCTGCCCAGCACCCCGCCGATCAGCCCGTCGCCGCTCGGGCTGGGCTTCGGTGCCCGGGTACTGCTGCTCGAACCGGTCGAGCCGCCCGATCCGGGCGCCGAGCCGGCCGACCCGGCCGGCGTCGCGGCACCGGCCGGCGAGCCGGCGGTCGAACCGCCCTGCCCGGCCTGGTTGCCCGCGGCCGGCGCCTCGCTCGCCCCGTTCCCGCGGGTGGACGGGGACGGGTGGGCCGCCTTGCCGCTCTTGGCCGTCGGTGACGGCGAGGGCGGCGCGGAGGGCGGCACCGAGCCCGACGGCGTGGCGGACGGTGCGACGGACGGCTTGGTGGCCGCCGGTGCACCCGGGGCCGGGGCGCCGGGGGCGTGCGATCCGGCCGAACCGCCGGTCGTGGCCGGCCACACCGGCGTGCCGTAGTCGGTCGACGGCTCGGCGGGGCCGGGCCGCAGGCTGCCACCGGTGCGCACGGCCGCTCCCAGCAGCGAGCCGAGCAGCAGGGTCAGCCCGATCACCACCACGGCCACCACGCTGCCGCGCCGCAGCACCCGCCGGCGCACCGCCTTGGGCTGCTGCGGACCGTAGCGGCGCCAGGCCTCCAGGGTCAGCCGACCGTCCAGCGAGGCGAACGGCGCGCCGGCGATCAGCAGTGGGCTCCAGGCCGCCAGGAAGATCAGGTCGGGCGTGTCGTAGACCGGCACGGCCCGCCAGCTGACGGTGAAGAGCAGCGCGGCCGAGAGCACCATCGCGGCGCCGGCGGCCAGCCGCTGCCAGAGGCCGAGCAGCGAGAGCACGCCGACCACCACCTCGGTGAAGGCGACGCCGAGGCCGGCCCCGACGGGGTGCGCCATGGCGAAGTCCAGCAGCGGCTGGGCCACCTTCCACGGGTGCAGCGAGCCGAGCCAGCGCATCATCGAGCCGCGGGCGCCGCCGTCGAAGTAGACCGGGTCGCAGAGCTTGCTGAACCCGGCGTAGACGGAGAGCGAGCCGAGCAGCACCCGCAGCGGCAGCAGCACCAGGCCGAGGTCGACCCGCCGCCCGGGCTGCCAGACGTGCCGGTTCTGCTCCCCGGCGGCCGTGCCGGCCGAGTGCTCGGGCAGCGCGCCGGTGGGCTGCCAGGCCGGCCTGGCCCGGTCCAGGGGCGACTGCGACCGCGGGCCGCCGGCCCGCTGCCCCGCGCCCTGCCCGGCCTGGCGCGAACGCTCGTCGCGCGGCCGGTCGTCGCGCGGTCCGGGGCCGCCCCGCTCGGGGCCGTCGGGCTCGCCCGCCCACCCGTGCGGCTGCCGCGGCACCGCCCCGCGCCCGTGCGGCCGGGAACCGCCGTACGTCTCGGTCCCACCGTACGAACCGCCTCCGGCGTAGGCGTCGGCCCCGGCATAGGCCTGCGCCCCGGCGTACGAGCCGGAGCTGTCGAAGCGGTACGCGCCCCCGGCAGGCGTGTCGTCCCAGCCGGGCATGCTCTCCAGCGGCTGGGTCTGCTCGGAGTCGACCAGCCCCACGGCTGCGCCGGCCACCGGCGCACCCCCGGCGGCCGCGGAGCCGCTCGCCGGCGCCGGCACGGTGCTGAGCCGCACCGCGTCCAGCAGCTGGGTGGCCGCCAGGTCGCCGGGTGCCGCCTGACCGCTCCAGGTCACCGCGGTGACCCGGCCCTTGCGGCGCGGTGCGCCCACCGGGGCCGAGCCGCCGACGGCCGTGCCGACGAGCGCGGCACCGGCCAGCGACGCCGCCGACCGGCCGGCCGCCGAGCCGCCGTCCGCGCTCCCGGCCCGGATCAGCCCGGGTCGGCCACCGTAGGTGAGCGCCGCGTAGGGGCGCCCGAAGGCGTCCGCGACCGGCACGGCCGACATGGGCGGCGCGTCGATCATGGGCGGGACCGGGTCGGCCAGTCTGAGCCGGAAGCTGACCTGGGTGCTGCTGAGTCGAGCCGGATCGCTCGGCACCTTGACGGTGCTGAGGCTGGGCTCAGCCTCTATCCCTGCCGCTTGGCCCAGCCTGGGGCGCCGAGGTGTTCTGGTGTCCACACCCCTCTAACCGGGTGACACCCGGTTAGGACACTCTCCCGGGTGCAACTCCTCGGCGTGGCTGACGGATCCGGTCACTCTCGCGCGGGATAGTGAACGTTTGAGTCACACCCCGGTCAGAAAGCAACCGGCCACCTCGCCCCGGGGCCGGCAACCGGCCGGCGCCGCAGCGCCGACCGATCAGCGCCGACCGATCAGCACCGGCCCACCGGCGCCAACCCGTCAGTGCCGGCCCGCCGGCACCGCCCCGTCAGCGCCGAGCCCGCAGCCGCGACGCCTCGTACAGCACCACACCCGCCGCCACACCGGCGTTCAGCGACTCGGTCTGCCCCGGCATCGGAATCCGCACCCGCAGGTCGCAGGTCTCCGCCACCAGTCGCGACAGGCCCTTGCCCTCGCTACCGGCCACGATCACCACCGGCCCGGTCAGCGCCTCCAGCTCGCCGATCTCCGCCTCGCCGTCCGCCGCCAGGCCCACCACCATCAGCCCGGCCTTCTGGTAGGCCTCCAGCGCCCGGGTCAGGTTGGTCGCCCGGGCCACCGGCAGCCGGGCGGCCGCACCGGAGGAGGTCTTCCAGGCGCCGGCCGTCATCCCGGCGGCCCGCCGCTCGGGGATGACCACGCCGTGCGCACCGAACGCGGCGGCCGAGCGGACCACGGCGCCCAGGTTGCGCGAGTCGGTGACCCCGTCCAGTGCCACGATCAGCGCGTCCTCGCCCAGGTCCGCGGCCGCCGCCACCAGGTCCTCGGGGTGTGCGTACTCGTACGGCGGGACCTGGAGCACCAGGCCCTGGTGGTTCAGGCCACCGGTCATCTGGTCCAGCTGCGGCCGCGGCGCCTCCATCAGCGGGACGCCACGCTCGTTGGCCGCCTGGAACGCCTCGCGCACCCGGTCGTCGGTGTCGATGAACTGCATCACGTAGAGCGCGGTCGCGGGCACACCGCCGACCAGCGCCTCGACCACCGAGTTGCGGCCGACCACCAGCTCGGCGGCGCCGGCGCCACCGCGCCCGCCCCGGCCACCGCCGCCGGACCGGCGCATGCCGGCCCGCGCCTTGGCGTCCCGCTCGCGCTTGAGCGCGGCGTTGGCGGCGCGCTGCTTGGGGTGCCCCTTGCGGGCCTCGCCGGGCGGGGTCGGGCCCTTGCCCTGCAGCGCCTTCCGGCTGTGGCCGCCGGTTCCGACGCTCGCACCCTTCTTCGACCCGGGGTTGCGCGCGTTCCTGCGCTGGCTGTTGCCGGCCATGGCAATACTTCCTGTTCTATTCCGTCTGCGTCATGCCGATAGGCCGTCCCCGTGGCTCCACGAGTACGGCCTACCGGCGCCCGGCGCGGCTAGCGCGGGGCTACTGGTTGCTGATCGTCCAGCGCGGGCCGGACGGGGTGTCCTCGATCGCCAGGCCGGCCAGGCCCAGCTGGTCGCGGATGGCGTCCGCGGTGGCGAAGTCCTTGCGCTCCCGGGCCGCCTGCCGCTGGTCCAGGACGAGCCGGACCAGCGAGTCGACGACCCCGTGGAGGTCCTCGCCACGCTCCGCGCCGGTCCACTGCGGATCGAGCGGGTCGAGCCCCAGCACTCCGAGCATCGCACGGACCTCGGCCAGCCGCGCTACCGCGTTCTCCTTGTCGTCCGCCGTCAGCGCACTGTTGCCCTGCCGGACGGCGGTGTGCAGCACGGCGAGCGCCTGCGGAACGCCGAAGTCGTCGTCCATCGCCTCGGCGAAGGCCGGCGGCACCTCGGCGGCCGGCTCGACCGGACCGCAGCGCTCGACGACCCGCTGGATGAAGCCCTCGATCCGGCTGAAGCCGGCCTCGGCCTCGCGGATCGACTCCTCGCTGTACTCGATCATCGAGCGGTAGTGCGGGCCGGCCAGGTAGTAGCGCAGCACGATCGGGCGCCAGCGCTGCACCATCTCGGAGATCAGCACCGAGTTGCCGAGCGACTTGCTCATCTTCTCGCCGCTCATGGTCACCCAGGCGTTGTGCACCCAGAAGTTGGCGAAGTCGTCGCCGAACGCCTTGGACTGGGCGATCTCGTTCTCGTGGTGCGGGAAGATCAGGTCCAGCCCGCCGCCGTGGATGTCGAAGGCCTTGCCCAGGTACTTGTGCACCATGGCCGAGCACTCCAGGTGCCAGCCGGGGCGGCCCTGGCCCCACGGGGTGGTCCAGCTGGGCTCGCCCGGCTTCGCGGACTTCCACATGGCGAAGTCACGCGGGTCGCGCTTGCCGGTCTCGCCCTCGCCCTCGGGCTGCAGGAGGTTCTCCAGCTTCTGGTTGGAGAGCTCCAGGTACCCCGGGAAGGACTTGACGTCGAAGTAGACGTTGCCGTCGGCCGCGTACGCGTGGCCCTTGGCGATCAGCGTCTGCATCATGTCGATCATCTCGGGGATGTGGCCGGTGGCCCGCGGCTCCACGGTCGGCGGCAGGCAGCCGAGCACCGTGTAACCGTCGTCGAAGGCACGCTCGTTGGCGTAGGCGATCTGCCACCACGGCACGCCGAGCTCGCGTTCCTTCCTGATCACCTTGTCGTCGATGTCGGTGACGTTGCGCACGAACGTCACCTCGAAGCCGCGGTAGGCGAACCAGCGGCGCATCACATCGAAGTTGAGGTTGGACCGGATGTGCCCGATGTGCGGGGCCCCCTGCACGGTTGCGCCGCACAGGTAGATCGAGACACAGCCCGGTACAAGCGGGACGAAGTCGCGTACCTGGCGGGTGTTGGTGTCGTACAGGCGAAGGCTCACGACGTCCAGCGTAGTGGGAATCAGAGGGTGCCCCGCGACGTTTGCGGATCCCACCCGTCACGAGTTCATGGCAAACCGGACGATCCGGCTCCCTTTTCTCCTCTTCCTATCCCGCTCTCATCCCCGCCGCCGTCCTCGACCGCGCGGCACAGCCGTCCTCAACCGCGCCGCGCCACCGGGTAGACCAGCGCGGTGGCCAGACCCACCAGCCCCTCGCCGCGGCCGGTCATGCCCAGCCCGTCCGTGGTCGCCGCCGAGATCGAGACCGGTGCGCCGGCCGCGGCCGAGAGCACCTCCTCGGCCTCCTGGCGCCGGCTGCCGATCCGCGGCCGCACCCCGATCACCTGCACCGCGATGTTGCCGATCTCGAAACCGGCCGCGCGCACGATCCGGGCCGCCTCGCCCAGCAGCTTCACCCCGGCCGCACCCGCGTACTCGGGGCGGTCGGTGCCGAAGTGGGTGCCCAGGTCGCCGATCCCGGCGGCCGAGAAGATCGCGTTGCAGGCGGCGTGGGCGATCACGTCGCCGTCCGAGTGCCCGGCCAGGCCCTGCTCGTAGCCCTCCCAGCGTAGGCCGCCCACCCAGAGCGGCACACCGTCCGCGAAGGCGTGCACATCGGTGCCGATCCCCACCCGGGGAATGATCACCCCGGGGATGAGGCCCCCGGGGGTGGGCCCCCCGGGATTGGCCCTTTCAGGAGTGACCGGTGACGAGACGTCAGAAGCCATCGGAGGCCCTCCTACGAGCGAGTACGGCCTCGGCGAGTACGAGGTCCAGTGGACGGGTGACCTTGAACGCCTCCTCGTGGCCCGGCACCACGACCACCTGGCCGCCGTAGTGCTCGACCAGTCCGGCGTCGTCGGTCACCACCGGCGAGCCGCCCTCGGCCTCCTCGGCCAGCGCCTTGGCGTGCACCTCGGCGAGCACCCGGCGGCGGAAGCCCTGCGGGGTCTGCACGGCCCGCAGCGAGGCGCGGTCGGGCGTGTCGAGCACCGGCTCGGGCTCACCGGCGGGCACCGGACGGACCCGCTTGACCGTGTCGGCCAGCGGCACCGCCGGCACCACGGCCTCGGCCCCGCCGCGCACGGCGGCCACCACCGCGTCCACCACCTCGACCGGGACCAGCGGGCGGGCGGCGTCGTGCACCAGCACGATCTCGGTCTGCTCCGGGATCACCGCCAGACCGAGCCGGACCGACTCCTGCCGGGTCGCGCCACCGGCGACCACGCGGATGTCCTTGCCGTCCAGGCCGTGGCTGTCCAGCAGCCCCACCACCTCGGCGACGCCCTGCGGCGGTGCGGCGACCACTACCAGGCCGACCGCCCGGCTGCGTGCGAGCGCACGGACGGCGTGCACCAGCAGCGGCGCGCCCCCAAGTTCACGCAGCGCCTTCGGCGCCCCGGGGCCGAGCCGCTCGCCCCGTCCGGCGGCCGGAACCACGGCCGCTGCCACTACTCCTGTGGTGTTCAGGTTTCACTCCTTCGGCGAAGTGGGTATGGCCCAGGCGTACCCGTCAGACGGTGCACCGGACCCCTTCCACCCCGGCGCCGCCTCTCGGGTACCGGTGTGCAGAGCCCCCACGCTACGAGCACAGCACCGCGGTCGTCACCTGCGCAGTACCGCAATCGTCACCCGTGCATTCGTCACCCGTGGGCAACCGCCCGTTCACCGTGTCCGGGCATGCCACAGCGCCCGGAGTGCCTGCACGGCAACCGGGCGCTGTTGAACGGCTCACGCTGTTGAACGGCTCAGGAGCCGCTCCTACGAGGCGAGCACCTCGTCGAGCAGCGTCTCCGCCTTGTCCTCGTTGGTGTTCTCCGCCAGCGCCAGTTCGCTGACGAGGATCTGGCGCGCCTTGGCGAGCATCCGCTTCTCGCCGGCCGACAGGCCACGCTCGCGCTCCCGCCGCCACAGGTCGCGGACGACCTCGGCGACCTTGATGACGTCACCGGACGCGAGCTTCTCGAGGTTCGCCTTGTAACGGCGAGACCAGTTGGTGGGCTCCTCGGTGTACGGTGCCCGCAGCACCTCGAAGACCCGGTCCAGACCCTCCTGGCCGACCACGTCGCGCACGCCGACGAACTCCGCGTTCTCCGCGGGGACTCGCAGCGTGAGGTCACCCTGCTGAACCTTCAGCACCAGGTAGGTCTTGTCCACACCTTTGATCTGGCGAATTTCGATGGCCTCGATCAGTGCAGCCCCGTGATGGGGGTAGACCACCGTGTCGCCAACCTTGAACGTCATGTGACAGGACCCCTTCCGTGGCTTTCCAGAATAACACGCTTTTCCGTCCACTCGAAGGGCGTTTTCGCAGGTCAGGGCCGGTCTCGGGGCTTGACAAGGACCCCTGCGGCATGCTGTGACCACCCCGCTACGACGGCTTCTCGCAGGTCGGAGGCCCTTCCCGCGGCGATCGAAACCTCGGGGGTCGACCCGGAAACCAGCATTCGATCTTGAAGTCAACACGGGATATTCACCGTTTCCCGATCGTGATCTGATCTTGACGCCGTTCCGGAACCGCACACATCACCGTCACATCACCCGCCGCGGTCTCCCCGGCGCCGCGCCGGACGGGCCCGCCCGCCCGCAGATCCCGCCGTCCGCTGCGCCGGCTCCCGCTCCCGGCGCCCCCGGTCACCCCGTCGGCCCTGCGCCGAGCGGTCGACGCGCGACACGGGGCCACCCCGTGAGGGCCGGATAAGTACGGTCGGTACTCTGGGCGCTGACAACCTGACACGTGACCCAAGGAGATGCGCCGCCGTGAGCCGCAGCCTTCGACGCGGTGGCACTGCCGCCATCGTCCTCGCCCTCGCAGCCGTCTCGCTGTCCGCCTGCTCTGCCGGGAGCAGCGCCGAGACCACGCAGATCAAGCCGGACTCGCCGGCCACCTCG
Organism: Kitasatospora sp. NPDC008050; assembly: GCF_042957465.1. Classification (NCBI taxonomy): domain Bacteria; kingdom Bacillati; phylum Actinomycetota; class Actinomycetes; order Kitasatosporales; family Streptomycetaceae; genus Kitasatospora; species Kitasatospora sp. NPDC008050. The sequence goes on from NZ_JBIBIJ010000005.1 coordinate 450,908, forward strand.
CTGGGCGCCGACCTCAAGCTCAACGCCATCGTCGCCGTGGTGGGCGAGGTGCAGACCAGTGGTCAGCCCGGCCCCGCGAACCTGACCGTCAACATCAGCAACACCGGTGCCAACCCGCAGACGCTGCAGACGGTCACGCTCAACGGCGCCACCGCGACCTTCGACGACGCCTCGGGCGCGCCGCTGCCCGGCGGCATCGTGATCCCCGCGGGCGGTGCGGTGCTGGTGGGCGGCAGCGGGCAGCCGTCCGCGCAGTTCTCCTCGGTCGCGCTGAACGTCGGCGGCTTCACCCCGGCCTCCTTCTCCTTCTCCAGCGCGGGCAAGGTGGACACCACCGCTCTGGTGACGCCGGCCTCCGGCACCTACGCGTCGTTCGGCCCGGCCTCGCCGTCCGCCGGCGCCTCGGCCGGCGCCTCCGGCTCGCCGTCCGGTTCGGCCGCCCCGTCCGCGGGCGCCTCGGCCAGTGGCTCCAGCAGCCCGAGCGCCTCGGGGACTCCGAGTGGCACCCCGAGTGGCACGCCGAGTGGCACGCCGTCCGGCAGCCCGTCGGGCACCCCCTCGGGCACCCCGAGCCCGTCCGCGCACTGAGTTCGGCGCCGACCCGCTCATGGCTGAGGGCCGCACCCCCGCGGGGGTGCGGCCCTCAGTCGTTGCGGTGGCCCGTCCGCCGATGGGCCGGCGGGCTTACGGCTCGAACTTGTAGCCGAGGCCGCGGACCGTCACCAGGTAGCGCGGCGCGCCCGGGTCCGGCTCGATCTTCGCCCGCAGGCGCTTCACGTGGACGTCCAGCGTCTTGGTGTCACCCACGTAGTCGGCACCCCAGACCCGGTCGATCAGCTGCATCCGGGTGAGCACCCGGCCCGCGTTGCGCAGCAGCATCTCCAGCAGGTCGAACTCCTTGAGCGGCAGGTCCACCTTGCCGCCGTCCACCGTCACCACGTGCCGGTCCACGTCCATCCGGACCGGGCCCGCCTCCAGCGCGCCGGGGCCACCGCCGTCGGTGCCCGGGCCGCCGTCCTCGCCGCGCCGGCGCAGCACCGCGCGGATCCGCGCGACCAGCTCGCGGGTCGAGTAGGGCTTGGTCACGTAGTCGTCGGCACCTATCTCCAGTCCGACGACCTTGTCGATCTCGCTGTCCTTGGCGGTCACCATGATCACCGGCACGTTGGAGCGCACCCGGAGCTGACGGCAGACCTCGGTGCCGGGCAGCCCGGGCAGCATCAGGTCGAGCAGCACCAGGTCGGCGCCGTTGCGCTCGAACTGCTCCAGCGCGTCCGGGCCGGTGGCGGCCACGGCCACCTCGAAGCCCTCCTTGCGAAGCATGTACGAGAGGGCGTCGCTGAACGACTCCTCGTCCTCGACCACCAGTACTCGGGTCACGATCGGGCCTCCGGGGCAGGAAGGGGGGTTGGGTTACGGGGTTCGAGCGCCGTCGCTTCGCTCGAAGCGGCGGCGCTCGGGTTCTGCCCGGCGGGGAGCCGGACGGTGAAGGTGGAGCCCTGGCCTTCGACGCTCCAGACCGAGACGGTGCCGCCGTGCGAGGCGGCCACGTGCTTGACGATCGACAGGCCGAGGCCGGTGCCGCCGGTCGCCCGGGAGCGGGCCGGGTCCACCCGGTAAAAACGTTCGAAGATCCGCTCGCGGTCCTTCTCCGAGATGCCGATGCCCTGGTCGGTCACCGAGATCTCGATCAGCTCGCCGTCCGCTTCCCCGATCGCGGCGGCGCTGGCTATCCGGCGGGTGGCGATCGCCACCCGGGTGCGCGGCGGACTGTAGTTGACGGCGTTCTCGACCAGGTTGCCGAGCGCTGCCGCCAGCTGGCCGCGGTCGCCGTAGAGATAGAGGCCGGCGATGCCGCCGGCCGCCATGTGGATCTGCTTGGCCGCGGCCTGCTGGCGGCAGCGGTCCATCGCCTCGGCGATCAGCTCGTCGACCGGCACCGGCTCGGGGTCCATCAGCAGTCGGTCGTCCTGGACCCGGGAGAGGTCGATGATCTCCTGGACCAGGCTGGCCAGCCGGGTCGCCTCGATCTGCATCCGGCCGGCGAAGCGCTGCACCGCCTCCGGGTCGTCGGCCGCGTCCGCGACCGCCTCGGAGAGCAGCGAGAGCGCCCCCACCGGCGTCTTGAGCTCATGGCTGACGTTGGCCACGAAGTCGCGCCGGACCGCCTCGATCCGACGGCGCTCGGTGAGGTCCTCGACCAGCACCAGGACCAGCCGGGAGCCGAGCGGGGCCACCCGCACCGAGACCGAGAGCGGCTCGCCGGAGCGCGCCACGCCCGGACGCGGGACGTCCAGCTCGACCTGGCGGATCTCGCCGTCCCGGCGGGTCGCCCGGGCCAGGGCGAGCATCTGCTCGACGGCCACCGCACCACCGCGCACCAGGCCCATCGAGTAGGCGGCGGAGCTGGCCTTGACCACCTCGTCGCCGTCGCCGAGCACGATCGCGCACGAGCGCAGCACCGACAGCACGGTGTCCACGCCCGGCGGGAGGGCCGACTCCTGCACGGGGGAGTTCACCATCGATGCGCTGCCACTTCTTCTGCCCTTGCCATTGCCACTGCCCCGGCCCTGTTCGCGCTCGCTCCAGCGGAAGGCGATGGCGGCCGTGAGACCGACGCCGAGGCCGGCGATGGCGCAGGCAGCGGCGGCGGCCACATTCACGTCCATGCGGCCAGCCTAAGCGCACGGACCGACCGCTCCGTAAGCGTCAGATCAAGGCATCGACCGTGCGTTGCCGAGAATTCACCTTCAGGTAGCTCCTGGTTCACTGCGGCGGCCGTGGGTCGTCGCCCGAACGGCTCAGGCTGCGACAAGCAGCCCGTGTGGGTCGGTGACGCGCGTACGATGCGCGCCACCAGCAGCGGCCGCCGGGCTCCGGCGTCCGGTCGGCACCACCACGTCGGCACCGCCACGTCGGCACCGCTACCCGACAGTGCTAGAAGGAAGAAGAGAAGCGCATGCGTGACGCCTACCACGAGGAGCTCGACTCGATCGGCGACGGCCTGGTCGAGATGGCCAGGCTGGTCGGCTCGGCCATGGGCCGCGCCACCACCGCCCTGCTGGACGCCGATCTCGCCCTGGCGGAGAGCGTGATCGCAGCCGACGAGAAGGTCAACAACCTTCACCACGAGCTGGAGAACACCGCGATCAACCTGCTGGCCCGCCAGCAGCCCGTCGCCACCGACCTGCGGATCGTGGTCACCTCGCTGCGGATGAGCGCCGACCTGGAGCGCTGCGGCGACCTGGCCCGGCACGTGGCCAAGGTGGCCCGGCGGCGCTACCCCGACACGGCCGTGCCCACCGACCTGCACGCGATCGTGCTGGAGATGGGGCAGCTCGCGCAGCGCCTGGTGGCCAAGGCCGGCCAGGTCATCGCGACCAAGAACGTGGACGCCGCGCTGCAGCTGGAGCGCGACGACGACGCGATCGACGAGCTGCACCGCCAGCTGTTCCAGCACCTGATCGACGACCGCTGGCAGCACGGCATCGAGACCGCCGTCGACGTCACGCTGATCGGCCGGTACTACGAGCGCTTCGCCGATCACGCGGTCTCGGTGGCCAAGCGCGTGGTCTTCCTGGTGACCGGCGAGCACGCGGGCGAGTTCGTCCCCGAGGAGCGGTAAACACAGCAGCGGTTGCGGGGGCGCACGAGGAACGGCCGCCCCCGCAACCGCGCGCCCGTTGACGCCCCGTCAATCCAGGGGCTTCACTCGATGGACAGGCGGGCCGTCAGTCCTCGCCTGCCTCGATCGAGGAGGGCACCGCACCATGACCACCACTCCTGCCCGGCCCACGGTGACCCCGGGTGCCGCCGAGCCATCCCCCCACCGCGTCGGCCTGCCGGTGCTGATCGGTGCCTGCGGCTGCGGCCCCGGCTGCGGCTGCGGCTGCCAGGCCGGCGCTCCCTGCCAGTGCGGCGGCGCCACCGGGGGCTGCTGCGGCGGCCACTGACCGCTCCTCCGCCATCGCGGCCGAACGCGGCCGAACCCCGCCTTGGTGCGCTCTGCACCGAGACGGGGCCCGCTCGTCTGTCCTGCTTCTGCTGTCCTGCTTCTTGCCCTGGCTGCTACCTGCCCTGGCTGCTACCTGCCCGGGCTACTTCTTGCCGTGGTTACTTCTTGCCCTGGTTCTTGACCGCCTCGATCGCGGCGGCGGCGGCCTCCGCGTCCAGGTAGCGGCCGCCGGCGGTGACCGGCTTGAAGTCCGCGTCGAGCTCGTAGACCAGCGGGATGCCGGTGGGGATGTTCAGGCCGGCGATCGCCTCGTCGGAGACCCCGTCCAGGTGCTTGACCAGCGCGCGCAGGCTGTTGCCGTGCGCGGTGACCAGCACGGTCTTGCCCGCGGCCAGGTCCGGAACGATCGCGTCGTACCAGTACGGCAGCATGCGATCGACGACGTCCTTGAGGCACTCGGTGCGCGGGCGCAGCTCGCTCGGGATGTCGGCGTAGCGGGCGTCACCGGCCTGCGAGTACTCGGCGTCGTCGGCGAGCACCGGCGGCGGCGTGTCGTACGAGCGGCGCCAGAGCTGGAACTGCTCCTCGCCGAACTCCGCCAGGGTCTGCGCCTTGTCCTTGCCCTGCAGCGCGCCGTAGTGGCGCTCGTTCAGGCGCCAGCTGCGGCTGACCGGGATCCAGTGCCGGTCGGCCTTGTCCAGCGCGATCTGCGAGGTGCGGATGGCGCGGCGCAGCAGCGAGGTGTGCAGCACGTCGGGGAGCAGGCCCTCGGCGGCCAGCAGCTCACCGCCGCGTGCCGCCTCCTTCTCGCCCTTCTCGTTGAGGTCGACGTCGACCCAGCCGGTGAACAGGTTCTTCTGGTTCCACTGGCTCTCGCCGTGACGGAGCAGGATCAGTCGGTAGGTCGTGTCAGCCATGCCGCACAGCTTAGTGGAGCGAAATAAAGGGGTGGCCGGGCCCACAGCCTCTGAGTAATGTGCACGATGGCAGTTCGCTACTTACTCTGACCGACCGTCCGCCGAGCGTCCCCACCGTCCGGCGGACGTCCGCCGCCCGGGAGCCGCCCCCATGCCCGCCCCTGCCAGCCCCGCGACCCCCGCCACCCCCGCCGGACCGGCCGCCCCGGCCGCCGCCCCCACGCTCTCCGCCCGGCTGCGCCGCAGCACCGCCGAGTCGGTCGGCGGGCTCCCCAGTGCGTTCTGGTGGTTGTGGACCACGACGCTGATCAACCGGCTCGGCGGCTTCGTCGTCACGTTCTTGGCCCTCTATCTGACTGCCGACCGGGGCTACTCCGCCGCCTACGCCGGTCTGGTCGCCTCGCTCTTCGGCCTTGGCTCAGCGATCGCCGCGCTGGTCGGCGGGGTGCTGGCGGACCGGATCGGCCGGCGGCCCACCCTGCTGGTCGCCCAGCTGCTCACCGCGCTGAGCACGGCGGTCCTGGGCTTCGCGGACGGGCAGCTGATGATCGCCTCGGTGGCCTTCCTGGTCGGCCTGAGCAGCAATGCCTCGCGGCCGGCCACCTCCGCGATCATCGCCGACCTGGTGCCGGCGGCCGACCGGGTCCGGGCCTTCGCGCTGAACTACTGGGCGATCAACATCGGCTTCGGCGTCTCGGCGGCGCTGGCCGGGCTGGTCGCCTCGCACGGCTACCTGGCGCTCTTCCTGGCCGACGCCCTGTCGACCCTGATCTGCGCGGTGGTCGTCTTCGTCAGGGTCCCGGAGACCCGGCCCGCCGCGCCCGAGCGGGACCACGCCGCACCGAAGGTCGGGCTGGGGACGGTCTTCCGGGACCGGCGCTTCATGGTGCTGGTCGGCCTGACCTTCCTGGTCGCGCTCATCGCCCAGCAGGGCAGCACCACCCTGGCCGTCACCATGGGCAGGGCCGGGCTGACCACCACGCAGTACGGCCTGGTGATCGGGCTCAACGGCCTGCTCATCGTCCTGTTGCAGCTCCCGGTCACCCGGCTGATCCAGGGCCGCGACCGCGGGATGCTGCTGCTGGTCGGCGCCCTGCTCACCGGGTGGGGCTTCGGGCTCACCGCCTTCGCCGGCTCCTCGGCCCTCTACTACGCCGCCACCGTCGCGATCTGGACGGTGGGCGAGATCATGCAGGCGCCGACGAGCATGAGCCTGGTGGCCGAACTCTCGCCGGCGCACGCCCGCGGGCGCTACCAGGGCGTCAACTCGCTCGCCTGGTCCGCGGCCTCGTTCCTGGGCCCGGCCGCCGGTGGCCTGCTGCTGGACCACGCCGGCCGGGGCACCGTCTGGGGCTGCTGCGCGGTGCTCGGCACGGTGGCCGCGGCGGGGTACCTGGGGCTGGGACGCCGGGTGACCCGGGCGGGCTACTCGGTGTCCTGAGCCGCCGGTGGCGCCGGGGTGAGCGGCTGGGCCAGGTGCTTGAACGCCTCCAGGTTGCGGGTGGACTCGCCGCGCTTGGTCCGCCACTCCCACTCCCGCCGGATCGCGGCGGCGAAGCCCAGCTCCAGCAGGGTGTTGAAGGGCTCGTCGGCGTTCTCCAGCACCGCGCCCAGCAGCCGGTCCACCGCGGGTGCGCTGAGCGCCTCCAGCGGCAGCCGGCCGGTCAGGTAGACGTCGCCGAGCGCGTCGAGCGCGTAGGCGACGCCGAACAGCCGGGTGTTGCGCTCCAGCAGCCAGCGGAACACCGCCTCGTGGTTCTCGTCCGGGCGGCGGATCACGAAGGCGTTCACCGACAGGCTGTGGTCGCCGATCCGCAGCGCGCAGGTGGTGCTGAGCTTGCGGGTGCCGGGCAGCGTCGCGACCAGGGTGTACGGATCGCCGACGGCCGGCTCCCAGCTGACGCCGGCCTCGTCGAGCGCGGCGGCGAGCAGGCCGAGGGCCTCGTCCTTGGTACGGATTGCCATGGCGGTGACGTTACCGGCTGGTACCGGCGCATCGCTGCTCCCGGGCCGAAGAAGGGGGCCGAGCCCGGGTCAGGCCCTGCCCCGGCCCCTGCTCCTGCCCGACCTCGGCCGCTGCTCAGGCGAGCAGTCGACGCGCCCCCGCGAGCCGGCCGGCGGGCCGGGCCAGCGCCCCCGCGTACACCTCCGCCGTGGCGGCCGCCGACGCGTCCCAGCCGCAGCCCGCCGCGTGCCGCGCAGCCGCCGTCCCCTGCCGGGCGACCAGCTCGGGGTCCGTCGCATAGGGCTCCAGCGCCCGGGCCCACTGCTCCGGATCGTGGCCGTGCACCAGGGTGCCCGTCTCACCGTCGCGCACGGCCACCGGCAGCCCGCCGACCGCCGCGGCCACCACCGGCGTGCCGCAGGCCTGCGCCTCCAGGGCCACCAGCCCGAACGACTCGCTGTAGGAGGGCATCGCCAGCACCGTCGCCGCGCGGTACCAGTGGGCCAGCTCGGCCTGACCGACCGGCGGATGGAACCGCACCACGTCACCGATCCCCAGCTGCGCGGCCAGCTTCTGCAGACTCTGCGGCTTGGCCAGCCCCGTCCCGGACGGACCGCCGACCACCGGGACGACCAGCCGCTCGCGCAGCTCGGGCCGCCGTGCCAACAGCGCCGAGACCGCCTTGAGCAGCACGTCGGGTGCCTTGAGCGGCTGTATCCGCCCCGCGAAGAGCAGCACCGCGGCGTCGGCCGGCAGGCCCAGCCGGGCCCGCGCGGCGCGCCGGTCACCCGGCCGGAAGACCTCCAGGTTGACGCCCGGGTGCACCACCGCGAGCTGGTCGACCCGGGCGTTGTAGTGGGTGCTGAGCTCGGCCGCCTCGTCGGTGGTGTTGGCGATCAGCCGGTCGGCGGCCTCGACCACCTGGGTCTCGCCGATCACCCGGGCCGCGGGCTCGGGCGTGTCACCCTCGGCCAGTGCGGCGTTCTTGACCTTGGCCATGGTGTGCATGGTGTGCACCAGTGGCACGCCCCAGCGCTGCGCCGCCAGCCAGCCCACCTGGCCGGAGAGCCAGTAGTGCGAGTGCACCAGGTCGTAGTGGCCCGGGCGGTGGCCGGCCTCGGTACGCAGCACCCCGTGGGTGAAGGCGCACAGCTGGGCGGGCAGGTCCTCCTTGATCAGGCCCTCGTAGGGCCCGGCGGTGACGTGGCGGACCAGCACCCCGGGCGCCAGCTCCACGGTCGGCGGCAGCTCGGAGGAGGTGGCCCGGGTGAAGACCTCGATCTCGATCCCGAGCGCGGCCAGGCGCTTGGCCAGCTCGACGATGTAGACGTTCATCCCGCCCGCGTCGCCGGTGCCCGGCTGGTGGAGCGGGGAGGTGTGCACACTGAGCATCGCGATCCGGCGGGGGCGACGGGCGCGGCCGGCGGCGAAGGCGTGCAGGCGCCCGCGGACCGGCGGGGTCTGCCGGTCGCGCCATACCGTCGACACGGGGGGCTTGATCACCTGGCTGCGGCCTCTCTGGTCTGCGCTAGCGACGACTCCTGTGGTTTCAACAGGGACACAACCCGCGGAGGGGTGCGAGTCATTCCCGGGCGCCGGTCTTCCATTCTCCTTGCTGCCTCCCCCTGCCCCGACGGCCCATTCCCGCCCGGTTCCCCCGCCCGGCTCCCCCCGCCGGTGGCCCGGCGGTGGCCCGGCGGTCCGCACGGCTCGGCTTAGGCTTCGGGCATGGCTTCCTCCTTCGATCCGGGCGCGCCCAGCTCCCTGGGCCACACCGCCGTGCGCCGGACGTCGAAGCCGTCGACTTCTCCTACCGGCCGCGCCACGGCCACCGGCAGCCGCCCGGTCGGCACCGTGACCCGCGGCACCACCAACACCAACCGCCTGCGCCGGATGGACCGCTGGATCGTGCACACGCTGGGCCCCCGGCTGCGCGCCGCGGACCAGCCGCCGGTGGCCGTCGACCTCGGTTACGGCGCGGCGCCGTGGACGGCCGTCGAGCTCTCCCACCGGCTCCGGGCGGTCCGTCCCGACCTGCGGACGGTGGGGATCGAGATCGAGCCGGCCCGGGTGGCCGCCGCGCTGCCCTATGCCGAACCGCCCGCGCTGACCTTCCGCCGCGGCGGCTTCGAGGTGCCGCTGGACGGCGCCTCGGCCCAGCTGATCCGCGCCGCCAACGTGCTGCGCCAGTACGAGGAGGAGGCGGTGGAGGCGGTCTGGGAGCGGCTCTGCGACCGCCTCGCCCCGGACGGCCTGCTGGTCGAGGGGACCTGCGACGAGATTGGCCGGCGGCACGTCTGGGTGGCGCTGGGCCCCGAAGGCCCCCGCACGGTGACCTTCGCCGCCCGGCTGGCCAATCTGGAGCGACCCTCGGACCTGGCTGAACGACTGCCCAAGGCGCTCATCCACCACAACGTGCCGGGGCGGCCGGTGCACGCCTTCCTCACCGACTTCGACCAGGCCTGGGCCGCCGCCGCGCCGTACGGAGCGTTCGGCGCCAGGCAACGCTGGGTGGCCGCCTGCACGGCGCTGGGCGGCCGCTGGCCGCTGGTCGACGCGCGCGGGCGGTGGCGGCAGGGCGAGGTCACGCTGCCCTGGTCGGCGGTGGCACCTTGATTCGGTTCACTCGAACGAGTTATCGAATTCCCCTGGTAAGTTGACGCTTAGTCAGTCCACTATGGGAGCGCACCTGATGACGCCGGTGACACCGCTCCTTGACTCGATCAGACAGCACCCCATGCCGCCCGCCTTAGCGCCCGCCTCACCGTCCTGCCCCCTGCTCGCCCCCGGCCGGGCCGAGCCCCAACTCCTCCCGCACCCGCGCGAAGATCTCGTACGCCTCCGCGCCGAACAGCACGAACCGCACCTCCAGTTCCGCCACCGCCCTGACCGGATCCTCCGCCAGCACCTCGGCCACCGCCGACAGCGCGATCCGGGCCGCGTCCTCCATCGGCCACCCGTAGACCCCGGTGGACACCGCGGGGAACGCCACACTCCTGGCGCCCAGCTCCAGCACCGCCAGCCGGAGCGACTCCCGATAGCAGGAGGCCAACAGCTGCGCCGACTGCTCGTACCGCTCCGCTCCATAGACCGGCCCGACGGTGTGCACCACATGGCCGGCCGGCAGCAGCCCGGCGGTGGTCGCCACCGCCCGGCCGACGGCGAGCCCCCTGCCGTAGTGCGACGCTCGCAATGCGCGGCACTCGGCCAGGATCTCGGGCCCGCCCGCGCGGTGGATCGCGCCGTCGACGCCACCGCCGCCCAGCAACGACGAGTTGGCCGCGTTGATCACGGCGTCCACTCGCTGCTTCGTGATATCACCCTGGATCAACGTGATCTGCATCACCGTCAACTCCTTCGGATCGGCCGCGCGATTGCCCGGCCCATGAACCGCTCACGCTAGCGATCACGCCCGCCACCAGCGTGGCAATAGCCACACCAACCCCCATCAGCCAAGGAAATCTCGGGAGATCACGTTATGGTCACGAGAAACTCCCTGACTCGCGGTGCCACGCGGGCACTGCGCGCGGACCGCAGCCGTTACCCCGTCAGGGAGAGGGAGGAACCATCCGTGCCCGCTACGGGAGACGGGCAGGGACTCGGCGTCGAAGGCCGGTCCGGTGCCCCGGCAGGTGCTGGCGTCCGCCAGCGGGTCGCTGCCCCCTGCCCTGATCCGGCGGCCCTCGCAGCCGACGAGAGGCTGAATCGGATGGACGACCTGAACGGCCTGAACGCCCTGCACGACCTCGACACGCTCGACGGCTTCGGCAAGGTGGGCGGACTGACCGGGCTCGGCGAGCCCTCCCTGACACCCAGACTTCCCGGGAGCCCGGACGGCGAATCCGGTGCGGTCGCCACCTTCCCGCTGCCCGGCCCCCGCACGACCTGGCGCCCCGCCCCTGCCGACCGGGCCGCCGCTCCCCTGAAACTGCTGGTGATCGAGAACGACACCACCGACGCCCGGCTGATCGAGGAACTGATCGCCGCCAGCGGCACCCCGGTCGAGCTCACCTGGGCCCGCAGCCTGGAGCAGGCCGCCGCCCAGCTCACCCCGCAGCCCGCGGTCCCCGGCCGGCGCGCCCGCACCCTGCCGATCGACTTCAGCTGCGTCCTGCTCGACCTGGCAACCCCGTCCAGCACCAGCCCCGACAGCAGCCTGCCCGGCGCCGACGCCGCGCCGACCACCGACGGCGCCGACCCCCTGGACGGGCTCCACGAGTTGCTGCGCCTGGCCCCGAAGGCCGCCATCGTGGTACTCACCGATGCCGCCGACACCCGGCTGGGCGCGGCCGCCGTGGCCGCGGGCGCCCAGGACTTCCTCACCAAGGACGACACGGACGGCCCGCTGCTGGCCCGCGCGCTGCGGTACGCGGTGGAGCGCAAGCGGGCCGACGAGTCCCAGCGCCGCCTGGTCGAGGCCGAACTGCGCGGGCAGGAGAACGCCCGCCTGCAGCGCCACCTGCTGCCCACCCCGCTGCTGGAGGGCGCCGACCTCTCCTTCACCCGCCGATACCGGCCCGGGCGCCGCCGGGCCCTGCTCGGCGGCGACTTCTACGACGCGGTCCGCACCGACGACGGCACCATCCACGTCGTCATCGGCGACGTCTGCGGGCACGGACCGGACGAGGCCGCCCTCGGCGTCGCCCTGCGGATAGCGTGGCGGACCTTGGTCTTCGCCGGCCTGAGCGGCCAGACCCTCCTCACCACGCTCCAGCACGTACTGGAGCATGAACGCCGCAGCGACGAGATCTTCGCGACTCTCTGCATGCTGGTGATCACCCCTGGCACGCCGGCCGACGACGCGCCCCGGGGCCACCGCAGGGCCACCACCGGTCCCCGCAGAGCCGGCGACCGCCCGGCTCCGGGCGTCGGACAGCAGCCGCTGCCCTCCGACCGGCCCGAGGTCGAGCACGCCCAGCTCTACCTCGCCGGCCACCCTGCCCCGCTGCTGCTCTCCCCCGTGGAGCGGCCCGTGGTCCTCTCCTCCGACCAGGCGGGTCCGGCACTCGGACTGCTGTCCTGCGACGACACCGACGCCAGTTGGCCGCCGCATCACCTGGAGCTGGAGCCCGGCTGGAGTCTGATGCTCTACACCGACGGCCTGATCGAGGGCCGGGTCGGCGCCGGATCGCGCCGGCTGGGCCAGGACGGTCTGATCGGCCTGATCGGCGACCACCAGGCCAGCGGTCTGACGCGCGGCCGCCTGGTCGACAGCGCGCTGGCCGAGGTCGAGGACCTCAACGGCGGAGCCCTGACCGACGACGTCGCCATCCTGCTGCTGGAACGCACCCAGCAGCCCCCGCTGATGGGCTGAGCAGGCAGGGCTCGCCGTTCCGGGAGCCCGCCCGCTCGCCCCGATGCCCTGCTCCCCCCTGGTTGCCCACCGCTACCAGGGGCCGTAGGGCCCGGTGTTGCGGTTGCTGCCGCCCTTGCCGCCCCGGCCACCGGTGATCGCCTTGATCGCCGGGCGGACGTCGACCATGTACACGATCGCGGCCACCAGCCCGGCCAGGGTCAGGAAGCTGCCGATGAAGTTGGCCCCGAAGATCAGGTCGATCCCGAGCGCCACACCGAGGAGCACCAGCCAGAATCCCTTGGTCTTCTTGTCCGCCGCGCGATAGGCGTCCTCCCGCCGGATCGCGGCGTCGACGAAGACGAAAACCTGGAACAGCGTGATCCCAACGGACAGCCACCAGAACGGATTCAGGGCGTCGAAGTACGTGATGCTCACTCGGATCTCCTCACACCAACCTCGTCGCCACCGCGCCCTGGATCTCCATGGCGGATTTCCATGGCCGTACTCATTCATCCTGACACGCGGCGGCGCCTGGCAAACGGTGAACGTGCCAGGCACCCAAAGCGTGCCGCACGGCACCGGCGGGTCTGGCCCAGGCCGCTACTTCTCGGCGCCCGGTGCCTTCCGCGCCCGAGCGGCCTTCTTCGCCGGCTTCTTCGGCTCGGCCTGCTCAGCCTGCTCCGACTGCTCGGCCTGCTCGTCGACGATCTCCACCACCTCGACCACCTCGATGGTCTCGGCGTCCACCGGCACCGACTCGCCGACCTCCACGGTCACCGAGGTGCTCTCGGCCTCGTCCGGTGCCCCGGCCTCGGGGCGGCCGGGGAAGCCGTTCTCCACGACGTCCTTGCCGCGCTCCGCGAGCTCGTCGTAGACCTCCTTGGCCTTCACGACGAAACCGGCGGCCCGGCCCACCTGCTGGAACGCGAAGGTCTGCGCCCGGTCCTGCAGCGCCCGGAAGTCGGTGGGCAGCGTGGTCACTGTCCCGACCACCTTGGCCTGCGCCTCCTGCAGCAGGGTCTGCGCCTCGTGCAGCCGGGCGGCCGCCGCGTCCTGCGCCGCCCGCCGGTCGCCGGCCAACGCCTCGACCCGCCCGGGAACCTCGCGCAGCTTCTCGTAGGCCAGATCGCTGGCGCCCGCGAGCGCGTAGAGCGGCGTCGGGTCGCTCAGCGTCTTCCTGATCTCGTTCCTGATCTCGTCGGTGCCGGGCATCCGCTCTTCCTCTCTCTGCACTTCCGCTTTCCCTGACCACGGGAGGTGTTCGACCACGGGCGGTGTTCAGCCGGGGTGGTGTTCAGCCGGGGCCGGGGCCTGCTTGTCGTTGTCCCGCACGAAGGCCTCGTACACCGCCAGCAGCGCGTGCTTCTGCTGCTCGCTGATCGCCGTGTCCGCGAAGATCGCCGCCCGCAGGTCCGCCCCGCCCGCCGGCCGCTCGTCGAGAATCCCCGCCTGCACGTACAGCGTCTCGGCCGAGATCCGCAGCGCCTTGGCGATCTGCTGCAGGATCTCCGCACTCGGCTTGCGCAGCCCTCGCTCAATCTGGCTGAGATACGGGTTCGACACACCCGCAGCCTCCGCCAACTGGCGCAGCGAGTACTGCGCACCGCGCCGCTGCTCGCGGATGTACTCACCCAGCGAGCTCACCTTCAGTGAAGCCATGCCTTCATGCTGCCGACTGCTGCTTGCAAATGCAAGCAGCACAGCTAACGCAGCCCGGAGCCGGACTGCGGCGGAAGTGTGATCGGTCGAGACAGCTGTCACCTGGTCGCGATGTCTGTCACCTGCGCGGTGGGCTGGGAGGCGATGGTCCGGTCCGCCCGCTTTCGCCCTCGTGCAGGCGGCTTGCTCTCGCTACGTAGGCCGCGTTCCCATCGTTACTGCCACGGTTGCTCGCGGCATGTACGTAAGGGCCGGAGGTACCGGCTCTGGGCACGAGCGGCACACCGCGTTTCCTCAGTGCACCAGGAGTTCGATGGCGACCTTCAGGCGTTCGAGGTAGAACTCCCGCGTCGTGGCCTGGTACTTGAGCCCGATCGATGCGCTGATCATCGTCTGTGCAACGGCAGTGGCCATCTCTTGTCCTGCCTCGATGGCGATCGCATTCATGATCAGTTCCTCGAAACGTCGTGGAGCCGTCTGTGCGATCCCTCCGAGGAGGTCGGGGTTGTCCTCGATGACGACTGCGACATCGCGCGCCAGCGGGCCGACGTAGCGGCCCGCCCATTGGTCGAAGGCTTCGACGAGGCGCTCCGGAAGAGGACGGTCGACATCGGCCAGGACGTGTTCGACCACTGCGATGTCGCCTTCCAGAGCCTGGGTCGCCGCAGCGCGAAACAGAGCCTCCTTCGAGGAGAAGAGGAAGTAGAGCCCGGGGCGGGAGATGCGCGCAGCCCGCGCCACTTCCTCCATCGAGGTCTTCCGGTAGCCGAATCGAGCGAACGTGGCCAGAGCGGAGTCCAGAACCGTGGTCCGACGGTCGGTATCGGTGGTTGGCGACGACAGGGGGCCGGCCTCGGGGCTGCTCATGGGGCGAGCATAGGAGCGGGGGATCCAGCTATACAAGTTCAGTTCAGTGTGTATAGCCTCGCTGCTATGACGGCTCGCGAACCCCTCTCCACGTCCTTCACCGCGTCCAGCACGGCGGACGAGGTGATGCAGGGCGTTGACCTCACCGGCATCCGCGCGATCGTGACGGGAGCCTCCTCCGGGATCGGCATCGAGACGGCTCGCGCGTTAACCGCAGCCGGGGCCCAGGTGACGCTCGCCGTGCGAAACACGGCTGTGGGTGCTGCCGTTGCCGGAACGATCGAGAGCTCGACCGGAGGGATCCGCCCCCGAGTCGTCCACCTGGACCTCGCCGACAAGGCCACCGTCACGTCGTTCGCCGACGCGTGGAGCGGCCCGCTCCACCTGCTGGTCAACAACGCCGGCGTGGTCACCGGTAGCCTCGAACGAACCCGCGAGGGCTGGGAGTTGCAGTTCGCGACGAACCATCTGGGTCACCTCGCACTCGCCATCGGCCTGCACCACGCCCTGGCCCTCGGAGCGTCCGAGCGCGACGGGGCACGGATCGTCTCGGTCAGTTCGACGGCGCACATGCGTTCTGGCATCGACTTCGACGACCCCCACTTCGAGCGGCGCAGCTACGACCCGCAGGTTGCCTACGCCCAGTCGAAAACGGCGAACTCCTTGTTCGCTGTCGAGGCGACCCGCCTGTGGGCGTCCGATGGCATCGTCGCCAATGCAGTGAACCCGGGCGGGGTGGCGACGGGTCTGCAGCGGAACTTCACCGCGCAGCAGAAGCAGTCGCTCGATGCGGCCGAGGCCGCCGGCGTCTTCACGTACAAGACGATCCAGCAGGGAGCCGCCACCACCATGGTCGCGGCCGTGGCTCCGCAGTTCGCCCACTCCGGAGGCCACTACCTCGATGACTCGCAGGAGGCCTACACCGTGCCGAACGACGCCGACCTCGCGCAACACCCGCACGGCGTCAAGGAATGGGCGCTCGATCCCGCTCTCGCCGAGCGCCTCTGGGTGGTCTCGACCGACCTGCTCCGCACCTGACCTCCCAACGTCACGACACCCCGCCCGGCAGCGACGAGCCGACCGCCCCCGGATTCCGCGGAAGCCAGGCGCAGTGAGAATCCCGCGTCGAGCTTTCTCAACCCACCTGGCGACCCCGCAGCTCACCACAAGATCCACAGACAGGCTCAACGCGACGGGACAGCCCGTGCGCGATGCCCGCAGGCTGCGCGGTGTCAGCGGACCACCTCCTCGCGGGTAACTCGATGATCGCCCGCGAGGAGGTCCGCCCTGGCTCAGACCGTCGCTTCGAGGGTGACCGAGATGTTCCCTCGGGTGGCGTTGGAATACGGGCACACCTGGTGCGTGGTCTCCACGAGCTGGTCGGCGGTGGCCTGGTCCAGGCCGGGCAGGTGCGCCGACAGCGCCACCTCCAGCGAGAAGCCTCCGTTGTCCAGGGTGATCAGGCTCACCGTGGACCTGACGGTCGATTCGCCCAACGTCACCTTCTGCTGGCCTGCTATCAGGCGCATCCCGTTGTGGAAGCAGGCGGCGTAGCCGGCGGCGAAGAGCTGCTCGGGGTTGGTCCTGTCGCCGCCGGGGCCGCCCATCTCCTTCGGGACCGCCAGGAGTTCGTCGAGTACCCCGTCAGAGGTGCGGACCTCTCCGTTGCGGCCGTCGCCGGTCGAGAGCGCTTCGGTGGTGTAGAGCGTGGGCATGGTGTCTCCATTCACAGATATTCGGAATTCACAGGTATTCGGAAACGGTGGACGGGCTGTCGACCACCGGACGCATGCGTACGGCCGGGGTTGCGACCTGGGCCAGCAGGGTCAGCCCGGCCTGTGCGGCCGAACCCGGCACGGCGGTGACCGCGACGAGTCGCTGCCCCTGCTCGTTCGGGACCGGCATGGCCTGCTGGGTGACCTCCATCGGCCCGACCAGCGGATGCCGCATCCGGTAGGCCGCGAGGTCCCAGGCGCGGACCCGGTGCCGGGCCCAGAGGTCGGTGAACTCCGGGCTGCTCATCACCAGTTCACCGATCAGTGCGGCCAGCAGCGGATCGTCGGGGTGTCGGCCGACAGCCAGCCGCAGTCTCCCCACCGCGTCCGCGGCCTTTTTCGGCCAGTCTTCGTACAGCTCCCGGGTGTGGGCGTCCAGGAAGACCAGCCGCGCGGTGTTCGGACGCCGCTCCGGATCCTCCGGGCTCGCCGGATCGAGGTGCCCGGCGAAGAGCGCGTGCCCGGTGCGGTTCCACGCCAGCACGTCGCTACGACGGCCGAGCACGATGACCGGGGTGTCCCCGAAGGCGTCGATCAACTGCCGGGTCGTCTCGGTGATGCGCTCGGGTGCCGGCTCCTTGCGGGCTCGGCCTTCGCCTCCCTTGCGTCCGACACCGGCGAGGTCGTACAGATGCAGGTGTTCGGTCGCGTCAAGGCGAAGCGCCCGGGCGAGCGCATCCAGTACCTCCGTCGATGCGCCCCGCGACAGCCCCTGCTCAAGCCGCGTGTAGTACGACTCGCTCACCCCCGCCAACCGGGCAAGCTCGTCCCGGCGCAGGCCCGGCACCCGCCGCCGCTCGTCGAACTCCGGCAACCCGACGTCCGACGGCTGCAGTTGCGCCCGACGCGTCCGCAGGAACCGCCCCAACTGCGACTTGCTCTTCATGGCATTGAGTATGGACACGGGCGAGGGCACGTTGCCTGCCCCTGCCAGTGCCAGGCAACGCGACTTGAAGCGGAGCCGGGCTCCTGCCACCCGAAGTGGAGCGCCTGGACCAGGACGACGACACCGTCGGATTCACAACGGCCTACCGCCATATGTCTGACCGTCAGTGATCAGCGCGAAACGGCCCGACGGCCGCTTCGGGATCACGCTCCTCAACCCCGCTGAGCGCTGTGCGACCAGCCACCACGACGACGGGCTCGCAACCGGAGACCGGCTCAGACAGCCCCGTCCCACCACGAACCAGCGGTCGGCCGCTGCTCCGAGTGACGCCTGTCTTGGCCAGTCACCGAGCCGACGGCCGACGGGGCAGCAACACCCGCGGCAGCGGCACCCGCGGCGAGCAGCCGTACGGACGGGGCGCCGGTCGCCGGCCAGTCCAGCCGCGGGACCACCGGCTACTCGGCCGCCGCGGCGTTCAGCCGGTCCACCGCCTGCTCGGCGGGGAGCAGGCGGTGCGCGTCGGCACGGCTCGGCGGGGCCGGGCCCACCGCCCGGGCCAGCCACCCTGCAGGGTGAGCGGGAGTTCGCGGCGCTGCTGGACCGCCACCCCGAGGTGGTCGCGGTGCTGCCCGGCCACGCCCACACCGCCGCCGCCACCACCTTCGCCGGCCGTCCGCTCCTGGTCGGACCGGCGGTCACCTGGACGCTGCGGCTGCCCTGGGAGGGCGAGGGGGCCGCCGACCGCGAGCAGCCGCCCGGCATCGCCTTCCACGTGCTCGACGAACAGCGGCGGTTGACCACCCACTTCCGCGTGGTCAACCCGCGAACGGCCACGCCTGATGCGCCCGCGCGCCATCCTCGGCTTCCACCCGAAGGCGGCGTCGATCTTCCTGACCCTGGTCCCGCAGTTCCTCGCGCCCCACCATCCGCTCCTCCCTCAGGTGTTCGTTCTGGCGACAGCCCAGGCGCTGCTGGTGGCGGCCTGACTGCCGGCCTGGACCGTGGTGGCCGGCAAGGCCGGCGCCCTGCGAACAGGCTTCAGCTGAAGCACTGTTGGCGCTACGACAGGCGCACCGGCATCAGCAGCGAGAAGTTTCCGTCGGCCGAACGAATGGCCAA
The DNA here is from genome assembly GCF_042957465.1 of Kitasatospora sp. NPDC008050. NCBI lineage: Bacteria > Bacillati > Actinomycetota > Actinomycetes > Kitasatosporales > Streptomycetaceae > Kitasatospora > Kitasatospora sp. NPDC008050. The sequence goes on from NZ_JBIBIJ010000005.1 coordinate 469,327, forward strand.
CGGGCTGATCACACCGCCGAGTTCGAGAACCAGCTGGCCCCGGGTCACGTTGATCGCCTCCAGCAGGAACTCCCGGTTCACGGCCACCCGCAGTGCCTCGGCCCGCGCCGACGCCTCCTCTACCAGCTCGTCCGGGCTGCCCGCCCTGCTCTCGACCACCCGCAGGCCGCCGTCCTGACCCACGGCCAGGACGATGACCGCACCATCCGCGCCGTCCGCGCCGTCGGCACCGGCCTCCGACCCGGAGCTGGACGCGCTGGACGGGCGGACGGCGCCGGCCAGGACCGCGCGGCGCAGGTCCGCGGTGCCCAGCTCGACCCGGTGGCCGGGCTCCAGCCGGCCCAGCCGGCGGTAGTCGGGGAAGTCCAGGTCCAGGCGCTCGCCCGTCACCTGACTCCCGCCGACCGTCACCGTCACCGAGCCGCCCGCCACGCCGACGCTCACCTCGGCGTCCTGGTCCGCGTCCACGGCCGAGGCCACCAGCGCACCGATCTCGTCGGCCAGCCCGGTCGGCAGCAGGGCGCTGAACTCGGCGCCCTGCGCCGCCCGCACCGCGGCCGCACCGAACGCCATCCGGTAGCGGTCGGTGGCCACCAGCCGCAGCACCGCCCCGTCCAGGTCGAACAGGACGCCGCCCAGCATGGGGAGTTCGGGGTCGGCACTCACCGCGAAGCGGACGGCGGCCAGCGCCGCGGCCAGTTCCGTGCCCGAAACAGTGATCCGTGCGGAACCCCGGGCAGTGGTGGCATTGGTCGTCGTGGTCATCGATTGCTCCCTCTCGTCGATCAGTCTGCGGGCCGAGGAGAGTTCGCGCCGCGCGTCGGCCAGGCCTTCCTCCAGCCGCCGCAGGTGCCCATCGAGCACCCGGTGGGCGGTGTCGGAACCGGTCGGCGCGGCCAGCACCAGCCGGAGTTCGGCCAGCGGCAGCCCGACCCGGCGCAGCCGACAGAGCAGCCGGGCGTCGGCGAGCTGGTCCGGTGCGTACCAGCGATAGCCGGTCTGCGGGTCGACCCGGGCCGGGCCGAAGACCCCGGCGCTGTCGTAGAACCGCAGCGCGCTGACCGTCAGCCCGCTCTCCCGGGCCAGCTGGCCGATACTGCGCATCACGCTCTCCATGGCGAGGACTCTGGGGGCTCGACCAGGTCGAGGGTCAAGTCGAGGATCGAGTCGAGGGTCAAGTCGAGGATCGGGCAGCGGAAAGCACGGCCGTCAGGAGATGAGCGCCCGGTAGACCGGGGCGAGCAGCACCGCGAGGTTCCGGCCCCGGACGGTGATCTCCGGCGCCGCCAGCCGTTCGAGCGGCAGCGGACCGGCCGGAGCCACTGCCGGCTCCCCCTCCCGCCGCAGCGTGAAGTCGCCCTGCCAGTACCCCTCCAGGCCCTCCGGGCCGCCTGCCCCCGCTGGCCCCACCGGCCCCTCCGGGCCGTTCGCCGCCTGGTCGGTCATTCGGTGATCGCCTCCTGGGACAGGGTCAGCAGTTCCTGCAGCTCACCGTCGGACAGCTCGGTGAGCCAGCGCTCGCCCTCGCCCACCACCGTCTGCGCCAGCGCGCGCTTGGACTCGATCAGGCCCGCGATCCGCTCCTCCACCGTCCCGGCGCAGACGAAACGGCGGACCTGCACGGTGCGCCGCTGACCGATCCGATGGGCCCGGTCGGTGGCCTGCTGCTCCACCGCCGGGTTCCACCAGCGGTCCAGGTGGATCACCTGGTTGGCCGCGGTGAGATTGAGCCCGGTGCCGCCGGCCTTGAGGGAGAGCAGGAAGACGCCGGGCGCGTCCGGCCCGGTGGACTCCTGGAAGCGCCGCACCAGTTCGTCGCGCCGCCGGGCGGACAGCCGGCCGTGCAGGTAGAGCACCTCGGTGCCGAGCCGTTCGGCCAGGTGGTGGTGGAGCAGCGAGCCGAACTCGGCGTACTGGGTGAAGACCAGGGCGCGGTCCCCCTCGGCGAGGGCCTCGGCCAGCACCTCCTCCAGCCGTGCCAGCTTGCCCGAGCGGCCGGCCACCGCCGAGCCGTCGTGCAGGAGTTGGGCCGGGTGGTTGCAGACCTGCTTGAGCTTGCCGATCGCGCCCAGCACCGCCCCCTTGCGCTCCACGCCCTTCTTGCCGCGCAACCGGTGCAGCAGGTCGGCCACCACCGCCTGGTAGAGGCCGGTCTGTTCGGCGGTCAGGCCGCACCAGACGGTCATCTCCTCCTTGGCCGGCAGCGCGACGGCCACCGCCGGGTCGTCCTTGCGTCGGCGCAGGATGAACGGGCTGGTCCGGCGCAGCAGTTCGGCCGTCCGCTCGGGGCTGGCGTGCTGCTCGACCGGGATCGTGTACCGCTCCTTGAAGGCCGCCGCCGAGCCGAGCAGACCGGGGTTGGCGAAGTCCAGGATCGCGTGCAGCTCGCTGAGCCGGTTCTCCACGGGCGTGCCGGTCAGCGCGATCCGCTGCTCGGCGGGCACCGAACGCAGCGCCCTGGACTGGGCGGTGGCGCTGTTCTTGATGTTCTGCGCCTCGTCGGCGATCACCCGGCGCCAGCCGATCGCCCGCAGCTCGGGGGCGTCGCGCTGGACCACGCCGTAGGTGGTGATCACCAGGTCGGCGCCGGTGGCCGCGGCCCGCAGCTGTGCCCCCGCGGGGCGACCGGCCCCGTGCTGGACGTGCACCCGCAGCATCGGCGCGAACCTGGCCGCCTCGCGCCGCCAGTTGGCGACCAACGAGGTCGGGCAGACCAACAGGGTGGGGCCGCTCGACCCTGCCGCCTGCTCGGCGGCGAGCAGGGCCAGGGTCTGCACGGTCTTGCCCAGCCCCATGTCGTCGGCGAGCACCGCACCCAGCCCGAGCCGGCTCAGCGAGTCCAGCCAGGCCACCCCGCGCTCCTGGTACGGGCGCAGCGTGGTGCCGAAGCCGGCCGGCAGCCGGGGCCCGGGGGCACCCTGCTCGGTGACCGGCCGACCTCCCCCGGCGCCCGGCCGGTCACCGAGCAGCGTGCCCAGGACCCCGGTGGCGGTGATGGCGCCGATCGGCAGCCCGGCGACCAGGGCGCCCGGGTCCAGGGCGAGCTTGAGCAGCCGTCCCGGGTCGCTCTCCCCGCTGCCCTCCCGGGCCAGGAAGGCGACGGCGGCGGCGATCTGCCCGGCGTCCACCTCGATCCACTGCCCCCGCACCCGGACCAGGCCGCGCTTGGCCGCCGCGAGATCGGCCAGCTCCTGGGCGGTGAGCGGCCGGCCGTCCAGGGCGGCCTGCCAGCGGAAGGCGACCACGGCGTCGCGGTTCAGCCAGGTGTGGCCGTCGGGCGGCGGCGGCCCGGCGGCCGTCCGCCCGGCCGGCTCCACGGCGGCCGAACGGACGGAGAGGGCCATCGCGAGCCGCGGCCGGCGCTGCCACCAGCTGGGCAGCAGCACCCCGAAGCCGGCCTCGGCGAGCGCCGGGGCGGCCTGGCGCAGGAAGTCGAGCGCGCCGTCCCGGTCCAGCGTCAGACCGCTCGGCCGCACCGAGCGCAGCGCGGGCCGCAGTTCGGCGCGCAGACGGACGGCGCGGTCCAGCTCGGCCAGGTAGGCGCCCTGCGGGTCCTCCACGACGCGGCCGAAGGCGGCGAGGGCCGCGCCGCCGGCCCACAGCTCGGCCGCGGTCACCAGCAACGAGGGCTCGGCGACGGCCTGGAGCAGGAACTCCAGCCGCCAGTGGGCGTCGGAGCTGCCGCCCTCCGGATCGTCGGGGTCGGGCCCGAGCGGTTCGACCAGCCGCAGACAGAGCCGAACGGCAGGCGCCTGCGGCCCACCGGAGGCGTGCCAGGCGGCCAGCCGCTCGCCCAGCCGGTCGAGCGCGGCCGACACCGGGTCCGCCCGGTGCACCGCGTCGACCATGTCCACCACGTCCGCCGGGCCCACCACCTCCGCCCGGCCCGCCACGTCCGCCGGGCGAGCAACCTCCGCCGGGCCCGCCTCCTCGGCTCGGCCACCCGAGCCGACCGAGTCGGCCGGCTCCACCAGGTCGGCCGGCTCCACCAGGAACCGGCCGTCCCCCGCCCCCAGCGCGGCGAACCAGCGCTCGGCCACCCGTCCGTCCAGGTCCGCGGCGGCCACGCCCCGGGGCAGCCGCAGCACACCGGCGTGGTCCGCCAGGGTGGCGCGGACCTCGCGGTCGGTCAGCGTCTCCAGAATCTCCGCGAACAGCGCCGCGGCCGGTCGCTCGCCCCGGACGACCGGCGGGCAGCCCTCCGCCAGGGCCCGCGCCTCGCGCCGGTCGGCCGCACTCAGCTCCGGCTGCCAGCGCGCGTATCCGACCCCGCCGCCGACCCCGTCGCCGGCTGCCCCGCCTGCCCCCGCCGCCGGCTCGCGGACCAGCGCGGGCAGCACCCGCCCCTGCCCGGCCAGTCGCCAGGCCAGGTCGTGCACGCCGGTGAGCCAGCGCAGCGAGGCCCCGTACCCGACGTCCACCCGCCCGGCCCCGTCGAGTTCGGCGGTGGTCAGCGCCCACTGCGGATCGAAGAGCTCCCCCAGCAGCTGAGCCGCCTGCGCCGGCTCGAAGACCAGCGTGGGCACCCGCCAGGCGTGCAGCGACACGCCGCTCGGCGCCCGGCCGCCGAGCAGGTCCGGCGAGGGCGTGGGCGCACCGCTCAGCGAGGGCAGCGTCACGGTGCCCCAGCGCTCGGCCGCCTGCCCGGCCAGCCAGGCCAGCCCGGGGCCGATCCCGGCCAGTAGTTGCCCCAGCAGCGCGGCCGAGCAGGCGTACGGATGCGGCCGGGCGACGGCGCGCCCGCCCGCCCCGCCGGCCCCGTACGGCACCGGCCCGCGCGCCTCGTCCAGCGCGCGGGCGTCCTCGGCCCAGAGTGCCAATTGGCCGCCGCCCGGGCCGCGCCACAGTCCGTGCACCGCGAACACCGCTCCGGGACACCTCCTCCACCACCGCTGATCACGTCTCTCGCAGCCTAACCAGGGCATCCGACACCGGATCCGCCCGGCGGCGTGGCGCGACCGGTTCCGCCCGGTGAGCCAATCGGGCGACATGGTTGAACATTGAACGAAGAAGCGCTACGGTGGAGCCAACAAGTTGAAGCCTAAACAAATGGCTTCGGACCCGAGGAGGAGCCATGGGCCTGTTCAACCGCAAGAACGACACCGCTACGACCACCGCCCTCGCGACCGCCACCGCCGGCCCCGACCTCAGCCACCTGAGCGGTGACTACACCATCGACACCACCCACAGCCGAGTGGGCTTCCAGGTGCGGCACGCCATGATCACGAATGTGCGTGGCGAGTTCGCCGACTACCAGGGCACCCTCCACCTGGACGGCGCCGACCCGGCCGCCTCCAGCGCCGAGCTGGTGATCCAGGTCGCCAGCATCAGCACCGGCAACGACCAGCGCGACGGCCACCTGCGCACCGGCGACTTCTTCGCGGTGGAGACCCACCCCGAGATCGCCTTCCGCAGCACCGCCGCCGAGCAGCTCGACGCGGACACCTACCGGATGACCGGCGACCTGACCATCAAGGGCATCACCCGCCCGGTCGTGCTGGACCTGGAGTTCACCGGCAGCGCCACCGACCCGTACGGCCTCCAGCGGCTGGGCTTCGAGGGCTCGGCCACCGTCGACCGCACCGAGTTCGGGCTGACCTACAACGCCGCGCTGGAGACCGGCGGCGTGCTGATCGGCGAGAAGGTCAAGCTCGGCTTCGACATCTCCGCCGTCCGCGCCTGACCCATCCGCGCCCGACCGTCCGTGCCTGACCGTCCGCGCCCGACCACTGCTCGCTCCCCCCGTCGGATCCCCGGCGCCGCCCCGTGCGGCAGGATGGCCGGGGATCGGGACCGGCGACCGGCGACCGGCGACCGGGGGAGAACAGGCCGTGGAGCTGCGACAACTGCGCTACTTCGTCACCGTGGCGGAGGAGCTGCACTTCGGCCGGGCGGCCGCCAGGCTGCTGATCGGCCAGCCCGCCGTCAGCCAGCAGATCCGGCGGCTGGAACGGGAGTTGAAGGTCGAGCTGTTCGACCGCTCGCCCCGCCTGGTCCGCCTGACCTCGGCCGGCGAGGCCTTTCTGCCCGCCGCCCGCGACGTGCTCCGCGCCGAGGACTCCGCCCTCGCCGTGGCCGCCGATCTCGCCGCCGGGCGCCTGGGCGTGCTGCGGATCGGCACCGTCACCGCACTGGGCGACCGGCTCGGGCTGATCCTGGACGCCTTCGGGCGGCAGGCGCCCGAGGTGCGCGTGGAACTGGTCGCCCTCCCCGTCAAGGAGCGGCTGGCACAGCTGGCCGACGGCCGGCTCGACGCCGCGTTCGTCCGCGGCGCGCCCCCGGAGCAGACCCCCGGGCTGCGCTATCTGCCGCTCTGGCGGGACGAGTTGCTGGCCGCCGTACCGGCCAGGCATCCGCTGGCCGAGCGTGCCGAGCTGTCCCCGCGCGACCTGGCCGAACTCCCGCTGAGGCTGACCGAGCGGCGCAACCATCCGGCCCTGGTGGACCTGGTGCTGAACGCCTGTCACGCCGAGGGCTTCGAACCGGTCCCGGGGCCGCCGACCGGCAGCCTGCAGGACACCCTGGTGGCGATCGGCACCGGCGCCCCGATGTGGACGGTGGTCTACGCCGGCAACGCGCACATCGCGCGGGTGCCCCGGATCGCGCTCGTCCCGTTCGCCTCGCCCGGCCTGAGCCTGCCGGTCTCGCTCGCCGTCCGCCAGGGTCCCGCCGCACCCCGCGTCAGCCGGTTGCTGGCCGCCTGCCGTCCCGCCGCGAGGGCTGTCACCAGCGACGATCAGGATTCGTGATCGCTGCGAGAGCGATCCGGGTCTGGGTTGTCGCCGGGCTCACGCGGTGAACTGTTCCCATCGGCACCGCGCACCGGACACACCGGAGCGGGCCGCGAGCCAAGGAGCAGGACATGCCCATCGTCACCGTGCAGCAGGGCCCCCGGACCGTCGAGCTGAAGCGCGAGCTGGTCGCCCGGATCACCGACGCCTTCGTGGACGCCTACCAGATCCCCGCCGAGACCGTGCAGGTCTGGATCCACGAGGTCCCCACCGACAGCTGGGGCGCCGCCGGCAAGCTGACCGCCGACAGGTGACGAAGCGTCGAAGTCACGGATCCGGCCCCGCCCCTTCGGCCACGCCCCCGGGCGTCGCTCAGGGGCGGGCCGCCAGCAGTCGCTCGTCCGGTGCCGTCAGCCAGCTTGCCGACGGACGCACCAACCACTCTTCGCTGGAGCCGAGTTCGGCCGCGCACTCGGCCAGCAGCCGGACCCCGGACAGCAGCGGTCCGGCCCGGTGGACCAGGCTGACCAGGGTCAGCGGCACCGGGTCCACCAGCGCCCGGGTGACCACGCCGGGCAGTTCGGGGCCGCCCAGCGTGGTCAGCATCGGATACCCGCGCTGGGCCAGGTAGCGGGCCGTCTCCGCCGCGCCGACCGGTGCGGGCGACGGTGTGGCCGCCGTCAACCCGTGGGCGGACAGCAGCTGTTCACCGAATTCGGTCCACTCGGTGGTGGCCGGATTGCCCGCGCAGATGTCCACCGGGTGCCCCGCCAGCTCGGCCAGCCGGATCGCCGTGCGGTCCACCAGCGGATGCCCCAGCGGCAGCAGCAGCGCCAACCGCTCCAGCCGGACCGGCCGTTGGCCGAGCCGCTCACGCAGGGCGACGGGCAGCCCGCTGAACCAGCCGAACGACACGTCCAGCCGTCCGGCCAGCAACTCCCGTGCTCCGGCCGCCAGTCCACCGTGGTACCGGGCCAGCAGCTCGACCCCGGGCGCGGCCGCGCGGGCGGCGGCCAGGATCCGGTCCGGCGTCAGATCCTCGCCCGACACCGCGCTGTTGAGGTCCACCAGCACCGCCCCGTCCAGCGGCGGGGCCAGCATCTCCTCCTGCAGCGCGAGCAGTCGGCGTGCCTGCGGCAACAGCCGCTCGCCCGCCGGGGTGAGCGCGACGCTGCGCGTGGTGCGGGTGAACAGCGGGCGCCCGAGCAGCTGTTCCAGCGTCCGGATGTCCCGGCTCAGCGCCTGCTGGGCCACGTGCAGGTGCGCCGCCGCCTGCCCGAAGTGCAGGGTCTCGGCAGTGGCGACGAAGCCGCGCAGCAGGCGCGGATGCAGGTCGATGGGCACGGCGGGCAGCGTAGCAATCGTTCGCCCCCGATTGACAACACCATGGCGTCAATGCGGCGGAACAGGTGTTGGACCGATGCCGGGCCCACCGGTCAGGCTGAGGGCATCCCCTCCCCCGCCGGTCGATCCCCGGTCGACCGGCCCTGCCCTGGAGTCCCGTGCTCGCCTCCTACCGCCGCCTGTTCACCCGGCCCGGCACCCTCGCCTTCACCGGCTACGGCCTGATCGGACGCCTCTCCTTCTCGATGCTGGGCGTCAGCCTGCTCACCGCGATCGTCCAGCGGCGCCACTCCTACGCGCTGGCCGGCGCCGTCTCGGCCGCGGGGCTGGTCGGTGTGGCTGTGGGCCTGCCGCTGCTCGGCCGCCTGGTCGACCGCTACGGGCAGCGCCGGGTCGCGATACCCGCCGCACTCTTCTCGGCCGTGCCGCGCACCGCCCTGCCGTTCCTGCTGCACGGCGGCGCCCCCGACTGGACGCTCTTCGCCGCCGCTGCCACCGCCTCCGTGGCGCCCAACCTCGGCGGCATGTGCCGGGCCCGCTGGGCCCACCTGTACCGCGCGGAGCCGGCCCTGCTGCACCGCGCCAACGCGCTGGAACAGGCGTTGGACGAACTCTGCTACCTGACCGGCCCGGTGCTCGGCGTGCTGCTCTGCACCACCCTCTTCCCGGAGGCCGGACTGCTGACGGTCAGCGTGCTCTCCACCGCCGGCGGGCTGCTCTTCGCCGCCCAGCGCCGCACCGAGCCACCGGTCGCACCGGCGGGGGACGGCGGCACCCGGGCACCCCTGCGGGCCCCCGGCATGGCGGCCCTGGTGGCCGCGTTCTTCAGCACCGGCATGGTCTTCGGCTCGCTGGAGATCACCACCGTGGCCTGGACCGGCGCGCACGGCCAACGCTGGGCGACCGGCCTGCTGCTCGGTCTGCTGGCGGCCGGCTCCGGCGTCTCGGGCCTGCTCTTCGGGCTGCGCCCCGAGTCCCCCGACCCGGTCCGCCGCCTGCTGCTCAGCCTCGCCGCGATGTCCGCCCTGCTGCTGCTCCCGCTCACCGCGGCCGCCTGCGGCACCGGCCTCGGGCTGCTGGCCCTGGTCCTGTTCACCACCGGCACCGGCACCGCGCCCACCATGGTCAGCGGCATGACGCTCCTTCAGCGGGTGCTGCCCGCCGCCGCGCTGAACGAGGGCATGGCGCTGGTGGTCTCCGGCATCGTGACCGGCATCTCGGCGGGCTCGGCCCTCGGCGGCCTGCTCGCCCAGCACACCTCGGGCGCCCGCGGCTTCGTCCTGCCCGCCACGGCCGCCGCGCTCGCCCTGCTGACCGCTCTCGCCGGAACCCGCCGGCTGCGAGACTCCGTGGCCGCTGTCGGCGACGCCTTCTAGGCGTCGGCCATGGGAAGCGAGATCAGATACCTGCGCGGGGATGCGCGGGGATGCGCGGGAAGGGCTTGCCGGGCCGAACCCGGCATCCCGACGGACAGCGCGCCCACGACCTACGGCCGCGCCCAGGTGTACTCGTACTCGGGCAGCTCGCCGGCGCCCGGGAAATCGGTCCAGCCCTCCCTCGTGCGCTCGCCGCCGCAACGCTCGTAGAAGGCGACCGCGCGGCGGTTGTCGCGCAGCACCTCCAGGTAGAGCGGCGCACCGGGATGCGTCCGGGCCGTCCACGCGCGGGCGGCGCCCAGCAGCATGGCGCCGATCCCGGCGCCGGTCAGCCCCGGGCGCACGTGCAGGTTGTCCAGCAGCACCCGCCCGTCCGGCTCCGGGACCAGGTAGCCGAAGCCGACCAGTTCACCATCGGCCCGCTCGGCCAGCAGCAGCCCGGGCGTGGCGGCCGGCTCGCCGTAGTCGACCGTGAGCCGCAGCTCCCAGAGTTCGCCGCGCTGCTCGGCCAGCCCGTCCCCCAGCGCCGCCGCCGGGACGATCCCCGCGTACGCCGTGCGCCAGCTCTCGGCGTGCAGCCGGGCCACGGCCGCCGCGTCGGCGGCGCCGCCCTCCCGGATCGAGACGGCTGCCGGGTCCGGCGAGTCGGCTGAGTCGGACCTCGAAGGCGCGCCGGTGTCGGTCATCCGCCGATCTTGTCACGCCGCCCTCCCGAGGCCGGATCGGCACTACTTGAACGCGTTCAAAAGTAGGCCCACTGTCTCCCCCAGGCGGTTTTGAACACGTTCGACATTCGAGAGGACGTGGTCCTGCATGGACTGCACAGTCGCCAGCTACGCGAGCTACCCGCCGATCGCCACCGGCGTGACCATCTGGGTGGCCCGCACCCTCAGTCGCAACGGCACGGCCTTCCTCGCCGACGTCTTCGCGGGGGACGACAAGCCCGCCGACGCGGTCAACCAGCTGCTGGTGGTCGGCTTCTACCTGCTCAGCCTCGGCTTCGTCATGCTCTGGATGAAGAACGGCAACGCGGTCAACGGCACCCAGGGCGTCTTCGACGCGCTCTCGCTCAAGCTCGGCCTGGTCCTGCTGATCCTCGGCGTGATGCACCTGGGCAACGTCCTGGTGCTCAACCGGATCCGCCGCCGCGGCAAGCTGGAGCGCCTCCAGCGCCCGCCGGTCACGCCACAGGGCTGGACCCTGCCGGCCAAGCCCTGACGCCATGGCGACGACACCCCAGCACCCCGCGCCGCCACCGGCCTCGCCGCCGGGGCGGACACCCACCGGCCCGCTGGGCGCGAGCGATGCCGCACCGGAACCGGGCGCACAGGGGACGCCCGGTCCCGTCGGCGCCCTCGATCCGAGCCGGCCGCCGCCCTGCCCCGAGAGCGGCTGCACCCTCCAGGGCTGGGCTCAGGCATCGTGGACGACGCAAGGACCCCAGCCGACCCGCCGGCCGCCCCGGCCGGCGAGCCGGCCCCGGACGACGCCAAGGCCCGGCCGAAGACCGCGAAGAGCGAGCAGACCCGCGCGCTCATCCTGGAGACCGCGATGCGGCTGTTCCAGGAGCGCGGCTACGACAAGACCACCATGCGCGCCATCGCCGCCGAGGCAGGCGCCTCGGTCGGCAACGCGTACTACTACTACGAGGGCAAAGATGTATTGCTCAGATCCATTGAGACGTCGGCCACATGTCCTTGCTGCCACGGGGCCGGGGTAGTGCTGCCCGAGTGGGTAGAGGGGTGCGACACGGCAAGCAGCCGAGAACCCAGGCCAGACCAGTCCTGAGGGGCCTTGGGGTTCGGCCCGCCGTAGATCCACCAGTCCCCGTCAGGGACTTGTGGGTCGCGCGGGCCAGCCTCACACGGAATGCCCTGGGCCCTGATGAGTTCAACAGCTGTCTGTGCGTCAGAAGCGATCAGGAGGGCGGGCCAGTACTGCACTGCGGGGCACGGGGTCAGCTCAGACGAATGCCCCGCCCATGCGCCACGGAGGGGAGCACACGGACGGGGCGGTCTCAGCGGGTGGCCAGCAACAGGCCCAGGGCGGCCACCAGAACGGCGGCGGTCAGGGTGCACACCCAAACTGCGGCATGGGAGGACTTCCGGGGCCCCCGGTGGTAGCCGCTCACGGCTCGATCCTCCGGGCGTACACGTGATCTCCGATCGGACGGAATCCGTGCCGCTCCCACGCCTGTTGAAGCTTGGCCACGGCCTCTTCGTCCGGCCGCCGGACTTCCGGATCGTCGGACGTGTAGGAACACGGCTCGTCCGGCCCATGGTCGTGGATCGGTGCCGGGTAGCAGACGGCCACCGTTCCGGGGACGGCCAGCCGACGGAGGGCGGCGACGGCCAGGCGCATCCCCATCCCCTTGCCGCGCCACTCGTCCGTAACGTGGACCGACTCCAGCAAGAGCAGCAGCGGCGGCCTCATCTCCGCCAGCGCGGGGACCAGGCCGCCATCCTCGGTGAAGATCACGCGCGGGATGCGGTCAAGCAACCCGGGGTCCACCTCCAGGGCCGCGCGGGGGTTCGGGGTGACGCCGGGGATCACGCGGGTGATAACGGCCCCTCCGGCCTTCCGGTCGGCCCCGTTCTCGTAGAAGTGCGCTTGCCAGCGGTCGGCCTTCAATGACCAGCCCACGTCGGCGAAGTGGCGCGACTCGTACTGGATCACGAGACGGTCGTCAGTCATTGAAGCTCTCCCTTGCAGTGGGGGCAGCAGGCCCCTCACGGTGTGCGCCGTGAGGGGCCTGCCATTCTGTCAGCCCTTAGGGGCAGGGCTCGGGGGCGGCGGCGGCACCGGGTCGGGGTGAGGCTTCCCGGGGTGGATCGGCACGCCTACCGCCCTACTTCTGCGGAGCGGGCTGCGGCTCCGGGGCGGGGTTGCCCTGGTGCTTCGGCGGGGGCTTCTCGGCTCCCTTGTGCTTGGACTCGATGATGTCGATGGGCATGGGTGGTCCTCCTACTCGGTGTGCGTGGTCGTGTCGGAGTCGGGGGGCGGCATCGGGCCGGGGCCCGGCGGCCGGTTGGGGCCCGGGGTCGGCATCGTCATGCTGATGACTCCTCACACTGAGGTGAGCCGGTCACAGGCTGGTGGCCGGGTCGTGCGGTTGCGCTCCCCCGCACCGGCGGCCGTCCGGTGCGGGAGTTCCCGAGGGGGTGTTAGGACAACCCCTCGGACCCGCCGTGAGAACGGCATCACAGCGGGAGTCTGTGGCGGCCTGTCAGCAGGCCGGGGGTGTGCTGGGCTCGTCGGGCTCCGGGTCGTCGAAGACGAGTCGCCACTGCGAGGTGAGCACGGCAGTGCTCGCGCCGGTCGGCCGGGGCGGCTCGGCGGATCGCGCCCGCTTCCACCGCCGCGCGATCCGTGCCACCTGCTCCGAGGTCCTGCGCCGGTGATTGGCTCATACCGACGCCTCCCGGGCCGCCAGTCGCGCCGCCCGGTCGGAACGGGCCCGCGCCGCCTCCTGCTGGTCGCGGATCTTGACGCCAGCCGCCCTCAGCATGTGCACGAAGGTGTTGTGACCCAACCCGGTCCGCTTCCGCAGGGTCTGGATGCCCACCCCGTCGTTGTACCGGTTCACCAGGTCAGTCACGATCGCTTCCGTCAGCTCCATTTGCTGAATCTCCATGTAAGGGTTCTGAGTTGGCTCTGGTACCGGCCGCCCGACTCGCAGCCCGCACGAGCGGCCGGCACCTTCCCGGGACGGCCGGAGGAGGGGCCAGCCCGGGGCCCGCGCTGTCCATCCGAGACACCTCCCTTCGGGTCCGGACACTCCGGAGCGTGCCTGTCGCGCAGCCGACGGACGGCATCCATCTGCGCCTGGTTCCGGGCGTACCGGCAGGCCATCGCGTCCAAGTACTGGCAGGTGTCACAGGCGTTGGCCGTGGTGCCGGGCGGGCGCTCCGTATCGGTCACCAGACCTCCCGGGGGCGCGAGCACTCCCCCTCCTCCCGGTGCTGATGGCGCATCACGCGCACGTCGGTCAGCGCCGAGTCGTTCCTATAAGTCCCGGTCTCGTCCGAGCACCACGCTTGATCCGCCTTGATGTCCAGGCAGCGGCACACGTTGCAGTCGCGCGGCTCGGTCGGGGCCTCCTCGGGGGCCACACGGACGGTCTCAAGCAGCACGCCGCGCCACCCCCTCCCCGGCCCCGGCCCCGGCCGTGCAAGGGACCACGGCCCCGGTCGCGGCGTCCGGCTTCCGGGAGCGACCGCAAGCGGGGCAGACGAGAAGCCTCCCCCGCGCCGACAGCTCGGCCTGGCCCTTGAGGTACTCCTTCCGGAGCCGCTCGAAGGTCTCGGGGGCGGCCAGGGTCCGGTCCCGCCAGTCTCCCCGGGCCTTCACTGCCTGCCCCCTTCCTCCGAGCACCCCGGCCGCCCGCAGGCGCACGGGGGCAGCTCCGTCGAGGACCGGGCCCGCATCCGCCGGTCGGCCTCGGCGGGGTCGTAGTCGTCGAGCGGGTCCCAAGCCGGGGCGCGTCCGCGCTGCTCGGCCCGGTACTCGGCGAGGGTCCTGCGTTGCACGCCCGTCGTCATCTGCCCACTCCTCCCACTTGGTGGATACCAAGGTCCGGCAGCCGCCCGGGACGGTGGAACCTCGCGCAAAGGACACTTCGGGACGTCCCCCGTGCGGTAGAACGTCCCTAGCAAAGGCCCGGTGTCTGTGGGGAGACAATCGCGATGCCGAACGAGAGACTGAAGAGCGTTATGACGTCAGGCGGTTGGACGCACGCCGCCCTGGCGGAGAAGGCCGGCGTGGACACCAAGTCGGTTGAACGATGGGCCAACCAGAACAGGACGCCCCGGCTAGGGACTGCCCGCCTGGCTGCCGAAGCACTGGGAGAGGACATGTTCGCACTGTGGCCGAGCCTGCGGCAGCCGCGTGCCGCCCGCGCGATAAGCCCCGAACTGGTGGGACTGTACGAGCAGCGGGCCGACCTGCCGGTCTCCGTCTTCGTGGACCTGCTCGGCAAGGCCACAGAGCGGATCGACGTCCTGGTCTACGCGGCTGTCTTCCTCCACGAGGCGTACCCCCGACTCAACGACCTGCTCCGTGAACGCGCCGCCGAGGGCTGCTCAGTCCGGGTCGCCGTCGGTGACCCCGACAGCGAGAACGTCAGGCAGCGCGGCCAGGAGGAAAGGTTCGGCCACGGCATCGAGTCCCGTTGCAGACTCGCGCTCATGCACTACCGCCCCCTCGTCGGGACTCCCGGGATCGAGATCCGCACCCACTCCACGACGCTCTACAACAGCCTGTACCGAGCGGACGACCAACTACTCGTGAACGCGCACGTGTGGGGCGTCAACGCCTTCGGCGCACCGGTCTGGCACCTGCGGCGGACCGGCGCGGGGACGCTGTTCGACACCTATGCTGCGAGCTTCGACACGGTGTGGGACACCGCTCGACCGGTTGAGGAGAACTGATCACGTGGCACGAACCGAGTACTACGACGATCCCAACGCCCCCAAGCCGAACCGGGTCGTCGTCGCGGCATCCGCCGTCGTGACCGATGACGCGGGCCGCATCCTGCTGCAACGGCGAACCGACAATGGGCTGTACGCGTTGCCCGGCGGAACGATGGACCTCGGCGAGTCGCTGCCCGGGACGGCGGTGCGGGAAGTCCAGGAGGAGACCGGACTCGACGTGGAGATCACCGGCCTGGTCGGCACGTACACCGACCCCCGACACATCATCGCCTACTCCGACGGCGAGGTCCGCCAGCAGTTCAACGTGTGCTTCACCGCTCGCATCACAGGCGGAGAGCTGAGGATCTCCAACGAATCCACCGACCTCCAGTTCGTCTCCCCGACCGAGATCGAGAACCTTCCGATACACCACACACAGCGACTCCGGCTCCAGCACTTCCTGGAACACCGGCCGACTCCCTACCTCGGATAAGCACCCGGACAACGAAAAGCCCCCGCCCGACCCTCGAAGGGGCCAGGCGGGGGCAGTGAGCAACTCAACGACTCGGATAGGGCGCACGGTGCCACAGGCCCTGGCCGTCCTGCCAGAGACCCGCCGTGGCGGGTGGCAGGCATCTGCGGGCGCTGTAGGGGCCGGTGCGGTGCGCGTCGCCCGCACAGGTGCTGGCGAACGTCTCGTGACAGGCCGGGCAGTGCTCGGCGCGCTTGCCGGACCACTCCCGACCGCACGGCTGGTGGACGATGGTTCGGATGGGTATTTCCAGTGTTGTTGCCGCAGTGGGCGCTTGACGGCCTGATGGAGGAACGGGTGACCCGTTGGCCCCGGTCGGCTGCCTGGGTGGACTGCGCGGCGCCGTACCACGAGCTCGCCGCCCAGTTCTTCCGCACGGCGGCCGACCCGGACAGCGCGCTCAGCCCGTTCTCGAACGAGTCCCACCCCGCGCGGGAGACGGCCGTGCAGATCTTCCGCGAGGTGCTGGACGGGTCGGACCTCGGCCCGAAGATCGACCCCGAGCTGGACCAGCTGCTGCCCGACCTGCCCTGGCTGCACCTGATGGTCGTGGTCCTGTACTGGGTCTTCGACCGGACCGAGGAGACCGAGCGCACCCGAGCCTTCGTGCAGCGCTGCGCCCCCTTCGTCGCCAAGATCGTCAGCCTCTCGCGCTACCGGCTCTTCCGCCCGCTGGTCCGCGACGCCGTGGGCATGGTCGAGAACTTCGTGCTGCCCACCATCGGCAGGACCGCCCTCAGCAAGCCCGCCGCCACCACCCGCGAGCGCAAACGGCGCGGCTGGGGCCGAACCCCCGCGCCCGGCCGCGAGGGGCCGGATTCGGCAGCCGCGAGGGGCCGGAGTCAGAAGCTGTCCGGGTTCCAGGCCTTGAGCGGCGTGCCGAGCAGCCGGTCCAGGGCGAACGCGGCGCCCGGGCGCAGTTCCTCGACCAGCCCGGCGGCCGCGAGCCGGGCGGCGCGCTCGGCGCCGAGGTAGAGCGAGCCGAGTGCCCGGGCGTCCAGGGCGAGGTCCGCCCGGTCGGTGGTCCGCTCGGCCCGGCCCGTGCCCTCGGCGTCCGAGCTCAGCGCCCAGCGGCCCGCGGCGTACCCGGCCGGGTCGGTGACCTCCAGGACCACCCGGCCGGCTCCGGCGAGGCGGCGGGGCGCGAAGGCCGCCGGCACGTCCAGTACCCGCAGCCACATGAAGTCCGCGTCGTGCTCGCCCGGCCGGACCGCGCGCGGGTCCCGGAAGTAGAACGGCAGCGGGTCGTCGGGGGCGATGTTCTGCACCGCCAGCGTGCTGACCCAGTCCACCGAGCAGAGGTACCGCCACAGGCGCACCGCGGTCGGCCGGTCCAGGGCGAGGAAGTCCGTGACCGACAGGGTGCATTCGGGGTTTCCGGCGACCCAGGTGTCGTCCACCCGGTAGACCGCCAGCCCGGTGACGGTGCCGCCGGCGTCGCGGTGCACCACCGCGAAGGGTTCCTTCCAGTCGCTACCGGGCATCGGCGCTTCGCCGGTGAGCCCGCCCCAGTGGGCGTCGTCCCGGCAGATCGCCCCGGGCTGGCCGCGGCGCCACCGCTCGTGCAACTCCCGGCCGATCTTGCCGAGTTCGGCCATGCCGACCAGGTCGATCCGGCCGGGAGCAGGCTCGGTGGCACCATCGCCGTCGGTCGTCGGCAGGTCGGCGCGCAGGCCGCCGGCCCGCCGCAGGTCCACCCGCCAGCCGTGCGTGCGGGTGGCCGGGCCGAAGCCGAACCGGCCGTAGATGTTGTACTCGGCGGCGATCAGGATCGCCACCGCCTCCCCGCGCCCGCTCGCGGCCGCCAGCTCGTTCGTCATCATCCGTCTGAGCAGCCCGCGGCGGCGGTGGGTCTGGGTGACGGTCACGCCGGTGATCGCCGAGACCGGGAGCAACTGCCCACCGGGCAGCGTCAGCTCGTACGGCATGCTGCGGAAGGTGGCGACGCAGCGCTCCCCGTCGAAGGCGCCCTGGGTGCGCCCGGGGAAGTGCCGCAGCCGGCGGTACTCGGACGCCCCCGGCAGTCCGGGCCGCAGGAACCCGACGTTCACCGCGGAGCCCCACGCGCCCAGGTCGTCCTCGGTGACGGTCCGGATCTCGATCTCGTCCACCGGAGCGGCAGTGCCCTCGACAGCTGTGCTGGTCGTCATCCGCCCACGGTAGGACGCGAACGGCCCTTCCGGCACCCGGTTTTCCGGCAGCCGACGGCACCGCCGCTCAGCACCGTTGAGCACCGTTGAGCACCGCTCAGCGCCGCTCAGCACCGCTCAGCGCCGCGACGGGGCGGTGGTGACCGCGATGAGCAGCACCGCCAGCCCTCCGAGGACGGTCAGCACGTACCCGGCGCCCGGCAGCGTGCCCAGGGTGCCGAGCACCGCGACGCCGAGTGCCGAGCCCGACTGCCGGATTCCGTTGAGCGCCCCCTGGCCGGTGGCCGCGAGCTCCGGCGGCGCGGCGACGGCCATCTCCGCGGCGGCGCCGGGGATCGAGAGGGTCCCCGCCACGGCGAGCGCGAGTTCGGCCGCCACGAGCAGCGGGAACGGGACGTGCTGCCCGCCGCAGCAGGCCAGCAGCACACCGGCCAGCGCGGCGGCGGCCATCCCGGTCAGCAGCACCGGGCGAGCGCCGTACCTGGCCACCAGACGGCCGGTGAAGAACGGCATCACGCAGACCGGGAAGGTCAGCGGCAGCGAGGCCAGCCCCGCCCCGAGCGGCGAGCGCCCCTGGCCGTGCTGGAGCCAGACGTCGATCAGGTACATCCCACCGAAGAAGGCGAAGCAGGAGACCGCGGCGGCCAGCAGCGCGGATCGCACCCGGGGCAGCGCGAGCAGCGCGGGCGGCAGCAGCGGGGCGGCGACCCGGCGTTCCACCACGGCCAGGGCGGCGAGGCCGAGCAGCGCGAGGGCGATCGGTCCCCAGGCCTGCGGTGCGCCCCAGCCCTGGATGCCGGCCTCCACCAGGCCGAAGGTGAGCGCGCCGAGCGAGCCGGTGGACAGCAGCAGCCCGGGGCGGTCCAGCGCCCGGGTGGCCCGGGCGGGGACGGTCGGCAGCCGGCGGGCGAGGGCCACGGCGGCCAGCGCGATCGGCGGGTTGATCAGGAACACCAGCCGCCAGCCGCCGAGTTCGACCAGTCCGCCGCCCAGCACCGGGCCGATGGCGGCGCCCAGTCCGCTCACCGCGGCCCAGGCGCCGATCGCGCGGGTGCGGCGGATGGGGTCGGGGTTGAGCGCGATGAGCAGCGCGAGCGAGGCCGGCACCAGCCCCGCGCCGGCCGCACCGAGCAGTGCCCGCCCGGCGATCAGCAGTCCGACGCCGGGCGCGGCGGCGCAGAGCGCGGACAGCGCGGCGAAGGCGGCGAGCGCGCCGACGTAGACCCGGCGGGCACCCCAGCGGTCGGCGAACACACCGGCGGTGAGCAGCAGTCCGGCGAAGACGACGGTGTAGGCGTCCACCGCCCAGGGCAGCGCGGCGGCGGACGGGTGCAGCGAGCGCTGCACGTCGGGCACGGCGACGTTGAGGACCGAGGTGTCGAGCAGGACGAGCAGGTTGCCGATGGCGATGCCGGCGAAGGCCAGGCGCGAGCGGGCTGGTGAGCCGGTGTCAGGTGGGCGGACGGCGGTGCCGACGACAGTCTGGGTGGTCATGGCAGCAGGGTCTCCCCGCGGCCCACGGCCCGGCGACGCCGCAATATCGATAACCCCATCGGACCATCCGATGGATCATGGCATGCTGACGCCGTGGACACTCGCTACCTGCGCGCCTTCGTCGCCGTCGCCGACCACGGCGGGATCTCCGCCGCCGCCAAGGAGTTGGGGTACGCCCAGTCGAGTGTCAGCGCCCAGCTCAAACGTCTGGAGGCGGACCTGGGCGTGACCGTGCTGCTGCGCGCGGGGACCGGCGCCACCCTCACCGAGGCCGGGCAGCGACTGCTGCCGCACGCGCGCGAGGCACTGGAGCTGGCCGAGCGGATGCGCCGCGCCGCGCTCGGCGACCGGCCCCGGCTGCGGATCGGCGCCCAGGAGTCACTGGCCCACGCGTGGATGCCGGACGTGCTGGCGGCCTACGAGTACGGCTCGGCCGGCCCGGGCGCAGCCGCCCTGGTCGAGCTGACCGTCGGCCGCCGCAGTCAGCTCGACCAGTCCTTCGGCGCGGGCGAGTTGGACCTGGTCTTCCAGTACGACAACGGGATGCGGGCGCTGGGGCCGCACGCGGTGGTCGGCCACGACCGCACCCTGCTGGTCGCCTCCCCCCGCCACCCACTGGCCCGGCAGGAGTCGGTGACGCCCGATCAGCTGCTCGGCCAGGAGTTCATGGTCGTCGAGCCGAGCTGCACCTCGCAGATGCTGGTGGACCGCTTCGGCCGGGACCTGCTCGCCGGCATCCAACAGACGATGATCACCGGCTCGCTCGCCGCCCTGCTCCGGCTGGCCGGTCACGGGCGCGGCGTCACGCTGCTGCCCGAGCTGTCGGTCGCGCGGGAGCTGGCGGCCGGCGAGCTGGTGGCACTGCGGCTGGCCGAACCGATCCGTCCCGTCAGCATCGTGGCCCAGTGGCACCCCCGCCTGGGCCTGGCCGAACGGCCGCTGCACGCCCTGCTCGACCTGGCCCGCCGCGCCGACCCCCTCCCGCAGGACCCTCGCCGCGCGCAGGACCCGCACTGTGCGCGGGCCTGCTGAGAGCGCCTGCGACCAGGGGCCTCAGGGGCGGGCGTAGAAGTCGGGCCTGCCCATGATCCAGAGGCTGGCCTGCTTGATCGGGACGCCGGTGCGGGGGGCCTCGATGATCTGGTCGTCGCCGAGGTAGATGGCGACGTGGTAGATGTCGGCGGCGCGGCCGGTGTGGGTCCAGAAGACCAGGTCGCCGGGGCGCAGCTGGCCGTAGCTCACCGGCGTCGACTCGCTGTACTGGTCGGCGGCGAAGTGGGTCAGCCGCTTGCCGCCCTGCTGCCAGGCGAGCATGGTCAGCCCCGAGCAGTCGTAGCCCGCCGGGCCCTCGCCGCCCCAGATGTAGGGCAGGCCGATCTTGCTGCGGGCGAAGTCGAGCGCGGCCTGCGCACCGGACCCGCTCCAGGGCGCGCCGTCGGCGGCGCCGCCCGACGCACCGCCGGGCGCGGCAGCGGCGCCGGGATCGGCGCTCGGGGCGGCGGGGGCCGGCCGCGGCGCGGACTGCTGGGCCTGAGCCTGAGCCTCGGCCTGAGCCTGCGCCTGCGCCTGCGCAGCGGCCGCGGCCTCGGCCTTGGCGGCCGCCTCGGCCTGCTGGGCGGCGATCGCGTCCAGCGCGTCCTGGCGCCGGCGTTCGAGCTCCACCGTGGTGTCGCGGGCGGCGGCCAGCTCGACCAGCAGCTGCTCGCGCTGCTGGTCGAGCTGGGTGACCAGCTGCTGCTGGGCCGTCAGCCGCTCCTGCGCCCGGCCCTTGGCCGCCTGGACGGCCTCGGCGGCCTGCTGCGCCTCGCCGGTGGCGTGCTGCGCGGCGCGCGCGGCCTCGGCGGCAGCCTTGGCGGTGCCGGTGGCGGCGTCCAGGATCTGCCGGCTGCTGCGGCCCGCGGCGCCGACCACGACGGCCTGCTCGCCGGCCGCGCGCGGGCCCCCGGCGCCCAGCAGGGCGTTGACCGCGGTGAGTTCGGGACTGGCGCCGAGCCGGTAGCTGGCGGCGGCCAGGCTCGCCGCGCTCTCGGCGGCATCGATCCTGGCCGCCTCGGCGGCCGCCGCCCGCGTGGTGGCCGCGCCGGCTTCGCCGCGGGCCCTGGCGAGCTTGACCTGGGCGCCGTCGTAGGCCTCGACCGCCTGCTCGGCCTCCCGGCCGGCCTGCTCCAGTTCGGCCTTGGCCCCGGTCAGCCGGTCCTCGATCGCCGTGGCGGCGGCGGCCCGGCGGTCGGACTCGGCCTTGGCGTCCGCGATCGACCCGGTGGACGGGTAGGGCACACCGTCGGGTGCCGGTGCCTCGTCGGCCACCGCACGTACGGGTGCGGCGGCGGTCGCGGTGGTGAGCTCCGGTGGCGCGAGCGGGCCGGCGAGGGCGGTCAGGGTCAGCAGCAGGACGGTCAGGAATCTGCGCGCCACCAAGGAGCCCTCACCATTCGACGATCAGCGAATATCCCATCACGTGACAATTCAGTCACCCGACGTAATATTCTCAAATCCCCCCGATGCTCCCCGCCAGCTCCGTGCCGCCGAGCGGGTGAGCGGACCTGACAACCCCTCACCTGACGTCGGATCAGCCGACGCCCGGGGCGGGAGGCACCGGATCAGGGCGTGCGGCGGCGCGGTCCCCGGCCGAGGTGGGACCGGGCGCGGCCCGCCTGCACCGTGCGCCGGCGCTGGTCGGCGCCGCGCTCGGGGGGCTCGGCCGGCCGGGCCGCTCGGGTGGCCTCCAGGTGTGCGGCGGCTCGGGCCGCCATCGCCTCCGCCATCCGGTGGGTGGCGGTGTGGTGGGCGGGGACCTTGTCCGGGGCGCCGGCGATCAGGTCGAAGAACCAGGTCTTGGCCCGCTCCGCGCGGGCGTGCAGCACGCGCTCGCGGCGCCAGGCGCGGGCCTGGCGCCGGGGCCGCTCGGGATAGCGCCAGCGCGCCCACGGGCTGGCGGGGCGGGCCAGCCGGATCGCGCCGATCCAGGACAGGCCGGGCACCATGATGCCGAGCAGCCCGGTCCACAGCTTGCCCTTGAACAGGGCGATGACCGACATCAGGGCGTTGACCGAGATCACCGCGACCAGTCCCCACCGCCCGGAGCCGTCCGAGCCGCTCTGCCCGGGCACCACGCTGAGCGGCACGGAGCCGGTCAGCAGCAGCGCGGTCAGCAGGATGCCGAGGATCACCGCGTCCACCGACTTGCGGCCCTGCGCGCTCCAGTAGACGTCCTCCAGGTGCAGGATCAGCGCGAACTCGTCCAGCACCAGACCGCAGCCGATCCCGAAGAGCAGCCCGAACCAGTCGATCCACGGGTGCCCGCCGTTGGTGGCGAACACTCCGATGCCGGCCACCAGCAGGCAGCCGACGCCGAAGACCATGTGGTGGATGTGCAGCCCGCCGGGCGTGATGTTCCCCGGCCACCAGCGGACCTTGGCCCGGATCATCCGGACGCTGACCCGGATCAGCAGGAAGGAGCTGATGAAGCCGACCAGCAGCAGGAAGAGCGGCTGCTTGTGGGCGGCGACGATGTGCTCGCGGTATCCCACCACCAGGCCGGCGATCTGCATGGGCGGTACGTCCTCGGGGCTTCCTTGGCACTTGCTTCGGTACGACGGCGCTTGCTTCGGTACGACGGCGCTTGCTTCGGTAGACGTGCGGTGACCCTGCTAACGCCCGGTCAGAAGCCGCGGGTACGTTTCGCCGCCCGTCGTGGTCCGGTCAGGTACGGCACCAGCCGGCCCTCGGCGCCCGCGAGCGTGCCGACCCCCGGCACCTTCATGAACAGCCGGGCCACCTCGCCGCCCAGGTTCACCCCGATCGCCAGCGCCATCGCGATGGCGGCCGCCCGGCTGATCGAGACCAGCCCCGCGGACGGGTGGCCCTGGGCGAAGGAGAGCATGCCGAGGTAGAGCGCGGATCCGGGCATCAGCGGGCCGAGCGCCGCGGTGACGTAGGGCAGCGCGGAGGCGTACCGGAAGCGGGCCATCAGCTGGCCGAAGAGGCCGACCAGGCCGGCGGCTATGCCGGTGGCGACGATCGGCGAGATCTGCGCGTTGTAGGCGAGCACCCCGTAGACGGTCCAGCCGATGCCGCTGTTGAAGGTGACCAGGGCCAGGGTGCGCCGGCTGGTCTGCAGCAGCATCGCGAAGAAGAGGGTGAGCAGCATCGCCGCGACCAGCTGGATCGGCGGGTTGTAGATGCCGCTGAGCGACTCGGAAGGCCGCAGCTGCGCGTCGTAGCTGACCCCGGCGTAGAGCACCAGCATCACGCCGATCACGATGCCCGCGACCAGGTAGACGACTTCCAGCAGCCGGGCCGCCGCGGTGATGTAGAAGCCGGTCAGGCCGTCCTGGACGGCGGCCACCAGGGCGCGCCCGGGCAGCAGGGCGAACAGGCCACCGGTGATCACCACCGAGCCGCGCAGCGAGGAGCTGTTGAGCGACAGGATGATGCCGCAGACCGCGGCGGGCATCGCGGCCAGCACGAACTGGTAGAACTCCGGCAGGCCGCGGCGGGCCACCATGATGGCCAGCCGGTCGCCGATGATCGCGGCGACCACGGCGTTGAGGAAGACCAGCCAGGCCTTGGCGTCGATCCGGCCGCCGACCAGGAAGGTGGCCGCACCGGCCAGCAGGCCGGCGGTGAGCGTGAGCAGCCAGGTGGGGTAGGGGTGCCGGTTGCGGCGGATCACGGCCAGGCGCCGGTAGGCGTCGTTGACCGTGATCTTCTCGGCCGTGATGTCCGCGACCAGCCGGTACACCGAGGCCAGCCGGGTGTAGTCGGAGGTGCGCCGCCGCACCACCCGGGCCGCGGTGACCGGGGCCTCGACCAGCGAGGGCTGGTAGGAGATGGAGATCAGGGTGAAAGTCACCTGCGGTTCGCAGCGGTCCAGCCGGTAGGCGTGGCTGACGCCGAGCATCGCGGCCTCGACGTCCTCCGCGCTCTCGCCGCTGGCCAGCAGCAGCTCGCCGATGCGCAGGGTCAGGTCGAGGATCCGCGGCACGTTGCGGGCGGTGGCCTCGGACTTGGCCTCGCGCGGGGTGCGCTCGTAGGCGGGCCGCTCGGACATCGGGGTGCGCAGCAGCGTGCGCATCCGGTCCGGCCAGGGCGCGATGCCGGGGGCGCCCTGACGCAGCGTCGGGATGGTGCCGCTGGGCGGGTTGTAGCCGACGGCGCGCCAGACCTCGGGGGTGAGCGTGTCCTCGGAGCCGCCGCCCAGCTCGGCGAAGGCGGCGAACTCGTCGGGGTACTCCGACTCGGCGGTCTCCTCGGATGCCGCGTCCTGCGCCGCCGCACGCTCGGGCGCGGGGGTCTCGGCGACGGGCCCGAGCAGCCCCTCGGTCTCCTGCGGCAGCGGCGCCAGCGGGATCAGCTGCACCTGGTCGGCGGGCGGGGCGGGGTTGGCCAGCAGGCCCTCGGTGGGCGGTGCCATGGGGGCGCCTCCCGGCCGGGGGCCGGGGGCGGGCGGGACGGGCTGCGGCGCGGCCTCGGCCCGGCCCTCGCGCCTGCCGCTCGCCCGGTCGCCGCCGTTCCCGCCCCGGTTCGCGCTCTTCCCGCCGCGGGCGCTCCTGCTGCCGCCCGGTCGGCCCCGCTTAGGCACTGCCGCTCCTCACCGCCCCGGGGTGGCACCGCCACCGTCCGTGATCTTCGCCTCCACCTTGCCCGATGCCGGGTCAGGACGCATGTGTACAAGTCGCCCAGACAGGTCGGGAAGGTTCCGAACAAGCAGACGATACGTCGAGCCGGCTGCCGGGCACAGCACGCGGTCCGCAGGTCAGCGGCTCAGCGGGCGCGGTGACGTCCACCGCTGCCGGTCAGCGGGCGGTCGGCGAGGGCCGCACCGGGCGCTCCGGCCTCGCCGTCGCGGCGCCCGGGGCGTCGGCGGGCCCGCAGGATCTCCACGGCGACCGGCAGCACCGAGACCAGCACGACGCCGACCAGGATCAGTTCGATGTGTTCGCGCACGAAGGCGATCCGGCCCAGGTAGTAGCCGAGCACCGTGACCCCGCCGCCCCAGAGCAGGCCGCCGATCAGGTTGTAGAGCGCGAAGACGCGGTAGTTCATCCGCCCGACCCCGGCCACGATCGGGGTGAAGGTGCGCACGATCGGCACGAACCTGGCCAGCACGATCGCCTTGGGCCCGTGCCGCTCGAAGAAGGCGCCGGCCTTGCTGACGTTCTCCCGCTTGAAGAGCCGTGACTCGGGGCGGTTGAAGAGCGTGGGGCCGACCCGCCGTCCGAACAGGTAGCCGATCTGGTCGCCGGCCACCGCCGCGGTGACCACCAGCAGGCAGACCAGCCAGAGCGGCTGACTCAGGTACTGCCCGTGCGCGACCAGCAGGCCGGTGGTGAAGAGCAGCGAGTCCCCGGGCAGGAAGAAGCCGATCAGCAGGCCGGACTCGGCGAAGACCACCAGCACGATGCCGAGCGGCCCGAAGGTCGAGATGAGATGGGTCGGATCGAGCCAGGCCGGCCCGAGGGCGAGGCTGTTCACGTGGGGCGCTCCGGGTGGTCTCGGGGGCTCACGTCAGCGGTCCGGGCGCGGGGACGGCCAACCGGACTGCCAATGCGTCGGCCATCACAGGGTAAAGCATTGGCAAAGAACGAGGACAAAAGGGTGGCCGCACCGGCCGGCGCCGGTGCGGCCACCGCCGGGATCACAGGCCGTAGCGGCTGACGATCTCCTCATGGCGGACCGGGTCCGCGCCGGCCGCCTTGGCCAGCTCCAGCCAGCTGAGCGGGTGCGCCCAGGGCGCGGTCAGCCGGGTGAGCAGCGCGTCCGCCTCGGCGGCCGCGGCGGTCGGCGGCACACCGAGGGCGGCGTAGATGCCGGGCAGCTCGGCCTCCTCGTCGGCCGGATCGGTGATCGCGTACTGCTCCCCGCTGTACGCCCACAACCCGTACCCGGCCTCGTGCAGCGCCTCGCGCAGCACGCCCCAGGCATCCGGACCGGGCCAGGCGCCGTCCAGGAAGTAGCTGGTGTAGCCGGCCGGGTCGAGCAGCGTGAGCAGCTCGAAGGTCGGCCGCCAGCGGGCCTGCTCCTCCTCGCTCGCGTCCTCGGCCGGAGCGGGCTCCAGCAGGGCGGGCGCGAAGACCACCACGTCGTGGTGGTTGAGCGGGATGTCCTCGCCCAGCACCGGCAGGATCCGCGCGGTGGCCGGCCCGGTCCGCACGGCCGGCAGGTCGGTGGTCGCCCCGTTGGCGCGCCGGGCCCGGATGGTGACCAGCTGCCACTCCTCCTCGACCGGGCCCTCGGGCTCGTCGAACTCGATGCCGAGCCGGGCGCCGGCCTCGCGCACCGCCGCCCAGTCCCGGTTGGCGGTGGCGGCGGTGATCAGGTGCCAGAGGTCGGCGGGCTGGACGGTGCGGTACTGCTGCTCGGGTGCGGTGCCCTCGACCGGCAGGGCGTGCACCAGCAGGTCCTGGTAGAGCCGCTGGGCGCGGTCGTGCTCACCCAGTTCGGTGGCCGCGGCGCCGGCCAGCCGGCGCGGGTTGATCCGGTCCGGCTCCAGCGCCAGCAGCGCCTCGCAGCTCTCCAGCGCCTCGGCCCAGCGGCTCTCGGCCGCCGCCCAGCGGGCCCGGATCCAGTGCGCGTCGGACGGCTGCGCGAGCGCCAGCCGGTCGGCCAGCCGGCGAAGGCCGGCGTCGTCGCGGGCCTCGATCAGCACCGAGGTGAGCATGCCGATCAGGTCCTGATGGCCCGGGTCGCGCTCCAGCCGGGCCCAGAGCAGGGCGGCGGAGGACTGCTCGTGCCCCAGCGAGGCGAGCAGACCGGCCAGGTGGAGCAGCAGGTCGGTGGCGGCAGCGGGCTGCGCGGCAGCGGCCGGCTCGCCGTCGAGCGCGGCCCAGGCCGCGGCCAGCAGATCGAGGTCCGCCTCCACGGACGCCTCGGCGGCCTGCGCCGCGGAGCGCTCGCCCAGCAGGCGCGGCAGTTCGGCCGGGGCCACCGGCAGCGCGGGCACCGGCAGGGCGGCGGCGGCCGCGCGCAGCTCGGCGAGCGGCCCGGCCACCGTGTCGGTGCGGCGCAGCAGGGCGAGCTTGCGCTCGCCGGTGGCCGCCAGCGCCAGCGCGACCTCGCGCGCCCCGCGGCCGACCGCGAGCCGTCCGGCGATCAGCGCCAGGTCCAGGCACG
Source organism: Kitasatospora sp. NPDC008050 (assembly GCF_042957465.1). Taxonomy (NCBI): domain Bacteria; kingdom Bacillati; phylum Actinomycetota; class Actinomycetes; order Kitasatosporales; family Streptomycetaceae; genus Kitasatospora; species Kitasatospora sp. NPDC008050. Next base: position 496,480 of record NZ_JBIBIJ010000005.1, read on the forward strand.
GGCGGTGCGAGCCGGCCGCGTCCAGATAGGAGACCCAGTGGGCGAGCCGGACGCCGAGGCCGGCGTCGTTCGGGTACCGGTCGGCGGCCACCAGTTGCTCGACCGCCTCGGCCCAGCGGTGCCGGATGTCGGCGTAGCCCTCGGCCTGCGCCACCGGCGGCAGCTGCGCCAGCGCCTCCTCGTGGCGGCCGAGCGCGGCCAGCGCGCGGGCCCGGATCACGCCGAGCTTGCGGTGGTCGTCCTCGTCCAGCACCTGGCGGGCGGCGGTGTGGGCCTGCACGGCGGCGTCGAGCGCCGCGAGCGCCTCCGGGTAGCGGCCGAGCTTGTGCAGCGCGCCGGCCCTGGCCTGGCCGAAGGAGAGCGAGACGCGCTCGCCGGCCGCCTGGATCCGGGTCTGCGCCCGGTCCAGGTGGGCGAGCGCGGCCTCGGCCCGGCCGTCGTCCTCCAGGGTGTCGGCGTACTCGCGCGAGAGGCAGTCGAAGCAGGCGCGGGCCGGCTCGACCCGCTCCAGCACCTCCTCCAGCACGGCGAGCCGCTCGGGGACGTAGCCGGGGCCGTCGATGTTGGCGTGGCAGATGGTGAAGTCCTGCACGGCACAGACCGACTGCGGGCAGCTCGCGGTCTCCTCCCGGTGCGCGAACTCCAGCAGCGAGACCGCCTCGGTCATCGCCTGTTCGCCCTGGTGCCGCTTGTTCAGCAGGTTCTGCAGCCGCCAGTGCCGCAGGAAGACCTCCACCCAGGGCAGGCCGAGCGCGCGGGCCGAGGCGAGCGCCTCCGGGTACATCGCGTCCAGCTGCTCGTTGCGCCCGTCGACCGCGTACCCGGCGATCTCGACCAGCGCGGTGGCCAGCCGGTGCTGGCCGGCCTCGACCAGCTGCTCGTGGGTGTCGTGGACCCAGCCCCAGACATCGGTGGTCATCAGGCACCCTCCCCCAACTCGTTGTGCGACCCGCTGTCCGGCGAACCGTCGTCCCGTGCGCCGTCGTCCCGTGCGCCGTCGTCCCGTGCGCCGTCGTCGAGGAGTCTGTCGAGCCCCGCCGACAGCCCCTCCGCCGGGGGCGCGGTCAGCGCGGCCACCGCCGTGCCCACCCCGGCCAGCGCCGCCCCCAGGTCGCCGCCGGCCGAGCCGGTGGCACCCGTCGCCGCCATGATCACCTTGATCGAGCGGAGCAGGGCCGCCGCCGTGGTGCTGCCGGTGTGGCCGGCCCGGTAGGCCCGCAGCAGGTCCTGGACGGCGGGCGAGGCGGTGTTCAGATAGAGCCTGGCCCGCACCGCGCCGTCGGTGCGGGCGGTGAAGGCCCGCGCCAGGCGCAGCGCCGCCGAGGGGATCCGGGCGTCCGCCTGGTCGTCCTCGATCCGCGCCTTCAGCTCCGCCTCCCGGTCGGGCACCAGCACCAGGGGCAGGCCCGGCGGTTCGAACCTGGCCGGCACCAACTGCTCGCCCCGGTCGGCCAGTGCGGCCGAAAGCCAGCCCAACTCATCGGCGGTCAGCGGCTGTTCGGGGTCGCGGAACAGCTCGCGGTTGCCGTCCGCGCTACCCAGCTCCACGATCCGGCAGTCGCGCAGCTGCGCGTAGCGGCGCAGGAACGGCAGGACGGCGTACCGGTCGCCGCGCGCGATCGGCACCCGCATCGCCCGGTAGAGCATCTCCTCGAAGCCGCCGCCGGAACCGAGCGCGACGTGCACCGCGCCCTGCCCCGCCGCGCGCAGCGCGCCGGCGGTCAGGTCGCCCTGCGAGGTGGGCACCGGGACGTCGTCGGCGAGCAGCGTGAACAGGCGCTCGTCGCAGAGCGCGGCACCGAGCAGGTCCTGCCCGTGCCGGGCCAGGATCCGGCGCCAGGCGGCCGGGTGCAGCCGGGCCGTCTCGTACAGGCCGTTGACGATCGCGTCGGTCAGCGCCTGCTGGAGCGCCCGGTAGTGCTCGTCGCGCTGCAGGTCCTCGCGACTGGCGGTGGGGGTCAGGCGGTTGGACTCGACCACGCCGCCGATGAACCCGGCCCAGCTGGGCAGCAGGTCGCGGGCGTCGTCGGCGAGCAGCATGCCGCGCAGGTAGACGGCCAGGTCGCGGTTGTCGCTGCTGCCGTAGGTGGCGCCGTCCTGCACCCAGAGCAGGCCGATCGCCTCGGTGGCGCCCTGGGCCGACTCGAAGGGGAAGGCCGTCAGCGGCTCGAACCGGCGCCCGAAGGCGGTGGCGAACTCCATCCGGGCCGCGTGCAGGCGGCCCGGCGGGATCGGCGGGACCTGTTCGCGCCAGGGCACCTGGATGCCGTTGACCGGCTGCTCGTCGTCGCCGACGTGCACCGGGACGCTCAGCAGCACGCAGTAGCGGCCCAGCACCTCGCGCAGCGCGCCCTCGTCGGCCAGGTGCGCGTGCTCGGGTTTGAGGCTCAGCTCGACCACCGTGCCCGGCCGCGGCCGGGCGGGGACCGGTTCGACGCTGTACTGCTCGCCGCCGCGGCTGCGGTAGCGGTGGCCGAGGGCCGGTTCTCGGTGCGAGGTGGTGGTGACGGTGACCTCCTCGGCCACCGAGAAGGCGGAGAGGAAGCCGAGCCCGAAGGCGCCGATCAGCTCCTCGTTGCCGGTGACCTCGCGCAGCAGCCGGGTGTAGCCGGTGCCGACGGTGGCCAGGTAGGCGTGGATCTCCGGTTCGGTCAGGCCGGCACCGGTGTCCTCGATCGCCAGGGTCCGGGTGGCGGCATCGGCCCGCACCCGGATCAGCGGCCGGTGACCGGCCGCGCCCTGCGGGTCCTCCAGGCGGCGGCGGGTGTGCGAGTCGTGCGCGTTCTGCACCAGCTCGCGCAGCGCGACCAGGGGCGTGGAGTAGAGATGGGTGGCGAGGACGCTCACCAGGCCACCGAGATCGACCTCGGTGGTGCGCAGGTTCTCCTGACCTTCAGACATGAGGCCCCAGTCTGCCAGTCTGACAATCATGCGACCACCGGTTTCCCGGTGGCCGAACGGGCCTGCGACAGCCGCCCCCGTGCCGCCTTCACTGCCAGCTTTAGCGGCGATCAAACCTGTTTCGGTCGAATTGCGCCCCAGATGACCCCATTGAGCGAATCGCCCCCGATTCACTGGCGTCCGACCGGAGTACGGCGTGATCCTGATCAGGCGACGTCAGTCAACCGGCGCACCGGGGCGGCCACCCCGAAGACGCCAACTCGCAGCAGTACCCGTACTCCTAGGGAGACCATCGTGTCCCGTACCCGTGCCATCACCGCCGCCACCGCTCTCGGCGCCTTCCTCCTCCTCGGCATCGGCAGTGCGCAGGCCGACAACGGCGCCGCCTCCGACAACGGCTCCAACAGCAGCGTCGTGAGCAACTGGGGCTCCGGCAACGTGCTCGGCAGCGTGACCGGCAACGGCAACTCCTCGCAGCAGACCGCCACCGGCTCCGGCGGCAGCAACCAGAACAACACCAACGCGGTGGCCGGCAACTCCGGTGTGGTCGGCGCCGAGCAGGGCAACGTCAACTTCCTGCACGCGGTGCACTACGCGCCTGCCGCCGGCTGACCTGGCGTCAGTTCGTCAGCTGCTGACTGAGGGGTGGGCCCGGCTGCGGGCCCACCCTCGCGGGCGTTCGGGACTCCTCGCCGCCCACCCGCAGACCCAGCACCACACAGGCCAACTCGTCCAGCCGCGGCGCGAGTTCGGCACCCGTGGCAGACGAGCTGTTTCGCACCCCGTCGTTGACCAGGGCGAACATCGCGTGCACCCGGATCCGGGCCTCGGCCTTGTCGTAGCCGGGGTGGACCTGGCGCAGCAGCTCCACCCAGATCCGCAGGAAGTCCCGGCGGAAATCCAGCGCCGCCTTGCGGTCCGGTGCGGCCAGCCGCTCGGTCTCGCTCACCATCGCGCCCAGGTAGTGGCGGTGCCGGCGGGCGAAGGCGGTGTAGGCGCGCAGCCCCTCGGCCAGCCGCTGCGCCGGTTCGCCCGCGGCCAGCAGCACCGCCACCACCTCGTGCCCGAGCCGCTCGCGGCAGCGCACCAGCGCCGCGGCCAGCAGGTCGGTCTTGGCCGGGAAGTGCTTGTAGAGGCTCGGCCCCGCGATACCGACCGCGGCGCCCAGCCGGTCGGTGCTGACGTTGTCGAAGCCGCGCTCGTCGAACAGCCGCACCGCCGCGGCCAGCAGCTCCTCGCGGCGGCCGGGCGGGCCGCTCTCGGGCGGGCGGCCCGGCGGCACCGGGTGGGGCGAGCCGGGTGAGGCGGTGAGCAGGCCGAGCAGCAGGTCGGTCAGCAGCCGCTCGAAGCGCCGGCGCGGCGGCGCGAAGGTGTGGTACGACAGGCTGCCGGCCGCCGAGAGCGCCGACCAGACCAGCAACTCGGCCCGGCCCCGGTCGAGTTCCGGGCGTGCGGCGGTCAGCCGCCGACCTGCCGCATCGACGCAGGAGCGCAACGAGCGGCGCAGCTCGGCCCGTTGGGCGGGCGGCAGCAGCCGGGCGTCGCGCTGCCACAGGGTGGCCAGGGTGCGCTGGTCCAGCGCCACCTGGGCCAGCGCGGCGGCCAGCGCGGCCGGCCCGTCGGCCGCCGCCCCCTGCGCCGGCCCCTGCGGCAGCCCGTCCGGCGGCCCTTCCGTCGGTCCCTCCGGCAGCTTCGCCAGCGCGGCCGCGAGCTCCGCGAGTCCACCGCACACGGACTGGCGCAGCAGCTCGGGCTTGCCCCGGTAGTGCCGGTAGAGCGCGGGCGCGGTGATCCCGACGGCGGCGGCCACCTCGGCCATCGCCACCTGGTGGTAGCCGCGCCGGTGGAACTGCTCGGCGGCCACCGCGAGGATCTGCGTGCGCCGCCCGCGCGGACGGCGGCCCGGCCCGGTCTCGTCCCGTCCCATCCGCCCTCCTTCGACCTCGCCTCACCGGCGCCGCCGCTCCTGGCCGCGCCCGGCTAGCAATGATTCACATAAGGACCTGATAGGTCCACCACCACAACGGGAATAAGCATGGCAGTCCGGGGCGCGCCGACTCTGGACAGGAAAGCTACTGGCGATTAACTTATCGATCGATCAACCTGGCACCCGAGAGCGCTGGGTTGTGGCCCCGCCGGCCCCGGATCCCCCACACCGGGGCCGCCGGAGCCGCCCCCATCGATCGCGAGGCCCGCCGTGCAGGCCGGTCCCGCGAGCCACCCGTGCGAAGGGAGCGCCGTCGTGCGCCGCACTGTGTACAACGAGGACCACGAGGCGTTCCGGAGCACCATCCGGGACTTCATCGCCAAGGAGGTCGTCCCGGTCTACGAGAGCTGGGAGGCCGAGGGCCACCCGCCGCGCTCCTTCTACAACAAGCTCGGTGACCTGGGCGTCTTCGGCATCGAGGTGCCGGAGGAGTTCGGCGGCGCGGGCGAGACCGGCTTCAAGTACCAGGCGGTGATCACCGAGGAGGTGGCCCGCGCGGGTGTGAGCTTCGGCTCCTCGGGCGTGCACACCGGCCTGGTGCTGCCCTACCTGCTGGAGTACGCCAACGAGGAGCAGAAGCAGCGCTGGCTGCCCGGCTTCGTCTCCGGCGAGATCATGACCGCGATCGCGATGACCGAGCCGGGCGCCGGCTCCGACCTCGCGGGCATCACCACCACCGCCAAGCTCTCCGAGGACGGCACCCACTACGTCCTCAACGGCGCGAAGACCTTCATCACCGGCGGCGCGCTGGCCGACCTGGTGCTCGTGGTCGCCCGCACCAGCCCGTACGACCCGGCCAACCGCCGGGCCGGCCTGTCGATCCTCTGCGTGGACACCACCTCCGAGGGCTACTCGGTGGGCCGCAAGCTGCACAAGATCGGCCTGCGCACCTCCGACACCGCCGAGCTGGCCTTCAGCGACGTCAAGGTGCCGGTCGCCGACCTGCTCGGCGAGGAGGGCAAGGCGTTCTCCTACCTGACCCACAACCTGGTGCAGGAGCGCCTGGCGATCGCGGTCGGCGGCTACGCCGCGGCCGCCGCGGCGGTCAACTTCGCGCTGCAGTACGTCAAGGACCGCAAGGTCTTCGGCCAGGCGGTGGCGGAGTTCCAGAACACCAAGTTCGTGCTGGCCGACTGCAAGACCCAGGTCACCGCGATGCAGGTGTTCGTGGACCAGGCCCTGGAGCTGTACCAGAACGGCGAGTTGACGGTGGCGGACGCCGCCGAGGCGAAGCTGTTCTGCACCGAGGCGGCCTCCGAGGTGATCGACAAGTGCCTGCAGCTGCACGGCGGCTACGGCTACATCCTGGAGTACCCGATCGCGCGCCTCTACACCGACAACCGGGTTTTCCGGATCTACGGCGGCACCAGCGAGGTCATGAAGACCATCATCGCCAAGTCGCTGGGCCTGTGACGTCGGGCCGGTAAACACCGGCCCGACGGGCAGGATCGGCCGGCGGGCCTCCCCCTTATGGTGGGAGGCCCGCCGGCCGTTTCCAAGGACGCCCATGACCACGCCCGCCCAGCCCAGCAGCTCGCTCGCCGCCATGGCCCAGGTGCGGGCGGCGCTCTCGGCCCCCGGCGCCCCGTTCGCCGCCGTCGAGACCCCGCACGGGCCGCGTTACGCGGGCGGGCCGGCGGTGCTGCGCGACTTCCTGGAGAGCACCCGGATCCACGGCGAGCGCCCCTTCCTGGTGCTGGACGGGCGCGCCTGCGGCTACGCCGAGCACTACGCGGCCGCCGCCGCCCTCGCCCACCGCTGCCTGGAACGGTACGGGCTGCGCCCCGGCGACCGGGTGGCGATCGCGATGCGCAACCTGCCCGAGTGGCAGATCGCCTTCTGGGCCACGCAGTTGGCCGGCCTGATCGCCGTGCCGCTGAACGCCTGGTGGACGGCCGAGGAGCTGGCCTACGCGCTGGACGACTGCGAGCCCGCCCTGGTGGTGGCCGACCCGGAACGGGCCGAGCGGATCGCGGGGTGGCTGACGACGCGCGGCGCGAGCGGCCCGCGGCCGTGGCTGTTGACCGTGGGAGTGCCCGCGGGGGCAACGACGGGGGCGATGGACGCGCCCCGGGTCGAGCGGTTCGAGGAACTGCCGCCCCCGGCGGACGGCGTGACGGCCCCCGGGGTGGCGATCTCGGCCGAGGACGACGCCACCATCATGTACACCTCCGGCACCACCGGCCGCCCCAAGGGCGTGGTCGCCACCCAGTCCGCCTGGTGCGGCGCCGTCCTGCACCCGCGGTTCTTCGTGGCCGGCGCCCACCTGGCCGCCGGGCGCGACCTCACCAAGCTCCCGCCCCAGACCGTGCTGCTGACCTACCCGTTCTTCCACGTGGCCGCCTTCAGCACGCTCTTCCCGCTGATGGCCGCCGGCGGCACCGCCGTGCTGATGCGCAAGTGGGACGCCGAGTCCGCGCTGGAGCTGATCGCCGGGCACCGGGCCACCGGCTACAGCGGGGTCCCGACCACCGCGCTGGACCTGCTGGACGCCGCCGACCGCCGCGGGCTCGCGCTGGACAGCCTGGCCGGGCTCAGCACCGGTGGGGCCCCGGCGCCGCCCGCGCTGGCCCGGCGGATCCACCGGCAGTTCGACGGGCGGGTCGAGGCCCGCAACGGCTACGGCCTCACCGAGGTCTGCGGCGGCGTGATCGCCAACGTCGGCGCCCGCTACCTGGAGTGCCCCGAGAGCATCGGGCTGCCCGCCCCCGCGGTGCGGGTGCGGATCGCCGGCCCGGACGGCGCCGGGCTGCCGGACGGCGAGGTGGGCGAGCTGTGGCTGCGCGGGCAGTCGGTGTTCCGTGGCTACTGGCGCCGCCCCGAGGCCACCGCGGCCGCCTTCAGCGGCGACTGGTTCCGCACCGGCGACCTGGCGTACCGGCGCGACGGCGAGCTCTACGTGGTCGACCGGCTCAAGGACATGGTGATCCGCGGCGGCGAGAACGTGTACTGCGGCGAGGTCGAAGGGGTGCTGCTGGACCACCCGGCGGTCGCGGAGGCGGCGGTGCTCGGCCTGCCGCACCCGGCCCTCGGCGAGGAGGTGGCCGCGGTGGTCCGGCTGCACCCGGGCGCGAGCGCGGCCGCCGAGGAGCTGCGGCGGCACGTCGGGGCCCGGCTGGCGGCGTTCAAGGTGCCGGCGCAGCTGGTCTTCCGGCACGAGCCGCTGCCGCGCAACGCGACCGGCAAGCTCGTCAAGGGCGAGCTGCGGGCAGAACTGAGCGAGGAGTAGGACCCGCAAGCCCTGCTCCTCGCTCAGAGGCCCCGGCCGGTCAGTTCAGCTGCGCCCCGTCCGGCACCGAGGCCGTGCGCCAGGCGTCCAGGCCCGCCTGCGAGGCCGCCCTGGCCTGCTGCAGGGCCCGGGCCGCCCGCTCGCCGGGCGAGGTCTCGAACTGCTGGACCCAGCTGCGCCCGGCGGTGGCCAGCGCCACCCCGACCAGCGCCGTCCCCAGCAGCCCGGCCGCCGCACCGATGCCGCCGAGCAGCAGGCCTGCGCCGAGCAGCCGCCGGTTGACCGGAAACGCACTGTTGATCTTCTGAAAGGTCGCCATACGACCCACCCTCGGGGCGCCTGCCACCCCCCGCACGCCGAACGGGTCCGACCGAGCGTCAGACGGCGGGCGCGGACGGCGCGAGCACGCTGCCCGCGAGTACTTGGAGCCCGCGGTACAGGTCCTGCCCGGTCGGCACCCGGTCCGGCGCGATGAGCCACTGCACCGCGACCCCGGCCAGCAGCGCCTGCAGGAAGGCGCCGCGGCTGTGCTCCTCCTCGGTGTCCGGCACCTCGGCCTTGCCCTGGAAGAGCGCGGAGAGCCCGAGCCGGGCGTCCCCCTGGGCCTCGCCCAGCGCCTTGGCGATCTCCGGCAGGTGGTCGACCTGCGCGATCGCCTCGAACTGCGCCTTCCACAGGCCGCGGCTCTCCGCGAAGGTACCGAGCACCCGGTCCCAGCTGGCCACGAAGCGCTCCTCGGGAGTCAGCTCCAGCCCGGCCGTCTCGGCCGGCGCCGCGCCCAGCGTCTCGCCCCAGTCGCCCATGGCCTCGATCAGCACGATGTTGAGCAGCGCGTCCTTGGAGCCGAAGTGGTAGCCGATCGCGGCCAGGCTCACGCCGGAGGCCGCCGCGATGTCCCGCGCGGTGGTGCGGCCGTAGCCCTTCTCGGACAGGCAGCGCTTGGCGCCGGCCAGCAGTTCCTCCCGGTTTCCCATGGTCCGCATGGTACTGCGCTCTCAGACATCTGTCTTGGTCATCCGTCTCGAACATTCGTCTTGCACATATGTACTAGCCACATGTCTGACACGCTCGCACCCGCCCTTCCCACGACCGCAAACCAACGGCCTCGCCGGCCCACTCGGCGCACGAGCTGCTGACGGCCCGCCAGTCGGCCTTCACCGACGGCCTGCACCTGGCAGCCCGGTCTCCCCCCTGCCTCCCCCGTGTGGTCCGGACCACACGGCGGGGACGGGCTTCGAACATGCTGGCGTCACCGCCTCTTTGACCACCGTTTCCCGAGCGGTGTATACGTTCCGCCGCGAGGCCAGGCATACTGGCAAGGGCCGAGCGACCCCGCCCGGCTCTGTCACAGCGAGAAAACCGAAGGGACCGGTGGTCAGGGATGTTCCGCAACGGTCTGGAGCCCTGGCACCTCCTCGTGGTGCTGGCTGTAGTCATCCTGCTGTTCGGCTCGAAGAAGCTGCCGGAGATGGCTCGCGGCCTGGGCAAGTCGATGCGCATCCTGAAGGCCGAGACCAAGGCGATGCGCGAGGAGGACACGCCCGGCGGTGACAACACCACGGCGAACTCCACCGAGCAGCCGCGCCCCGCGGTGGCGCCGGTCAACGTCACCAAGGCTGACGAGACCACCAGCACCAACACCACCGCCTGAGCTGTGTAGCGCGCGAACTTCCGAAGCCCCTGACAGGCCGTTTGACGACGGCGTGTCAGGGGCTTCGACGTGCGGCCGGTGCCTGCTGGATCTTGCCGGGCCTGCCTGCCCGACGGCGTCCGGTCAGGCGCCGTCGCTGCGGACCAGCCCGGCCCGGTAGGCGTAGCGGACGGCCTGCGCCCGATCCCGCGCGCCGGTCTTGGCGAAGATGCGGTTGACGTGGGTCTTGACCGTCGCCTGGCCGAGGTAGAGCCGCTCGGCGATCTCCCGGTTGGACAGGCCGGCCGCGATCAGCACCAGCACCTCGCGCTCGCGCTCGGTGAGCCCGTCGTCCTGAGTCGCGGCGGCCAGGGCGGCCGGGGCGGTGGGGGCGGCCGGGGCGGCGGGCCGGCCGGGCGCTGAGGCGGCATCAGCGACAGGCAGCGACGGGGCGCCGCCGATGGCGGCAGCGACCAGGCGCTGCTGGACCACCGGATCCATGAAGGTCTGCCCGGCGTGCACGGCCCGGATGCCCTCCTCGATCCGGTCCGAGCCGGCGTCCTTGGTCAGATAGCCCTTGGCGCCGGCCCGCAGCGCGGGGAAGATCGAGGCGTCGTCGGCGTAGGTGGTGAGCACCAGGACGGGCGTGCCGGGCAGCTGTTCGGCCAGCGCGGCGGTGGCGGCGATGCCGTCCAGCACCGGCATCGAGAGGTCCATCAGGACCACGTCCGGCCGGTGCTCCAGGACGGCCGCGACCGCCTCCTCGCCGTTGGCGGCCAGCGCGACCACCTCCATGCCCTCGTTCAGGCCGATCAGCAGGGCCAGGCCCTCGCGGGTGACGCGCTGGTCGTCGGCGATCACCAGGCGGATCATCTCGGGCTCCTCGGTGCTGGGGTCGGGCTGGACGGGGCTGGGCAGAGGGTGCGGGAACGGGGCGGGGGCACGGCGGGTGCTCATCCCGGGACCTCCATCTCCACCCGCCAGCCGTCCCCGACCGGACCGGCCTCGGCGGTGCCGCCGACCCGCTCGACCCGCTCGCGCATCCCGCGCAGCCCGTTGCCGCCGCCCCCGGTGGCCGGGGCGGTCGCGGTGCCGGCGGTGTTGGTGACGCTGACGGTCACCCGGCCGCTCCCGCGGTAGTCGAGCACCACCTCGGCGCGCGAGCCGCGTGCGTAGCGGGCCACGTTGGTCAGCGCCTCCTGGACACCGCGGTAGAGCGCGAACTCGGCCTGCGGCTCACCCGGGCGGGCGCTGCCCAGCACGCTGAACGCGAGGGCGAGCTCCAGGTCACGGGCGCTGCGCTCGACCAGCGGGGCGACCTCGGCGAGGCCCGGCAGGTGCTCGGCGCGCAGCGCGCCCACGGCCTGCCGGGCCTCGTCCAGACCGTCCCGGGTCAGCTCCACCGAGCGGTTGATCACCTGCTGGAGCAGCGGGGCGACCTGGTCGCGCTCGGCCAGCTTGCGGGCCCCCTCCAGCTGGATCGCCAGCGCGGAGAGCGACTGGGCCAGCACGTCGTGCAGCTCGCGGGCGATCCGCACCCGCTCGGCGCCGGCCGCCGCCCTGGTCTCCGCCTCCCAGGCGTCCTCCAGCTCGGCGAAGAGCAGCTCGGTGCGGTCCTGGCCCTCCCGGCTCTGCCGCATCAGCCGGGCGGTGACGGCCAGCACCACGCAGAGCAGCACCGAGGAGGTGATCGTCTCCACCGGGTCGCTGACGGTCAGGGCCAGCAGCAGCACGAGCACCACCGTGGTCGTGCCGCTGATCAGCAGCGCCGGGCGCAGGTCCAGCCGGATGAAGCCGAGCATCACCGCACCGGAGACCGGCAGCACGTTCAGGGTGCCGGACGGCACCAGGGCGGTGAGGGTGAGCGCGGCCAGCGAGATCAGCAGGATCAGCACGCCCCGCGGCCCCCGCTCGTCCCGGCCCGGCCACCGGCCGGCTCCGGCCAGCGCCGTCGGCACGGCGAAGGTGAGCAGGGCCAGGCTGACGGCCAGGTGGCGGCCGGTCAGTCCCGGGGTGACCGAGCTGGTCCAGGCGGAGACGCCGACGGCGACCAGCAGCAGCCAGCTGAGCGGGCGCAACCGGGACACCTGCCGCTTGCGCCGCTGGTTGATCCGGACCTGCGCGAGCGCGATCCGCGCGCTGACCGCCGGGTCGCTGCCGGGCTGTGCCAGGGCCTGTCCGACGGCCGCGGTGGACCCTTCGTCCTCGTCGCCGCCCCGCGCTGTGCTCGCCATGGCCCGCAGCATAGGGAGCCAGCCGGTGCGCGGGCCAGTCGCCGGCCAGGTCATGCCGGCTCGAAGGGGGCGGCCTGGGCCCGCGCGGGGCGGGCGGGGCCGGGCGCGGGGGCGGGGACGGCCAGGGTGCGGCCGAGCAGGTGGCCGCGCAGCCGGGTCACGGTGAGGCGGGTGACCACCTCGGCGAGCGCCATCAGGACCAGGGCGGCGACCCAGGCGTTCTGACCGGTGATCTGCTGGTCGCGGCTGAAGTCGGCGATGGCGTGGCCCAGCCCGTGGTTCGCCGAGAAGGCGAAGGCCAGCCGCGCGAGGCTGCCGAGGACCAGGACGGGCAGCACGGCGAGCGGGGTGCGGGCGAGCAGCCGGACCTTCGCGCCCTGGCTCGCCCCGGCCCTGGGCGGGAGGGCCGACAGGCGCACCAGCGAGCCGCCGAGCGCGCCGAGCACCGCGCCGAGCCCGGCCAGGCCCAGGATCAGCGTCAGGTCGCCGCCGGCGGTCGGGATCGAGTGCAGGAAGGCGAGCGCGGCCGCGCCCACGACCCCCAGCGGGATCAGCAGGTTGGCGAGGTTCAGCTCGGTGCCCCGCACCTGGCGCACGATCGTCACCAGCAGCAGGCCGTTGAGGAGGTAGGTCGTGGTGTCCATGGTGCAAGGCTCCCGCCGGACCCCCGGTCCGGGCGTCGGCTCCAGGGTTGACCGGCGGGTGGACCCTCCCCCTCCACCCCAGGGTTGAGCCGCGCGGGTCCGCCGGGTGAACAGCGGTGGTCAGGGCTTGGCCGCACCCGGTCCGGCATGGCAGTCTTCGCGCATCGAACACCAGTTGGACACAACCAGAACCAGGCGGCGACCAGTGGCGTCGTACGGCTGGCAGCGCCACGACGACCGGACGCCCCCGGGGGGACCAGCAGTGACCACCGAGATCTACTTCAGCAACAACCACCGCGACCTGTGCGAGCAGTACGGCACCGGAGCCGGTTTCCAGTTCGAGTTCAACTGCCAGCGCTGTCAGGACACCTGGAGATCGCCTTACGAGGCGTTCACCACCGGGCGGGCGGCCGGCTGGGTCAGCAAGGGGGTCGGCGCGGCCTGGAGCATGCTCAACGGCAACGGCGGCACCATCACCAACGCCGTCGACGGCCTGGCGGGGGCCAGTTGGGGCCGTGCCAAGGACGCCGCGTTCGAGCGGGCGATCGGCGCCGCGCAGGGCCACTTCCACCGCTGCGCCCGGTGCACCCAGCACGTCTGCGACACCTGCTGGAACCCGGCCCAGGGCCTGTGCCAGGGCTGCGCGCCGGACACCGCCGCCGAGGCCGAGGCGGCCCGCCGCCGGGGGCTCAACGACCAGGTGACCCAGCGCGCCTACGAGGCCGGGCAGCAGGCCGGGAGCGCCTACGACGTGGCCACCGAGCGGCAGCTGGTCTGCCCGCAGTGCAACGCCGAGACGCACGGCGGGGCGTTCTGCGCCGGCTGCGGCCACAAGATGGCCGATCCGGCGAGCTGCCGCTCCTGCCAGGCGGCCGTCCCCACGGGTGCGGCCTTCTGCCCCGGCTGCGGCACCCGCCAGTAGCCCGCCCAGGCGGTCCGGCTCACGGGGTGATGCTCATGGGGCGGCGGGGATGCCGGCGGTGATCGTGACGTACAGGTAGTCGTCCAGCACCTTGGCCAGCGGCACCGCCGCCCGCCCCAGCTCGCGCGGCAACTCGCCTTCGTCCGAGCCGGATTCGGCGATCACCGCGCGGGCCCACTGCCGCCCGCAGGTCAGGTGGCGGCGGAACGCCGCGCCGTCCCGGGAGCCGTGCAGCCGCTTGGCGATCGCCGCGTCCCAGGGCATCACGGCCGCCGGGCGCAGCGCGTAGAGCGCCTTGGCGGCGGCGGTCGGACCGAGGGTGCGGCTGGGCGAGACGCGCAGCGCCGCCAGCTCGGCGTAGGCCGTTGCCAGTGCGTCGAGTTGACGGTCGGTCAGATTGGCCAGGGTGGCACCGGCGGCGGGCAGGGCCGTGCCGTGCGCGGCCCACCAGACGTCGAGTGCGGCGGAGAACAGGTCGGGCTCACCCTCGCGCGGGTAACGGATGCGGCAGCCCCAGGAGTTGAGCCAGCGGTGCAGGGCCTCGCGGTGCTCGGGCCGGGCGAGGTCGGGGCCCGCGGCCGTGGCCGCGGCCCAGCGCTCCCAGCCCGCGTCGACCGCACCGAGCCCGGCGAAGACCCCTGCCGCGAAGCGCAGTTGGGCCAGGCTCGGGCCGGGCGGCAGGGCATCCGACCGGGCCGCCTCGTGCTCGGCGGCCACCCGCTTGGGCACCACCATCCGCCAGGCGTCCAGCACGATCTCGCCCAGCTCGGCCTCCGAGACGGCCGCGAGCCGCAGTTGCAGCCAGTTGAAGCGCTCGTCGGCCGGCTCCGGGGGCAGGTAGAGCCCGGGCTCGGTGGCGAGCAGCAGCTCCCGCTCCTCCCGGGGGAAGGCGAAGCCGAGCACCGTCTCGTCGCTGGACAGGGCCAGGTAGACGATCCGGCCGACCCGGAACTTCACCCGGTCCCGGATCAGGTGCTCGCTCGTGCGGGGCAGCGCCAGCGCCGCCGCCCGGACCTGCTCGACCGTCGCCACCCACGTGCCCCGTTCCACCCCGGCGGCCCACGGCGCTGCTGCCGGAGCCTGCTGGGCGGCATGCTGCCACAACCCGCTGACACGCAAGGGAATCCGAGCGCGTAAAGGCGACTCCGGGCACGGTCACGGGTCTGGCAGCGGCGGCGGCCCGCCGCCTACGCTTGGTGCATCACCGCTGCTCCCTGGCGGGAGAGGAGATCGGCCTGTGCGCGTCGGGGAACTGAGCCGTCAAACCGGGGTGCCGGTCCCCACCATCAAGTACTACCTGCGGGAGGGGCTGCTCCCGGCCGGCGAGTTGACCTGTCCCAACCAGGCGCAGTACGGCGAGGGGCACGTGCGGCGGCTCCGGCTGCTGCGCGCGCTGCTGGAGGTCGGCGGGCTCTCGATCGCCGCCGCCCGCCAGCTGCTCACCGCCCTGGACGCACCCGAGCTCTCGCTGCCCGCCACCCTGGGCATCGCCCAGCGCGCCGTCACCCCGGAACGCCGTGCGGGGGACGACTCGGCCGGGCGGGCGGCCACCGAGGCCGCGGCAGCCTGGGTGGCCGAGCGCGGCTGGCTGGTGCACCCCGGCGGCGCGGCCTGCGCGGCGCTCGCCCAGGTGATCCGGGCGCTGCGCGAGCTGGGGCAGGAGGATCTGCTCGGCATCCTGGACGAGTACGCGTCGGCGGCCGAGCGGCTGGCCGCCGCCGAGTTGGCGCTGCTCGGGCACCGCGCCGATCCCGGCGGGCGGGTGGAGCGGGCGGTGCTGGGCACCGTCCTCGGGGACACGCTGCTGGCCAGCATGCGTCGGCTCGCCCAGGAGGACGCCTCCCGGCGGGTGTTCGTGGAGGCACCCGCCGAGTCGCCCGGCTGAGGCGGCGTCAGTTGCCGAGGGTGTCGCCGGTGTCGCCGTTGTCGATGCCGTTGGTGCCGTTGATGCCGTTGGTGCCGCCGTCGGTGGTGTCGGCGGTGCCGCCCGCCGCGTCCTGATTCGCCTGGGCGTTCAGCGCGTTGATGGTCACGCCTAGCTGGCGCTGCCAGGAGGCGGCCGTCGCCCCGTCCACCGCGTGCTTCTTGGACAGGTCCCGGACCTGGCGCTGGGCCGCCTTCAGCGCCTGCACCGCGTCCTGCGGCTGCCCGGCGCCGAGCGCCGCCGTGGCCGCGTCCAGGGTGTGCACCAGGGCGGCCTGACGGTCCTTCGGTATCGGGGAGCCGCTCACCTGGGCACGCAGCGCGCCGATCTGGGCGGCCGGGGTGCCGGCGGGCTTGGACGGCGCGGTGGAGGGCACCGTGCTCGGCCCGGCGGCGGGCGTGCCGGCGGCCGGCGGCACGGTGGGCGGCGCAGCGGCGCCGCCGGTGGACGCGGGGGGCGTGGCGGCACCGACCGGCTGGGCGGGCTGCTGCTGGCTGCCCTTGGCCGCGGCGGCACCGGAGTTGCCGCCGGAGCCGGAGAAGGCCAGCGCGCCCACCAGGCCCACCCCGGCCAGGCCGACCGCGCCGAGCACCAGCGCGAGGGTGCGGCGCGAGCGGCGCGCGGGGGCGGCGGGTTCCGGGTGGTCGCCGTACTCGGCCTGTCCGGTGTGTCCGCCGTACTCGCCGTACTCGGCCTGTCCGGTGTGTCCGCCGTACTCGCCGTGCCCGCCGTACTCGGGCACCGGCGCCATCACCGAGGTCGGTGCGGCCGTCCCCGCCCGGTACGGCTGCTGCGGCGGCGCACCCACGACGGGCGGCAGCATCGTCGTGCGGTCACCGTCCGGGCCGGGCGTCGGCATCGGCATCGGCGTCGCCAGCAGCTCCGAGGTCCGGTCCACCGAGCCCGCCACCGGCACCGCCGCGAGCAGCTCGGCGCGAGCGGCGGCCGCGTTGGCCGGCCGGTCCGCCGGGCGCTTGGCCAGCAGCCGCGCCACCGCGTGGTCGAGTGCCCGCGGCACGTCGGGGCGGCGCAGGCTGACCGGCGGGGCCTCCTCGGAGACCTGCTTGAAGGCGACCCCGACCGGGGTGTCGGCGCTGAACGGCGGCTCCCCGGTGAGCATTTCGGTGAGCACGCAGCCCAGTGCGTAGAGGTCGGCGCGCCCGTCCACCTCGGAGGCGGTGGCCTGCTCGGGCGAGAGGTAGGCGGCGGTGCCGAGCACGGAGGCGGTCTGGGTCAGCTGCTGCCCGGAGGCCGAGGCGCGCGCGATGCCGAAGTCGACGACCTTGACGCCGCCGTCGTCGGTGATCATCACATTGCCGGGCTTGATGTCGCGGTGGACCAGGCCGGCCGCGTGCGCCACCTCCAGCGCCTCGCAGACCGCCGCCGCGATCCCCACCGCCCGCTCGACCGGCAGCGGGCCGCCCTCGGCCAGCACCGAGCCGAGCGAGCGGCCGCGGATCAGCTCCATCACGATGTAGGCGGCGCCCTGGTCCATGCCCGAGTCGAAGACCATGGCGATCCGCGGGTGCACCAGCATCGCCGCGTGCTGCGCCTCCCGGCTGAACCGCTCGGCGAACCTGGGGTCCTCGGCCAGGCCGCCGTTGAGCACCTTGACCGCCACCTCCCGGCCGAGCACCCGGTCGACGCCGTGCCAGACCGTGGCCATGCCGCCGACCCCGAGGGTGCCGACCAGTTCATAGCGGCCGTTCAGCGCTCGTCCGATCACCTGGTCCTGCTCCTCACGCTCTGTCGGCCGGGCACCGCATGCCCGGCACCCGCGCCATGATGCGGCATCATCGCGCCACCGCCCCAGTCGGGGCACCACCCTGCCCGCCCGTACGCCGGGAGTCCACTGGGTGGAACAGTCCTCAGAGGACTGGCGACGACTGTTAGCGTGCTCACCCCGGCGCGGGCATCCGCATCTTGGCGGACGCACGTTCGAGCCCACCTGGTTGCCGGGCCCGGCCGGTCGAGGAGGAGACGCCGTGGAGCCGAGCACACCGGGCCCCCGGCGCGGCCCCCTGGTGCCGCGCGTGGAGGCGCGGCTGCGCGAGCTGCTCGACGGCGGCCGCTGGCGGGTCGGCGAGCAGCTGCCCAACGAGGCCGCACTGGCCCGGCTGCTGGGCGTCGGCCGGTCCTCCGTCCGCGAGGCCGTGCGGCTGCTGGTCCGCGACGGCCTGCTCGACGTGCGCCACGGCGTCGGCACCTTCGTCACCGACCCCGCCACCCGGCCGCCCGCACCCCCCGGCGAGGTGCGCGAGCTGCTGCGCCGGGCCCGCCTGCTGGAGGTGTACGAGGTCCGCCGCGCGCTGGAGGTGGAGGCCGCCCGGCTGGCCGCCGAGCGCGCCACGCCCGCCGAGCTCCAGGCCCTGCGCGAGCGGCTGGACGCCCGGCAGGCCCGGCGCTCGCTCAGCGCGCCCGATTTCGTCGAGGCCGACCTGGCGTTCCACCTGGCGGTCGTCGAGCTGGCCGGGAACGCCGTCCTGCTGGACCTGTTCACCGCCGTGCTGCCGGTGCTGCGCACCGCGCTGGTCGAGCTGGTCGAGAGCGTGCCGGGCCTGCCGGACACCTCGTGCGCGCACGCGGCGCTGCTCGCCGCGCTCCAGGCGCGGGACGCCGAGGCCGCTGTCGCCGCGACCCTGCACAACCTGGAGGCGATCGTCCGGCTGCTCCGCGCCCAGGACCAGCTGCTCCGCGCCCAGGACCAGCTGCTCCGCGCCCAGGAGTCCCTTTCCCCGCTCACCCACCGAGTCCCCAACCAAGTCCCCAACCGAGTCACCCGCCGAGTCACCCCCTGAGGAGCGCACCCGTGAACTCCGCCGACCCCGCACCGCACGGCCCGCTGCTGCACGTCGAGGACGTCGACTTCGTGCGCGCCGGCCGCCACCTGCTGCGCGGCATCTCGCTGACCATCGAGCCCGGCCAGCACTGGGCCGTGCTCGGCGCCAACGGCGCGGGCAAGAGCACCCTGCTCGGCCTGCTCGGCGCCGTCTGCCACCCCACCCGCGGCGTGGTGCGGGTGCTCGGCCGCCAACTCGGCCGGGTGGACGTCCGCGAGCTGCGGGCGCACCTGGGCCACGTGAACCCCCGCCATCCGCTGCGCTCGCCGCTGAGCGTGCGCGAGGTGGTGCTGACCGGCCTGACCAACAGCATCGAACCCGACCTGCACCGCAGGCCCACCCCCGAGCAGCTCGCCCACGCCGACGAGCTGATCGCCACCCTCGGCATGACCCGGCGGGCCGAGGCCGCCTGGACCACGCTCTCCCAGGGCGAGCGCGGCCGGGCCCTGATCGCCCGTGCGCTGATGCCGCAGCCGCGCCTGCTGCTGCTGGACGAGCCCGCCACCGGCCTCGACCTGACCGCCCGCGAGCAGCTGCTCAGCAGCCTGGACGAGCTGCGCGAGAAGCACCCCGAGCTGGCCAGCGTGCTGGTGACCCACCACCTGGAGGAGTTGCCGAGCAGCACCACGCACGCGCTGCTGCTGCGCGAGGGCGAGTGCGTCGGGCGCGGGGAGGTCGCGGACATCGTCACCACCGAGCTGATCAGTGCCTGCTTCGAGCACCCGATCCTGATCAGCCGGGCGGACGGGCGCTGGGCGGCCCGGGCCGACCGGCGCACCGCCGCCGCGGCCGCTGCCTCCGTGCTCGCCGGATAGTCCGCTTCGGCACGACTCGTCCCTCCGGGTGTCAATTCCCGCGCGGTGTCTGGCCAGGGCGTTAACCCAGCAGTAACTTACTGGCCAGTTCCCCGGCGCACCCCCACGCGCCGTCGCGCACCTCCAACCCCCACCCGGAGGACAGCCATGTCCGGAACCAACCTGCCCGGCTCCCCCCTGCCCAGATCCACCTCGCCCCGCGGCCGCTTCACCCGCCGGCTCGCCGCGCTCGCGGCCGGCGCCGGACTGCTCGGCGCCGCGCTGGCCGGCGCCGCCCCGGCCCAGGCGCGGGCCACCGCCAACGCCAACCCCAACGGCACCGACCCCGTCGCCGCCGCCCAGGCGCTCGCCGCACCGGGCGTCCCCGGGGCCAACGACTGGTCCTGCCAGCCCAGTTCGGCCCACCCCAGGCCCGTCGTGCTGGTCCACGGCACCTTCGCCAACGGCTCGGTCAACTGGCTGACCATCGCCCCGGCGCTGGCCGCGCAGGGCTACTGCGTCTACGCCCTGACCTACGGCGCCCAGCCCGGCGTCCCCGTGCTGCGGGCGATCGCCCCGGTGGCCGACTCCGCCCAGCAGCTCTCCACCTTCGTGGACGGGGTGCTGGCCGCCACCGGCGCGGGTCAGGTCGACATCGTCGGCCACAGTCAGGGCGGCATGATGCCGCGCTACTACCTGAAGTTCGACGGCGGGGCGGCCAAGGTGCACACCCTGGTCGGCCTCGCCCCGAGCAACCACGGGACCACGCTGGACGGCCTGACCACGCTCGCCCAGTCCTTCCCCGGCGCCCAGCAGATCGTCGCCTCCGCCTGCCCGGCCTGCGCGGACCAGGAGGTCGGCTCGGCCATGCTCGGCAAGCTCAACGCGGGCGGCGACACCATGCCGGGCGTCGAGTACTGGGTGATCGCCACCAAGTTCGACGAGGTGGTCACCCCGTACACCTCGCAGTACCTGTCCGGCCCGAACGTGCACAACGTGCTGGTGCAGGACCTCTGCCCGGCCAACGTGCCGGACCACGTGCTGATGGCCGTCGACCCGGTGGTGCGGCACGAGGTCCTGCACGCGCTCGACCCCGACCACGTGAGCGAGGCCAGCTGCCTCGCCAACCTGGCTGGCTGAGCGCCGTGTTACCGCCCCGGGCGCCCTGTGCCGCCCGGGGCGTTTCCTCAACCAGCCTTCGCCCAAGTCCTGTTGACGACCACCAGCGCCCCTCCCAGAGCAGCGAGCAGCGCCACCACGACACCGAAGACCGTGGTCGCTCCGGTCAGCCCGATCGCGTCGCCGAGGAACCCGGCGGCCACCGGGAGCGTGCCCGCCAGCAGGTAACCGCCCACGTTGAGCGCGGCGTTGGCCTCGGCGAGCGAGCGCGCCGGCACGTTGGCGTTGAGCAGCGACAGCCCGCCGAGCTGCCCCAGCCCCTGCCCGGCGCCCGCCAGCAGCGCGGCCGTCACCAGCAGCGCCACGGCGTGGCCGCGCACCGCCCCGACCAGGGCGAGCATCCCCAGCACCGTCGAGGCCGCGCCCGCCGGCAGGATCGCGCGCCGGCCCAGCCGCTGCACGGCGAACTGCACGGCGGTCGCGGTGAGGAACATCGCGAACGCGACCGCCCCGGCGAGGATCCGGCTGCTGCCGCCGAGCAGCGCCGCGAGCAGCGAGGGGCCGAGCGACAGGACGAACGAGGTCGCGGTGATGCCGGGCGCGAAGACGGCGATGCCCAGGGCCAGTTGGCGCCCGTTCCCGCGCGGCACCCGGGGCGTGCGGAGCAGCGGCCCACGTGCCGAAGGCGCCGGGCCGCGCGGCGGCAGCGGCATCCGCAGCACCACCGCCAGGGCGCCGAGGAGCAGCACGGCGACCACCCCGAAGACGGTGCTGGTCGGCCCGGGCAGCGCCTGCGAGAGCACGCCTGCCAGCAGCGGCCCGGTGCCGGCGCCCAGCACCATCGCGCAGGAGGCCAGCAGCGCGGCGAGCCGCCGCCGCTCGGCGCCCGCGACGTCGGTCACCGCCGCCATGCCCGCCGAGACGGCCGCCCCGACCGCGATCCCGGTGAGCAGCCGGGCCGCCATCAGCGCGGGCACCGAGCCGGCCGTGGCGAAGGTGCCGCAGGCCAGCAGCGCGAGCAGGATCGCCGGAACCAGCACCCGGCGGCGGCCGATCCGGTCCGAGAGCACCCCGCAGACCAGCAGCGAGCCGATCAGGCCGGCGATGTAGCAGGCGAAGACGACGGTCAGCGTCCCTTTGCCGAAGCCGATGTCGTGCTGCCACAGGGCATAGAGCGGGGTGGCGGCGTTGGACAGGACGAAGACGGCGGTGACCGGCCAGGCGGCCAGCCAGATCCAAGCGGTACCGGTTCGTGCGTGAACTCCCCTACGATCCAGCATAGTTGCTTCCTCGACGGCATACGCCATGAACTCCCCCTCGGGCCATCCGCTCAGTACGAGATATCTCGAACTTAGCATGCAGTACGATTGGACTCGTACTTAAAGCAGCGCGAAGGAGGCCCCCATGGCACCCAGCTCCTCCCCCGGCACCCCTGCGGCGTCCGCCATCCGCCGCCACCCCCAGCCCCCCGATCTGCCCGAGCCACTGCCCGAACCGGCGGTCAGCGAGCTGCGCCTGGAGGCGGTACTGGCCGCGCTCAGCGACCCGCTGCGGCTGCACATCGTGCGCGCGCTGCTGCTCGACTCCGACGCCTTCGACCACTCGTGCAGCTGGTTCGCCCTGGACCGCCCCAAGTCCTCGCTCACGCACCACTTCCGCGCCCTGCGCGAGGCCGGCGTCACCCGCCAGCGCCAGTACGGTCTCGAACGCCGCAGCCAGGTGCGGATCGACGACCTGGAGGCGCGCTTTCCCGGGCTGCTGGCGCTGGTCGCGGACTGGACCCCGACGGAGGAGTAGGCCCACCACCTGGCGGGCCGCGAAAACCCTGGGCCGCAGCGGCCTGCGTGGGGCAGAGTGTCCGCCGTGATCATCACTGTCGCGTTTCTCTTCCCCCTCGTGTGCTGGCTGTTCGCCGTCCGGACGGTCAGGACGGGCTGGGTCGTCGGGATCCTGCTCGCGCTCCTCGCGGCCACCGGGATCGCACTCGCGCAGGGGTGGATCCTCTCCGACGCGAAGGTCACCCTGATGGTGATCATCACCTTCGCGGCAGCGGTCCTCCTCCCCGTGGGCATCGTCGTCGAAAGCCGCCGACCCGGCGTGCCGAAGCTGAGTTCGCTGCAAGGGCGCGGCGCCGCGGGCATGGGCCTGTCCATCTTCTACTGCGTGATCGGCCCGGCCGCCGCCCTGGTGGCCGCCTGGCTGGTCGGCATCAACGGGGTACCGGCCACCACCCCCTCCGACCGGGAGGTCCTGCCGCTGCCCACCGGGCTCGCGGTGGTGAGCAACCGCGACGAGGGCTGCGGCGGCGGCTCCGAGACGTACTGCACACGGAGCATCGAGGTGCACGGCACGGCCGGGCAGTCGCCCGACGAGGTGGCGCGGGAACTCCGCGACCACCTGACGCGGGCGCACGGCTGGCAGTTCACCCTGGACCACGGCACCTGGGGCGCCTGCCACGACGAGGGCCGCAATCTCGACCGGCACCAGGTGTGCGCGGACGTCTCCGACGACAAGGGCACGGTGATCGTGACCCTGGACGCCTCGGACCGCTGGTAGGCACCGGTTCGCAGCGGGCTACGCGTGGGGGCCACCACGGCCGACCCATGGGGCTAGCTCGTACGCCCTCGCCACGCTGCCCTGCGCTTGGCCGCCCCCGTCAACTCTCTGGCCCGCCTCACGATCTCATCCACGATCTCGACGTCAACATCGGGCGGCAGACCTGTGTCCGCATCACAGCACGAGGGCTTGGTGCGCTTCCCAGCAGGGACTGGCACACCAGCCCACTCATACAGTTGCGTGTAGACGTTGATCTCCTGGTCAGCCTCATCGTGACCTGCTGCTCAGCACGAGGGCTGAGCTCTACTGATAGGGCACCAAGCAATGGTACTCACACGCTACTTGCCGCCCTGCGCCTCTTCCTCCTCCTGCGTCGGTGCTGGACGCGTAAGCCCGGATCGCAGCTGCTCCAGACCCTCCGCCACGTCATCACTGTCAAGGATCGACTGATCGGCAAGTCGGTACCAGACGGCATTGAGCAGGCCCCGGTTCCGCCCCTGAGCACGCAGGTCGCGGACCAGTTGCCAGACCTCGTGGAGCCGCACAGGATCCACCCGAGCCGGCGAGTGACCTTCAACCTCGCTTTCGGCGGAGCAGACCCTCGTTCGCCCAGGTGCGGGCGGTGCGATCGCTGATCTCAAGCAAGGACGCGGCCACACTGAGGCGCACCGGGCCAACGTCGCAGAGCGCCGCCGCGGCCACTTGGAGCAGCCGCACGGCTTCTTCAGGAGTGATCGCCTCAAATGCGGTGAGCTACCTCCTCGACCTGTCGTATCGGGTCCCACGACTCAGACCACCCGGAGCTTCAGATGCCCCGGCGCCGGACGGCACGCAGCCCTCCTCACAAGCCAGCCCCTCAGGGGAGGAGCTTCAGCGTGAGGTGGGCCGCCGGGCGAGGTACCAGCCCGTGGGCTTGGTCCTTTTCCCAGCGGCCTCCTCCCGAACCCGTCGTGCGACGTTAATCGCAACG